>JAJYLB010000058.1 GCA_021788095.1 Acidobacteriota bacterium | reverse complement strand
GGGGCCCGCAAAAGAAACTGCTCGAGTTCCTCCATCTCTCGATTCACCGCTATCCGCAGCGCCAGAAACGTTTTTGTCGCGGGATGCAGTTTCTGCCTTCCCTTGGCTTTCCGGGCCCCTGCCACAACCGTCGCCAGATGCTCGGTGTCGCGGATCGGCCGCGCCCGAACGATCGCCCTGGCAATCCTGTGCGCTTCGTGCTCCTCCCCGAAGTGGAAGAGCAGATCGGCCAGCTCGCGCTCGCTCCCTTGATTCACAAGGTCTTCCGCTGCGAGTGGCGAGCTTCGATCCATGCGCATGTCGAGCGGACCGGCATGGCGGAAGGAGAAGCCGCGGTCGGCGGTGTCGAGCTGGAGCGTGGAGACGCCTAGATCGGCTACAAGCCCGTCGATCGGCGCAAGCCCCATCTCCCCAGCCACCTCGTCAATCCGCGAAAAGTTCGCTTCCACCAGAGTCACCTGCCGCTCGTAATCCCTCAGTCGCTCCCGCGCCTGCTCTAAAGCCTGCGCGTCGCGGTCCATCCCAACCAGCCGCCCGGTGGTCAGCCGCCGCACGATCTCCAGTGCGTGGCCACCCGTTCCCACCGTCGCATCCACGTACGTCCCGTCCGGCCGTATCCCCAACCACTCGACAACCGCCGCGGCCAGTACCGGCTCATGCCATACGGTCAAGCTCAGATACCCAACCCGCCCAAATTCTCGAAGTCTTTACCCGTCCACGGATCCCCGCGGATCTCTTGCTCTTCGATCCTGCTGCTGCTCCAAACCTCCAAGTGCGCGTCGTGGCCTATCACCTCGACATCCCCCAACAAGTGCGCCGACTCCCGCAACTTCTGGGGCAGCAGGATCCTCCCCTGCGCGTCCAACTTGACCTCTTGCCCGTAGTAGCTGGTTCGCAACAGGAATTTCCGCTTTGCGGGGTTGTAGGAAGGCAGTTTCGCGAGCTTCTCTTCGATCGCTTCCCACTCCTTGAGCGGAAAAATCTTCGCCAAGCTGCCGTCCTCGCTCGTCACGTAGAAATCGTCGCCCTGCTTGCGCAATTCGGGGAGAAAGCCGGTGGGGATCTTCAGACGCCCCTTCGCGTCTACAGTGGCCGGATGGTTTCCGCGTAACATCCCGTTTCACTTCTCCCTCGTTGCCCCAGCTGCTTAAGTGTGGGGAGGAAGGGGGCCCTCGTTCCCTTCCTCTCCACTAACCTCTACTTTTGCCCACTTTGGTCCACCATTTTAGTTTCAGCCGGAATGAAGTCAAGAAAAATAGTGAGAGGCTTTGCAAATAGTTGCGATGACCTGTGGAAAACTCCCCGCGAAAAAACGTATACCACTAATCCTTGGGGTTTCGCTACCTTTTACTGCCCACGAGTGGTGTGGAACTTGAAGGTAGGAGTACCACGCAGCCGCGATTGTATTCTAAGAGTTAGTCGAAAGAAAAGAGAACAACTAAGGTCCCCCGCCCGGACCCACTTTCAGTTTGGCTATTTCGCGCAGCAGGTTCTGCTCCGCCGGCGAAAGCCCGCTCAAAAAATGGGGATTCGCGAGCCTCTTCTCCCGTTGCGCGTCGCTCAGCATTTGCAGGGCGAGCAGCTTCCGGACAAGTACCCCCTTCCGGGCGGGCGGCAGATGCTGCCATTGCGGCAGAACCACCTGCCGAAGCTCCTGCCGCTCCTCGGGCGACAGGCGCTGAAGGATCCGTGCGCGCTGATTCATGATCTGCTTCTGCTGCGGCGTCAGCCGGTTCCATTGCTCGAGATTGGCGCGGATTCTTCCCTGCTCCGCGGGGGGAAGTTGACGGAAACGCCGATTGTTTTCGAGGAATCGCTGCTGCTCTTCCGGAGACATCTTGTGCAAGCGTCCCAGCCAGTTGGGCGGAAGCTGCCGCGCCGCGCCAAATCCGGGCCCTGGGCGGGGACGAAGGACCCCCGGGCCAGCCGCACGGCGCGCGCCGCCGGGGCGGGGAGCGCGTCGTTGCGCCCTTCCGAGGACCGGGCAGGCCAGCGCCACCAGGAGCGCCAGCGCGAAGCCGGAGATGCGCCGTGGGAGCTTCATACGCTCAGTCGACGGGTTGCTGCTCCTCTGGCGCGGCCGTTTGCGCGCCGGGAAGCGCGGAGAGCGCGTCGAAATTGGAAAGCAGATCGTAGTTCTCGAGCACCGGCAGATTCTTGACCACGGCGAAATCCGCGGGATTCTCCACGCTTGCGGGCGCGGGCCGATGGCGCAAGGGGCGCACGGAGAACCAGAGAGCGACGGCCGCCGCCGCCATCGCCAGCGTGAGCCCGGCCCAGCGCGCTCGCGCCGGGAACCAAGCCGGCCATAGGGACGCTCGGGAGCCGGCTTCGAGCCGCTCGCGCAGGCGCGCATCGAAGGCGGGCGAAGGCTCTACCGCTTCCAGCGCATCGAGCGAGGTCCAGACCCCGCGGAGATCTTCCAGCCGCCGCGCGCACGTCGCGCAGCCCGCGACGTGAACGGCGACGCGGTCGCGTTCTCCGGCGCTCGCGCGGCCATCCACCGCCGCGAGCAACGCCGATTCGATTTCCTTACAACTGCGACTCATGTTCCGATCCCCTTTCCCGGTGCCGCAAGACCCGGGACGAGCGGTTCGAGACGCTCGCGCAACGTTTCGTAGGCGCGGAAAAGCAGCGATTTTAGCGCGCTTTCCGAACAGCCCAGGATGCGGGCGATCTCCTCGTACCGCAGGTCTTGGTACTTGTGCAATAACACGGCCGTGCGCTGTTTCTCCGGCAAGGCGTCCACGGCCAGCCGGATCGTTCTCGCACGTTCCCGCTCGACGAGCCGCTCCTCGATCGCCGAAGCGGGATCGGCGACGTCCATCGGCGGCCTCTGCTCGCCGCCGGCTTCATCCACCGAGACGTCGTTTCGGCGGCGCCGGCCGTTGCGCAGCGAATTCAGCGCCAGATTGGTGGCGATGCGATAGAGCCAGGTCGTGAACTTGGCGTCGGGAGTGTAGGACTTGCGCGCGCGGAACACCCTCAGAAACGCCTCTTGCGCCAGGTCTTCGGCCTCGCCGCGATCGTGCACGAGCCGGTAGATAAACGCGACGACCGGGGCGCGGTGCTTGGCCAGCAACCGTTCAAAGCAAGCTTCGTCGCCCGCTTTGACGCCGAGCATCAGTTCGATGTCGGTGCCTTCCATGGCCCCTCGATTGTAAAGAAGCGCCGCTCTCGCCGAAAGTTGTAGCTCGCTCATCGGTGCACCGGCACCACCCCCCCCACAATCCCCTAACCCCCGCGCCGGCGGAAAGTTGCGGCCGCGCCACTTTTGACCCTGCGCCCGTAGCACAGCGCCGTCTTCGGCCGCAATCAAGTAGCACGGGCTTCAGCCCTGGTCGTGCATCGTGTGGCGCGGGCTCCCGTCCCGAACGTTCGGGATTCGGGACCTGCCCGCGTCCCGAAGCATCGGGATTTGCCTCCCGCCCACCGCCCCGCTCCCGGTCATTCCCGCGCGAGCAAGTCCCCCGCGAAGGCGGGGAGCGGGAATCCAGTCGTGCCCGCTGGTCGGCCCAAGACGTCTCTCACAGAAAAACAAGCTCTGGCCACCTTGTGGCCTGGGGGAATCCTGCAGGCTGCTCCGTGCCCTCCGTGCGACCTCCGCGCCCTCTGTGTTGTGCTTTTGCCTTTCGGCCCTTATGCCAGACGCCTCACCCGCTGTGGCGAAAGAGAATCACGTCGCCGTCCCGCACCACGTACTGGCGCCCTTCGAGCCGCAGCTGCCCCGCCTCGCGCGCGGCGGCCCAGCTTCCCGCCGCGATCAGCTCTTCCCAATTCACCACTTCCGCCTTGATGAATCCGCGCTGGATGTCGCTGTGAATCGCTCCCGCGGCTTCGACAGCGGTCATCCCGCGGCGAATGGTCCAGGCGCGGCATTCCGGCTCGCCCGCGGTGAGAAACGAGAACCAACCCAGCAGATGGTAGGTGGCGCGAATCAGGCGGTCGCGGCCGGATTCCGCCAGGCCGTAGGCCTGCATCAGCTCCCCCGCTTCGGCTTCGGGCAACTCGGCCAGTTCGGCTTCCACCTTGCCGCAGAGCGGCACGATGGCCGTGCCCGGCTTGGCGCTCGCGGGATCGAGTCCGTGGCGCGCGGCGGCGCCGTCGAGATCGCCGGCCTCGCTGTCATTCAGATTCACCGCGTAGATCATCGGCCGGCGCGAGAGGAACTGGAAGCTGGTGAGCAGCTTTTCCTCTTCCGGTGAGAAGTCGATTTCCCGGAGCGCCCGTTCGCCTTCGAGCGCGGCGCGGCAGCGGCCGAGCAGCGCGAGTTCGTGCTCGTGCTTCGGATCCTTCTTTTTCTTCGAATCCTTCTCGATCCGCTCGATTCGCCGGCTCACCTGTTCGAGGTCGTAAAGCACTAGATCGAGGTCGAGAGTTTCGGCGTCGCGGCGGGGATCGAGCTTGCCGCTGGGCGGGGGATTCGAGGGATCGTCGAAGGCGCGAACGACGTTGACCAGGGCGTCGGCCTCGCGCAATTCGACCAGAAACGCGGAATCGCGGCCGGCTTCCCCGGCCAGCGCCGCCACGTCGAGATACTCCATCGAGGCGTAGGTCACCTTCTTCGGCTTGTAGAGCGCGGCGAGCTTGTCCAGGCGGGCGTCGGGCACGTGCGCCACGCCCACGTGCAATTCGCCGTGTTTGCCGGCTTGCGGCGCGCGGCCCCGCGTCAGAATGCGAAACAGCGTCGTTTTCCCTACGCCGGCCAAGCCGATGATTCCCGTGCGCATCAGCCGGAGATGGTAGCACGGCGAAGCGAACGCACGCCGCGCGCCGCTTCGCGCCGGCGCCACGTTGGCACAGCGCGGTTGCCCGCAGAAGGGCTTGTCATCCTGAGGCCAGGCGCACGGGCCGATGCCCTACCTCGTCGTCCAGCGGCCGAAGGATCTGCTTCGCTTCGCGCCGGCGAAAGAATGCTTCCGAGAGAACCAGGGGTGTATACTGCGGTCATCCATCGGGCCAAAGTGGTAATTCCATCGGGAGGAATAGGATGAAACCCCAGCGAATTGCATGGATTCTATCGTTGAGCCTTCTCGGCATCGGGATCGCCTACGCGCAGCGCCCGAACCCCTTCCTCGGCACGTGGACGCTGAACGAGGCAAAGTCCAAGATCCCCTCGGGGGCCGCGAAAATCACCAAACTTGCCTTTGAAGCCGTAGGGCAAGACATCAAGCAAACCCGCGATGGCACGGACGCTACCGGCAAGCCGGTCCATACCGAGTGGACGGGCAAATTCAACGGCCACTACTATCCGGTGACGGTCGGCGATAAGGGCGTCACGGTGGCCATGACGCGAGTGGGCAGCCGCACCTTGGTTGTCACTCCGAAGCGCGGAGCCACGATCATCGCTCGCGTACGAGGAGTCGTCTCGGCCGACGGAAAGACCATCTCGGTAACTTCTCTCGGAACCAACGCTGCGGGGAAACGGGTTCGCGTATTCGCGGTCTACGACAAAGAATAGCCGGCCGGAACTGCACGCAGCAAAGAAATGTACTCATCGGCTGGCTCGCCGAGCCCAGGCCCGCGCGTCGCTGGAGGCTCGCTCGCCGAGCCGAAGCCCGCGTCCCGAAGCTTCGGGAGCGGGCGAAGGCTGGTGGGCGATCAAGGACTTGAACCTTGGACCTCTCCCGTGTGAGGGGAGCGCTCTAACCACTGAGCTAATCGCCCGGCCGCCGCACTAGTCTACAACAAGCACCCGGCTTCAGTAATTGCTTCGCGTTGAGGCTCGGACGGGAGATCCCGGGCAAGCGCGAAAATCAAGGACCAGATTCACCTTGCCCGTTTTCACATCGCGGAAAATTTCGTCGTCTTCCGGCGAAACCCCTGGCGCGAGGCCTGGTTGCTGGCTCCGATAGAAATCGACAACCCGGCTCCAATCGAAAACCTTGCCGGGCAGTAGTTCCGCGCGGAGCACCGGCACGAGGTACTTGTCCAGCCCGAGAATCTCGAGCGCGCCTACGCGGTACTGCTTGCCTTCGTCCAGGAGATAGGCCAGCGTGATGCGATCGGTCGCGTTCACGATCTGGAAGCCTGGCGTAGCCGTAAAGTCGATGTAGCCGTGGGAAGCGTAGAGTCGGCGGATCTTCGCCAGACCCCCGTCGGCCTTGCCCAAGTCCAGGATTTCGCCCGGATACAAGCCAATCATCTCGCGCAGCGTTTGCTCGGGAAAAGAGAGTTTCCGGCCGGGATTCGTGGCGCGGATATGGACTTCGTCCACACGGTAGCGCGGCCCGGGATCGACGCGAATGCGGAGCACAACGTGTAGCGCGGTCGCACTCGAACTGGTGACTTGCGGCTGTAGCTGGACCACTGCCTGGAAATAACCCTGGTCCTGCCACGCTTCCCGCGCAGCTGCTCCCACAGGCCCAAGCCAGTTGCGACCGCTTTCGAGAGCGCGCTTCTCGAGCAGAGCAGCGATCTTATCCTCGCCGATGCCCGACGGGGCGGAGTCGCCGATAAACGTGACTTTGTCGAGGTAGACCTTGCGGGCGGGACGTGTCGCGGCATGTTCCTCGCAGCGCTTCGGAAGTGGCGGCTTCCGTGTGCTCGCTCGTCCCGAATCCCGTCCCGAGGTTTCGGGATTCGGGACGAGAGGGCGAGCTTGTCCGCCCGCGGCCCCCCAGACGAGTAAACTCCCCGCATAAACGGCGAGCAGGATCCCGAACCTGCCACTGCCGAACATAATTCCAATATACGCCGCCGCGTATGCGGCTACAATCCCACCGCGACTATCGCGATCCCCCCAACGAGCTTCCTGTCTGCGGGCGACCCTCGCCCTCGAGCAGGCGCAAAACCTGCCACGTACCGTTCAAAGGGGTGAAGGGCTGGCAAAGGAAGTTGAACATGTACAAATGTTCTGCTGTTGCTACATACTCACTGATGTTAACATTGTACCGGAGAGAACACCCGTGCTCACCACCACTCCAAAGCCCGACGTCAAGATTGCCGATGAGGTGTGGATTGCCACCGCCCTTCTTCACCGCGACCATCCGGAACGTGCCGATTTCACCATTCAGGAAATCATGGAACGCGTGGCGCGGGAGGCGCTAACCGAGGTGGTACGGGCAGGCGTTTATATGCACGTTGTGCGCCACTGCGTGGCGAATCGTCCTCCGAGTCCCGCGCGCTACCGGATTCTCTTCGAGACGTCGCCTGGCCGACGGCGGCTCTTTCGTCACGGAGATCCTCAGCATCCCGCTCGCGGTGCCGGGAAGTCCGCTCCGAGAACCTACGAAATGCCCAAAGCCTATGAGGGGCTCCTAAGCTGGTACAGGGACTGGTGTGCGGCCGCGCAGAGAGCTGCGCCGGAAGAAGATCCCCTGCTCGCCCTGACCGGATCGGGAAAGAACCTATGGGCCGAGGAACACGCCGACGACTACGTGCGTCGGCTACGAGAAGGTTGGGAATGAGCCGAATCTTTTGGGACACCAACCTGTTCATTTACCTGTTTGAAGACTACGGCCGCTTGTCCCAGCGAGTGCAGGAACTTCGACGGTCCATGTTGGCGCGAGGCGACCAACTCCTGACCTCGACGCTTACGCTTGGAGAGATACTTGTGAAGCCTGTCGAGAAGGGCGACCAGGCGCTCGCTTTGCGGTACGAGCAGGCCATCGCCGCGACGGCTTTGCTTTCTTCATTCGACGCGAAAGCGGCCAAAATATACGCGACTCTCCGCTGCGATCGTTCCCTCCGCCCTCCTGACGCCATCCAGTTGGCCTGCGCTTCGGCTGCCGGCACGGACCTTTTCATCACGAACGATGGGCGTTTGGGAACCAAACGGGCGCCCGGCATCCAGTTTATCGTTCCCCTGGATCGCGTTCCGCTTTGAGCAGGTGCCGGCTACGCCCGGCAAGCGCTGCAGGCAGGCTCGTAGCCGAGCGAATACGGCCACCGGCTTCGATCGAAGTACATCTGATACGGAAACCCCTCTTCATACGCGTAGAAGGGCCGGAACATCAATCGAACCTTGCGGCCGTCGGGCCGTTCGACGCGGAACATCCCGGGGACGGCAGGCTGGGTGGTGAAGTGCGCTTCCTGGAGATGATCTTCGGGAACGAGCCACCGGTTCAGCTCGTCATCCGTTGCCGGCAATTCGAAGTCGGGATCGTGATAATCGGCATCGAGCGCCATCACCACGGGTCCACGCACCACGGCAATGCGGTTCGGGTGCTGGCGGTCCACCGGCTCCATGCGGAAACGCAGGGGAATTCGAATCTCGATGGTATCGCCCGGCCGCCATAGGCGAGCGAGGCGCGCCCAGGTTCCCGGCTTTGCCGCCACATTCGCGGCGGCGCCATTCACCTTCAACGACATCTCCTGGCACCACGCGGGCACGCGGAAGTGGAGCGCGAACTCCTCGCTGCGTTCCATGTCGAGCGCCGCGGTCACGGTTTCCGCGATGGGATAGTCCGTGTGCTGCGTGAGCTTGATTTCCTGGCCCTGGTAAGGCCAGCGCACCTCGGAGGGAAGGTAGAGATTGACGTAGAGGCCGGCGGGATCGTGGTAGTAAGTCAGATCGTAGTAGTCGGCCAGAGTCTGGAAGTAGGTGCCCGAGCAGCAAGTGAAATTATCCCACCGGTACACCTTGATGCCGCCGGCTGGACGGTAATCGGAGTAGTAGAAGTTCCGGCCGCGGTCCTTGATGTGTAGCGACGCGCCCACGCCGTTGTAGAGCAGCCGCTCGATCCAATCGCCGTAGCGGGCCTCGCCGGTGAATTGCAGCAGATGATTCGACAGCTTAAAGCCCGCCCACGACCCGCATTCGGTCTCGAAACAATCCGTGCGCGTGTCCAGCGCCTTGCCCAGGCTGCCGTCGGGCGCCATCAGCCTTTCGTTGGGGCCGTAGCCGCCGGTCGCGTAGCACTGGCGATTTTGGAACCAGTCGTAGCCGTTGCGAATGATACGGAGGTATTTCGGGTCGGCCGTCACCGCGTAGTGCATGGCCGCGCTATTGAAGGTATTGCAATGGCTGAAGGCGTGAACGCCGTGGGCGTCCGGAGGATCGTCCGTTGCGGCGAACTTGTCCCAATAGCTGTGGTAGAGCCAGACTCCGGCGAAGTCCTTGAATTTCGGGTCGCCGGTCACGAGATAGGCGCGATAGAGGTTTTCCGCCAGCTTGTACCATTCCCCCGGCCGGCCGGAATAGACGGTCCAACTATTCTTGTCGGCTGGCAAGCGCTCGCGGCTGATATGTTGGGCCGCCCAATCCGTCGACCGCTCGAGCAGGGGAATGGCTTGGGGGTCGCCGGCGTATAGGTGCATGTCGACTAGGCCGCAATTCAGCTTGGCAAATTCGAAAACGTGCGGATTCCCATCCGCCCCCAACGTCTTGGCCCATTCCGTCGTCAGGTAGACGGCCTTTTCCCGCAAGGGCGCGTCGCCCGTCGCCCGCGACAGCCGCGCCATTGCGCTCGTCCAGTCGCCCAGCAAGCCGTCCGCGCTGATCCGCGCCCACCCGCCCAGCGGCCGGCCCGGCGCGGGCAAGCCGGCAGCCGCGCGAAAGCCGTGCAGGATGTCGTCGTTCGGCAGGGAGAAGTAGTAATCGCGGGCGTCCTGGATTGGCCTCTGCCAGCGGCTATCGAGCAGGCGCACGCCTTCGTATTCGAACTTCTGGAGGCGGATCGTGGCCGCCGGAGCGACGGCGCTCGAGAGGGAAAGCCCGCTCGAGGCAAAGGCCAGGGCTCCCAAGCCGGCTGGAATCGCTTTCAAGAAATCACGGCGAGCTATTTCAGGACTCATGAACGGCCTCCCGGAATCGACGAAATGAGCGAGCCGCCCGGCGCATCCTTGCCGGACTGCCGCTTAGGATGAGTGCTTCCCCGCGGGATTATACCCCCCGAGGATTCCCATTTCGAGCCGCCCCTGTCTTGAGCAGCGGCTAAGCCGGCTCCAGTAGGGGCACGCTACCGCGTGCCCCCACTCCGCGCGGACGCTGACGCCTGGTCCGCCTTTGCGCAGCGCATGGACTGATGCACTGCCTTGTCTCGAAGCGCGCGGCGTGGTGGAATGGCGAGAAGCTGTTGCAAAATCTGCTTCCGTGTAGGGCACGTCCCGAAGCTTCGGGATGAGCCGTGCCATGAAGGTCGCTAAAAATCAGGGGCTCTAGCCCCTGAGGGCGGGCGATAAGGGGTTCTGCAACTGGTTCGAGCCATGGCACGCGAAAAGCGCGGTGACCGAAGAAGCGAATTCGAGCGGCGGCTGCTCCGCTGGTACCGTTCGTCTCGGCGCGATTTCCCCTGGCGCGGCGCGTCGACCGCCTATCGCGTCTGGATCTCGGAGGTCATGTTGCAACAGACGCGCGCGGCAACCGTCCTGCCGTACTACCGCCGGTTCCTCCGCGCCTTCCCTTCTCTCGCCGCTCTCGCGCGAGCCCCCGCCGAACGCGTTCTGCGAGCCTGGGCGGGTCTCGGTTACTACCGCCGCGCGCGCCACCTCCATCGCGCCGCGAAAATCGTCGTGAAGGAGTATGGTGGCAGGTTTCCCCGAACGCTCGAAGCGGCGCGGGAGCTTCCGGGCGTCGGCGAGTACACCGCTCGCGCCATTCTGAGCATCGCTTATGGCCAGCCGGCAGCCGTGCTCGATGGAAATGTCGCCCGCGTGATTGCCCGGCGCGAAGCGATCGCCGGGGACTTGCGCATCCCCGCGCGCTGGAACGAGCTTCAGGCCATCGCCGATCGCTGGCTCTGCCGCGAGGCTCCGGGCGATTGGAACCAGGCGATGATGGAACTCGGCGCGACGATCTGCACTCCGCGGCAGCCGCACTGCGGCGATTGCCCGGTCCGAGCCGGCTGCGAGGCTTTCCGGCTGGGCATCGCCGGCCAGCTCCCCGAACGGCGCCGGAAGCAGGCGCTCGTTCGCTTGCGCGTTGCCGCCGCCGTCTTCCTCGACAGCCGCGGCCGCACGCTCCTCGTGCGTTCCAGCCCACCCGGCCTCGCGGCGTCTGACAGATGGCTGCAACCCCCGTCGCATTCGGGGGTCGGAGCTTCAGCTCCGACAAAACGCGGCCCGAATCCGAGGGCTTTAGCCCCTGAAGCCCGGCCGGCGAGGATCTTGCAACGCCCAGCGAAGGTGTCCGAGGGCGAATTGGCCCCGATTTTCTCGCGCCTGTGGCATTTCCCCGCGCAGGAGTCGGCCAGCGACGGCCGCGAGGAACCCTGGCGCGCCGTAGTCCACGAGGGCGGACGGAGGCGGCTGGAGCGAAGCCTTACCGCCGCCCTGGTAGCACAGCCATTCCTGGCTGTGCGCTTTTCGTCCAAACAAGGCCAGCCCCGCACAGGCAGGAATGCCTGTGCTGCTTCGCCCGCTCATAACCTCCAAACCTGGCGCTGGCAAGCCCTGCCGGAGCTACGGCACAGCGTCACCTATCGCCAGATTACGATCGAGCCGTGGCTCGTTTTCGTCGATTCCCTGCCCTCGCTTTCCTATAGCCGCGCCGTGCCGCTCGACCGAGTCTCGCGCATGGCCGTTTCGAGCGCCTCGCGCAAAATCGCCGCCGCCGCTCTCGACGCCCTCAGGGAATGCCATCGTGACGCTTGAAGCAGGTTCTTCGGGCAACGCATTCCGAGCACGGTCGCGGCGGTAGTGGCGACCCTCTGGCGCCCTGTGGCCCGGGCATTCCTGCCCGCGCGGTTTTGTGTGTCCCGTGCCGCACGGCCCGGCCGACCCGTCCAGGTTTCCGGTCTCGGCCCCAGTGTCTTCTCTGAAATTTCAAATCTTCAATTTGAGATTCCTCGGAACTCCACCTCGCACGCCACCAGGAGTGCCCGCCTCGGCCAGCGGCAATCAGAACCAGATTCTCCGTGTCCTCCGTGTCCCCAGATTTCACGCAGAGGGCATAGAGCGTCTCTGCGTTCTCTGCGTTAAAGCTTTTCGGGCCGCGGAGGGCGCACGGGCAGAGCCAGCGCGGCTGCTATACTAAGCGGTTGCTGCGGCCTCGCCGCTTTGCCGGCGGCCGCGCGCACACTCCCCATGCCCAAAGCAGGACTCGTCAGCCTGGGTTGCCCGAAAAACCTCGTGGACAGCGAGGTCATGCTCGGACTCTTGCGCGCCAACGGGTACGAAATCACCCCGCGCGCGGAGGATGCCGACGTTCTGATCGTCAACACCTGCAGCTTCATCGCTCCCGCGCAGGAGGAATCGACCGCGGCGATTCTCGAGATGGCGGAGCTGAAGCGGAAAGGCCGCGCGCGGCGCCTGATCGTCGCGGGATGCCTGGTGGAGCGCTACGGCAACGAAATTCGCGAGCAGATTCCGGAAGTCGACGCCGTTATTGGCACCGGCGAAGTGGAGAAAATACTCGCCGCTATTCGCGACGATCCCGGGCCTTCGGGCGAGCCGCGGGCCGATTCCGCCCGCCGCCTGCCGGATTACCTCTATCACGAAGCCACGCCGCGCCTGCTCGCCACCCCGCGGCATACCGCCTATCTCAAAATCAACGAGGGTTGCGATCATCCCTGCTCGTTTTGCATCATTCCGCAGCTCCGCGGGCGGTTTCGAAGCCGGCGGCCGGAATCGGTGGTGCGAGAGGCGGAATCGCTGGCCCGTGCCGGCGTGCGCGAGCTGACGCTCGTCGGCCAGGACACCACGGCCTACGGCGTCGATCTGGGTTTGTCCGACGGCCTGCCCGGGCTGCTCGAGCGGCTGGCGGCCATCGACGAGTTGTTCTGGATCCGCTTCCTCTACTGCTACCCGAACCGCGTCACCACCCGCCTGCTCGATACCATCGCCGCGCACCCCAAGCTCGCCCGCTATCTCGATATCCCGTTCCAGCATGCCAGCCGCGGCGTCCTCGCGCGGATGCGCCGCGGGTCGCACGCCGGCGCGTTCCTCGAACTCGTCGAGCGGATCCGGCGCATCGTTCCCGGCGTCTCGCTCCGCACCACGCTAATCGTCGGCTTCCCCGGCGAAACCGAGGCGGATTTCGGCGAGTTGTGCGAGTTCGTGCGCGCGGCCGAATTCGATTGGCTGGGCGTCTTCGGCTATTCGGATGAAGAGACGGCCGCGAGCCACGACCTGCCGGGGAAAGTCGAGCCGGAGATTATCCAGGCGCGCCGCGATACGCTCATGGCGCTTCAGCGCAAGATCGTCGCGCGCCAGCTCCGCGCCAGAGTCGGAACCCAGGTCAGGGTCCTGCTCGACGGCCCCGCGCGCGACGCCGATTGGCTTTGGGAAGGCCGGCTCGAGGGCATGGCCCCCGACATCGACGGCAAGGTCTACCTCACCGAGTTTCCCGGCGACGAACAGCCGCAACCGGGCCGGCTGGCTCGCGCGCGCATTCTGCGAGTCGCCGATTACGATCTCGTTGCCCGCGTCGAAGGGTTTCTGGACGCGCCGCGTCCGCCGGCGCCTCTGCCTTTGGTAACCACCGGCGGAGTTCTGCGCGTGCTGGGATGAGAATCCCCGAGCCTGAAACGCCAAATCGGATTCGCAAGCCGCGGCTCGCCCTGGCCATCGCCACGGTCTTCGGGGTGGGCCGGCTGCCACTCGTTCCCGGCACTTTCGGTTCTCTTGTGGGCGCCGGCGCAGGTTGCCTGCTAGCATGGTTGGTGGGCGCCGGAGCCAGGACGGGCTTCCCCCTCTCGGGCCGTTTTCTCGCCCTTTATGCGGCTGTCAACGTCGCGATTGCCGGCGCGGGCGTCTGGGCGGCGTCGCGCACCACGCTCTACCTCCAGCACAAAGATCCGCCCTCGGCCGTGATCGACGAGGTTTCGGGACAACTGATCGCGTACGGCGGATTCCTCGGCGGGCTCGCGGCGCTCAACTGGAAATCTTTGCTGCTGGGTTTTATACTTTTTCGCGGCTTCGATGTTCTTAAGCCATTTCCCGCCCGGCGCGCCGAATGGCTGCCAGGTGGCTGGGGCGTGATGGCGGACGACTGGGTGGCCGGAGTCTACGCGGCCATCGGGCTGTGGCTGGTTCACCGATTCCTTCTCTGAGCCGGGGGAAAGAGCTTGCTGAAGCGCAAAAGCGAGCCGCACATCGATACGGTCACTCCCGGCGCGGCGATACCGGGCGGCGATATCCAAGTACGCGGGCGCGGATTCCAAGCCAGTAACGGCACGCGGCCCGTGGTGCGCTTCGGAGAGGCGGAAGGTAGCCTCCTCCTCTGGGGCGAAAGCCTGCTCGTTGCCCGCGTCCCCGAAGGCGCGGGACCCAGCCTCCGAGTGGAAACCGAAGGCGGCAAGAGCGGTACCTTTCCCCTGGCCCTGGGCCGGCTGGTGGCCGATAGTTTGCATCCCGTAGCGAATCCCGCCGTGGATGAGGAAGGAAATGTCTACGTCACCTTCAGCGGCCAGCGCGGGCAGAAGGTTGCCGTCTCCCTGTACAAGATCGCGCCCGACGCCTCCGTCAAACCCCTCCCCGTCACATTGACCAATCCCACCGGCCTTGCCATCGACCGCACCGGCGCGCTCTTCGTGAGCTGCCGGAACGACGGCACCATCCATCGCATCGATTCCGAAGGACGCGGAGAGAAGTGGGTGGAAGGGATGGGAATCGCCACCGGACTCGCCTTCGACCGCGAAGGCAATCTGTACGTCGGCGACCGCAGCGGCACCATCTTCAAGATCTCGCCCCAGCGCGAAATCCTGGTTTTCGCCACCATCGAGCCTTCCATCGCCGCCTACCACCTCGCCTTCAACCCCGAAGGCGACCTGTACGTCAGCGGCCCGACGACTTCGAGCTTCGATCGCATCTACCGGATCGATCACGCGGGGCGGGTGAACCTCTTCTACCGCGGGCTGGGAAGGCCGCAGGGAATGGCCTTCGACCGCTCCGGGAATCTCTACATCGCCGCTTCCCTCGGTGGGCGGCGAGGGATCGTGCGGCTCGCTCCGGACGCCGGGGCCGAGTTGGTGCTGAGCGGATTGGGTCTGGTCGGGCTGGCGCTGCAGGCGCGGCGGGCGGTGCTCGCCACCGGCAGCGCCCTGTTTGCCATCGACTGGGATGTCGAAGGCCTGCCTCTCGGCGGCTAGTCACTAGAAGCTATTGCAAAACCCCCGATTTGCGGGGTCGGAGCTTCAGCTCCGACAAAAAAGTGGCCAAAATGAAGGGGCTTCAGCCCCTGAAGCTTGTGCCGGGAGGTTTTGCAATAGCTTCTAGCCACCAGCCACTGTCTTTGGGATGCGACTTGCCGAAATCATTGCCGTGGGGTCGGAGTTGCTGACTCCCTTTCACGCTGACACCAATTCCCTCTTCCTCACCGAGGAATTGAACCAGTTGGGCGTGGCCGTGATTCACAAGAGCGTCGTCCCCGACGACCGCGCGGCGCTGGGCGAGGCTTTCGCGCAGGCGCTCGAGCGCGCCGACCTGGTCATCGCCACCGGCGGGCTCGGGCCTACCGAGGACGACGTCACCCGCGAGGCCTTGGCCGAGCTGCTCGGCAGGCGGCTGCTCCGCGACGACCGGGTGCTTCACCAGATTCGCGATCGGTTCGCCCGCCTGGACCGACCCATGACGCCCAACAACGAGCGGCAAGCGCTCGTGCCCGAAGGCGCCACGGTTTTCCCGAATGATTCGGGCACGGCGCCGGGATTGTGGGTGGAAGCGAGAGGCCGCGCCATCTTGCTTCTCCCCGGCCCGCCGGGCGAGGCCAGGCGCATTTTCGCCGAGCAGGCGCGGCCGGTCATCGAGCGCCGCGCCGGCAACCGCCGCATGGCGCGCCGGCTGCTGCGCGTCGTGGGGTTGTCGGAATCGGGCCTCGATCACCGCGTCGCCGAAACCTACAAACAGTACGAACAGATTTCCACCACCATTCTGGCGACGCGCGAAGGAATCGAAATCCACCTCACGATTTGGAGCGAGGACGCCCCCGAGGCCGCGCGTGTCTTGGACGAGCTTTCCGCTCGCCTCGTCGCCTTGCTTGGCGAAGCCCTCGTCTCCGCAACGGGCGAAACGCTCGACGAAGTCGTGGCGCGCGAATTGTCCCTTTCCGGCTCGACCGTCGCTGTCGCCGAGAGCTGCACCGGCGGCATCGTCTCCGCCCGCCTCACTTCCCTTCCCGGCAGCTCCCTCTTCTTTCGCGGCGGCGCGGTTTCTTACAGCAACCCGATGAAAACCATCTGGGCCGGCGTACCCGCCGAACTCATCGAGCAGCACGGAGCCGTATCGAGCGAAGTCGCGATCGCCATGGCCGAGGGCGTACGCCGGTCGGCGGAAACCACGCTGGGCTTGGGCATCACCGGTATCGCCGGGCCGGGCGGGGGCACGCCCGAGAAGCCCGTGGGCACGGTGCACATCGCCTTGGCAGGTGAATCGGGCGCAGAAGCGCGGCCCTTTCTCTTCGGCGGCGATCGCGACCGCATCCGCCACTTGGCGGCGCAGACCGCGCTCGATATGCTACGCCGTCGGCTGCTTCGCGGCCGGAACGAGCGAAGCTAACCATGCGGCTCTTCGTGGCCATCGATGTCCCTGAGGATGTCCGCGGCCGGATTGCGCGCTTCGCGAGCGATCTGCGCGCGCAAGCGCCGCGGGCGCGCTGGGTACAGATCGAAGGCGCTCACTTGAGCCTGAAATTCATTGGCGAGGTTCCCGACAGCTTGCTGGATGCCATTCGCCCCGCCCTCGCTCCGATGCGCGCGCCCGCTCCCATCGAGATCGAATATCGAGGCTGCGGCTTCTTCCCCAACGCTCACCGGCCGCGCGTATTCTGGGTGGGAGTCAACGCGCCGGCAACGCTCGCCGAGTTGGCAACGGAAATCGAGCGCGTCCTCGTACCCCTTGGCGTCCCGCGCGAATCCCGCGAGTTCCAGCCGCACCTCACCCTCGCGCGTTTCCACCACCCGTCGGAATGCGGCGAACTGCGCCGGGCCATCGTCCAGATCGCCGTGCCGGAATTCGGCCGGACGGTGGCGCGCGAATTCCATCTCTACCAGAGCCAGCTCCAGCCCCAAGGCCCCATCTACACGCGCCTCGAAACTTACGTATTCGCGCCAGTGCCATGAGCCAGAAGCTCGCTGCATGTCCTTGTGGGCGTCGGAGCTTTAGCTCCGACATTCAAGGTGGCAAAACCAAGGGGCTTTAGCCCCTGAAGCCTCATGGCCTTTATGAGAGACTCGCAACCCGGAACACCCGAGACGCCATGAACGCGACCGCGATCGCTGCCATCGCCGCCGGCTACCTCCTCGGCTCCATTCCCTTCGGCTATCTGATCGCCCGGCTCGCCGGCATCCGCGATATTCGCCGCACGGGCAGCGGCAACATCGGCGCAACGAACCTCGCGCGCAGCGCCGGCTTTGGCCCTGGCATCGCCACCCTGCTGCTCGATGCCGGCAAGGGAGCGGCCGCAGTCTGGCTCGCCATCCGCTTGGGTCACGGGTTCTCTTTGCCCATCGCCGCGGCGGGCCTGGCCGCTATCGTCGGCCACATGTATCCGGTCTGGCTGCGATTCCGCGGTGGGCGCGGGGTCGCGACGGCCATCGGCGTTTTTCTGATGATCGCGCCCCTGGCGGTGGCCCTGGACCTGCTCGTCTGGATAGCGTCGATGGCGATTTGGCGCTACGCTTCGCTCAGCTCGATCCTCTGGGCTGCGCTGCTTCCCCTGGCCATGTACTGGCTCTACGCTCCCGGTCTTCACCCCGCGCCGGACGTCTCCGTGGCCGTAGTTCTGGCCGCCGTCCTCATCCTATGGCGGCATCGCGAGAATCTGCGGAGACTCGTGGCGGGCACCGAGCCGCGCATGACCTTTCGCCGGTGATGCCGCATGGACCGCATCGCCATACTCGGCGGAGGCAGTTGGGGCACGGCCCTGGCGCTGCTTTTGGCGCGCAAGGCGCCGGAGCAGCCGATTCGGCTGTGGGTGTACGAACCCGACTTGGCGCAAGCGATGCGCGAGCGCCGGATCAACCACGTCTATCTGCCCGGATTCGAGCTGCCCCCGAACGTCGCAATCGCCGGCGATCCCCGCGCGGCGGTGGAGAACGCAACGCTCGTCGTCGGCGCCATGCCCTCGGCTCACGCTCGCCACGTCTATTCCGCCGCGCTTGCCCGAATCGGGCTTGCCGGCGCCGGACCCCTGCCGGCTTTCGTGAGCGCAACCAAGGGAATTGAAATCGAACGGCTGGCGCGGATGAGCCAGGTGATTGAGGAAGTTGCCGCGCCGCGCGCGCCTCGCGTCGCCGTTCTTTCCGGCCCTTCTTTCGCCCTCGAGACGGCGCGCGGAGATCCCATCGCCGTGGTGGCAGCCTCGCGCGACCGGGACCTGGCGCAAAGCGTTCAGGAACTCTTTTCCAGCCCCGTTTTCCGCGTGTACACCAGCGACGACGTCGTAGGCGTCGAGCTGGGTGGCTCGCTGAAAAACATCATCGCTATCGCCGCGGGCATCTGCGTCGGACTCGGATTCGGCCACGGCACGCTGGCGGCGCTGGTCACCCGCGGCGCAGCGGAGATGACGCGCCTGGCTTGCGCCCTGGGCGCCCAGCCCCGCACTCTCGCCGGGCTATCCGGCATCGGCGATCTGGTGCTTACCGCTACCGGGCCCCTCAGCCGCAATCGCTCCGTAGGCGTCGAGCTGGGCCGCGGCCGCACGCTCCCCGAAATCCTTCAGTCGATGCGCATGGTGGCGGAAGGTGTTGGCACCACAGCCGCCGCGGTCGAATTGGCTCGCGGCGCGCAAGTCGAGATGCCCATCACCGAGCAGATGTACGCCGTGCTCTACCAGCAGAAATCCCCTCGCGAAGCCATCCGCGAACTCATGCTCCGCAAGCTCAAAGAAGAGTAGCTGCCGATACCCGCGGGCGCTCGCCCCGATTTGCGGCGTCTGCACCCCGATGAGTTCTGGCGGGGCTTCCATCGGGGTCCCGCCGGCGTCTTTTCTCATCCCGGCGACGCCTGGCCGGAAAGCGACCTTCGGCCCCGCGAGTCATCCGGATTTGGCCAACGCGGGACCGAGACTCTCCACCCCGCGGCCTCCGCCCAAGATGAGAGTTCCATAACATCCGCATTTTCCTCGGCAAATTCTTCTCAGAAATTGCTTCTTGACTTCCATCTCGGGGGGGGGGGTACTCTTCTGCTATCTTTCCGGGCCCAGCCAAGGAAATCTTCGTCGTGGGGGATATTCATGGCATCGGTTTTGGGATTTCGCGCCCGCGTATTACGGGTGTTCCTCCTTCTGCTCGGAGCCGCCTTTGGACTCTTCCTCGGCGGCGCGTTTCTCCGTCCTCTCTGGGCCAGCGGCCGTGTGGCGGCCCAGGCGAAGCAAGCGCAAAGCCCGGGAGGCAAGGCCTCTCCTCCCTCCCTGGCTGCACCGGCGCCCGCCGACCAGGAACAGTTCATCTCCTACTGGACGACGGAGGCGGGCTGGGACACCGATATCCAGTTGCGCAACAACCAAGCCTCCGGTGCGCTGACCGTCACGCCTGCATTTCGCTCGGCCAGCGGCGTCGAGACGCCGCTGCAGCCGGTCGTGGTCCGGCCGCACGAGGTGAAAATCATTGATCTCGCGGCAGCCGCGAGCGGCGCGTCCCTGCTCGGCACCTACGGCTCGATGGTGCTGCGTTACCGCGCCCCGGACGAGGCCAGCCTCTTCTCCATGGCGATGATCCTCGCCGTTGGCCATCCCTTCGCCTTCCACATGGATCCCTCCGGGCAGCTCCCGAGTTACGGGACGGGCGCGCGGGAGGGCATTTGGTGGCTGCCGAAAGACACGACGACCGGGTACCTGGTCGTAACCAATATCGGCAGCAAACCGGTGGCGGCCGTGCTCTCGGTGTACGACGCGAGCGGAAAGGGCGCGCCTCAGGAAGTCACGCTGGCGCCCGGCTCGACGAATCGCTATTCCATCCGCCAACTCGTCACGGCCGCCGGCCTGAGCGGCGCCTACGGCGGCATCAGCGTCTCCGCGTCGCAAGATGCGGACTCCGTCGCCACGATTGGGTACCTCTTCGATGACGCGACGGGGTTTTCGGCGCTGCTGAAGATGTACGA
>JAJYLB010000014.1 GCA_021788095.1 Acidobacteriota bacterium | reverse complement strand
TTCTATTGGGACTACACGGCGGGAGTCGTCATTCTGGCCCTGGTATTCGCCTTTACGTTGGGGAGCCGGGGAGCGGCCGGGCAGCCCTTCTTGGCCAATGTGCGAGCGGCCGATGCCTCCAACCTCCTTTTTGCGTTGCTGGCAGGATTCATCTTCAATATCGCGAACCTGCTCCTGGTAGCGGGTATTGCGCTGGCCGGTCTCGCCGTCGCCTTTCCTATTTCCATTGGGATTGCGGTGATTGAAGGGGTGGTGCTCAGTTATGCGATCCAGCCGAAGGGCGATCCGCGCCTATTGGCCGCCGGGGTCGTCCTGGCCATCGCGGCCATCATCTTCGACGCTTTGGCTTACCACAACTTGAGCGCCTCCGGCCGCGCCGTCTCGCGGAAGGGGATTCTCATCAACATTGTTTCCGGGCTCCTGATGGGGGCGTTTGCCCCTTTCGTCACCAAGGCCATCACGGCCGGCCACGCTCTCACGCCCTACTCCATCATGGTCTTCTTCTCTCTCGGGGCTTTGGCCTCCTGCATCGTCTTCAACACTTACCTGATGCGGCACCCCTTGATTGGCAGTCCGACGAACTTTTCCGGCTTCCGCTCCGCGGACGCGTCGAACCATGTCCTGGGGGTGGTCGGCGGGATCGTTTGGGGCCTGGGCGGGTCGTTCAATTTCATTGCCGGAAGCTTTGTGGGCATGGCGATTTCCTATGCGATCGGGCAATCCTCTCCCATGATTGCGGCCTTGTGGGGAGTGCTTGTGTTTAAGGAGTTTTCCGGCGCCGGAAAGAAGGCCTGGGGTTACCTCACACTCATGTTTGTTTGTTACATAGCAGCCATCTGCGTGATCGCGAAGGCATAGAAGCTGCTGCATGATCGCCATCTTTGTAGGGCACGGCTTCAGCCGTGCCGTAAGCGGGCTAGAAATCAGGGGCTTCAGCCCCTGAGGGCGGGTGAAAGCCGGTTATGCAACAGCTCCACGGAAATACCACTCTGGCTCTGCTTGATTCTGATCCTGTGGAAGGAGCGGCATCGTGAGAATCCGGCGTCACGTCATCATGATCGCGGTCCTCATGGCGTTGAGCTGCGCGCAGGCGCGCACGCAGCAACCGCGGAAAGTGATTATTGACGAAGATGCTGCCGGACCCGCGGGGACCGACCTCCAGGCGATTCTGGTCCTGATCCAATCCCCGCAGGTGGATCCGCTGGGCATCACTGTGGTCACGGGCGACCAATGGCGAGATGAGGAAGTGGACCACGCATTGCGCATGCTCGAACTCATCGGCCGCACCGATATTCCGGTGGTCCCCGGAGCCGTGTTTCCTCTGCTCCGCACGATCGAGGGAACCAAGCTGTGGGAACAACGATACGGCAAAGTTTCCTACCAAGGCGCCTGGACCCCGCAATGGATGCATCCTCCCTTTGTTGTGCCCCCCTTGGTGGAAGGCAGCCCCAAGACAAAGCCTCTGCGCGAAGATGCCGCTCACTTTCTGCTCCGAATGGTGCATCAGTATCCACACCAGGTAACGATTTTCGAGGGCGGTCCTATGACGGATCTGGCCCTCGCCATTTCGTTGGATCCGGGTTTTGCCCGGCTCACGCAAGGGCTCGTCTTCATGGGCGGCAGCATCAATCCCCAGGCCGCCGGCTCCGAATTCGCTCGGAATCCCCAACGCGAGTTCAACCTGTGGTTTGATCCGGAAGCGGCTCACATCGTGCTCCGGGCGCCATGGCCGAGCATCACCTGCACGCCCGTTGACGTGTCGATCCAAACGCTTTTCACCCGGGAAATACTCGGCCAGATTGCGAGAGCCAAAACGCCCGTGGCGCGGTACTTGGCTCGCTACGCGAAGGCGGGGAAGGATTACATGTGGGACGAACTGGCAGCGGCGGCTTGGTTGGACCCCGGCTTGATCGCGGAGGAAAAGGTGTTGTACTTGGATGTCGATGTCAGTCATGGTCCTGGCTACGGCAATACGCTCGCCTGGACGCGGGAGGACCGGCCGGACACCGCTTTGCCGCCGGTACACGTTCAACTCAAAGTTGACGCCGAAAAATTCAACCGGTTCTTCGTTCATCTCATGACCCAGCCAACTCCACGGGCGCATCGTCCCCGGCAAGATACGGCAAAAGGCCAAGGTGGCATGCTGAGGCCGCCGCGGCCGCCGAAGCATCCCGCCAATCCTTAGCAGGATGCTGCAACGCGCCCAGGACACCGTCATCCTGAGCGCAGCCAAGGATCCCGACCCCAGTTTCCGTGTTGACGGGATGCTCCACTCAGCATGACACTCTAGCCTTTTGCAGCATCCTGTTAGGGAGAAGAAACATGGGAAATAAGATTCTCGTGATCGGCAGTTTGAATATGGACCTGGTAGGCTGCACGCCGCGAATTCCGGTCGTGGGTGAAACCATCGTCGGCCACTCCTACTTTTCCGAGCCTGGCGGCAAGGGGGCCAATCAAGCCTACGCCGCGTCGCGGTTAGGCGGAGACGTGGCGATGGTCGGAAGGGTTGGCAGCGATGATTTTGGGAGGCAGATGAGGCTGAATCTCGAGCAAGTGGGTTGCGACACAACGCGCCTTTTGAGCATTCCCGACTGCGTGAGCGGGATTGCGCTGATTTTTGTGGCGGACGAGGGCCAAAACTCGATCGTCATCGTTCCTGGCGCGAACGATCGCTTCTTGCCGGAGGACGTCAGGGCCGAGCGCCAATACTTTCCAAGCGCGGCCGTGGTCCTCTTGCAGTTGGAAAACCCCGTGGAATCCGTGCTGGAAGCCGCGCGCCTGGGGAAGGACTTGGGTGCGATGGTCATCCTCGATCCGGCGCCGGCCCGCGACGTTCCCAACGAGTTTTTCGACGTGGTCGATGTATGGACTCCAAACGAAACGGAAGCCGCTATTCTCTGCGGCAGGACGCCAGGGCGGCTCGACCCGGGCCATGCCTCGGAACTTGCCGGTAAGCTCCGCGAACGCGGAGCCAAGACGGTGGTGATCAAGCTGGGCGACCAGGGTTGCCTGTTGGTTCAGTCGGAGGGTGCCAAGCTTCTGCCTGCTTCGAAGGTTCGCGCTGTGGATTCGACGGCGGCAGGAGATGTGTTCAATGCGGCTCTCGCAGTCGCCTTGAGTGAAGGTCGAGATATGGTTTCGGCGTGCGCGTTCGCCAATCTCGCCGCGGGCGTCTCCGTCACCAAGCTGGGGGCTCAAGCCGCTGCCCCCTTGCGTAGTGAGTTGAGCGCACAGGCCAGGGACGTTGAGGCCCCTGGCGCGTGACACCCGAGTTTCCTGCTACCGTGCTGCTAGAACGTCAGCTTCAGCCCGAACTGTATCAGCCGGGGATTATTCACCGTCGAGTTGACCGCGCCAAACCCCGGAGCGCTGATGTCATTTACCGGCAAACCGAACTGCGGGTGATTGAACAGGTTGAAGAACTCCGCGCGGAAACTCAATCCCGTGCCTTCCCACGGCAGGTCGATTTGCTTGATGGCCGAAAAATCGGTGTTGATGAACCCGGGACCGAGAACCGGCACGCGGTTGGCGTTTCCCAGTAAGCCCGGGGCAGGAGGAGCGAAAGCGCAGGGATTGAAGGCGTAGCCGGAGTCACTCAAGCTGGCGGGGGCCTGACAAGTGGGGTTCGCAGCCACGGGGCCGGCTTTCGTGGGATCGGCAAGCTGGTTCGGGCGATTGTAGTTGTTCGCGTTGCCGCCGTTGTTGAACGAAACGCCCGACAGGTTGACGCTGTCGATCAATGGGTCGGGGAATCCGGAGTGGATGGTCTCGATCAGAGTCACCTGCCAGCCTCCGAAAGCCGAGTTCATCGCGCCATTCCAATTGCCGCCGAAATGCTTGCCCCTGCCAAAAGGCAAATCGTAAATGGCGCTGGCGGTGAAATTATGGTTGAGGTTGATCTGGGAGAGCGCCCAGTCCAGCTGCTGCCAGTTCGGCAGTGGGAAATAGGGCGCGCTAAGCACCGAGCCCAGCCCGTCGGATAGGCCGTTGTCATACGTACGCGAATAGGTGTACCCAACCAGCGCGTAGAGGCCGTATTTGAGCGATTTGGTTTCAGCTTTAATTTGCAGGGAATTGTAGGTGGTTTTGCCGACGTCGCCGAAGAGCAAGATGGCGTTCGAAACCCCATAGTTCGGGACGAAGGGTGTGCCATCCGGGTTGCAACCGATGGTGCCGCGGCTGCAATTCGTCGGTCCGGGGGTGTTGATGTCATTTCCAAACACCAGGACGTGCTCGCCCTTGGAACCCGCATAGCCAACCGTGAGCACGATGTTGCCAACGATTTGCCTTTCCACGTTCACGTTGTACTGCTGCACCATGCCGAGCTTGAAATCCGTGGGCTGAGTGAACAAGGTGCCTGTAAACGTCGCAAGATTTGGCGGCGCGTTGATGATGGGGAAGCCGTTGATACTGGCGCCGGAGATGAACCCATTGCCGAGGACGGTGGCGCAGTAGGAAGTGGCGGAGGGACAACCCGCGCCGGGGATTCCGGACTGTTCGGCAAGCCCAAAGGCATCGCTCTCGGCAAAAAATGGTGGATTCTGCCACAACCCCTGGGCCCCCATGCTCCATGCGGAATCGTGGAAAATGCCATAGCCGGCGCGGATGGCCGTTTTGTCGCTCCCAAAGAGCTTCCACGCCAGTCCGATCCTCGGTTCAAAAGCGGTCCAGCTCCGTTGTATCCCCGCCGAGCCCGAGACGCCGCCCTGACCGGCAACGAGAAGCTTCTCGCTAACCAGGTCGAAGTTGGCCATGCGATTTGCCGCTTCGGTGATCGGAGAGGTCAGGTCCCAAGCCAGGCCCAGATTGAGGGTCAGGTCGTTGGTGAGCCGCCAATCGTCCTGCACGTACGGACGGAAGATCTTCCAGCGGCGCCCGGTGACCGCGCCGTTGAAGGTTTGGTCGTGCTCGGCCACGCCCACCAGTCCGAGCAGAAAATCCGCTTCCGGATTGCCGGGAATGTTCACCGTGCTGCTGCTGTAGCCCGTGAAATTGCCGATGGCGCCCGGGATCCAGAATCCATCCTGAAACGCTTCCGTGCCGACATTCATTTGGTTAACCCGAAGGTCGATCCCGGCGTGGATGTCGTGCGGACCGCGAATCAGGTCGAGAGAATCGTCCACGGTGAAAATGCCGGTGCCGCCCTGGAACGGCGAATAGCCGCGATCCCCAAGGGACCAGAAGCCGCCTAGCATGAGCGTCGAAGTCAGCCCACAACTATAGGCGCCGGGAAGGCAAGTATTGCTGCTGTTACAGCCAAGGTCGGCGCCGACGATACCTAGCTTGGCCGCGGCGCAACTCCCTGTGCCCTGCGAAGTGATGTAGTCAAAAATGCGGTTGTAGCCCACAAGAAACTGATTGACGGCGTTGGGAGAAAAGACGTGCGTTTCCCCGATGCCGATATTGCGGGCGTGGTTGATGATGCCTTGATTGCTGCCAAAGGCGCCAGCTTCGGCAAACCCCGGCGCGCCTCCGGGAACGTAGGAAGTCGCCTGATCGTAGCTGAAACGAGCGAACGCCGAATCCGCGCTGGAGAAACTGTTGTCCAGGCGAATGTCGAACTTGGTATCGTCCAAACTGCGCACGGGCTCGCTGACGAAGTTTATGCCGGCTGCCGCGTTGTTGGCGTTCGTGGGAGGGTAAAGTGCCTCCATTGCCTTGCCGATGGGGTTCATTAGATTCGAGGGAATCTTGTTGCACGGAGTGCCCTGCGGCTGGCTTCCGTCGGGGTTGCCGGGAATCGGATTGCCGGCGCCATCGCATTGAAAATAGATATTGGGATAAACCGCGGGATTCGCCGAGGTCCCGATCATGTTGGGGTTGATGATGACGAGACCGGAAACGGGATTCCCGAAGGGGTCCGCGGAGAAGTCGCCGTTGCGCATGGCCTCCGAGGGAACGAGTCCCGTAAAGGCAATGCCGTGCCGCTGGTACTTCTGCTCGCCATCCACGAAAAAGAACGTCTTCCCCTTCCGGAGTGGCCCGCCCACGGAGCCACCGAACTGATTGAGGTTGAATTTCTCGGCTTTCGTGGCGAAGAAGCTCTTCGCGTCCAGAGAGGTGTTGCGCAAAAATTCGTAGAGCGAGCCGTGGTATTTGTTCGTGCCTGACTTCGTCGTGAGCAGGACCGTAGGGCCCGCGCGAGTGCCGTACTCGGCGGAATAGTTGTACGTGAGCACCTTGAATTCCCGAAGCGAATCGATGGACGAGAAAATGGCGATGCCGCCGGCGGTGAGTTCGTTGTTATCCACGCCGTCCAGCAGCCAATCCGTGCTATTGGGGCGCGAGCCCCCCACGGAAAGCGAAAATGTGCCGCGGGCAGCGACTTCGCTGTCGGCGCCGCTGGTAAAGAAGCTGTTGGGATTCGACTCCTGCGTCGCGCCGGTAGTCAGTGTCGCAAGCTGGACGAAATCGCCTCCGTTCAGCGGGAGCTGCGAAACTTGTTGAGACGTAATCACCTGCCCGAGTGACGGATTCGTGGTGGTCACGGCCACCGCCGACGCCTGAACTTCCACGGAGGAAACCACCGTGGCGGGTGAGAGCGTAAAATCGAGCTCGCGCTGCTCATTCACCTGGAGCCTGACATCCTTGGACTCCACCGGCTGAAAGCCTTGGTATTCGACGCGAACGGTGTAGACCGACACGGGCAGCAAATCGATGACGTAATGGCCCGTGCTGTCCGTCACGCCACGGCGCGATACGCCCGTCTCCTGCGAAGTGGCCGTGACGGTCGCCCCGGCAACCGCAGAGCCGGATTTATCCACCACGGTTCCCAACAGACTGCCTGTGGTCTGGCCATACGCCCTCTGGCCGCAAGAAAGCAGAACCACCCACGCTACGGCGCCCAGGAGAACGATTCTTCTCATCGCCTATACCCCCTTCGCATGCCCGAACAGGCGGCAACGCTGGTTCGACGCAAGGAATGATCGCACAGGGCCCGACACCCACCGTGCGAAGTGATCTCGGACGAGGCGTGGAACAGGGATAGCCTGACTCGGAGTTTGCCGCGACAGTTCCCCCAGAACGGGAGCAACCCTGACCCTCCCCCCACCGAAAGAGACGGCGTGAATCTACCCTTGCTTCATCGCGGTGTCAATAGGAGTTCCCACTGGATCTTCTCGCCGCGGGGCAAGCGCGTTACCGGGGCTCGCCTGCCTCTTCGACTTCGGCTTCCCGGGCGCCCGGCTGCGCGGGTTTCCCGGCTGCGGCTTCCGATTGCTGAAGGGCGAGGAGCGGCTCGAAGCACCGCCGGCATCGCGCCTCGTACGTACCGCCGGCTCCCACGACAATCAAGTCTTCCGAGGCCACCAGGCGCTGCGTGTGGACGGCGGGATTGCCGCACCGGACGCAGATGGCGAGCAGCTTCGTGATCTCTTCCGCCACGGCCAGCAGGCGCGGCATGGGCTCGAACGGCCGCCCGCGGAAATCGGTATCGAGGCCGGCCACGATCACACGCTTGCCGAGATTCGCCAGCCGCGTGCAGGCGTCGAGCACCGGCTCCCCCAGGAATTGCGCCTCGTCGATTCCCACCACCTCGGTTCGCGCATCCACTTTCGCCAGGATTTCCTCGGCGCCTTGGACCGCAACGGAAGCGATCCCCAGGCCGGAATGCGAGACGATTTCGTCTGCGGCGTAGCGGCGATCGATCACCGGTTTGAAGATCTGCACGCGCTGCCGCGCGATTTCAGCGCGGCGAAGCCGGCGAATCAGCTCTTCGCTCTTTCCCGAGAACATGGGTCCGACGATCACTTCAATCCAGCCCATGTTTCCTTTTACGATATCCACGTTGCCTCCCCTGCCCCTGGCCCGCCGCCGCTCCCGCGTTCGGTCTCGGTCATAAAATCGGCCATTATAAAACGCCGCGCCGGGTCTTCGGCACCGACCGCGCGGCCGCCGGCGAATCCTGCATCGGCAGGCGCGAGCGCCATCTTCCGTCATAAGCGTGCAGCGCGCCGGCCACGGCCCCGGCCGTCGGCACCAGGCCAATTTCCCCAACGCCTTTTGCGCCGTAGCCGCCGACCTCGTCTGGAATTTCCAGCAGAATCACGTCGATCTGCGGCGTGTCTTTCGCCTTGAGAATCCCAAGGTCGCGCAGCCGCAGGGAATCGGGACGTGCGCCGGTAGACGGGAAATCCTCCGAGAGCGCATAGCCCAAGCCCATGTGCACCGAACCCTCGATTTGCCCCGCGCACTGCAGCGGGTTGATCGCGTGGCCGACATCGTGCGCGGCCACCACGCGTGTGATCCGGCCGCTGTCATCGAGAATCACCACTTGCGTGGCGTAGCTGAACGTCACGTGGGTCCGCGGATTCTCGACCGCCGTGCCCGGCTTTACGGTGAAATCGCATACGTACTCGCCGCGATATTCCCGGCCGGCGAGTTCCTCCAGCCGATGCCCCTCCAGATCGGCGGCCAATTGCCGCGCCGCTCGCTGGCCCGCGGCCGTGCTGAGCGCGGTCGCCCGCGAGGCCGTGGTCATCCCGCAGACCACCCCCAGATGACTCGCGGCGCGCACGTCCATCCGATCGGCGGGCAATCCGGTTTCCTCGCACACCACCTGCCGCAGCACGGTGAAGAGTCCCTGGCCCATCTCCGTGTAGCCGGTCAGAATCTCCAGCCGGCCCCCTTCGACGACCCGCAGCAAGACGCGGCCGGTGTCGTCCATCCCGTTGCCGATACCCGTGTTCTTGATACCGCAACCGATACCCGCATACCGCGCATTCTTGTATACCTCTTTGACTGCTTCGAGCGTTTCCCGCACCGCACAACTCGCGGTCATGACCTGGCCGGTGGCAAAAGCGTCGCCGGGCCCGAGCAGGTTGCGCTCCCGAATGTCGTAGCCGTCAATGCCCACCTTCTCCGCCAATCGGTCCAGGATGCCCTCGATGGCAAAGCTCGCTTGGTTGGCGCCGAATCCGCGCATGGCTCCGGCCGGCGGGTTGTTGGTATAGACGGCCTTCGCCTCGATATCCACGTTGGGCACCCGGTAGGGTCCGCAGGAATGGCCCGCGGCCCGCTCGAGCACCTTTCCTCCCACCGACGCATAGGCGCCCGAATCGCCGATGATCCGCGCCCGAACGGCTTGCAGGCGTCCTTCGGCGTCCGCCCCGACGGTGTAGTGGAGTGTGATGGGATGGCGCTTCGGATGAATCCGCAGCGATTGCTCGCGAGTGAGCGCGGTTTTCACCGGCCGGGCAAGCAAGCGGGCCGCTAGCGCGGTTTGCGCCTGAATGGAAAGGTCTTCCTTGCCGCCGAAAGCGCCGCCACTGGAGGCCAGTTCGACCTCCACCTTTTCAAGAGGAAGGCCAAGAACCGCCGCAATCTGCCGCTGGTCGTCGTGAACTCCCTGGCCTTGCGAGTACACTTTCACCCCGTCGCCCGCCGGTAGGGCCAGGCAGGCCTCCGGCTCGAGATAGGCGTGTTCGATGCGCTGCGTCGCAAACGTCTGCTCGATCACGTGCCGCGAAGCGGCAAGAGCCGCGTCCACGTCGCCTCGGGAAAATGCGCAACTCTCGAGAAGGTTTCCCGACTCCTGCAATTTCGGCGCGTCCGGCTCGAGCGCGGCCACGGGATCGGTCACCGGTTCGAGCGGGTGGTAATCCACCTGAATCTGCTCGGCGGCCTTTCGCGCGTGGAAGGCGCTGTCGGCCACAACCATCGCCAGCACATCGCCGACCGAGCGAGTCGTTTCCCCTTCCGCCACGAAGATGGGCCAGTCCTTGACGATCAACCCGACGTGGCGTTCGCCGGGAACATCCGCCGCCGTAACGATGCGCACGACGCCGGGTAGGGCTAGGGCCGGAGCCGTATCTATACTCAAGATCGTGGCTCGCGGATATTCGCTGAGCGCCACGGCGCCATGCAGCATCCCCGCAACGCTCATGTCGGCCACGTACGGTTTCTCGCCGAGCGTCAGCGTGGCGCCCCCGAAGCGGGCCGCCGTTTGTCCGATCCCGCAGCTGTTCGAGTCAGTCGCGAAGGCGGGGTTCCGTTTTCGGCCCAATTCTTCCCCGAAAAAGTGCGGTTTCCGTGGACCTTGGCGCGGGAACTGGCCGCCGTTTTCCCAGGCCTCGCCGGCCGTCTGGATCGCGTCGAGGATGCGAGTGTAACCGGTGCAGCGGCACAGGTGTCCCGAGAGGGCGTTAGCTACCGCGTCACGGTCCGCTGTGCGCCCTTGCTGGAGAAGCGAGTAGGCGCGGACCGCGATTCCCGGTGTGCAGTACCCGCACTGAACCGCCCCGTCCTGGACGAACGCCCGGGTCAAAACTTCCCGCGCCGCTTCCGGAATGCCTTCCAGCGTCACAACGCTGCGGCCCCCCATCTGTTCCGGCTTGCGCAAGCAGGCGAGGACCGGCTGCCCGTCAACGAGGATCGCGCAGCAGCCGCAGTAACCTTGGGGGGCGCATCCGTCTTTCGCGGAATGGATGCCGCACTCTTCTCTAAGCACTTCCAGAAAGTGCATTCCCGGCTCGTAAGCGGCCGTCGTGGGCTTTCCGTTCAGCGAGAAGGCAACTCGCGGCATCGGCTCTCCTCATCCTTTGATTTTACCTGCGCTCAGCCGCCCCAGAAACTCCGCCACAAGGTTGCCGCCCACCGCCGCGCGGTATCGGGCGGTGGACCGAATGTCGTCGATGGGCCGGGTCTCCGCTGCTGCCGTTCGCCTCGCCAGTTGCACCAACGGCGGATCGATCCGTTGCCCTCTCACGATTCGCTCGGTTTCCCTCAAACGAAGCGGAACCGGCGCCACGCTTCCCATGGCAATACGGATATCCTCCACCACCCCGTCGCCGAGCCGGGCCAAGGCGGCCAGGCACACCTTGGAGATGGCTTGGGCGCGGCGCGGTCCCACCTTGCGAGCATACCCCTGGTATTCGGAAAACCGCCGTTCCAGGCACACGGCCCGAACGAGTTCAGCGGGGGCGAGTCGTGTTTTCCGGTAATCGATGTGAAAGCTGGTGTAGGGCACGCGTCTCTCGCCTCGAATCGAAACCAGAATCAGCTCCGCCTCGTAGGCCATCAGGGCGGGCAGAGAATCTCCAGCGGGCGACGCATTCACGATATTGCCCCCGATCGTTCCCCGATTTTGGTTGGCGATCCCGCCTGTCCAGCTCGCGGCGATGGGCAAGAGAGCGAATTCCCGGCTGACGACTTCATGCTCTCTCAAGTCGGTGTACGTGCACCCTGCCCCAATCTGAATCTCGTTCGGGAGCACTTCGATCCTGCGCAGCTCGGGAAGATTCCAAATGCTGACGAGCTTCCTCGCCGGGAGTTCGCCCGCGGCGTACTGCACCATCACATCCGTTCCGCCGGCGATTGGCAGCCATCCGCCCGGCTCCTGCGCCAGGAGCGACAACACCGCGGGCAAAGTGCCGGGTGCGACGAGTTCGTAATCGCCGGGATGCGCCCTCATACGGCCGTTCCCCGCCAAGCCGCTTCCGCCACCGCTTCGACGATCTGCTGGTAACCCGTGCATCGGCAAAGATTCCCTGCCAGCCCCTCCCGGATCTCTTCGATCGTCGGCTGAGGCTTCTTCGTCAGCAGGTGGAAAGCCGCGAGGAGCATTCCCGGCGTGCAAATCCCGCACTGCGCGGCGCCAAGTTCCAGAAAAGCTTCTTGCAACTCCTGGAAGCGCGAGTCCGAGCGAAGGCCCTCAATCGTCCGGATTTCGGCATCCTGGGCTTGAAGGACGGGGATCAAGCAACTGTTCACCAGTGTTCCATCCAGCAAGACGCTGCAGGCGCCGCATTCGCCTTCCCCGCACCCCTCCTTCGTTCCCGTCAGCCCCAACTCGCCTCGCAGCACGTCCAGGAGACGGTCCATGGGATAAGCGCGCACCACTATCCGCTCGCCATTAACCCGCAAAGCCATCTCGCATTTCGACCGGCCCTGGGGGCAATCGCTCACGGTCCCACCTTCGCAGGGGAAGTCAGGCTCCGCTTCGCGGCTCCCGCCGAAAGCGCCTCCGAAATATCTTCGGGAAGCAGCGGTATCGAATCGAAGGGAACGCCGAGCGCGTCCTGTACGGCATTGAGAATCGCGGGCGCGGGTCCATCCATCGGCAGCTCGCCGATTCCCTTCGCTCCGTGGGCGCCGTAATCGTTGGCCAACTCTTCGAAGTAAACGCGAATGGGAGGCAAGTCGGCGGAAGTCGGCATGATGTAGTTCGTCATCTGGCTGTTCTGCATCCGCCCCTTTTCCCAAATCACCTTCTCAAACAACGTAAAGCCTATCGCTTGCGCCACTCCGCCGAGGATTTGCCCCTTGGCCAGCACGGGGTTGACCACCCTGCCCACCTCCTGCAGGGCAACGAAATCGTCCACCGATACGCTGTACGTCGCGAGGTCTACGGTGACCTGGGCAACGTACACCGCCCACGCGTAAGCCGCATAGGCCGCGCCGCGGTAGTTCTCCTCGTCCCAGACAAGATCGTCCGGTGGCTGGTACTGGGCCAAGGATCGCAAAGGGCCGTGCTCGGCCGCATACGCCCGGCACGCGGTCCGAAATTCTTCCGGCGAATAGCCTTCGCCGAGCAGGCCGCACGAAGTCAGTTTCCGCCGGATATCCCTCGCCGCCCACTCCAGCAGTCTTCCCACCACCATGACGGTGCGCGAGGCTACCGTCGGCCCGCTGTTCGGCACGACCGCCGTATCGGGCTGGGCGAAGCCGACGTCCTCATACTTCAGACCAAGCGCCTCCGCTGCGATCTGGCAAAGCACCGTCTCTGTCCCTTGCCCAAATTCCGTGCTGGAAACCAGCACGCGCGGTGTGCCCTCGGCGGTTACTTCCAGCCCTGCCACGGAGCCCAGATGGCGCTCCCCGGCCCCGGTGAATCCCGCCCCATGCAGGAAGGCCGCGATGCCGATCCCTTTCCTGCAATCTTGACCCTGGTTTTCCCCGGTGAATTTCTGCTTCTTGGCCTGATAGTCGGAAAGCTCCACCGCCTTGTCCAGGAGCTTGCCGAGATCGATTTCCTCTTCGACCCTCTGCCCGGTCGTCATCGTTTGCCCGGGCTGGAGAAAATTCCGGCGCCGGATCTCGATCGGGGAGAGCCCCAGGACCTCGGCGATCCGGTCCATGTGCCGCTCGAGCCCGAAAAGAGACTGTGGCGCTCCAAATCCCCGAAAGGCGCCGTGTGGAGGAGCATTCGTCGCCACCGCCTTGGCGCGGACGCGGACGCTGGGCCAGTAATAAGGACCGGCGGCATGAATCGCGCCCCGGGAAAGAACGACCGGCGACAGCGTCTCATAGGCCCCGCCATCGATCGTGAATTCGATCTCCCCGCCCAGAATCTTGCCGTCTTTGGCCACTGCGGTGCGATGGCGGGTCCGCGAAGGATGGCGTTTCGTGGTGGCCGCCATGTCTTCCATGCGGTCGTAAATGATCTTGACTGGCTTTCCGGACTTGAGCGCGAGCAACGCCGCGTGCGCCGCGATCATGGACGGGTATTCTTCCTTGCCTCCGAAGGCGCCTCCCGTCTCCATTTGGACGACGCGGACCTGGTCTGCGGGCATGCCGCAAAGCTTCTTCAGGGCGTGGTGCACGTAGTAGGGGCACTGCAACGAGCCCCACACGGTGAGGCGGCCGTCGGTATCGAAGGCCGCGATCGCCCCCTGCGTCTCGATATAAAGCTGTTCCTGTGCCCCCGTTCTGTATTCCCCCTCGACGATGTGGTCGGCCTGTTCCCACACACGATCCACATCGCCCTTTTCGATCAGAATCGTTTTGAAGGTATTGTCTGAGCCCCAGATGATTTCCGATAGCCGCTCGCTTTCCTCGAGGGTGAAGATTGCTGGAAGGGGGTCGTATTCGACCGAAACCGCCCGAACCGCTTGCGACAAAAGACCCCGGTCCCGATGCGCCAGCAAGAGAATCGGCTCCTCCGGGTGATTGACCGTCCCGTCCGCCAGGCAGGGCTGGTCGTCTTCGATGAGTGAGATGCAATTCTTCCCGGGGATATCTCTTGCCGTGACGATCGCGAACTCATGCCAATCGATTCCCGGGCCAAAGGTGATTCGATTGATCTTGCCCCGGGGAATCCCGCTGCGAACGGTGGCCCCGTAGAGCATGCCCGGCAGAGCCATATCGTCGACATACCGCGCCTGTCCGGTGATTTTGCTGCGACCCTCCTTGCGGGAAACCGGAGTCCCGATGATGTCGCCGTTTTTCATGACCGGCTCAGGCTTCTCGAAACCTCGAACGGAGTCTTCCCCATCGGATCCTGCTTCCCCCGGGCACGGCCGCTCGACCGGCTCCCTCCCTTGCGCCATCCGTCGGTATCAGACGCCTGCAAAACCTTGGCTCGAGAGGGCCCCCTGTGGACCTCCTTGGCTGAGACCAGAGCGTAACTCTACGCCATGCCTCTTTCAACCGGACATGGCGACGCAGTCGCTCCTGGGCTGGAGGCCGGCCGAGCCACGCCAAGGCCCTCCGGGCCTGTGCGGCAACCGAGTCTTTCGCAAGGGCACGGCTTCAGCCGTGCCATAAGCCGTTCGTCATCAACGCGGCTTTAGCCGCTGAGGGCGGCATTTGGCAGTTCTCACACAGGCTCCTCAGCCGGCCCGGCCCCCGCGTCACGCCGGGTCCCACCCGAAAAGAAACCGGCGCCCCGCCAAAGCGGAGCGCCGGCCATTTCGTCGAGAAGGAATTTACCAGGTCAGCTTCGCCCCAATCTGAATCTGGCGTTGCGCGGTGAGTGTATTGCTCGAGGAGTACGGGACCAGGAAATAGGGGTTGAGGGTTAGCGTGCATGCCGTTGAGCCCTTCGGACAGCTGCCGTTGTAGAGCGTCGAGTTCAACCCGGTGACGTTGACGTGGTTAAAGAGGTTGAACGCATCGGCAAAGACCCGGAAACTCCAGCCCTCAGAGGGTTGGAAGGACTTCCCCACCTCGAGATCGACCTCGGCCGTCCGCGGCATCTGGAAATCGTTCCGCGGGATCCACGGCGGCCGGTTGGTTCCACCCGATCCGTTGATGTTGGAAAAGCTGACCGGGTTAACGGCCGACGGCGGGCTCCCGGCAATCGTTCCCGTGACTGGGGCGCCTGAGGCGATGGTGATGATTGGGGAGACCGTGAAGCCGTAGAGAAGCTCGCGGGCCAGCTTGCCGGACTTGCTGAAGTAGTCGGGCGCCCAGACGGCGTCGGCGACGAAGCGATGCCGCATGTCAAGACTGGAGCGGCCTTCCTCGAGAGAAAGCTCCCGGGGGTCGAAAACGTTGTTGGTAGCGGTGAAGGTTGTCGAGCTTTGGCCGTTGTCGGAGGCCCGCGAGTAAGTGTAGAAGGCTTGGACCTGCAGCCCGCTTGTCATTCGGCGATTCAACTGAAAGACCACGGCGTTGTAATTCGACTTCACGATATCCGCGATGGAGGAAATGGCACCGAAATTGGGGTTGGGTCGCGGGAGGGTGTACACGGGTATGCTGAAGCTCCGGCCGCTGAACTTGCCGCCCGAAACCGTGTAGGTGGCCGTGGCGGTGGGTGCCGAGAGGTTGGTGTCCAGGAAGATCGGCAGGTTGCGCCCGATGCTGCCCAGATAGGAAACGGAAAGGGCGGTGTTGCGGGCGATTTCCTGCTCGTAGACCAAGTCGAACTCGTGGATGAGGGGGTTCTGGGTGTCGGAAGCGAATTCGACCACGTTTAGAGCGCTCGCGGGAGTGCCGGAAAGAGATGGGATGATGTTGGGGTAAAGGGGCGCGCTGGTGTCGGTCGGTCGGAAGGAGAGTTGGAACTGGCTGTTGGCGCTGCCGACGTTGGCGATGGCGTTGAATAGGGTCGAATTGATGATCCGGCCGTAGTAGATGCCGTAGCCGCCGCGAATCACCGACGTTCCTCTTCCGGTAATGTCCCAGGCGAAACCGAGGCGCGGACCCAGGTTGTCTTTGTCGCTCGGGAACTTCGAGGTGCCTGCCAGAAGCGGATTGGGATTCTGGGGCTTGGGCATGCGCTCGTAATCGTAGCGGAGCCCGAGCGTCAGCGTGAGGCGGGGTCGAATCCGGTAGTCGTCATTCGCAAAGAAGCCGAGGTCCCAGGTGGTGAACTCCAGGCCCAGCGGGCCCAGGCCCTGAGCGTAGCCGCCATTGTAGCAGCCGACGTTCTCCTTCACGCCGCTGACGATGGCCGTGCAGGGCGGGGTCGAGTAATGGTTGGTCGCTGCGACCCAGTCGGCGAGGAAATGCACGCGGTCGTAGTACGTGTAAGCTCCGTCTTGTTCGTAGAGGTTCTGGTCGAGATCGTCCACCCGAGTGATGTCCTCGCCGAACTTGAACAGGTGCCGGCCGCGGCTCCGGCCCACCGTGTCGGAAAATTCGTAGCGCCCTTCGTTGGGGAAGGCCGGCCTCGGGAGGAAGCTGGGCATGCCGAAGGAAAAGTAATCGGGCGAGTAGATAGTGATCTGCGGGGAAATCCCGGTCTGCGCCGCGACGGGCTCGCCCGCGATGGAGTGCTGGCCGAACTCGTACTCGAAGTCGCGGCCGTATTCGAACAGGAACTGGTTTGTGGTCGTCGCTCCAAACGCCGATGTGAGTCGCGCGATGACGGTGTCATCCTTCACGTAGTCGTTACCGAAGCTTTCGATCCCGCGGTTAACCACGGCCCCGGTTTGGATGCCTGCCGGCGAATTCCACCGCATCCGGTTGTACTCGGCCGAGAAATGCTCCGACGAGTTAATCTGCCAATCGAGCTTGGGGAAAAGCACCAGTTCGTCGCCCTTCCGGGGCACGACCCCGGTGAGGCTGTCGAGGAAGGCCAAGCCCTGGGCGGCTTGCGCGGGAGTGACCGCCCCGCCGGTGATCGAGGCTAACTCGGCCTGATCGGAGGCGCTGAGCGGAGCTATCTCGGCGCCGGGGGGATTGCCAGGAGTGGCGACGGCCGGGAAGTTTCTTAGCTGCTGATCGGCGCTGAAAAAAAAGAACAGCTTGTCCCTGAGGATCGGACCGCCGATGTCGCCGCCGAATTGATGGCGCTTGTCCGGGGGGTTGATCGGAACCGTTTTCGGCGAGCCGTTCACCAGAAAGGTTTGCGTGGTGAAAGGATTGATGGCGCCGAAATCGCTGTCCCGGTAATCCCAGAATGCATCCCCGTGCAATTGGTTCGTCCCCGTCTTCGTCACCGCGTTGACCACCCCGCCGGCCGACCGGCCGTACTCCGCGGAAAAGTTCGAGGTGTTCACCTGGTATTCCTGGATCGCGTCTTCACTGATCGAATAGTTGATGCGGGTGCGGCCCTTTTCTTCCGAAAAGAAGGCCTGATTGTTGTCGCCGCCGTCCACCGTGTTGTTATTGAGCAGGCCGGAGATGCCGCGGTAGCTGATCAGGCCGTACGGGCCGTCGGGAATAACCCCCGGCGTGTACAGCACGAACGACGACCACCGCCGGCCATTGATCGGCAGGTTGTCGATGGACTGCTGGTTGATCGTGCTGCTGAAATCGGGGCGGTCCGTGGTGACGACCGGGGCTTGTCCCCTGACCACGACGGTCGTGGCTTGCCCCGCCACTTGCAGCGTCATGTCCACGGCCGTCGACCCTCCCACTTCGACCGTCACGTTTTCCTGCTTGTAGGCGCTGAATCCCTTGGCCGTAGCTTGGACCGTGTACCGGCCGGGCCGGAGGTTCCCCAGCACGTATCGGCCGCCGGTATCGGTTGTCGCCGAGGAACTTGCGTTGGTGGCCAAGTTCAGCGCGCTGACGGAAGCGCCGGGGATGACCGCCCCGGTCTTATCGGTGACGGTTCCCACGACGGCTCCGGAGATTGAAGACTGCGCGCGCGCGAGCCCCGCCCCTCCCGCGACGAAAAGGATCAGCGAGCAAACTCGCATAACTCTTCTGACGGAATCTCTCATGGCCCCTCCAGTTCCGCGCGTCACCTTCCCACACCAGTACTCTTCGATCTTCGACAGCATTTTGTCCCTCCTGCTGCCCCTGCTTCGCTTTGTCTCTGCGTGAGTGGAAGCTTGTAGCTGCTTCCCAAATCCGAGGGTCCTTGCTGCAACGGACTTGTACCGCTCTTCACCTCTAGCAACACCCTAAGGCCCACCACGGCCAAGGCTGTTCACCCGGAATTCACACCATCGGCTCCGGGTCGCCCGACAACCTATCACCGAACGGCCACAAAGACAACGGCCAATCCGCCGGCCAATCGGACCAATTCGGTCCCATCAATCCGGCGCCGTACCGTCCCGGAAAACGCCCGTCGGGCAGGAAGCTGTTTCGTGGCTTGGAACTCAGGCTGGCGGGCGGGGCCGTTTCAGGGCCAGAGGGAATTGAGCACTGCCGCTAGTCTCGCTCCGGCGCGGGCAAGTTGCAATTGAACCGTGGGTAAAGTCGCCTTTACGTAGCGTGGGCCGAGGGTTTCGTGCAGTTCGAGCATCCGATTCCAGATGTTGTTGTCCCCTTTGCACGACGTCATGGGTTCCGGCTTCTGGAGAGGGATTCGGACGGGGAGATCGCCGTAGGCCACCTTCTGGGCCAAGCGATGGCTCTGCCAAATCCAGCCTGCCACATCCACGGGTTGCGACTTCCAGACCGCAATCCGCGACTTGTATTTCCCTTCCAAAAGGCGGGCGATTTGCTCGGGCGTTAGGCCCGGCCAGTGTGCTTGGATGATGCCGAAGTCCCACACGGCGTGAAGGTTGGAGTTGTGGGTTCCCCAGGGGGGATTGACATGATCGGGCGTAGGGCCTTGAAAGGCGACCGGAACGCAATTCCCGCCCAAGTCGTCGTTTGTGATCGCGTGTAAAGGCTGATGCAGGTCGCCGACGAAATGAATGACGAAGCGGAGAGCATCAGCCCTCTGCCTTGCCGTATCCCGTGGATTGCGCAGCACGGCGATCTGAGCCCATAGCGCGCTGGCAACGCAGCCGGTGGACAACGGGCAGTATTTCCGCAAACTCCCGCGCGAGACTCCCCGCGGGATGTCGATGTAGTGCCACGGAACCGACTCGGGCCGCGCACTCCTTTCGTCGTCGGGCCAGGTCGAGGAACTGACGAAGGCGTCGAGGCCCGTCTGGGGGCAATAGCGATGGAGGTCGGGACTGATCGGACTGGCAGCCAGAATTTTCAGCGTCATGGCCCGAGCGTGAGGATCGAGATTTTTCTCGGCGATGTAGGCGACAGCCTCATGTCCCTCGCAGCCCCAAGCCCAGGCGGGCGTCGCGGACCCGAATCCGGCAAGCAAAATCAGAACTGCGCAAGAAAGTACAACCCTTTTCATTCTCTTCCCTCCGACGATTCGATAGGTCCCGAGGGTTGCGAGGTGACAGTCGTGGCACGCCCCTTATCCTGTCCGATAGGGCCGAGGCAGAGCCGCGAGCGCGGAGCCAAAGCCTGACGCCGCGAAGCGGCCGCGATTCCAGAAATCACCGAAACCCCGCCGCGGCGTCCCCGGCGATGCCGGAGTACGTCCGGCGGGATTTATAGGGCGGCGCAGACAGCTTTCGTCTCCGTGTAAAGTTCGAGCGCTTGGCGACCCATTTCGCGGCCCCAGCCGGATTGCTTGTAGCCGCCGAAGGGCAGCGCGGCATCGAAGATGTTGTAACAGTTGATCCACACGGTTCCGGCCCGGAGTTTCGAGGCCAAGGCGTGCGCTTTCTTGATATCGCTCGACCACACGCCCGCCGCCAGTCCGTAGACGGAATCGTTGGCCTTGGGCAAAAGTTCTTCCGGATCGCGAAAGGGAATGGCGGTGACCACCGGCCCGAAGATTTCTTCTTGCACGATCTTCATTTTGTCGTTCGTATTGACGAGCACCGTGGGCTTCACGAAATAGCCTTTCTCGCCCATTCGCTCGCCGCCCGCAACCGCCTTGGCGCCTTGCGCTTTCCCGGATTCGAGGTAGCCGCAGACGCGACGGAGCTGCTCTTCGGAGACGAGCGGTCCCATCTGAGTCCCGGTCTCGAGGCCCGGGCCCATGCGGATGCGATTGGCCCGCTGGGCCACGCCGTCAACCACCTCGTCGAAGATCTTGTCTTCCACGTACAGTCTCGATCCGGCGCAGCAACACTGTCCGTGATTGAAGAAGATGGCGCCTGCCGCGCCCGCAATGGCGCTCTTCCTGTCGGCATCGGCAAACACCACGTTCGGGGACTTGCCGCCCAGTTCGAGCGAAACCTTCTTCAGATTGCCTGCTGCGGCCTGGAGGATCAGCTTCCCGACCTCGGTCGAGCCGGTGAAAGCCACCTTGTCCACATCGGGATGGGCGGCCAAGGCCGCGCCCGCCGTCTCGCCGTAACCGGGAACGATGTTGACGACGCCGGCGGGAAGCCCCGCTTCTTCGATGAGTTCGCCAAGCCAGAGCGCCGAAAGCGGCGTCTGCTCGGCCGGTTTCAGCACCACCGTGCAGCCGCAAGCCAGCGCCGGCCCCAGCTTCCACGCCGCCATCAGCAGCGGAAAATTCCAGGGGATGATTTGGCCCACCACCCCAACCGGCTCGCGAAGCGTGTAGGCGAAGTACTGGGTTCCGGGCGTGTACGGGACGGAAAGAGGTATCGTGGTGCCCTCGATCTTCGTGGCCCAGCCCGCCATGTAGCGGAACAGGTCCGCGGCGAGCGGGGCGTCCGCGGCCCGGGCGACGGTCAACGGTTTGCCGTTGTCCAGACTCTCGATTTGGGCCAATTCTTCGGTGTGCTTCTCGATCAGATCAGCCAGCTTCCAGATCAGGCGGCCGCGCTCGGAAGGCGTCAGCTTCGACCATGGGCCGCTCTCGAACGCCGCCCGCGCCGCTTTCACCGCGCGGTTGATGTCCTCGCGATCGCCTTCGGCCACTTCCGAGAGCACGTCCCCGGTGGCGGGATTGAAAGTGGGAAAGGTCTTTCCGGAAGCGGACTCGGTCCACTTCCCGTCGATCAGCATCTTATGTTTGCGCTCCACAAAGCTCGAAACACTGGGTTCGAGGTTTGTTGCCGAAGCTGCTGTGGCCATAAATCCTCCCTGACTTGGCAGAGGCGGAAGTCCCCGCCGGCATGCCGTCTGCGCAACCGTTTCGAAAAATGAAGAACAGATACCGATCTGGCCAGTTCCCGAGGACCGGCGGCGAGCCGAACTCGCTGACCCAGGTTATTCCCGCTCGATCCGAATTTCAAGTTCGGACCGAGCGCTCGAGGGGTGTCCGAGAGGATGCGTCCCGGGCTTGCCCTGTGTTAGCATGGGCCGCCATGCGCGTCGTCGAAAAAGCCCAGCTCATGTCGGCCACGGAAATCGACCGGACGCTTCAGCGGCTGGCGCACGAGATCGTCGAGCGTACCTCTGAGCTCGATTGCCTGGTTCTCGTTGGCATTCGCCGCCGGGGCGTGCCCTTGGCCCAGCGTCTGGCCCGGAACATCCAAGCCATTCTCGGCCGGCCCGTGCCGGTCGGCTCGCTCGATATCACGCTCTATCGTGACGATCTCTCGACCGTGGCTCCCCAGCCCGTCGTGCAAGCCGGCGATATCCCCGAGGTGAACGATCGCGACATCGTTCTGGTCGACGACGTTCTCTATACCGGCCGCACCACGCGCGCGGCCATGAACGGCCTCTTCGACCTAGGCCGGCCCCGGCGAGTGCTCCTGTGCGTCTTGATCGATCGCGGGCACCGGGAGCTGCCCATCGAAGCTCGCTTCATTGGCCGCGACGTTCAGACGCGGCCGAGCGAGATCATCGAAGTGCGCCTCGAGGAAATCGACCACGAAGAGCGGGTCATGCTGGTCGACCGCGTTTCTTGATTTCCGCGCGTAACCGCTCCTGCGAACAAACAGGGCTTCCCAGCCGCGCCATGGGACCGAAAGGAAAGCCTTCCGCCCCGCTCCGCCCGAAGCTAGGGAATTTGGACGCTCTGGGTGGTGGCGCTCATCTCTCCTTTGACGGCTTCTTCGACTACCACGCGGAGCCGGTATTTCCCCGGCGTCGCTGGGAGCGACATGCTGCCGCTCATCCCGCTTTTCGTCAGGCGCTCGAAGCTCTCCGGCTTCAGCGCCAGTTCCATCTGTGCTTCTTTGCCCGTTACGAAGTGCCCCTGCGCGTCAAACAGAGCGGCCACGAACGTCAGCAGCTCCTCGTGGCGGTCCTTCTGCTTCTCGAAGGGAAGCGTCTCGATATCCACGTGCACCTGCACGTTGACGGTTCGGTTTCCTTTGCTGTCCCTTGCCGGCTTCGCGTTGACGCTTAGCGGAAAATCGCTCCTCTCCTCGGAACCGCGCATCTCCGCGTCGATCTTCTCATCCGCGCTTAGGCCCTTTGGTTCCATCCCCTCTTTTGTGGGCGCGAAATAGCCGGGCCGTGCCTCGATAGAGTCGTGGTTCCCCTTCTTCAGCTTCACCTCGATCTTGTGGTATTTGCCATCCTCGTCCGGCGGGAAACCCAATTCATAGGCATAAGCAGGGGCAAGACCGAGTTCGCGGAACCCAAAATCGAGGTCGTTGTCGTTGCGGAACAGAAGTCCGCCCGTGCCTTCGGCGAAGTCGGCCATGGCGTAATCCTCGCTCTCGAGCTGGTCCCCAAGGACCGTCATGTTATGCAACATGGCCAACTCGGAGCCGGGGGAGTGCGAAGGTTCACCCTGCGGCCCACCGGGCTGCTCCGTATACAGGCCCTTAGAGTCGAGGGAATCGATCGCCACATCCGCCCTCAATGCCTGGTCCATGATTTCGTGCACTTCCGGTCCCAAGTCTCCCGACAGAAATCCGGACGATGCGAAGAGCAGTATGCGGTCACCCTTGGCCTGCGCCAGTTGGCCGAGAGCGGCCCGGACCGCATCCAGGGTTGTTTGCGTGACGACGCGGGCTTGGTTCCACGTGGCTCGAGCCTGCGCTACCACCATGCTGAGTATCCTGCGGAGATTAGGTGGCAGTCTTGGAATACTTACGGTGGTGACGGTCATGCCGGTTATCTCGCATCCCGTAATAAAATCGCCTTCCCCGGAACAGTTACATGCTTCGGAAAGCTTTGCCGACGTTGTGCCAGGGTCGTTGTTCACGATGAGATACGCCTCGTAGGGCGTGATTCTTGGGCATGAGCTTAACCCCCCTGCGCTCATCCGCCGATGAGACTGTACCTTCGCCACGGACTTGAGGACAGCACTGGTGTCGGTCGTGAACGGGAGGATTTCTCCCTGCGAGGTGGTGAACACGCCAATCCGCTCGCCGCTCCGGGTCGCTTCGCTGATAAAGCGCCTGGCCGCGATTTTCGCGCGCACCAGGTCGCTGGAGGGCGTGTTGATGTCATCGAAGAACAGTCCAATCCATCGAGGGGGGCTGGGGACATGTTGAATCGTGCCCGGCATGCTCGAAACCCCCGATGGGGCGGTTGAGGCTGTGGTTGGGATCGGGCTGGCCACGGGGGATTCTTCGACGGAAAATTCAGAGATATCTCGCCGGTGGCTTGAATCGAAAAGCGCGAAGTCGCCCTTGGTCAGGCCGGCGACGGCGTGACCGCGGCTGTCGCGTACCACCACCTCAACTCGGACCAGACGGCTCTCCACGCGAAGCTTCTGGGACTCGGGCCGGTAAGGTCCGGCCCCGATGCGCACTTCGCCCGGCGACAGCGTTTGTGCGGCCGCAATCGGGACCAGAAAAGCCACTGCAATGGCTCCCGCGGACAGGACGACTGCGCCTGACTTCCTGAGCGTGTACGCCGGGCTGCTCGACATCGTGATCCGCGCTTGCTGTGCCTAAGCTTGTCCAGAAGCCTAGCCCCCGAGTCTTCCCCAGTCAAGTACTTGGCCGGCCTTTTACGAATGGCACGATCGCGCTGTACGGCCAGGAGTAACGATGAGGACCAAGAAGCGCTTCCTCGCAACCGCCGGCGCGCGAGGTTGCGAGAAAGATGACTTTCTCGGAAGATGCCTTTGAGCGTGAGCGCATGGATCCTGCTGCGACCCTCGGAGGGTCAGACTGGGCCGAGGCCCATCTTCCGACCACCCCGCCTTCCCGCAGCTGGCCGCCGGGAGTAGAATAATCGTGGATTGCGCTGGCTCACGGCATCGCTCATCGCCGGATCGCTCGCTGCAGTGAGCGTTCCGGCGAAAGTCCACACTCCTCCCCAAGCTGCTCGCTCGGCCATTATCCTCGCCTATCACCGTTTTGGGCCGTCATCGCCCGGCATGACGACCGTCAAGACGTCGGTTTTCGCCAGCCAGCTCCAGTTCCTTCACGACAACGGCTACAACGTGGTCCCTTTGCGTGACGTTGTGCATTACATCGAGGGGCGCGGCGAACTGCCCGCTCGCGCTGTGACCATCACCGCCGATGACGGCCACAAGTCCGTCTTCACCGTCATGCGGCCTCTCATCGAGCGCTATCGCTATCCCGTTACTCTGTTCATCTATCCGTCGGCAATTTCAAACGCGTCTTATGCGATGACGTGGCAGGAGCTGAAGCAGCTCCAAGCTACTGGTTTTTTCGACATCGAATCCCACACCTATTGGCATCCCAATTTCCGCGTGGAGAAACGACGGCTTTCCGCGAGCAATTACCGGAAGTTTGTCACTTGGCAACTGGACAAGTCGAAGGAGGTTCTCGATCGTCGGCTCGGCAAGGGTGTGGATTTGCTCGCGCGGCCCTACGGGATTTACGACGAACAGTTGATGGCCGCCGCGCGACAGGCGGGCTACTTGGCCGCATTCTCCATCGCGTGGGGCCGTGTCTCGCAACGGACCGAAATCATGGCTGTCCCGCGTATACTTGTGACCGACAGGGATGTGGGAAGAGCGTTCGGGTCGCTGCTGGCGGAAGGCAGGCGGCCGATTCCGGCGGCCGAGCGCGGATCGCGAAACTAGCCCGCTTTATTCATGAAGAATTCTCTCGGCATCGTAAAAAGGACTGTCATTCTGAGCCCCGATGCAGTTCATCGGGGCGAAGAATCCCGACCGCCTGTCGAGCGCGCGGGATCCTTCGCTACGCTCAGGATGACAGTGCTCGGGCGCGCCACCGAATCTTGCGCATGAGTCTTCATGAATAAAGCAGGCTAGGGGGCCATCCTGATGGATTTCCCATGAGGAGGAGAAAATGCGTTGGTTACTTTCCGTTTGTTGTCTGCTCGGTTTCGCGGCTGCAGGGAGGGCGCAATCGGCGACAACGCTCTCGAATCTCACGCGGCCGCAGAGCTACGTGCTGAAACGCATCTCAAGCTACGACCGCGCCGGGCGCAACCATGACTATCGCACTATTCCTGCGGGCGATACGCTCACTTTGCTCGACGAACGCGGCCCGGGAGAGATCACGCACATCTGGATCACGATCGCCGCGAGCGAGCGCTACGCCCTGAAGAAGATCGTCTTGCGAATGTACTGGGACGGCGAAGCCTCGCCAAGCGTGCTAACGCCGCTCGGCGATTTCTTCGGCCTTGGGCTGGGGGAATATGTCTACTACAAGTCCATTCCGCTTCAAGTGGCGCCGGACAATGCCCTGAACTGCTTTTTCCCCATGCCCTTTGAAAGGCACGCGAAAATCACGGTGACGAATCAGGGCTCGGAACCCGTGAACGCCATCTACTGGAACATTGACGTGCGCGCTTACTCCCATCCGCTCCCTCCGGACACGCTTTACTTTCACGCCGAATACCGCCAGGCAACACCCAACGTCGCTCACCCGAATGCAAAGTTCGACCTAGACGGGAAATACAACTACGTTTGGCTCGAGGCGCGCGGCCGGGGCGAGCTCGCCGGAGTGACCATGTCGGTCATCGAGAATTCCGACGGCTGGTGGGGCGAAGGCAACGACATGTTTTTCGTCGACGGCGCGAAAATGCCCTCCATCGAAGGCACGGGGACTGAAGATTATTTCCTCGGCGCGTGGGATTTCGGCGGCCGGCCATTCTCCTACCCGCTCTATGGAGCGCCGCTGGTCGGCCGGGAGGTACAAGGCGCGCGGTGGTCCGTTTACCGCTTCCACCTGGATTCGCCTATCCCCTTCACGAAATCGCTGCGCGCCACAATCGAGCATGGTGCAGCGAACGACCGCGGTGACAACTACTATAGCGTCGCCTACTGGTATCAAACTCAGCCCCATGAGCCCCTACCGCCGTTGCCGCCGGTGAACGAGCGCATCCCGCGAGTGATTCCCCCTGGAGCGAAGGGGATGAGGTGACGAGCGGTGAGAGGTCGCCCGCCAATGGCTTTCTTGTGGGCGAACTGCTTGAGCAGTCAGCGTTGCGGCTAACCCTCTTGTTGTGGACGCCGGAGCGCTCCCCTGTTAGAACGGAGGGTGTGGAGCGTTGCACCAACCGAGCGGGGTGGGGTTTGTTGCCAGTCTTCCCTAGCGCGCTTCTGCTGCTTATGCTTTCCTGTCCATGTTGGGTGGGAGCGCAAGAGGTAAAGTTCATCGACCTCACTTCCGTTCGACAGCGCACCGAACTTCGTTATCCACCGGCACCAGCGGCGAGTTGCCCTAAAGGGGGACCGTGCACGGGAGGTGGGTGGTCCGCCATCGGTGTGGGAGACGGCGCGCCCGACCGGCGCGACCCGCACGCCCTAGGCGTCTGGTTGCTACGAGTCGCGCCGACAGACATCGATCCCTTGGAGCCGGTCGAAGTCGAGTTTCGGGTTCGCAACACAGGTACCGCTGCCATTGAAATTCCTATCTTTCCCCATTTGTCTGACCTCCAGCCCAGCGGCGATTCGCTGGCTTTCACCTATATGAGCCTTTCCCTAGTCGTGACGGGGGACGCGACGTCTACTCTGGGATACGTTTCGCTCTACGGCACAGAGGCTCGCAAGGGAAGCATATTGCTATTGAGACCCGGGGAGTGGATTCGCGTCAAAGCGAATGTGAAGCTTCAAAAGTTGCCGCAAAACAGGGCCGCTCTGAACCTTCGGGGGACGTTCTGGTTGCGCCGGGTTACTTTCCACCCTCATCCAGGCGGTGAGTCCACCGATATAGAGAACCTTTATCCGAATGCCACTCCGACACCGCCGATCCTTGTGCCCCTTGCTCCCCTAGAACGGCCCGAAAAACCAGAGCGGCACTGACGCGCCGGTCTTGAAAGAGGCAAGTGGACGAGAAACGCATCCTGCCACCCTCGCGGAGAAAAGCAGTGGGGCGCACTGCCAGGAAGCAGATGGCAGAGCGCCAGCTTCAAGACGGCAAGGCGGCGCCGTCATCAAGCATGGACGGAGATGAGTTTGTGGGGCTGGGCTATTCGCCCTGGCGCCGAAGGAGATCTGCGGGCGTTACGACCGGCACAGGATGCTCGCCGCGTCGCGGCTTGAAGTGCTAGACGTTGCCGGTAATCAGTGCCTCGGCTTGGCCGCTCGTCGCGACCTCCAGAAAGGGCAGATCGCTCGCCTCGGGCAATACTAGCGAAAGAGGCTCAGCGCTGACATGCTCTCCTTCCGATTCCACAAAATTAAGCAGAACTTCCACATCGAAACGCGCGAAGCCGAAGTATGGCAGGAACAGAACTTCGTGGTACTCCAACAGAATTCGCTCGTCGTGCAATACCGTGACCGCCTTTGACAGAAGGGCATTGACGATGCGTCCGGGCGGGCCGTGGGGGTTCAGGACTCCGGAGACCAGCACATTCGTATCGATTACGACTCTCACGCCGACTTGCGTCTGGAGCGAACGGCGCGAATCTCCGCGTCAATAGCGCGGGCCGGCATCCGGTCGACGCCGCGGCGTGCTGCCTGTTTGCGCAGACGCAATAGCGCCAGTTGTGCCTTCGCCTGGCGGATGGCACGGGCAGTCTCTTCAAGCTCTTCTTCGTCAAGCCCGACGAGGATCGCGAACGACTTGCCGTTTGTCGTCAACACCAGATCGTCCTTACTGCGCCAAGTCGCGAACGCTTCCCGGCCGATTCCGCAACTCGCGTGTACTCAAGAACTTCACTTCCGGCTTCCCAAAGTCTGTAGCCGTTATGGCTACGATTCCGCGACACCATGCGAGGACAGCAGGAATTGGATCCTAAACAACTTACCCAGCGTTCGCGATTGGACCCTTGCGTGACCCTCCGAGGGTCAAAGCCCACCAAAGCTCATCGCCAAGTGATTGACGGGGCGTGAGAACTGCGTTTGCCGGGGAAATTGACCGTATGAATGCTGGTCTTGGCATCCGCGGTCACCTCCTCGATCCCTTGTTTTCTTGGATTGATTCTAAAGGGAATGGCGCGCCTGGGGCGAGGCGCCTGTCCCGAAGCCTTCCTTCGGGAAACGCCCGACCTCTGGTTCCGGAGACAATGATTCATTTCCCTAAGCCCGTTGTTTTCCTCGCCTTCCGGCGAGCGCGCCTTCTCAAGTTTGGACCCCCATTTGGACCCTCGTAATTTGGCCCCTTCGCCGATGACAGTCGTGTTAAGACCATGAGCGATCCTTTTCGTGATGTGGTGTTCCTGGAGGAGCTTACAGCGGAAGCCAGGAATCCGCACGCACACGGGATACGAATTTTTCGCAAAAAGACCGCGCTCGTCAAAGCGATACTGCCCCGAGTCCATGCGTCTCATGCCCAGAGACTTCGCCCTGGCGGTTGATCGAGAAACTCTGGGCCCCCTGGCGTGTTGTGAGAGACTTGATCCTACCGGCAAAGAATATCTGTCGGCAGCCCTTCCCGAACCGGAAGTGAGCCACGGCCAAATCCAGTCCGCGCGGGCACAGCCATTGTGAGCGAACGCAGATGCTCAGACCCTTGTCCGGGAAGGATGTGTTCACGCCTGTGGCGATGTAGCCATATTGGGTTTGATGCCACAACCGGTAACCCAACGGAACGGGAAGATCAAGGTTCGCTGGGGTCGCCCTGAGCCTCGACTATTGCATCCAGAAGCTGATGATGGTGATGATCGAGGTGTCGGCCCATCGGGCAGGGGCACAGCCTCGCCCCCCTGCAACCCCACTCTCCAGACCGCGCCCCCGGCCTCGAACACAATGGTCTCACCGTGGAGGCTAGGATAACGGATCGACGCCTGCACCGGGCCGGCCCCCCTTGGGTCAGCGCGCTGTGCGAAGGCAGAATCAACGAGATCGCCGCTGCGAGCGCGCGGGCGAAAGTCCTGAATGTCATCTAGCAATCGTCCGCTGGGTACCCCTGAGGCAGCACCGCCGTCCTTTCACATCGGCCCGCAACGCGTGGCAACGGTTGGATAAACCGGGCTTCACACTTGTGCAGACGATGGTGTCGCGATCTGCTCTGCGCTGAATGCATTGATTGCGCTATCCTCGCTCTCGTGCACGTCGAATACGGTATGCAATCTGGTGATCTCGAGTACGTTGCGCACCCTTCTTGTGGGGTTCAGCAGCTTGATCTCTCCGCCCTCTCTATGGACGAGCATGTAAGCCCTGACCAACTCGCCCAGACCCGCGCTATCGACATATGTCACTTCGCCTAGGTTCAGCAAGATTCGCCTCTGCCCCTGGTCGACCAATTCCTTCACGGTTTCGCGCAGCACGATGTTGCCATCGCCAAGCGCGATGCGCCCAACGAGGTCGAGAATGGTCACTCCAACCACCTCGCGCCGCGTTACTTTCATTGTCATGGTGATTCCTCCTTACATTGCTGCATCACTCACGAAAACGCCGGAGGTAAGTGTCCTGGCAGCCGTTCGGAGCGATTCGATAACCGAATATCTGACTCATGTCCGAAGGGCCACGCTTTCGCGATAAATCGCTTTCACTTGCCCTGGATTAACATTGGTTTGGGGGAAGTGGTCCGTGTCCGGCGTGAACGCCTGATTCGTTGGAACCAGGCCGCCCGAAGCAGAAGCGTGGTCCAGGGGAGCGAGGAAGGCGGCGAGCGGCACGAGATTAGTCCTCCCCATGGCTTCCTTCGATCCGGCGAATGTCCTTTTCGCAAACCCGCGTGTGCATAGGATGCACATGCGAGCTTTCGGCCGGCGCAACGAAACCAGCGGGAGGACGGGCCATTGCATCAGCATGGGCGGTTCCGAGAACCGCTCTGGCTCGGGCAACCTCATCGGCCGAACCATACGCAATCAGAAGATACTTGCCCGCCTTCCATGCGGTCTCGTACCGCAACACGCTGTTCTTGGGCATACTCATTCCGTATAGACCAGCGCCCACCGCACCGAGCCCGCCACCGACGACGGCTCCTTCGAAGGCTGCCAGGAGCCAGGTGATGAACGGTCCGGAGACGGGATTGAAGCCGAAACCCGGGAACCAGGAGGATGCTGCACCGACGAGGAAGCCGAGTGCCCAGCCCCAGATCGCGCCCGTCACTGCCCACTGCTTCATGCGGTCGCCGGTCGTGTAGTAGCCAACTACATGCTCTTCGAGACGATAGCCGTCGTCGACGATCGACAGTTTCTTTATATCCATCCCCGACTTTCCAAGATCCTTCACGGCTTCTTCAGCCTCGCTATGGGTGTTGCAAGTGGTTACCGCGTTAGTCTGACTTTCCATGGATGTTCTCCTTCTCCGGCTCCTGATGAGCCGCGCTGCTCTGCAGGCCAAAGCTGCCTACCACAGCCGTCGGAAAGACGGGCGCGCTCCACCCGTGTGCCGTACGGCAAGTGACCAGTCCCTTCCCGTATTGCCCTCCGACAAGGAAGGCGAATTGTTTCTCGCCGGGAATGACGGCAATGCACTCTGCCGACCCCAATAGGTTCCGCGGGATCCCGCTATCGGGAGCGCTCATAATCTCGTGAAAAGCTGCTCGGGCATTCCGTATGCGCTGGAGGGCATTCCTGCGGGCCGATTCCGCGCGGACGGGACGAGCCAGACCAACAACACCCGGCGGGAAACAGAGCAAAATCATCAAGCCTTTCCATCTTTTCATTGTCCTTGACCTTCCCATTGTCCGAGGTTGATCAGGCGGTCTGTCTCGGCATTCCCATAATCGGCGGACCAGCCGTGTTCCACCATCGAGCGGAACCACTGTTTGAGGAAGCGCCGCACCCTAATTAGCCCTAGGGAAGCTGGCAAGCAGCGCCCCTTGACAGGCCCTGCTGGCAGGCCATCCGCATCCTTCGGCACGCTGACGGAGCGCCCGAATGGACGCACTCGTTACGCTGGAGATCAGCCACGCATGACTGGGAGGGTTGAACGGGCGCACGCGGCTGATTGAAGTGATTCGCTTATGGAAGCAATTGCGCTCCGTTCAGAACAGGGGGCGTTGTGCCCGGAGAAATTCGCCCGCTCAAGGCAAGGCCGTGAATGATGGCCAAAAGCCAGGTTTTTCCCCCGGAAACTCCCATCCTCGTGCGCCTCCTTCGGGGGTCTGGCTGGTGGAGCAAGCAACGGGGCACGCTTGGTGCGAACCTCGGATAGTCAAATGGTCGCAGCGGCTGCGGCGTAAGGCACATGCCATTCCGCGAACAGCAAGTCGGCTGACCCTCAAGTTCCAGCCACTTCGATTGACCGGGCAATGTCGCCGATGGGCTCCGGCATAAAATTCACGAGCACGTGGTTGTGGATTTGGCCCGTCAATTCCGCGAATGTCGCGGTCGCGCCGTTCACATCAATCCGCGTCTTCCGCGTGACCTGGAAATCGAATGGAATGCCGTTGGATGTCATCACTACAACGAGGTTTCGCCTACCGTCTACCATCCAGAGCGATCCGCGCAGGTTCGTCGGCTTTCCGAATCCTGGGTCGGCTGTTATTGCCCGCTCGGGTTGGGACGGAGGTCCTTCTCTTTGCGGGACCGTTTGAGCGGAAGCGAGACCCGCGAACAGGAACAACATCGGAACAAGAATTCCGGGAAACAATTTGTCGAGCCTTTTCATCTTGCCTGTCCTCCTTTTGCAACTGCTCGGTTTTATCTCTTTTCCTTCGTGGTCTGGGCTCTTGCCAGATACACGTGAGACGGTTTCTGGCGTGATGTGCGTATAGAGCAGGTTGCTCTTCTCGCTTTCCGCGCGGGGTCGCCGGGAGGTTCCGGCTGGGGCGCTGGGGCGATTGCACGGACGACTCCAACTCCAGCCGGAATCTGCGTCCTGGCCACTGGCCGCCTCAGGTGGACTTTGCGAGGAAGTGCAGAGTGTCTCGCGTGCCAGAAGCGACCGCCCCGGCCACTGATTTTGTTGCCCCGAGGACGTCTGCGGCCAGCCCCGTCGAATCGGCCGACGCTTGCCGCCCGGAGGCTTCGACCATCCCGCGGTGTTGAACCCTCGGGTAGACGAATTCATGGCCGTAGTAACTTCCGGGGTAGAACCAGGCGTGAATAGCTTCCGGCGAATCCGCCGAACGCTCCTCCAGCCGGATCACCGGTTTGCCGGTGGGATGCATCCGGCGGTCGGGAATCGTGAGGAACGTGCCATAGGAACGCGTCTGGTTCTTACTGAAAATTTCAACCGCGTTCCGATTCGTAGCCCCAGACATCAACTTGAACAAGTAGGAGCCCGCGGGAAGCACCCTGCCGGGAATTTCGACGGGCTCGCTGAACGTGAAGAATGTAGATTGCGTCCATTCACCAGCCCTGGCTGTCCCCTGAAGAGCTACCCAGACGAGAGGCAAACAAAGCATCGTCACAAATACTTTCCATCTTTTCATTGTCATTGACCTCCTCATTGCTCGAGGTCGACCCGGTGGTCTTTCTCGGCACGTCCATGATCAGACGAACGGGCGCAATCCACCATCGAGCGGAATCATTACCTGGGCAGGCCCCGCACCCTAGTTCGTCCTAAGGAAGCTGGCAAGTAGCACCCCTCGGCGGGACTTGCAGATTAGCTATCCGCATCCGTCGACCCGTTGGCGGTTGCTGCGGGCCTGCAAGTACCAGATCGTTCGCCTGAAGATGTGGAGAGCGTCCTTGAGCGAGCTAAACGACTGTGGGTGACCGAACCATAGCGATCTGTTTCTGGACGGTAGTCGCGCTTCCAGGGAAAGGGTGCGCGGGAGGCGAAGGGTCAAAAACAGGCGGGGGACCACGCAAAGAAATGGGTGGTGATGTTTGACGCTTCATCCGGCCCCGATGCCTTGGCCGTAATGACGCCGCCAATCGGGGAGCTGCGCCTTGGCGAAGACCTCGTGGTGTATACTCGAGATTATCTTGAGCGGAGCGAAGCTCCACCCGAGCCGGCGGCTGCCGCCCAAGCCGATGACCAATTACAGCAGTGGCGTGGTTCGCGTTTTCCTGTACCTTTTCATTACGGTTTTTGCGCTGATTCTGCTGACGCTGGTCCGTTCCCACACAGACGACGGCTTTATCCATCAGCTTGGAAAGAACTGCGCTCTGGTGGCGTTCGTCATCATTGCCCTGCAGGCGGCTCTAGCGGCGCGCATCAAGTGGATAGAGCGGCCTTTCGGCCTGGACATGATTTTCCGCTACCACAAGGCCGCGGGAGTGATTGCGCTGTGCCTAATCGTTCTGCACATCACGCTGATCTCCTGGGGCAGCGGGCGTTGGTATCTGCTGGACTCGCTCCACGTCCAATGGCCCGTATGGCTGGGGCGGCTGGCCCTGCTGGCGCTGGTTTCGACGGAGGTCACCAGCCTGTGGCGGCGCAAGCTGAACATCGAGTTCGAATCCTGGCGAAAGCTGCACAACGCGCTTTTTGTGGCGATCCTGGCGCTCGGGTTCGCGCACAGCTTCAAGATTGGCGGCGACCTGACGGCCGCGGCACTGCGGGTTTATTGGGCGGTTGCTTTGGCCGCCGCAGTGACGGTCTATCTCTTCCACAAGGCGTTGCGGCCGGCCAGGCTGAAGCGCAACGCTTATAGAGTGACCGCGGTCCGGCAAGACGCGCCGAGGGTGTGGACGATCCAACTTGCGCCGCCGGCCGGACGGACCGTTTCCCCTTACGCGCCCGGACAGTTCCAGTACATCACCTTCCGGCGGGGCCGCGGCCTGCCGGTGGAGGAGCACCACTGGACCATCTCCTCGACGCCCACGCGGCCCGGCATCGCTTCCACCATCAAAGAAGTTGGCGACTTCACTTCCAGCATCGGCCAGACGCAGGTGGGGGACAACGCGGACGTCGACGGACCCTATGGGCGTTTTTCCTACGTCTTTTATCCCGAGGAAGACGACTTGGTGTTCATCTGTGGCGGCATCGGCATTACTCCCTTCCTTGCCATGCTGCGCCACATGCACGATACACAGGCGCGCAAGAAGGTGCTTCTCCTGTGGAGCAACCGGACCGAAGGGGAATTTGTGGGGCGCGAGGAGCTGGAGCAGATCGCCCAATCCGGTGCACCGGAGTTGAAGACCGTGCTCTTCCTGACCGGCGTCGGCAAGGACTGGAAGGGCGAACGGGGCCGCATTGGCAAGGGCGCCATCGCAAAATACCTGGCGCCGCAGAACGGGATCACAAGGGGGGCCTATGTCTGCTGTCCGCCGCCCATGGCCAGGATCGTGATGCCCGCACTCGAGGGGCTGGGGATCCCCGCGGAGCACATCCATGACGAAACATTCTCGCTTTGAGGGGGAATTGTGAAGCACGGACGTTCGAGACATCTGATCCGTACCATCATCCTTCTGGTGGCTGTTGCGGCGGCCTTCGTCGTGGCGAGCGCGGCCATCCGCTACAACCGCAGGTCGGGACTGTTTGACGCCCATAAGATAAATCCGGAAAAACACGCTCCCGTTTCGAAAGCGGGGAAGTAGGTTAAGGGCTCCCCCTGCGTCATAGGCGCACAGAGTTCGTTTCGGGTTGGCCTTGGCGTGCGAATGGGATGCTTCGCTAGGCTCGGCACGAAGGTAAGGCGCCTTGAACTTGAACGCCAAAATCCTTCGGCGAACCTCATCGGTTCGCCGAAGGGGGCACCGTTACTAGCAAAGAGGCTGGCGCGAGAACTAGCCGCCGTCGTCGTCATCCCCGCCCCAACCACCCCAGCCCCAGCCCCCGTCCCCGTCCCAATCGCCCCAGGCTGGGCCGGCGTAGGAGCCGTAGTACGGGTAATACGGGCTGTAGTAATACATTCCTCCGGGTGAAGGAACGTAGGTGTAGAAGCCCCAAAAACGCGACCAGTACCACCCCGGTCCATACCAATGGCCGGATTGCGCAATCGCTTCCTGCACGCTCTTCTTGGCCTTGGATTCATATTTGCTTCTGACTTTGTTCCATCGGTAGAGCGAGCTGGACTTGAAGGCGCGAACGTTGAGCCTGTTGATTTCGAGCGGGGTTTGGCTGGCGATTTGGAGTTGGCGCTTGCCTTTTAGCGTCACATGGGAATCTCCTTGGTAAACTTTAGCTTTCCCGCCCAGGACGCTGATCGTCTGCTGACTTGCATTGAAGCCGTAAACACCCTTCTTTTCGATTCTTGTTCTCGTACCGTCCATGAGGATGGTCAGGTCATGTTTGAAGTCGGCTCGTGCATCCAACAACGCTGTGCCCCGGGCCACCTTCACGGTCGTATTCGCGAGGCTTCGGGCAACGATCCGAGCTTCGGAGTCATCGCCAATTCGCAAGAAAGAACCGGGAGTCAACAGCAACTCCGCTCTTCCACGCCGCGTCTCGATCACTTCAGGCATCCGGACGGCCTCGCTCTGCGAAGGCCACGCCGAGTGTCCATTGAGTTTCACTTGGCCTTGCACGCTGTTGAGCGAGCCGGGTCTGGGCATCCGGGCTGGCGCTGCGATCGCCACCGGGGCTGCTCCCAGCATGAAAGCCATCACCAACCAACTATTGCTCCATAATGTCCTCATTAGAGTCACCTCAAACTTTCTCTCTTTTCACCGATCGTTACCGCTCAACCTGCAGATCGTTTGTCACTGAGAATACGTCCGGCACCGAAAGCGCTCGCATGTCGGCGATTCGCCGATCCATTTTGCTGCTCACAGCCCCAACCAGAGTGACGTGGCCGTTATCCACGATAATGTGAATCTGCGGAGTGACGCCGAGCGAATACTGGAAGAGCGGCGAATTGTACGTGAAGAGCGCGCGGTATTCCGCCCGGCGAACCTGATTGTCGAAGGGACTGTATGGCAGTTCAGTGACGTTGTTGACAATGCGCGTCGCTCCGGGAATTCCCTCGAGTGAGTTCGCCACCGAAGATCTCGTCAGAGGGAAAACGACCTGACCGCTGACCGTCACGGTACGGCCCTGAATCGAGTATTCCAGATTGTCGAAGACGCTGTACCAGGGGATGGTGACCAGCCGGCCATAGACTTCCTTGCTCAGCGGCGCCGCGTACCCGGCCTGGCTTCCAGGGTCCGGAACTTCGGGCATAGCCATAGCTGCTTGGCCGTTCATCATTGCGGCCGCCAACACCAGCAGGCCGGCAACGATCGGAATCTTTTTACTGGTCCTGCGAAACCTGACGTCTTTGATTATGGCTTCCATCGCATTTCTCCTTTCCATGTCCACTTCGTTTCCATTGGCCTCCTCACCGGGCGAGGTGGATCGAATGAGCGGTCTCTCGCTGCATTTCCATGCTCGCAGGAACGCACGCGGTCTGCCATCGAGCGGAACAACTATTTCCAAGAGCGCGACCCTCTAACAGGTCCTAGTGCGTTCACCCTTGCCCTTTGCTCGGGAAGGCTCGGGAGGATCGGGTGCGCGTAGAAACGGGTGCATCGCAAAAGGCTTGCGCGGCGGGAAAACGTCGGCAGCCCATTGGGGAGGAGTGAAGCAGCAGCGAATGGTGTTTGCCTTTGCGCCCGCGGACAGCCGAAGGTCTTACTAAGCAGGGGAGTCATAATTCCCGACAACAGCCGTCCTCGTCACCCCGTAATGGAAGCAGTGCGGAGGCGCGCCGGATTCCGGGCTCTCCTTCCGGCTTTCCGGCGCGCTGCCTGACTTCTGCTTTCGATGCGTCAATGCGGCTCAACGACGGTGAAGAACGTTGCGCCTCCGCGGTTGACCAACAACAGAACGGCTTGCTTTCCCAGGTGAGCCGTGGCTTGGTTGTATTCCGCAAGGTTGCTCACGGGTTGGTGATTCACGTCCTGGATTACGTCGCCGCGCTCGAGCCCGGCATAGTAGGCCGCGCTGCCCTGGTCGACGCTGGCGACCACGACGCCAAGCGTAGGGGATGAAAGCCCGAGCTCCTGCGCGATCGCTGGGGTCAGGTCCTGGACCTGTACCCCCGAGAGCGCCGCGGTCGACTGCTGCGAAACTCTCGATGCTTCTGAGGACTGAGGCTGCTCAGCGAGCTTTACGGCGACGTCCTGCATTTTTCCACCACGTAGGATTCCGAGATGTACCGTCGTACCGGGCGTGCTCTCGGAGACCCGCAGACCGAGCTCGTCGACGTCTCGGATCGGCTGGCCATTCATCGTCAGAATGGCGTCGCCCGTCCGGATTCCGGCTTGCGCCGCCGGGCTGCCAGGGCTGACCCGGTCGACAAGCGCCCCGCGAACTTCAGATAGACCGAAGGCCTTGGCAAGATGGGGCGTGACGCCCTGGATTCCGACGCCCAGGTAGCTGCGAATGACACGACCGTGGCTCAGGATCTGCTCCATGACGTTGCGGGCCAGGTTGATCGGGATGGCGAAGCCGATGCCGTTGTTTCCGCCGGAACTGGAGAGGATTGCGGTATTGATGCCGATCAGGTCGCCGCGCACGTTGACCAGGGCGCCGCCGGAATTGCCCGGGTTGACGGCGGCATCGGTCTGGATGAAGTCCTCGTAGTGCTCGATGCCGAGATCGCCTCGGCCGGTGGCGCTAACGATGCCCATCGTCACAGTCTTTCCCACGCCGAACGGGTCGCCGACCGCGAGCACGAAATCCCCGACTTGCACCTTGGACGAGTTGCCCAAAGGCAGAACAGGAAGGTTGGTGGCGTCGATTTTCAGGACAGCGATGTCGGTCTTGGGGTCGGTGCCGATGACCTGGGCCTTGTACGGCCGGCCGCCGCTGGTTGAAACCTGGACGTTGATCGCGCGCGAGACGACGTGATTGTTGGTGAGGATATACCCATCCGGGCTCACGATGACGCCGGAGCCCAAGGCGTATTCCCGTTGCTTGCGAGGGGTCTGAAATTCTGGGCCGAACTCGCCGCCGAAAAACTGATGCCAGAACGAGTCTGTGCCAAGGGGGGCGAATTCCTCTGTTTTCCGGACGCGCACGATTTTCGTCGTGGAGATATTCACAACGGCCGGCAGGACCTCTTTCACGACCGGAGCAAATCCGGAAGCAAATGAAACTTGAGGCGTTGCCGGCGAACTGTCGCGCGCCACTTCGAGTCTGACCGTACGGCCTGCCTCGCCGGCGGCCTTGGTCTTGGCACGCAGCAACGTCGGCAGAGCGGCGCCGAGCCCAAGTGCAAGAACGAGAAATGCAATGGCCTCCGTCCGGCCCACTTGAATCTGCTTGATTCGCATCGAACCTCCTTCGTGTTAATCCGCTTTATGGTCCGTCTATGCAAACTGTGCTTCGAGCGGGCTCGAACCACAATCCTGCGGAACCCCAAGTTCGACCCGCCCAAAACCCCCAGAGCCCCTTAGGGATGCGAACAGGCCACACCGAACAACACGCGATAGACGGGCGCGAAACATCACGCAGCTCTTATGGGTTCCAGGGAGCCCGGCTGGCCCGGCTGGACTTGACAAATGGATTGCATGCTGCGGAAAATAAGTTCAAGTTCTGCCTGCAGGCGGCGCATTGCGAGCGCGAACGACTGGCGTGGCTTTCCCGTCTGATCACCAGAGCAGCGAGAGACAAGAGGTTCGGTGCAAGTCTCCTTGGGGGAAAAGAGGTATTGGGGTTTCGGGGTAGCGCTGCTCATCCTGATCGTAGTGGGGGTGGTTTCGTACCGGAGCACCGCAGGATTGATTAGCGCCAATCGCGGGGTCGCGGCTTCCGACCAGGTCATGACAAGGACGGATGCCCTTGTTGCCCAGTTGACCGAGGCGGAGAGCGCTGAACGCGCCTATGGGCTCACCCGAAAACAATCCTATCTCCTGTCTTACCAAGCGGCTTCCTCACGCGCCCGGCAGTCTCTCGACGAGCTTCGCCGATTGATTCAAAAGAACCCCGAGCAGCGAGAAAGGATCGAAGAGCTCGAGCCGCTCATCGGAAAGCGCCTGGCCTTGCTTCAGGAGGGCATCAGCCAGTACGGAGGCAAGGCTTCGGAGGAGAAGGCAGCCGTAGGGGAGATTGAACGTGGAAATCAGCTGATGATCCAGATCCACAACTCGCTGGACGAAATTCAGGTTCAAGAAGGACGAACTCTGGCAGCACGTTCCCGCGGACTCGAACAGTATGCGCGGCGCACTCATTTCTTCATCATGTTGGCTGCCTTGGCTGCCTTCGTGCTGGTGGCGACGTCCGGTTTGCTGATTCAGCGCGATATGACGCGGCGACGGGCGGCAGAGCAATCTCTGCGCCAGCAATCAGGTCGCCTGCTGCACCTGCAGGACGAGGAGCGACGCCGAATCGCCAGGGAATTGCATGACAGCACGGCCCAGAACCTGGCGGCCTTGGCGATGAACCTGAATATGGTTCGTGAGTCCGCGCCGGCTCTCAGCTCGACGTCCCAGCGGGCTTTGGAGGAGAGCCTCGGGTTGTGCAAGGAATGCTCGACAGAAATCCGCACCATTTCCTACCTGCTGCACCCGCCTCTTCTGGACGAGAGGGGATTGGCTTCCGCCCTGCGCTGGTTTGGGGACGGTTTCTCTCAGCGCAGTAAGATCCTGCTGGATCTGCAGGTTTCCCCTACGGTCGGCCGGCTGCCGAGGGACATCGAGACGACCTTGTTCCGAATCGTCCAGGAAAGCCTGACGAATATCCACCGGCACTCGGGCAGTCCCACGGCTCACATCCGCGTCTCCCGGGATCAGGAGCGGGTCACTCTGGAAGTGGAAGATCGCGGAAAGGGCATGCCGGCGGCAATCCTCCACAAATCGAGCAACGGGCTGGGCGTGGGTCTCGCCGGTATGCGTGAGCGTGTGGAGCAGTTGGGGGGCCAGCTCGAAATACAATCTGGCGGCCATGGAACTCTTATCAGTTTGACCATTCCTATTCCGCGGGGGAGCGTATGAGCGTGACCAGGATCCTGGTGGCGGACGACCACGAGGTTGTGCGCCGGGGGCTGCGTACCCTGTTGGAATCGCAGCCGGATTTTCAGGTGTGCTGCGAGGCGTCCAACGGAAGGGAAGCCGTCCAGAAGGCGAAGGAGTACAAGCCACACTTGGTCGTGATGGACATCGCTATGCCCGATCTGAACGGGCTCGAGGCGACCCGGGAGATCGTCCGTGCGCTCCCGCAAACTGAGGTGTTGATCTTAACGATGCATGAATCCGAGCAGGTCGTGCGCGAAGTGCTTGAGGCCGGTGCCAGAGGTTACGTTCTGAAGAGCGACGGCGGGGGAGACCTGATAAGGGCAGTCAAGACCCTGCGAGAGCACAAACCCATGTTTACGTCCCGGGTGGAAGAGTTGCTGTTGAGGGGCTATCTCGATGGCGCACAAGCTGCCAACGCCGAACCCTCGCTTCCCAGTCTGACCCCTCGTGAACGGCAAATTGTCCAGCTCCTGGCGGAGGGCAAGAGCAACAAGGAAGTTGCGGTCGCTCTGGACATCAGCCTGAAAACGGTGGAAGCCCACCGGGCAAACATCATGCACAAACTCAACCTCCATTCCATTACTGAACTTGTCCACTACGCCATGCGCAACAACATCGTGCAGCCCTGACTCTTCCCCTCGCTCCTTTCCTAGGACGTTCTAGGGACTCTGTTCTATGGCTTAGTTCTTTCCGTCGTTTATCCTGTTCCCTGAAGGCGGAACGCCGGGGGCAGGACGATGACAGGGAGCAGCAGCAGAGAACGCATCCGAACCATTGTTGCTGAGGATTCTGCCGCGGTACGGCGCGCCATCTGTCTCTTTCTCGAGCAAAGGAATGGCATTGAGGTTGTGGGCACCGCCGGGGATGGCCGCGAAGCCCTCGATCAGGTCAAGATCCTCCGTCCCGATTTGGTTTTGACCGACTGGTTGATGCCGAGGATGGACGGGTTGGAGCTCGCCGCTCAACTTCGCAAGCTGGATCCCACCATACGGATCATCTTTCTTTCCGTTTACGACAGTCCTGACGTACGCATCGCTTCTCGCGCGTGCGGCGTAGATGGCGTGGTGGCCACCGAGCGCCTCTATCAGGAACTCTCCGGCGAACTCCTGCGAATTTTCCCTCAATTAGACCGCTAGCTGGGCCAGGAAACTGGGGGGCAAAACCGCAAGCGCACAGTCCGTGACAAATGTCGCTGGCTCGATCAACGACCCAAATGACAGTGACATTGTTAGGGGCATATTTGCGAGCTTTCTCGCCAAGCGGCAGAGCCTCACGTACATCCTCGCCGTCGAAGTGGATTGAATGAAGCTAAACTGCGAACCATGGCACGAGGCAATTCCGCTCCGGAGTGTGAGCGCGCTTGAGAGCGGAGCTATGCGTTCCTGTGCCAGTAATCTGGCAAAAGGCCGGCAGGCTGTCTGATAGGCGCTGCACAAACTGCCTCCCCGGTTCTACAACGTTGATTTGGCGAAAGGCTTGGGCGCGTGGGGTGATCGACCGCAACAAGCGAAAGTTTGGAGACGCCGTGCGGGACGCGGTGTTCAAGAATGCCGGGGCGACACCTGCCTGCGGTCGTTCAAGGCGCTCGGGAAATTCGGGCGCACTAGCTCGATGCTGGAACGGCGGCCACACCAGGATCTGATGAGCGAATTCGGCGTCTAGGCGCCTTTCGCGAAGACGCTAGAAGCCATTGCAAAACCCCTGTCTTCGGAGGGCACGGCTTCAGCCGTGCCGTAAAAGTGGCGAAAAATCAGGGGCTTCAGCCCCTGAAGCACGCCCCAGGGAGGTCTTGCAATAGGTTCTAGTGACGCCGGGTCGGCTGGCAAACTGCCCCACTACGGAGGCGGGCCTTCAGAGCATCCGGCGCACTAGGACACACAACGAATCCCCTCGATCTCGGTATTGCGGGTAAGGCGACTTTCTCGGGACATCTCCTTGAGCCGGAGCGTATGGACCCTGGCGTGACCCTCCAAGGGTCCCCTCCAACCAAAGCTCATCGCCAAGTGTTTGGCCGAGCAAGAGAACTTCCCTTGCCAGGGAAATCGACCGTATGAGTGCTGGTCTTGGCATCAGCGGTCACCTCCTCGATCCCTTGTTTTCTTGGATTTATTCTAAAGGGAATGGCGCGCCTGGGGCGAGGCGCCTGTCCCGAAGCCTTCTTTCGGGAAACGCCCAACCTCTGGTTCCAGTGTTGTGAAAGTCAATTCTCTAAGCTGCCGCGTGTCTTGCCCTTGCAAAATGCCACAGGCCCGAAATTGGGCCGTTCTTGATGGGTTTTGTTCCCAAATTATTCCCACATCGGCCCCGGGTCGGACACTGCGTTCCCCAAGATGACACCTGATTTACCTGGTTGGGCTCTGGCTCCATAGCCTCGGCAGGCGGCGCGACGAGGGGCTCCGCAGGGGCCGCCTTTTTTCGGTAAAATGCAACGCAACCGAGACCGCAAGAGCGAGGCCGCCGGGGGGCCAAATATGAGCCGGGTACAAACCGCGAAGAGGGGCCTGACATCAATCGTCGGCAGCGCCGGCGAGTACTTGGTAATGGGCGAGCTGTTGAGGCGGGGGGTGTTGGCTGCCCTGGTCCCCAAGAATGCGCCTGGATTCGACATCCTCGCCACGGACCGGCGGAGAACGGTGCACATCCGCGTGAAGACCAAGTTGGGCGGGACGGACTGGCAGTGGAACGCTGCGTCGGGGGATTGGCGCGCCCCGGTCTTCAAGCGGAAGGCCGTAAACGATTATTGCGTCCTTGTTGACCTAGCGCGGAAAGACGCTGCGAACTTTCTCGTGGTGAAGACGGGAACGCTCGAAAGATGGCTTATGGCGGGCCATAAGGAGTGGTTGGAGGAACCCGGAGTTCGCGGCCAAGGGCACTCATCCGAGAATACGAGAAGAATCCTGCGTGAGTCGAGCGGCTACCTCAAGAGTTACCCGCCCAACCATTGGAATGATGGCGCGCCTGGGGCGATTTGAACGCCCGACCTCTGGTTCCGGAGTTCTCAAACCAACGTTGACAGCGAAAGACAGCGAATGCCGCAAGCGTCCAACATCGCTTTGGGTTAAGCCGGATTTCACGCCATCTTCGCCGCCACACGCGGACACGCGATGACAGGCGATTCCCCGGCGTCCCAAGGGTAGTTACGACACAAACCACGGCACAAAGTTTTCCGCCGCTCGGGCGGGCGCGCGCGTCAAGTCCATGCGACGCCGCTACCAATTCGCCGTACAATGCTTTCAGAGCCACGCAACGAGAGCGACATGATGAATCCCTCTATCCATGCCACAGAAACGCGCCAGCGTCCACGGGGACGCCGCGCCGCTTGGCTTGAAAGCGAAGCCGCGTATGCTCGCGCCTTGTGGCCGGGAGCTTGCCCGCTCTGCTGTCATCACGCGCTCGGCAAGCTCTGGCGCGAGATGCGGGACGGAAACTCTGGCCGGCTGCCTTGGGGAGCTTGTCGCCGGCTGGCCATCTCGCGGTGGGTATCGTACCGCCACGCCCACCACAAGCCGGGCCACGTCTCGCGCCCATGGTATTTGCCCGAATCCTTGGAGCGCAGTAGGGCGAACCTTGACCGCTACCTGGCACCGCGCCAGTGGCGGCCGGGGCAGTCTGGTGGAGGAAACCGCAGGGGCGTGCCGGATCGGCGGCCACGGCGCAAGCCAGATCGCATCAGGGAATCCATCCTCGTGCAGCGGGAGCAGAACGCGGAGCGTCACCGGATCGAGCAGGTGAACATTGCCAGCGGGTCGCCGGGGCAGGGGAGTTCGTATTTTGGAAGCGGGCTGAAGTCGTTCAGGTAGCGGCCTCTGCGTGGAAGCAGCGGCCGCCCCGCCAGATTTATCACCCAACGGCAAGCACCTTAACCGGACGGTGCACTCGAATCTCGGGATTCATGTGCAGGTTTTCCGCGTAGGCGAAGAGTTTGTCCAGACTGAATTTCGAGATTTTGCCCCGCATCAAATCGCTGATTCGCGGTTGCGTCTCGCCCAAAATTTTCACCAACTCCGCTTGCGAATAATGCCCCCTCGCGTAGCGGACAATTTCGGAGCACAGGCGCGCTTTCGCCGACAGTTCCGATGCCTCTTCGCGCGAGAATCCCAAATCGTCGAACACGTTTCGCTCTCTATGCACTTTTCCCCTCCCTTTCCGCCGGAGTGTCGTTTCGCTGCTTGACGGCTTTCATGCGCTGCCGAGCTATTTCCAAATCCCCGCGTGAAGTCTGGTTCGTTTTCTTCCTGAAGCAATGCAGCACGTAAATCCACCCGGCGTGAAACCAATAGAAAAGCCTGTACCAGAAATCTTCGTCCCGGTCTCTCAGTTCACTGACGCCTGGCAGGCTCCTGCCCATCGGTCGGAAATCCAGCGGCTCCTCATTACGTTCAAGTCGATCCAGGTCACCCCCGATGTTCTCTCTGATGTCCTTGGGCCATGATCTAATTTCTTCGAGGGAATCGCCTTCCCATTTGATCCGACTCTTGGAGCCTTCGCTTGTCACGCCTTTATATAACTACTTATATAGACAAAAGTCAAGGGCAGATCGAAGTTGGCTGCACGTCAGGGTCAAGTGGGAATTCAAAATTTACGAAAGGATGGCCGCGCCCGGAGGAGCAACCGAACGCGGCCACGTTGCGGAGGAGCCAGGGGTCGGATGGAGACGCCCCTGTTTCGCCGCGAGCAGCGACGAAAATCAATTCTCAACGAACGCGCCTTTCGCGAGCGCGACCGCGCGTTCGGCATCCTTGCCGACCAGCCTGTTTTCGACTCGCATGACCTTCAGAATTTCAGAGCTACCGAAAGTCTCGCCCGCATCGCCGGGGATTCTCTGGTCAGCATGGAACCGCCGGAGATGTTCTTGGGCCTGTTGGAACGGAGTGGGACCGAATTGCTTACGCCAGAACGTCACGGCGCACTTTTTGCACTGCAAGCTCGACTCGCCCACTTTGACGATGAATTCTTGTTCTTTCTTCATCTTCTCGACGTGGGGATCGGGACCGCGCATGTCCTCCACGTTCGCGCGACCGTCTGGGTGAAGTGGATTCGCTGGCGTCCATTCAGACTGTGTGTTCCGCAGTTTGGCGTCTTCTGATTCCTGCCGCATCCTCACGAGCGCGGCCTGCAAACCAGATTCTCCCGGCTTCACTTCGCCCTGAACGATGGCTTCTGGCCTGAACGTGCCGCGCCGCGTGTCCATCGTGGGAACTTCGTCAGCGCGATTGGCGCGAATGTCGCGCCGGCCAGCGGTTGCAACCTGAGCGGCAGCAAAGGGACGGTGCGATTTTTCGAGATTGTCCACGCTCGCTTTCACTGCCGCGAGCGACTTGCGCGACCGTTCGAGAGAAACATAGAAATCCGAAAAATCGACGCGCTCGGCATTCGGGATATAAAACTTTTTTCTGAGAGAATCGACAAAACGTTGCCGCTCCCTGCGCAGGACAGGATCACTGGTCACGTCAGTACGGTGTTGAAGAACTTCAATAGCTGCTGCGTTGATCTCCATCGGATGCTCCTATTTGGGCGGGGAAATTGGGCGGGGTTTCTAGGGGCATTTTACAACGGACTGCACGGTGAACAAAATCATTTACGTCTCAGGCGGTTGAAGACCTCTCTCGTCCACGCCTGCCGGTCCGCCGTCGAAACTGGCGGTGGCGTTTCGGCCGGTCGCGCGCTGGACGCGGGCAGGGCGGCTTTCGCATCTGTCCCCCGAATGAATTCGCGTTTGTAGTATGCGGTGATTCCCATCGCGTTCTGCGTGAGTTCGGTGGCCGCGAACACCATCGCGTCGAGCCGGTTCGGGCTGCGGCCGGCGTCGCCCGTGTACGAACACATTTCGTCTTCAAGTTCTGCCAGTTCGCCGACGATATGAGCCTCGCCCCGCTCAAACCGGGCGGCGATTGGCTCGGCCCGCACCAGCTTCCCACGGCTGGAAACCGTTTCGAGGATCGGCACGTTCGAATCGACCGTCGTGATCGTTGCCCGGACCATGTAGCCCCCGAAGTTTTGCTCCGCAACGATCCGGTCGGCTTTCAGTAGGTGGTAGAGATTTACTGCCGACTCTGCCCACGTCATTGGCGTCGCCGCGCGGCGGGAGGCATCGGCCATGACGTACAAGTGCCCATCCTCACCGATTCCCACGCCAACAATCCCGCATTCGGTTACGGTCGAGCCGCTGGGATCGACGCCGACAACAATCCGACGAATGACCGTGGGGATCGTAGCCACACGCGTTTCCTCGATCAACGCGCGTTTCCACAACGCGCCCGGCACTTCCTGCACGTCCTGCGCCTCGATTTCTTGTTTGTAGCTCAAGGCCGTCATATCGACAGCCAGTTCGTCGAGCGCCTGGCGACTGATAAAGGGGTTGTCGTGCGAGGTCCAGTGTAGGGCCAGCCATCGGGAATCGTTTTTCGCTCGCTCGTACAACTTCGCAGCGTGCAATTTGTCCACTGCCTTCGAAGTCGAGCGGGAACGCAAACTCGCTGGGGTATAAATAAAAACAGCGTCGCCGTTCCGGTCGGCCAGCATCGGCGCGCCAACTTCGCCCCAAGCGGTTTCGTTCATCAACTGCCATTCGTCCAAAATCAGCAAGTCCGCGAAATCGCCGCGCAACGTGTCGGCATTCCATGCCGTTTTGGCCCGGATTCGATTCGTTGTGCCTGGCCGTTCGACGAAGTGTTCGCTCTCGTTTTTCTTCAAGATGCCGAGAGACACGGCCTCAGCGAAGATGCGAACAGTTTCCCTCCAGAAGTGCTCGATTTGGTCGCTGACCGGAGCCGCATACAGAACGCGTTCGCCGGCCAGGAACCGATTGGCCGCAAGGTAAGCCGCCGCCACGGTCTTTCCTCCGCGCCGGCCGGCGCGCACAATCTTTCGCTTCGCGGGAGATTCCACGAATAGACGCTGCTTTTCGTGAAGCTCTCGGAAGTGGAGCGTTACAGTCAAATCACCCATGATTCTCTGTCCCCGTCTCAGGCAACGCAGGCTTCGTCGCGTCGTGGACAACGTTCCAGGTAACTTTTTGCTCGACCGTTAGTCCGCGCCGGCGCACTTCCTCGATTAGTTGATCGTCGGCGATCTGCCGCAGCGCCTTTTGCGCGTCCAGGCCCATCTCTATCTGCGCTTTTGCCAGATGCAACTCGCGCAATTCCGCTAGCGCCCGCAGTGACAATGCGCCGTCGTTTTTCCCCTGAGCTTCTTTCAAAACACGCTCGGCGCACTCGATTAATTCCTTAACGCCGCCTTCTGGTTCTTTGCGCTTCGGCATTCGCCACCTCCCGGTTTACGATTCGTAAAGTGGGCAGCCTCAACCTCCAAGACTGTCAGCCACGTCAATTCCCCCGCCTCTCCGTATTACGTAACCGGTCCCGTAGTTCCTGGAAATCGGGCGGCCACATTCCGCCTTCCCGCTGGCAAGCATCTATCACCTTGCTGGCGACGATTCCCCGCAGGGGCGGACTCTTCCCCAATCGTTCCCAAACATTGGCGAGTGAGCCAGCGAACGAACCGGAAACGACGGGATTACTGGCGTCGAGTTCGTAACCGACGTACCGCGCACAAGCCTGCGCTTGAGGCCACCACCCAGGCGCTTCAGGACTGAAAAGTTCAGCCGCAGGAAAATCCTCGGCGCCGTCGCGCAGTTTGTTGGAGATTCTGGCTTCGAGAGTGGCCTTGCCTTTCCTTCGTGAGGATTTTTTTCTACCTCCATCTGTGGCAGGACTGTCCGGCAGTCCGGCGTCCTGGGACTGCGGACGTCCGGCGTCCTGCTCTGCTTCTGACTTCTGCTTCTGACCTCTACTTCTGACATCTACATCTACTTCTGTTGCGGGAGTTGATCCCGAGTCACTCCCGAGCGGCTCCTGAGTGACTCCAGAGTTTTTGTGCCGGCTCGTCCATTCATCCCGCCTTTTCAGCAGTTCCGCATCACGAATTATGCCGCGCTTCAGCGAACGCGGCTCTATGAACTCGACAGCGCCGAAAACCTTCAGGGTTTTTTCCAAATCTCTGACACTGATTCTCAACTCCTCCGCGAGCCAATCCTTGCCGGTGTTGGGGCTCCTGAGGTTGATCTCTGGCTTGAAGTCGGGGCCAGAGCCGCCCACTTGCGTTATGGTTTCCCGCAGTTTCATTGCGCGCGCGTAACCCGCTTCTCCGAGGGCTCGCTCAATCGCCAGCAGTTTCGGGTCTCTCCGATCATCCGAGAAGTGTTTAAACCACCGCACGGGCAGCCTCAATTCCGGGCAAGTGCGTTTGGGCGATTTCTTCGAGTTGACGGACGGAGACCAAAACACGCCTGCCGACGCGAACCGGAGTCAAACGTCCGTCGGAGAGCATCCTGCGAACCGTGCGCGGCGAGATTCCACCGAGCAGACGCGCGGCGTCTGGAACGTCAACGAGGATCTGGTCCACGGTCGGCCTCGCTCTTGGTGGTATCGGCTGCGGACGCCAGAATCACCCATCGGCGTCCGCGCCGCACGGCCGGAATCTTCCTGAGCCACAACTGTCGGTATATCCAGTCGAGCGACACTCCGCGTCTGCGGGCCAACTCGACCGGAGTTATTCCTGCCTTGCGTTTCATGGCGTCTCCCAATCAAAAACTGCTTGACAAGACTTGCTTCAGTTCTTATTCTACTGACGTAAACATGAAAAGCAAGAGTTCCACAGTAACTATGTTTCGTGGCAAAACGAGCGACTTGCGTAGTTACGGAGACGCCCGTCAGCTTGCGGATTGGCTCAACCAGAACGCACCGAGCCTCCAGGGTCCGCAGCGGAGGGTTGGCCGCCTGATCGAACTTCTCAGGCAGGCAAGCCGGGCCAGTGGTCTTAGCCCGGACCAGACCACAGAAATCGAAAGCCTGTTGCTTCCGGCGGCGGGTCGGCCTTGGAAGCCCGTCCCGCGCATGGGGGGAACGGGCTGGTACGTCTCCCAGACGTGGCCGATGGAGCTGCACGGTCTGGTCCTCGCCGCCCGGCTGAGTGACCACGGTCTTGAATGGATACGGCGTTGTCCCTGTGGAACATGGTTCGTCGCCCATAACGGCCGCAGCCAGTTTCACACGGAGAAGTGCCGCGTTGCCTTTTGGATGAACTTCCACAAAACTCCCGAGGGGCGCGCCCAGCGGGCAGCTTACATGCGCCAGCTTCGGGCGGCGAAGAAACGAATTCAGGTTGGACGCGCAAAGCGCCAGAAGAAAGAGAATTGAGCCATGTCTCTCTTTAAGCGTGCGAAGTGGTGGTGGACAGATTTTTCAGTGAATGGCGTCCGGTATCGGCTGCCGCTCAAGACGCGGGACTGGCGCGAGGCACAGACCGAGGAAAAGAACGCCATCGCGCGGGCCACCGAGGGCAAGTTGTCGCCAGTTGCTCGGACTGGTCGGTTGTTGGCCTTCGCCACGGCCGCCGAGCGCTACAAGACGGAGCGTAAGGGCCGCGTCGCTGCCGGGACATGGCGCACCGAGCGGGACCGGATGAAGCCGCTCACGGACTTCTTCGGCGAGAAGCGGCTGGCCAGCATCACCGCCGACAATATCCGCCAGTTCCAGGCCAAGCAAACCGCCGCCGGCAAACATCCACGATACGCGAATCACCAAGTGAAGCTCCTCTGCGCAGTGCTTCGCCGTGCACGCCTGCCGATCCCAGAAATGGAATTGCTCCGCGTGCCGAAGCCACGCAAGGGTCGCGTTCTGGAACCGAAACAGAAACTTCACCTATTCGAGGTTGCCGCGTCGAAGCCGGAATGGCAGGTGGCCTATTGTGCCGCCTTGCTCACGGCCAATTGCTCGCTGCGGCCGTGCGAAATTCGGGCGCTGCGCTGGAAGGATGTGGACGCCAAGCACGGTCTTTTGTTCGTCCCGAAGTCGAAAACCGATGCCGGCGTGCGGGAGGTTCCTCTGAACGCCGAAGCTGTGGGCGCCATCGTCACCATGCGCCAGCGGGCCGACCGGCTGGGCACCTACGCTGCCGAGCACTACGTGTTCCATCGGATCTGGCCGGCGATTGATGCCACGAGGCCGATGAGCGGATGGCGCTCGGCTTGGCGCTCTCTTCGGGAAGCCGCTGGGCTGCCAAAGCTCCGGTATTACAGCCTTCGCAGTCAGTGCATCACAGAAATGCTCGAACTCGGCGTGCCGGAGGGCGTGATCCGGGAAGTGGTAGGCCACGTAGACCCGGATATGCTCCGCTGGTACTCCGACGTGCGCCGGGCTGCCAAGCGTGCCGCTGTCGAGGCGCTGTCGGCTGCCACCAAGCGTGCCGCCGAAGAGCCAGAGCAAGCCGCTGAAGGGCAAGAAAACGGGGCTTCAGAGGGCGGTTATGACACAATTCACGTCACAAACGCTCTTCCGGCTGCCATCCTGCCGAACTAAGTTATTGAAAAATATGGCGCGCCTGGGGCGATTTGAACGCCCGACCTCTGGTTCCGGAGACCAGCGCTCTATCCAGTCTGAGCTACAGGCGCGTCGTTTGCGTCCCGGTAGCCTCTGCGGGACGCGTGCGAGCCTATTCTACCTCAGGCCGCGAGCAGTGGCAGGGAACACAACACAGGTTACAGGTCACCCGCCCGCCTCCGGCGGGCCGTGGCGGGCCGAGCCGTTCCTTGCTTGCTGTGCCCTGTCACCTGTCTGTCGGGCCACAGGTCACGGGTCACGGGCCACGGATCACGTTATCAGCCGCGCTCGAGGCTGCGGATGTGTTTCGCGAGCTTTTCGATCTCTTCGGTGGTGTGGATCATGTCCAGCGAAAGGATATCGGCCGAATTGATTTTGTGGATCTGGTCGCGCAGTTTCGTCGCGAGCGCGAAGAGCCGGTCGGCGTCCTTCGTCATGTTCTTCTGATTTTCCACCAGGATCGCGTGGGGATTGATCTCCGGCGGAGGCGGAATTTCAGGCGGGCGAACCTGCGGCGCACTCGGCGGATTGTTTCCTGGAAACTGGCCGTCAGGCCGGAGAATGTTGTTTTGGAATTGCAAGGATTTCGCGAGCACGGTTGCCGCCCAGTTCACCGCCGGCACGGCCAGGAGGGCGCCCACAAACGTTCTTCGGTTCATTTCGTCGGCTCCTTTGGCGCGAGTGCAGCCGGTACGTTCACGCGGACTTCTCTCGTACCCTGGAATTTCCGCCCCGGAATTGGGGACTTCCCCAAGCGCACCTTCCCTACTATTCTAAGCCCAAGTATGCCAAAATGCCCCGGCAGGGAACAGGGGGAGCAGATGGCGTCACAGGTGACTCAGGACCAGGCGCACATGTTGTTGCGCCTCTATGAATTGCGCCGCGAGCCGCGGCTGCGCCAGGCGCGCGAATGGTTTCTCCGCGAGTTCTATCCGAAGTCGCTCGCCGACCGGATTGCCCTCACGCCCGAACAGGATACCCACGTGCGGATGGTGACGAGCTACTGGGATATGGCGGCCAACTTCGTTCGGCGGGGCCTGGTCGACGAGGAGATGTTCCTCGAGAACACCGCCGAACTCTGGCTCGTTTGGGACCGGCTGCGGCCCATCGCGAATGAGACGCGGGAGGATTCCCGCGACCCACAAATCTGGGAGAACCTCGAGCGGCTCGCCATCCGCTATGAGAATTGGCGGGAGCGGCGCGCCCCGGGCTCGCTCGCCGCGCTGCGCGAGCGGATAGAGAAGGCGCGGGCTGCCGCCAAGAGATGACCCTCGAGGAGGCGCTCGCTTCCGTTTGGCGGCAAGCGCTGGTCGAAGCGGCCGCCGCCGTCGAGCTTGCCGGGCGCCGTTTCCCCGTTCGCACCACTCCACGCAAAGGTCTGCGCCAGGTGGATTTCGTTTTCGCTGGCGAGTCCTTGCGCGGCCTCGAACAGAATCCCGCTACGGGGTCGCGCTGGGCGGCGCTCGCGCGCTCGGGCGCGAAAGTCATGCAGTTCCTCTCGGGAGGGCGCTACGTGGCCGTGGTCGTGGATGGGAAAGTGACGCGGTATGGGTAAAATGAGTTCAGGATGGATTCGCTTCCCGCTATGCCGGGGCCTGCCGGACTCGACTGTGCGCACCCGCTCGTTCGCGAGTGGTTTTTCTCACGCTTCTCCTCCCCTACCGAGCCGCAACGCGAAGGCTGGCCGCACATCGCCCGCGGCCGCACGGTACTGATCTCGGCGCCCACGGGCTCGGGCAAGACGCTCGCGGCCTTTCTCGCGGCGATTGACCGGTTGGTGCGCCAGGGTCTTGCCAGCGCGCTCGAGGACCGGACCGAAGTTGTCTACGTCTCTCCGCTCCGCGCGCTTTCCCACGACATCGAGAAGAACCTGGAAGCGCCGCTCGCCGAGATACAATCGCTCGCCGTGCGGCGCGGCCTTCCCGCGCCGCGAATCCGCACGGCGGTGCGTACCGGCGACACGCTGGCGCCCGAACGGCGGAAGATGGCCGAGCGCCCGCCGCACATCCTGGTCACAACGCCGGAGTCGCTCTACATCCTGCTCACTTCCGAGAGCGGCCGGCGCATGCTGGCCACGGCGCAAACGGCCATCGTGGACGAGATCCACGCCGTGGCGGACGACAAGCGCGGAGCGCATCTGGCGCTTTCGCTCGAGCGGCTGGAAGCGCTTGCCGCGCCGAAGCTCGGACGGCCCCTCGCGCGCATTGGGCTTTCCGCAACGCAGAAGCCGATCGAAACCCTGGCCCGATTCCTCGCGGGCAGCGGCCGGCCGGCGCCGGCGATTGTCGAAATCGGGCGGCGGCGCCCGCTCGATTTGGCCGTCGAGGTCCCTCGGAGCGAGCTTGGCCCGATAGCTTCGAACGAGCTTTGGGAAGAGATTTACGACCGAATCGCGCAGCTCGCGGCGGAGCATCGCTCGACTTTGGTTTTCGTCAACACGCGGCGGCTGGCCGAGCGCGTCAGCTATCACTTGGCCGAGCGCATGGGCAAGGAAGCCGTCGCCGCCCATCACGGCAGCTTGGCGCGGAAGCTGCGGCTCGATGCCGAACGGCGGCTGAAAGCGGGGGAGCTGCGCGCCCTCGTCGCCACCGCTTCGCTCGAACTCGGCTTGGACATCGGCTCGATCGACCTCGTTTGCCAGATTGGCTCGCCGCGCTCGCTCGCCGTCGCCCTCCAGCGGATTGGCCGGTCCGGTCATTGGCGTGGCGCAGTGCCGCGCGGGCGGCTCTTCGCCACCACGCGAGACGAGCTCATCGAATGCGCCGCGCTCGTTCGCGGCCTCCGCGCGGGAGAATTGGACGCCATCGAAGTGCCCGAGGCCCCGCTCGACGTCCTCGCCCAGCAGATCGTCGCGGCTTGCTCGGCGGAGGAGTGGACCGAGGACGGCCTCTTCGAACTTGTGCGCCGCGCCGATCCCTATCGCGACCTGGCGCGCGCGGATTTCGATGCCATCGTCGAAATGCTCTCCGAAGGCATTGCCGCGCGGCGCGGCCGGCTGGGTGCCTGGCTGCATCGCGACCGCATCCACGGCCGGCTGCGCGGGCGGCGCGGGGCGCGCCTTGCGGCGCTCACGAGCGCCGGCGCGATTCCCGATACCGCCCTCTACGGCGTCGTCACTCTGCCCGAGGGCGCGACGGTCGGCACGGTAGACGAGGATTTCGCGGTCGAAAGCCTGAGCGGCGATATCTTCCTGCTGGGCAATCGCAGTTGGCGGATTCGGCGCGTCGAGAAGGGCCGTCTGCTCGTGGAAGATGCCGGCGGAGCGCCGCCGAATGTCCCTTTCTGGCGTGGCGAAGCGCCCGCGCGCACCGCCGAGCTTTCCGGGCAAGTAGCGCAACTCCGCCGTGAAATCGCCTCGCGCGTGCCGCCGGGCTCTTCCCCGCGCCTGCCCGCCGCGGCGGGCGACTCCGCCGAAGCGCAATACGCTGCCCGGTGGCTGCGGGAGGAATGCGGCCTCGATGCCGCGGGAGCGGCCCAAGCGCTCGAATACGTCTTCGCCGGCCGCGCCGCTCTCGGCGCCGTGCCCACGAGCGACACCGTCGTCGCCGAGCGGTTCTTCGACGAGGCTGGCGGCATGCAGCTGGTGATCCACGCGCCCTTGGGCGGCCGCTTGAACAAAGCCTGGGCCTTGGCGCTGCGCAAGCGGTTCTGCCGCACATTCAATTTCGAACTGCAGGCTGCCGCCACCGATAACGGCCTCCTGCTCTCCCTCGGCGAGCAACACAGCTTCCCGCTGGCCGACGTTTTCCGGTTTCTAGCTCCCGCAACGGTGCGCCCAGTGCTCGAGCAGGCGGTCTTGCCGACTCCGCTCTTCCGCTCGCGCTGGCGTTGGAACGCCTCCCGTTCGCTCGCCTTGCCCCGCTTCCTTGGCGGCCGCCGCATGCCCATCCACATTCAGAGGATGCGGGCGGAGGATCTGCTCGCCGCGGCGTTTCCCGAAGCGCTCGCCTGCCAGGAAAACCTTCCCGCGGACATCCCCATTCCCGATCATCCGCTCGTTCGCGAAACGATGAAGGACCCTCTCACCGAAGCGCTTGACTTGCCCGGGCTCGAGCGCTTCCTCGCCCGGCTGATGGCGGGAGAGATTCACGCGGTCGCCGTGGATACGGCTTCCGCGTCGCCGTTCTCCCACGAAATCCTCAATGCCAATCCCTACGCCTTCCTCGACGATGCGCCGCTCGAAGAGCGCCGCGCCCGCGCCGTCTCGCTCCGCGGCTTGCTGCCCGAAGCCGCGCTCGGCGAGATCGGCCGGCTCGACCCGGAAGCGCTGGCGGAAGTCGCCGGGCAGGCGTGGCCCGACGTGCTCAACGCCGACGAGTTGCACGACGCCCTCGTCACTCTGGTCGCTTTTCCCGAATCGAAGCCGGAAGCCGTGAGCTTGCCGAACGGCGGTGCGGTAAGCGCGGCATCACCTGCCGGGATCGATCGGCGGTGGAAGGAAAGCGTCGCCAAGTGGATTCCCTATTTCGACAAGCTGGCAAGCGAGCGCCGGGTCTCGCGAGCCAGTAGCGGCGGCCGCACGTGGTGGGTAGCTGCCGAGCGCGCGCGCACGTTTCGGCGGCTGTTCCCCGAAGCTGCGCTCGAATGCGAGCCGCCAGCCGTCGAGGCCGAAAGCCCATCCTTCGAAGATGCGCTCGCGCGGCTGCTAACAGGCTGGATGGCGCATCTCGGCCCGGTGACCGCGAAAGAACTGGCCGAACTCCTTGGTTTGCCGCGCGAGGCGGTGGAAAGCGGGTTCGTACGGCTCGAATCCGCCGGCGCGATACTCCGCGGCCGCTTCACCGAGCCTCGGGCACCGTCGTTGCCCCTGGATTCGGTGAGGGGACTTTTGGGTGCCCCAGGCGCGGTAGGGGTGCCTGGGTTCGGGGACAAGGTGTACAGGCGCGCCGCCGAACCCGGCCCCGGGCCCGAATGGTGCGAGCGGCACGTTCTCGCTCGCATTCATCGCCAAACCATCGGCCTCTTGCGGCGTCAGATCGAGCCGGTAAGCCCCGCCGTGTTCGTCCGCTGGCTGCTTCGCTGGTTGCACGTGGCGCCGGGAACGCAACTCTCGGGCGAGCGCGGAACGCTGGAAGTGGTTCGCCAACTCCAAGGATTCGAAGCTCCGGCGAATGCTTGGGAGCCGCAGATCCTGGCCCGGCGCATCGCCGGGTGCGACGGAAAGGAACTCGCCCGCTTGTGCCTGGGCGGAGCTGTCGGCTGGGGCCGGCTCACCCCGCATCCCGCCACCATCGAATCGCCTGGCGGGCGGCGCGTTTCGCCTTCAAGTGTCGCGCCCATCGCCTTTTTCCTGCGCGAGGAAGCCGACTGGCTCGGGCTCGTTTCCGGCCCCGGGCACGCGGAGGGCTTGAGCGCCGCCGCGCGCGAAGTTGCTGCGTGGCTCGGCGAACGAGGGGCGAGTTTCTTCGCCGATATCGTGCGCGGAACGCGGCGGCTGAAAGCGGAAGTGGAGACCGCGCTCTGGGAATTGGTGGCCGCGGGGCTCGCGACCGCCGACGATTTCGACAACTTGCGCGCCCTGGTCGATCCCCTCCGCCGCGCCGGCCGTGGCCGCGGCCGCACGCTGCGCCCGCGTCACAGCGCCGGCCGCTGGTCGCTCTTCCAGAGAGCGGGCGTGGGCGATCGCAACGAAGCTCTCGAATCCGCTTGCCGGATGCTCCTCGCGCGCTATGGGGTCGTCTTCCGGGAAATTATCGCTCGGGAGAGCGTTCTCCCGGCGTGGCGCGAGTTGTTAAAGACTCTGCGGCGGCTGGAAGATCGCGGAGAAGTGCGTGGCGGGAGGTTCGTCGATGGGTTCCTCGGGGAGCAGTTTGCCGCGCCCGCTGCCGTCGAATTCCTCCGCGCCTCCCGGCTCGAGCCGGAAAGCGGCGAGGCGGTTGCCGTCGCCGCGGCCGATCCTTTGAACCTCGTCGGCATCCTCATTCCCGGCGAGCGCGTGCCCGCGTTATCAGGCAAATTCATCACCTATCGCGACGGCGTTCCCATCCGCGTGGACGATCGCCCTCTGGCCCCCGTCCTCGCCCTGGCCCGCTCCTGATCCGCCGCAGGGTGCGCTAACCCCTGTCTCCCGTGACCGTTGCCCCGCGTGGAAGCTCTTGGGCACACCGCCCCCGTACCAGGTCATTCCCACAGTCATTCCCTCGTTCATTCCCTCGGTCATTCCCGCGAAAGCGGGAATCCAGTCGTGCCCACCCGGCGGTCCCGGATGTTTTCAGAAAACCAGGCTTATGCGATCGTGTAACAGAGCCTCCCGAACCTTCGGGACCTGGCGGTGCGCTTTTCGTCCAAAACAGCACAGGCAAGAATGCCTGTGCTACTCCAGCCGAATAACGATCTTCCCGAAGTGCGTTCCGCCTTCCATGTAGCGCAACGCCTCCGCCGCCTGCTCGAACGAAAACACGCGGTCGATCACCGGCCTGAGCCCCGCATGGGCGATCGCCCGATTCATCTCCTCGAACATGACGCGTGAGCCGACGAATATGCCGCTCACTCGGAGCGCTCTCGCGAAGATGGGAACGAAATCGACTCCGCCGCGGCCCGTGAGGTTCCCGATCAGCGCGATGTGGCCGCCAAAGCGGACGGAGCGCATCGATTTCGGCAGAGTCTCCGCGCCCCCGACCTCGACCACATGATCCACGCCACGCCGCGAGGTCATCTCCCACACCTTTTCCTCCCAATCGGGCGTGGTCTTGTAGTTGATTCCGGCATCGGCGCCCAACTCGCGCGCCCGAGCGAGTTTCTCATCGCTGCGGGAGGTGACAATCACCCTGGCGCCTCCCAACCGCGCGAACTGGAGCGCGAAAATGGATACGCCGCCCGTGCCCAGCACGAGCACCGTTTCTCCCGCGTGCAGCTTCCCGGCGACCATCAAAGCGTTCCAGGCGGTAACGCCGGCGCAAGGCAGGGTCGAGGCCTCCTCGAACGACAGCGGCTCGGGAATCCGCACCAAGGCCTGCTGATCGAACGCCACTTGCTCGGCCAGCACGCCATCCACATCGCCACCCAGCGCGGATTTCGCCCGGGCCTCATTCACCTCGCCTTCGGTCCAGGCGGGCATGAAATTCGCCGCTACCCGGTCGCCAACACGGAATCGGTCGGCGCCCCCGCCCACGGCAATCACTTCGCCCGCCGCGTCTGAGCAGGGCACCAGGGGCAGGCGCAATTTGCGGCTGTAGAGTCCCTTCGCCACGAGGGTATCGCGGAAATTCAGCGAGACCGCGCGGACGCGCATCACCACCTGCCCGGGGCCTGGCTGCGGGTCGGGCCGTTCGGCAAGCGTCAACTGCTCGAATCCGTGGCCGGGCCCCGGCTCGTATCCACGCAATTCGTATGCCCGCATCGTTGCCTCCTTCGGCCCGGAGTGGCCGGAACGTCAAGCCGCGCAGTTTACGGTTGCACGAAGGGGCAGGGCAGGGCAAGGGCGGCGCCAGGAATCCTCAGGTAGGGAATCTGGTAGGGGCGACCTGCGGTCGCCCGGGTCTCAGATGAGCAGCGTCATGCGGGAGCGCAGGGCTTCGGTGAGGAAGCCGGCCGTGCACCCGAATTCCAAATCGACCGGTAATTCGCCTTCTGCCAACCCCATCATGTCGCGCGAGGTTTCACAAACCGCGATTCGCGCGCCCGTCCGCCGGGCAATTCGCATCAGGTCCTCGAGCGAAGCGACGTGCTTATCCCGCATCACGCGGCGCATCATCTGCGGCCCGGCGCCAAACAGATTCATTCGCGACAGGGGCAGCCTGCTGCTTCCCGGCGAGACCAGCGCCATCAGCTTCTCGTGGAACCGCTTGCCGTTGAATTGCCGCCGACGCCGCAGCGCCGCCAAGCCCCAAAACGTGAAGAACATCGAGACCTGTTGCCCCAGCGCCGCCGCCCCCGTGGCGATCACGAAGGCTTCGAGTACGCGATCGAGTTCTCCGGAAAATACCACCAGGCATACGCGGTCGTCGGGCGCCCGTTTCTCCAGCCGGGCGACTTGCGCTTCGAGAGTCTTTAGCCGGGATTCGACCTCCATTGCCGGTCGGGAGGGTTCCGGGCCGGTGATCTGCGGTCGAGTGGTGGCCATGGATGCTCCTCTTGCGCCGAGGGGCGGAGAAGGGAAACTCCACGGACCCCCGGACGCGGGTCAGATTGAGTTCCGGCACGGCAGGATTCCGGCGCCGTCGAATCGCCAACGTGGCCGGAACGGGCTGAAATCAAGCGATGAGGCGCAAGCAGCGTTTACCAGGTCAACCGGCGGGGCGTCCTGCGCGTCCCCACTCAGGCACTCGAGGTTCCACAAGCCCGATGGGGCCGGATTGTATCACCGCCTGGCTTTGGGAGTACTAGAAGCTATTGCACAACCCTCCGTAAAACGATCATGAGGCAAGCGATATGGAAGAACGCTCGATAGATCGAAAGCAGGTGATCGTAGCGGACGACGAGTCGGCGGAAGTTCCCCTGCCAGGCGAACGTGCGTTCGACCGTCCAGCGCCGCTTGTAGCGTCGCAGAATGCGCCCGTCCTGCGGCGGGGTCCGGTGACGATTCGATCGGTGGGGCGCGATCAGCAAAATGCCCCGCCGGCGCAACCGCCCCCGCAGCGCGTCGCTGTCGTAACCCTTGTCGGCGATCACCCGCTGCGGCTTTTGCCGGGGACGCCCGGGGCGGTGTCGGCGTCCTACGCGGATCGCCGCGAGCGTCTTCTCCGCGAGCCGGACCTCCGACGGGGACGCCGAACAAAGGTGGTCCCCCAGAGGAACTCCGCGGCCGTCGACCACCACCATCCACTTCGTCCCCTTGCCCCGCTTGGTTTTTCCGACTTCCGCGCCCCCTTTTTTGCCGGAGCGAAGCTGCCGTCCAGGAACGACTCGCTCCACTTCAACTGTTGCCGCTCGTTCAACTCGCTCAGGAATGCTCGCCAAACGTTCAACCAAACGCCCCGCTCCTCCCAGTCCCGCAGCCGCCGCCAGCACGTCGAGGGATGCGGATATCTGTCCGGCAGGTCCTGCCAGCGAGCGCCGCTCCGCAGAATCCAGAGAATGCCTTCCAGCACCCTCCGGTTCTCGATCCAGCGGCGGCCGCCCTTGCGCTGCCTGGGCGGTTTCGGGAGCAAGGGCGCGATCTTGTTCCACTGCGCCTCGGTCAGCAACGGACCCGATCGCGCCATCGGCCCTCCTTCGGCGCTGCTGACCTTGCTTATCCATCATTTCGCAGAATCTAACCATCACGTTTTCAGAGGCTTGTGCGAGGTTATGCAACTGCCTCTAGGCGGAAATGGCTTTCGGACTTTCCACGATTAACTCCGCCCCATATTCCGCGGCGCGTGGCCGCCAATCGAGGATGGTGCGGCGAACGGCGCCGGCAAGAGCCACTTGAAAGCCGTCGCCGAGCAGATTGATGTCCATCATGAGCGGCTTGCCATTCAGTCGCTTAAAAACGGAAAAGGATCCGCACTTTTCTCCGTCTTTGTCGACGAGTTCGAGCTTCAACTCCCAATTGGCGCCGGGAACGCCGAGCGCCGACCAGGAAAACATCAGTTCTCCTTGCCCGCTTTGCCTCGCGTGGGGGGGAACAGACAGAGGCGGCCAAACGGAAGCGGGGAGTTTCAATCGGAATCCATCGAATTCGCTGGGTTGTAGTGCGTCCGCCAGAATTCGCCAGAGGTCAGAGGGGCTGTCGCAGTTCTCCAGAGCTTCGGCGGCACGGCGGACGCAGAGGTCGTTCGCGATGATGCGTTTTTGTCCAGCGGTTCTTTCCAGGAGCCGGCGCATTTCCTTGAATTCCTGATAACGCAACTGCGGGAGACCAACGAAGACTCCGATACCGAGAACGATCAGGACCAGCGCGGCGGTTCTACCTCCATGGAGCAGGGCGAGACTCAGTAAGGCGAAAAGCGCCGACACGCCGTAGAGGATCAGCACGGCGTCACGCTGGCGGAATCCTCGTTTCAGCAGCCTGTGGTGGATGTGCTCGCTGTCTCCCTGGAAAAGCGGCTTGCCGCTGAGGAATCGACGCACCACCGCGATCGCAACGTCGAGAATAGGCAAGCCGAGACTGACGACGGGGATCGCCACGGCGACCATGGTGGACGCCTTCTGCGACCCCGCCAGAGCCAGCGCGCTCAGCAAGAATCCGATGAAGAGGCTACCGCTATCGCCCAGGAAAATCGTGGCGGGATTGAAGTTGAACCGCAGGAAACCGACAATCGCACCGGCGAGCGCCGCCGCGACGACCGTCACAAGGCCGGCGCCGGTCAGAAGCGACGAGACGAACACAACAACGGTGGAGAACAGCGCCGAGCCGCCAGCCAGGCCGTCCAGGCCGTCAATCAGGTTGAAGGCGTTGGTGATGAGCAGCACCCACACGATCGTGAGGGCAAGACCGACGAAGACTCCGAGTTCGCTGTTGGGGGAGAGGAGGTCGAACCGGTGAATGCCGAAACCACCGAAATACAGCAGGCAGGCAGCTAGAATCTGGACGCCGAACTTCACATACGGTCCCAAGTTCCGGAAATCGTCGCAAAGTCCCACAAGGAAGACCAGGGCGGCAGGAACAAGAATCATCAGAGCTTTTGACCAGGAAGATCCACCCTGCACGTCCCAGCCATGCCGCGTAAGTAAGCCAAGCGTCGCCATTCCGGCCACGGTGAGGAAAATCGCCACGCCGCCCAGCCGGGGCACAGCCTTGCCGTGAAGATGCCGCGCCACATCCGGAGGGTCGACCCAGCCTCTCTTACGCGCGAGGTCTCGCACGCACCTCGTCAGCAGGGCGCTTACCAGCACGCTCCCGGTAAAAACGATGAACAGATCGAAGATCACGGCAACGCGGGCAGGGCCGGATTCCCGCTAGAAGATTCCAGGATGGCCCGAAGGCTTACCTTGGCGCGGCAGGCGTTTAGGACCGTCAGAGGGGCGCAGGCTACCGATGCCGCAGAGAACGTCCGTATACTTCTCCGCCATTTTCGTGCGCGAATGATGGTCGACGACCCACCGCCTGCCATTTTCGCCAAGTTTTTTCCGCAAGGCAGGATCGGAACGGAGCCTGCGAATGGCTGCCCCCAGCGCCTCCGCGTTCTCCGGCTCGACGCAAAGCCCGGCTTCCGCGCGCTCGACAATCTCTTGGGCCTGCCCTCGAACCCCAAGAATTACCGGGCGGCCACAGGCCATGAACTCCAGGAGTTTCGTGGGTATGACCGTTTTGAAAATTTCCTGGTTCTTTAGAAGCACCAGGCACGCATCGGACGCGCGAATGAACCCGGGCACAAGCTCTCGCGGCTTTTGATCCACAAAGAGGACGTTTCTTAGGCCTCGCTTTGCCGCCAGGCTGCGCAAATTCTCCTTTTCCGCGCCCTCTCCAATGAGGACAAACGTAACCGGGGAATTGTCGGCGCCGGCTATTTCGGCAACCTGCAACACTGTGTCCAAGCCATGCGCCATGCCTAGGGTGCCGATGTACGACACTACAAACTTCCCTTCGAGTCCGAGAGCCTTCCGGACCGCGCCATCTTCCCCGGGACGAAACAGCGAAGTTTCGACGCCGTTCTCCACCACCGCGATCTTCCCTTCCTCTACGACCCGGTTCGCAATCAGGTAGTCCCTAAAGGCCGGAGTCACCACCACGATATAGTCGCTGCGGCGGTAGAGAAAGCGAGCAACAGCCTCCGAGCCCCGGTAGACTGCGGACCGTCTGCCCGACGCTCCCACGGCGGTGAGGGACTCGGGCCACAGATCGCGCACTTCAAAGAAGAAGGGCGCCCGCTTCACCCGGCCCAGCCACCAGCCCGTCAGACCAACGAGCAACTGCGGGGAAGTCGCGATGACGACATCGGGCCGCGCGAGAAAGGTTCCGGCGAGCGAAGAGGAGAGCCAGAACGAAGCGAAGTTCAGAATGCGCCCGCCCGCTCCGCGGTTGGGGAACGGCATGAGCCAGACTCGGATCACGTCGATACCGTCCGTTCGCTCATGCCAGACCAGCCGCCGCCATTTCGCGCGGTACTCCGGGGGAATGACGCCGGTGGGATGATTGGGGAAACCAGTCAACACGGTGACCTGATGCCCCATCTCCACCCAGCGCCGGGCAAGCTCGTGCACTCGCGCGGCTGGAGCGCCCATCTCCGGCGGGAAATACTGGGAGACGTAAAGAATCTTCATCAGTAGTAGCAGAGCTTGAAGAGGCTCTTCTGGAGGGTGGCTCGCACCCTGTTACGCTTATCCCGGCGGTAGCGCTCCCAGCGCTCGGCACACCTCTGGAAGATCTCCTCGCCGGTCAACGCGTGCAGGATCTTCAATTGGGTAATGTGCAACGCGTGGTAGAAGGAACTCGCGAGCATCCTCATGCGCGTGCCAGATTGCTCGTACAAGGACCAGAAACCTATGTCGTAGGCCTTGAGGTTCTTAGCGAGGGTGCTGATGGCCTGTGTAAAGAGCTCCCCCGCGGTGACGTTCGATGTAGCCAAGTAATAATCGAAGACACCCCAGATGGCCCAAATGAACCCGTTCAGAATATGCGTAGGAGGCGAAGTGACGTATTCTTCGAACCAAGTGTCTCCGGAGGCATCGGTGAAGGTCACGCCACCCTTTTCCATCGGGACGAGAAATGCCTGGAAGGCATCCGCAGCCGCCGCGAGATAGGGCCTGTGTCCCGTCGCTTTGTGAGCGCGGACCAGCAAGGAAATACCCTGGCCTTGGGCCAGGGCGGAGTACCAGGGAGCTTTGAGCGGGGTGCGATATTCCCAGTCGAAATGATGATTCCAGACCGGCAGGCCTGCTGCATTTCGCTCCTGATTCGATGCGAGCCAATTGGAGGCAGCCAGGAACCTCGCTTTTCGCAGAGGGCTGCCAGTTCTCTGATAGAGGTTAAAGTTCCCTAGCCCGTACTGAGCGACGGCGATCGGGTTGTACTGCCGCCCAATCGCACCCCGATAGTTCAGCAGCGGGACGCCTTGGCTGTCGAAGGCTCCGGCATAGTCCGCTTTTCTACGGAAGGGCATGTAGTACTCGCCGAGTGCGTCGTAGGCCGCGCGGGGATTGACTTCCGGCGGCTCGTGCCAGAAATCCAACTGGCTCTCGAGCGGTGTCAGGTAGGCCGCTGCGATTCTGCGGTAGTAATTGAGCCGGCCAGCGACAGTCATGTTGAAAGGCAAGGCATCTTCGAAGAGCTGGAGGCCGTGCGCCACGCGCCGGAAACGATTGTCTGGGAAATGCGTTCAGCGGCCTTGCCGTCCCACAAGGGCGGGAGTTTGCCCTTCTTTGCTTCGCCTCGAAGAATGCATGCCACTTGCTGCTTGAGGCGATCCATATCTCGCCCAACCAGGACGTTGGTGCCCATGCTGAGAGTTACGGGACGCTCGGTGTTCTCCCGCACCGTGAGGCATGGCACGCCCAAGCAGGTAGTTTCCTCTTGAATGCCGCCGGAATCGGTAATCACGAGCTTGGCGTACTGCTCCAAGGCAAGGAAGTCGAGATAACCGAGCGGTTCAGCGAGGGTCACACGCCCATCGAGTTGGGCACCCGCACTTGCAAGGCGCTGCCTGGTCCGCGGGTGGACGGGGAAAACTAACGGCAGATCGACACTGATCTCAAGCAGTGCGTCGAGAATCTTGAAGAGCGTCTCGTCATTATCCACATTCGAAGGCCGATGGAGCGTTACGAGACCGTACTCCCGCAGGGCGAACCTTTCCGCGAGCGCGGGGTAACGTTCCAGGGCGAGAAGCAGCAGGTGCAGCAACGAGTCGATCATTACGTTACCCACGAAGAAGATCTTCCCTTTCGGAATTCCCTCACGCATCAGGTTTTCGTTGCCATCCTCGGAAGGCGTGAACAGCGCGTCTGCCAGGGAATCGGTGACGATGCGGTTGATCTCCTCGGGCATCGAGCGATCGAACGAGCGCAATCCCGCCTCGACGTGCCCTACGGGGACCCCCAGCTTGGCGCAGACAAGCGTGGCAGCGACGGTGGAATTCACATCACCGTAAACCAGAACCAAATCCGGCGCTCGCTTGAGCACAACAGGTTCAAATCCCACCATGATTGCGGCCGTCTGCTGCGGGTGGCTTCCAGAACCCGCCCGAAGGTTGATGTCGGGCCGAGGAATCCCGAGTTCGCGAAAGAACACTTCCGACATGTTGGCGTCGTAGTGCTGGCCGGTGTGGACTACCGTTTGAGAGGACACGCCCTGCCGTTCGAGGGCTCTGTAAACGGGCGCAACCTTCATGAAATTCGGGCGCGCCCCAACCACGTGGAATATTTTCACGTTATCCACATCTCTTACGCGGAAGGCTCAGACGTGCCCGTTCGAACGCGTTTCCGTCTCGATTGGGCAGCTCAGCCGCTCTTCGAGGACTCCCTGCAGGCAAGAAGACCAGAACTCCTGCTGCTTCACTTCAAGCGACTCCGCAAGTCGCAGGGACTCCAGAATTCGGAAAGTAATGAGCGTCGTCGCAACGATTTCTTCGAAGGGGATAGGCGGCTTCCCGGTTCGCAGCGCCGCGTCGAAGGCCTGCCACTCGGCGCGGTGGCCCTTGTCTTGCCGCAGCGGAGAAACAACCGTCTTCCTGCGTCCGTGGCATGCGAGTTCCAACCGGCGGAAATCGTCGATTGCACCGGCGAATCCGCCGCAAAATATCTCCAAACGTTCCTTCGAAAAGGTCTTGTCGCCGTTGGCCACGTAGGCGATCGTTCCGAGGGATCCATCGGCAAATTCCAAAAAGATGATTGCGCTGTCATCCAACAGATTCCCGTGGTTTGCGGGTCGCCGGGCGTTCACGCGCACCGGGGCGTGTCCTGCGAGAAACGTTAAAAGATCCACGAAGTGGCACACCTCGCCCACCATACGGCCACCCTGGTCCTCATCCTGCATCCAGCCATCCCGGGCGATGGGGCCGGCGTTTACGCGATACTGCATGACGAGTGGTTGGCCGTTTCTGTCCCCGAGAGCTTCCTTCAGCCTTCGCGCCATCGGAGAGAATCGGCGATTGAAGCCTACCGTCCATTGTGGCTTTGGCTCCTTCGCTTGTGCGTAAGCACGCACGATTTCTCGAAGCTCGCATTCCGAAATGCAGAGGGGCTTTTCGCAGAAGACATTTTTCCCCGCGGCCAACGCCGCGACCACTTGTTCCGCATGTTGACGATGAGGAGTGGCGATCACGACAGTGTTGATTTCCGGATTATGCAGAATTTCGCCGGGATCGGTAGTCGCAAATTGGAATCCGTACTTCCTCGCGGCATATTGCGCGCTCGCGCCTGTCGCCGCGCACACGCCCACGAGCTGTGCGCCGTCCGTTCCACGAATTGCTGGGATCAAGACGCCCAGCGCGAAATTCCCCGCTCCCAGAAGACCAACCCTGGCCGTCCCTTCAGATCCAACTTGGCTCGCTCCCGTGCCCCACGAAACCAGGTCCACTCGACGGCACAAAGCGGCTTCCTCACCATAGATGAGAACGACTCCCAGGGATGGCTCCTTGGTTTTGCCCAGGATAAGGTCGTAGGCCTGCCGTGCTTCGCTAACGTGCATCCTGCGTCTGATCAACGGACGCACGTGAACCTGCCCCCTGGCGAGTAGGTCCAGAAACGATTTCAAGTTTCGATTTTCCGTCCAGCGGACGTATTCCACCGGATAGTCGCGACCCTTGTCTTCGTACTCGCGGTCGTAACGTCCCGGGCCATAGGAGCGGGAGATTCGGAAATCGAGTTCCTTCTCGTAGTAGAGCTTCCGTGGAACGTTCGTCCCGACGGCTCCCACGGCGACGACCCGGCAGCGCGGCCGCGCGATTTCCCCCGCCAGCCGCACCGGCCCGTCGCTGGAGGTAGCCGCGGCCAGAATCACCGCATCCGCTCCGATCGATTCCGTGTGGGCTGCAATCAGGGATTCAAATTCGGCTTCGTCGGTCGCGCAAGCCGTACATCCCAGCGTTTCCCCCAGCCGGCAGCGCTCCTCGTCAGGGTCCATCCCCAGAACGGTGCAGCCAGCAACCCGTGCCAGTTGCACGGCGAGCAAGCCAATCAGGCCCAAGCCGATCACCGCGACCGTTTCGCCCAGTTGCGGGTCTGCCAGCCGCAGGCCATGCATGGCGATGGCGCCAAGCGTGGCAAATGCCGCTTCCTCGAACGCGATGGGCTCGGAACGAGGCGCCTCAGGTTTCGGGATTTTCGCCACGAGGTTTCGGGGAACCGAGACGATTTCCGCGTGCACGGCGTAGCCTGCACCGGCACAGGCAACGCGATCGCCCGGCTTGAGATGGGTTGCGCCCGAGCCTACGTCCAGAACCGTTCCCGCGCTGCTGTATCCGAGCGAGCTTGGCCGGTCGAGCCGATTGCGCACTGCGTGAAATGCCGCAAGCGCGCCATCCCGCCGGGCCTTGCTCATCACCTGTTGCACGAGATCTGGACGCGATCGCGTTTTTTCCAGCAGGTTCTTCCGCGCGAATTCCAGCATCATCCGTTCCGTGCCCGCGGAAACCAGCGATGCGCCCGTCCGCACCAGCACGCATCCCGATCCCGCTTGCGGCGCCGGAACGTCCGCGACGGTGATTTCCCCATCACCAGGCGAATACAGTAGTTGTTTCACGATTCTTGTCCTACTGCGCGACAGCAGGGGTCAAACTCGCCGAATTCGAGACCGGGATAGGGTTCACGTCCAAGTATTGCCGATGCCACTCTTCGAGAGAGATCAGGGCCCACAAGTGTAGGGAATTGTCGCGCCGGCCGCGGAGGTGGTCCCCGATCAGTTCCTGGATCACGGCCGGCCGAAAATATCCCCGCTGCCGCACTTGCCCGGGAGAAAGATACTCGCGCAGCAGCGGCTTCAACTGCCCACGCAACCACAGCCCCATCGGTGGATTCAAACCGAGCTTGGGCCGACTTAGAATCCGCCGCGGCAACAGTTTCTCCGCAACCTTCCGCAAGATCAGCTTGCTCTGGTTCCCTCGCAACTTGTATCTCCATAACACGCGGGCCATTTGTTCGACCAGCACGTGGTCCGTGAAGGGCGCACGCAGTTCCAAGCCGTGCGCCATGCTCATCCGGTCCGCGTAGCGGAGGATGTTGAACGGCAGGAACGAGTGAAGATCGACGTAATTCACGCGGTCGATTACTTCCGCCGACTTACAGCGGCGGAATAGTGACAACAGGAATTCCGAAGAGTCGTAGTCCCTCAATTCGCCAGCCAGATCGCCCGAGTAAAGACGGTGGCGAAGAGCACTTCCGAAATAGGAAACCCACTGAAGGTACATCCTCTCCGGCGACTGACAGCAGCCTTCGGCAAATTCCCGCATCCGGCGTGGTAGATGGTTTCCGTTGCCTGGCTCCGGAAGGCGGCTGGCCGCGCGTGCCGCGAGGTTTCGCAGGAAGCCCGGAACCCTCCTGTAATGCTCCCCCAAGGCGACGCCGCGATATCGTGGGTATCCCAGGAACACTTCGTCCCCGCCGTCGCCGACCAGCGCCACGGTAAGATGCTGGCGACCAACCTGCGAAAGCTGGTAGATGAGGAGAGAAGTGGGATTGCCAAACGGCTCATCAAAGTGCCGCGTGACTGCGCCAAGCAATTCCGCCGACTGTGCGGGTACCGTCAACTGCTGGGTTCGCGCCCCGATGGTCTCGCCCACCTCTTGCGCGTATTCCCATTCGCAGTACCGCTCATGGCCCTCGTCGAAGCCAAGTGTGAAGGCCTTGACCGGCTCCGGCGCGAATCGGGCCATCAGCGCTGCAACGGTACTCGAATCAAGGCCGCCGCTCAGAAACACACCAAGCGGCACATCGCTCACCAGCCGCAGCCGCACGGCCTCTCTGAGGGTCGCGCTGAGCTTCTCCACGGATTCCGCGAGCGGCTGGGATTCGGCATCGAAGGTGACGTCCCAATAGCGATGTAGGCTTATCTGACCGTCTCGCCACTCGAGCCAGTGGCCCGGAGGCAGTTCGCAGATTCCCCGAAAAATCGTTCGCGGCGCAGGGACGTACAGATACGTCAGGAAATCGTCGAGTCCCAAAAAGTCTATCTCGCGCGAAGTCTCCGGATGCGCAAGCAGCGCCTTCATCTCCGAGGCGAAAATGAGGGAGGTTGCAGTCCGTGCGAAGTACAGCGGCTTCAGTCCCAGCCGGTCACGGGCCGCAAACAGCCTACGGTCCCGCGCGTCCCAGACGCCAAAGGCGAACATGCCCCGCAATCTTTGCACCGCTTTCTTGCCCCAGGCCGCATAGGCTTCAAGCAGAACTTCGGTATCCGAACGCGTCCGAAAGAGGGTGCCTCGCGATTTCAGCCCCTTGCGCAGTTCGCGGAAGTTGTAAATCTCTCCGTTGAACACGATCGTGTATCGGCCGTCTCTCGTCGTCATCGGCTGCTGGCCGGTCTCCAGATCAATCACGCTCAGTCGACGATGCCCCAACGCGATCCCATCGGATCGGTAATACCCCTCCCCATCCGGCCCGCGATGCGCAAGCGTCCGCGTCATGGCGCGGATCACGTCGCCGCTGCCCTGTCCAGCGATTCCTGTAATTCCGCACATGGTTGCAGTTGAAGGGTCAGCTTGTGCCTGCCCGGATGACCTTTCTGCCGCCTCCCGATTTCGGCGCCACGGTGGCTGCGGGCAATTCCAGGGAGGCCAAAGAAGACGCCGCGACACGCTTTTCGATTATCTTGACGCTAATCAGGAACGGGTACCAGAAACTCCAAAGCACGTGATAGATGAATCCCTGCCGGCCGTCGAGAAGGCCCCCTTTCAGAATGTAGTTCCTGCAGAAAAGTAGAAACGGCCGGACGAAGAGCGGCAGCCGGCCCCAGACGCGTAGCTTAATCCACTGCTTCCGCTCCGCTTGGCTTCCCCAGAGCCTGCCCGCAATCGAGTGGGCTTGGCTTTTCCCCTGACTCGCGGCAGCATGCTCCTCCGCCTCAAGCTCGGAGTACCGATTATGCCTCTGGATCCAATCGTAAAGTGGCTTGTTGTCGCGGTGGTCAAAAGGGTCCAGCAGGTAGCCCGCCTGCCCGTTCAGAATCAGGTGCTCGCTCACTCCATGTCGACCAAAACGGCCGGCGTCCCGCTTGAACAGCCGCATTATCCACGCAGGGTAGAGCCCGCCATGCCGGAGCCAGCGCCCCATGAACCACAGCCTCCGCCTCAAGTAGAAGCCAGCGCAGGCCTGCGCCGGATCGCCCACAGCCGCGGCAATTTTCGCTGCCAGGGGCTGGGGAATCCTCTCGTCGGCGTCGAGCACGAGTACCCATTCGTTCGAGAAGGGGAGGTTGTCCAGTGCCCAGTTCCACTGGTCCGCGCAGGCCTCGAACGCGTGCAGAAAAACCCTCGCGCCTAGCCTTTCCGCGATTTCGACTGTCGCGTCGGTGCTGAACGAGTCCACGACAAGGGCTTCACTGGCCCAACGAACCGATCCGAGGCACTCCTCGAGATTAGGGGCCTCGTTCCGCGTCAGCACGACCACGCTCACCGAAACCAACCCCCGCGCGCCGGTTCGCTCAGGCATTACGTGCGCCGATTATCCACGGTCCGCCCCGCCCCGGACAGCCCACTGTCCATCTCCAGCTCGGCCGGAGTGACGGTAGTGGACCACGGGCGGGTCTCAAGCTTTCGCCGGCCGGTCGTCCCCCGGGTCCGTGGTAGATCGCGTAGCGGAGGGACCGAAGCACGTCAGCCCCCGCGACGGAGTTCCGTGCGTTAACCTCACAGATCAGCACAGGCCTGTGCTCCCGCAGAATCGTCGAGGCCTTCCGCAGGACACAGAGCTCCGCCTCCTCCACATCAATTTTCAGCACTTGCGGTGGAGGAAAACACTGCGCAAGCCAGTCCGGCGTCACGGCCAGTACGAGGTGGGACTCACGCGCTCCGCGGGTATTGCTGTTACCGAACCCATCCAGGTGATTCGAGGCCCGCGCACGCCTCGCGATGCGAAACACCCGCGGGCCATTTGAATCGGAAGCCGCGAGAGGAACCACCGTTACCTGGGCGCGCGGGAACTGAGCACTCATGGCGCAAGACTTCCGCAAAAGGCGCGCCAGCCGAACATCCGGCTCAATCGCGATGACTCGCCCCTTTGGTCCCGCACGCCGGGCAGCCGGGAATGCGAACATCCCCTGACTTGCGCCGACGTCCCAGACCACGAAGCCGGGCTGCACGAACTCGCGAGCAAGACGGATGAGTTCGGGGTCGGCTTTCCCCAGGTCCCTCCGCCAAAATCTTAGGCCTCCAGCCTCCGGCGACACCAAAATTCGGAATCCGCCCGCGTGAGAGGGTAAGGTGCGCTTGAGTTCTTTGCCCCTGCTCAGGTATTCCGCTACGCCGCGCAGCATCTTTCTCCGCCGCTCGCCGACTCCGCCACCGCCAAGATCCGTCTCACATGCTCGTCCCATCGAAACCTTTCGCGGGCGATGCGCCGCCCCTCGCAGCCCAATCTTTCCCGCAGCGACGCGTCCTCCGACACACGCCGCACGGCCTCCGCCAGGTCGTCCGCATCCATTGGGCGGAAGTAGACCGCGGCCTCACAACAGATCTCCCGGTTTACGGGCGTATCGGCCGCTACGACCGGCAGCCCAAACGACATGGCCTCGGCCAGAGGCAGCCCGAACGATTCGGCGATGGATGGAAAGACGAAAATGTCGGAGCCCCGGTAGATGGCCCGAGTCCTCCTCCCGCCGAAAGGTCCGACGAATTGCACCCACTGGGCTACGCCAGGCTTCGCGGCAAGGGCGAGGTCCTCCTCATGAGTGCATGCCCACTTCGCGCCCTCCCACCCCGGATTGGCCGTAGTCTTCAGGAAGAAGCGTCGCGCGGGCGAGCGATTCAGCACGGGCATCGCCTTGAGGAGGGTGTTGAGGTTCTTGTGTTCCGCGTAGAGCGAGACGTAAGAGAGCCTCACGGCTCCGGAAGGGTCCGCCCCTATTAAGGTTTCCTGGCAGGGAGCCGGAGCGAGGCAGCTGCTTGGCGGCTCGACGCCAAACGGATTCACCAGCGTCCTGCGCGCGTCCAGAGCGACGAATCGACCCAGGTCCTCCAGCATGGCGCGGGTCGGGGTCATCACGACGTCGGCCCTCTTGGCGCTCAAACAGATCAGCCAGCGCCGCAAACGCGTCTCCAGGCGAGAAAGCAACGGCTTGCGAGGAAACACCTCTTTGAGCCAGACCGCGCAGAAAGGCACGGACTGAGTAACCAGTAGAACCTGCCTCGCAGGACACGAGAGCACCGCGAAATTCCCCGTTGAGAAAACCAAGTCCGGCGACGTTTCTCTGACGATCTTTCGGAACGTCACTTGGTCCCAATAGAGCCTTCTCAGGGTCCGGAGCGAGCCCGCGGAAGTGGTAACGATACTAAAGTGTGCCGGGCAGTTGCGGAACACCTCCCCTGCACCGGGGGGCACGTACCAAATGAATTCGTGTTCCGTAAGTCGCGCGCATTCACGAACGAGTCCCCGGAGATAGGTGGACGCCCCACCCATTTTCGCCGAGACGGCATTCACGAGGATCCTCATCCGTTTTGACTTAAGACGTTAACCGCCGCACCGGGCGAGGGAACGCGACTCGCCGTATCATCGATCAGTCCGGCAAGCTCGGACCGCAAGGCTTCCTGTGTAAACTTCCGACGGGCCCAGGAACGCCCCTGCCGTCCCATGCCCGTCGCCAGATCAGCGTCCCGCAGCAGGGTGAGCAGAGCGTCCCCTACTTGCGAGACCGAAGTGGGATCGACAAGCAAGCCCGTCCTGCCATGCAGCACCGCCTCGGCGGCGCCGCCGTGTGTGCTCCCGATGACGGGCTTGCCGGCCAAGGCTGCCTCCACGTAGACCCTTCCAAATCCTTCACCTTGCCAGTTTCCGTTCTCCTCTCTCACCCGGCTCGGAAGCACAAAAACGTCGGAGGCGCGGTAGAGGGCGGCAAGCTCGTCGTCGGAAACTTCGCCTTTGAACTCGACGTGCTCGCCGATTCCAAGCTCGAAAGCCAGTTTCCGCAGATTCTCGCGGTCATCGCCATCCCCGGCAATCACATAACGCACGCCGGGCAGAGCGTCGATGACCTTTGGCAGGGCGCGAATCACCATGTCGAATCCCTTATAGGAAAGTGCCTTTGAGAGCATGCCCACCGAGAGTATGGTCTGCCGTTGCCCATCGGACGGTGCGGGTCTCGGCGGCTGGTCCGAACACGTGAGCAGGCGGGCAAATTCATCGGGTATGGCGTTATAGAGGATGACGATCCTTCTTTGGGAGACCCCGTTCACCCGAGCGACCCTTTCTGCGGTGAACCGGCTGATGGCCAGGACCCGATCCGCGTGCCGGAGCGCCAGGCGCTCGGGCCAAGGAAGCCGCGGCCATACCTCGGTCCCGTGGCAGGCCACCCAATACGGCGTGCCGCGCAACTGGCGGATCGCCGCTGCAATCGGCGCCAACGCAACGTGCGTGCATATGGTCAGGTGGCACCCTTTGCGGGCGAGCTGGAGAGCCTTTCCCGCGAAACGAATCTTCGCGGCAACCGTAGGACGATCGGCGTCCGGGTCAAGGATCCGAAAGTCCTTTGGCGTGGCTTGCGGCTGGCCGGAACCAAGTAGCGCCAGCACGTGAACGTTGTCTGGACCGATCAGCTCACCCAGGGCGGAAGCCAGAGTCCAGCTATAGCGGGCGATGCCGCCTCGGGTGTAGATATCGGTAGCGAGAATTAGGATTTTCAAGTCCGTGCGAACAGCGCCCTGGCAGCAGCGCGCTTCCCAGCAAGCTCGGACCGAGGGCCGTAGACGAGCCAGGCCGTGATGCTCAGGATTACAAACGCCTTGAGGAAGCCCGACCAGAAACTGAAGTAGTCAATTTCCATATCAATGAATGTCAAGAAGATCGCGGCATAGACAAACAGGCGACGCCTGTCGATCGGGCCAACGATAGTGTTCGTCAGCCATTGAGCGACGATCCCGAGAACAAACATGCCGAAGAGGATCCCGGCCAGGCCACCCCGGGCGTAGCAGTCACCCGGGTATGTGACCGCCGTAGACGAGATCATGGTCCCAGAGGCGCCGATTCCCAGTGCGACGCTGAATAGTCCCCCCTCAATCAGAATCGGCTTTGAGCGCCAGAGGAATCGAGGGACAAACGGGTAGAAGGGCAGCATCCACCAGCGTTCACTGCCAAGCAAGTCTTTCGCCCTAGGCCCCAGGGATAGGATCAAGCCGACGCTTTGAAGCAGGTCGAGACGGGAGACGGTATCGCGAAAACCGCTCAGTAGTTCGGCACCCGGCCCGGCGGCTTCGCGGGTCGCCTGCTCGATGGCCCTTTGTCCCACCTTCGCGGCGCCGACGAAGTTGGTGACGGCGACTGCCCCCTGCCCGCCCCGCAGCAGGCCCCGATAGGCATTCGAGACGGGATAAAGCACGACAGCCCCTAAGACGGCGGCAATGACCCAGGCCTTCCGGAATCGCCGTTGAATCAAGCTGGAAATCATGGCGAGCAGAATGAGATTCTCGAGAAGCGCGCCCTTCATTCCCGAAATCAGTCCCCAAGAACACTCGGAAGTAAAAATCGCCCAAAACAGCACTTTCCACTTCCGGTCGCGAGGGTTGAGATATTTTTCCATGCAGGCGATCACCAGCGCGTAAGTCCCGATTCCCGCGATCGTGTTGAGGACTTGCATCGAGGCCAGATTCTGGTAGTAGGCGTGGTTCGATCCTAGGTAGGAATAGAGCTGGTGCGAGAGGAGGTAGAATTTCACCGCCAGGGAAACGGCGTAAATTCCTGCCGTGGTCTGCAGAATGCGAAGCCGCGCTCGGCCGGTCGGCCCTTCCCTGGTCGGCGCCGGAGGCCGTTCCTTCGAGCCCCATTTCCGCCCTGCCGCGATACAGCCGGCCCAGAATGCCGCCATGCCCGCTATCACGTATACCAAGGCTTTGAGCAGAGGGCTGGGGTCGCCGGCGAAATTGAAATTGAACCGTTCTGGCGAGGCAAAACATTCGAGCGGTGCAAGGCCGAATTCGACGAACACGAGAATCGTCAGATATACCGGAATGTCGAAGAATCTCAGGTGGTTTTCCTCGATTCTCGAAAAAATGAAGCCAGCCGACGCGGCCCCGTAAAGGCCCAGCAGAAGCAAATACTTTTCGCCGTCTCCCATGGACCGCCCCGAGACAAGGAACGCGCCCCATAGGACAGTCGCCGAGGATGCGGCGAGGAGAAGCCATAAATGGAGCCGAGTGATTCGCGCTCGCGGCCTGGCAAGGACGCGGCAGGAACGAACGGATGAGTTGACCATGGAACTAATCGAGTCCGGAACTGCCGATGCAGACTTTCACAGGGGTGCACCCTTCACGCCTTACTAGAAGCTATTGCAAAACCTCCCGGGACATGCTTCAGGGGCTGAAGCCCCTTCGTTTTGGCCACTTTTTTGTCGGAGCTGAAGCTCCGACCCCCCGAAATCGGGGGTTTTGCAATGGCTTCTACGCTCCTCGGTTTCCATGCAGATGGCGGGGCCGGCGACTGGCGCACTGGGCGGGGAGCACTGCCTCTTCGGCTTCGGCCGCACAGCGGGGCCGGGCGGAATCGAGCGAGGCCAACGCGTGCACGATCCCTTCCGCCGTCCGGCCGGAGCCGAATTCGCGAGTGGTTTCCAGCGCGCGAGCGCCCATCCGTTCGCGAAGGGCGGCGTCCACGGCGAGCTTGCGCATCGCTTCCGCCAGCGCGCCGACGTTGCCGCAGGGATAGACGATGCCGTTTTCGCCATTCCGGACGATGTCCTGTGGCCCCCATACGCCGACCCCATCGCTGATGACCACCGGCAACCCGCATGCCATCGCTTCGTTCGTGACCGTTCCCCGGGGATCGCGAGACGACGGGAAAACGAAAACGTCGGCCATACCATACATCTCCGACAACTCGCATTGGTTTCTGAAGCCGAGCAGGTAAGCGTTGCGCAGTCCGGAGCGGGCAATTTCCGCCTCCAAAGCCCTCCTCAATTCCCCCTCCCCAACGAAAGCCACAGCAACGCTCGGGACGATCCCCTTCAATCGAGCCAGCGCTTCGAGGAGGTCCAGCGGCCGTTTCCGCTCCAGCAGCTTGCCGACAAAGAGGAAGACGGTGCTCTCGGCGGGAATTCCCAGCGCCGAGCGGATTTCCCTGCGGCGGCCGCGCGCGTGCGGCGATCGCGATTCAAAGAAATCGTTGTCGATCGGCCAGGGCGCGTCGAAGCACTTCTCCGGCGGGGCGCCATAGAATACATAAAAGTCCCGATTGAACGCCCCGCTCGTCAGGAACGCCCGCGTCCTTCGGAAGAGCGCGCCCAGCACCACTTCCTTAAGCCATCCCTTGACTCCGAGGAGCGCAACCTCGTCGCGCACATTGCTGTCCCCATACAGCATCCATGGCAGGCCGGTCAGCGCCGCCGTTCCAAAGGCGAGCCAGTTCGTGACGCTCGCCCACCCGAAAACGATTACAGCGTCGTAGCGCCCGTTATGTAGCTCGCGGATGATTCCCGGATTGGTGCAACTGAAAAAACCGCCGAGCGGGCCGGGCCACCAGTTCTTAAGCAGCTTGTACGGGTAGCCGTCCAGTAAGGGAATGTCCCAGGAGAACGACGCGCCGAAGCCCGGGTCATACATCCTCTCCGCCCCTTGCAGGCTGCAGTAGAGCACGGTCGTCTCAACCTCTGGCCGGCTGGCCAGGAGCCGGAAGAGAGGAGAAAAGTACTGCACGGGGTGAGAGATGAGAATCGCCAGCCGGTGTGGGCGGCTGCCCAACACCGGCCGCCGCGGCTCCCCTCCGCCGCTGGCGGGCGCGACAGAGATCGACATCGTTAGACCCTTGCTCCTGCCAGCGTCGCGACGCTGGGGGCGCCGGTCTGCGCATCGGCTCGAAATTTCAGATAGTGGTCGAGGATGGCTCTCGCCCGGTGGTCCCAACTGTGCGCGGATTGAACCAATTGGAGACCTCGCTGCGCAACGGACTGACGGTGTTGCTCGTCGGCCAGCAGCTCGTCGACCTTGGCTGCCAGTTCGTCCGCATCTGCGAAGCAGACGCAGTTCTCGTCCTCAGTGAAGATATCGAGCAAGTCGTCGGTGCGCTCGTGGAGCATCAGGCCGCCGCAGGCGGGAATTTGGAAAGTTCTGGAAGTGATCCGATCTCCCGAGGATGCCCTTCCCATGCGCTCCTGAAGAAGGCCCAAATTTATTTTGGAGCAGGAAATGGCCATGGCGTACGCGGGTCCATAAATCGCGGAGGGGGCTGCTAGGGGGCGGAGAGGTGAGGTCCTGGCCAGGCTGTGCCAGCGGTCTCCCCAAATTTTTAGCCTCGTGTTGGGACGCCGTGCGATGAAGGCCCCAAGGATCTGCGCCTTTCCGGGCGTCCACGCGCCGATGAACGAGACGTCGCAACCGTATCGCTCGCGGTCCCGCTCGCCAGCGGTGAGAGGCCGGTGCACATCGGGGTCGTAACCATCCGGCAGGTAGCTGGCCTTCTCGATGTCCAGCAGGGCCTTAAGGTCTCTCGGACCAAAACTCTTGGTTGTGAAAATCCAGTCGTAGCAGCGCAAGGCCTCGCGCAGGTAGCGGCCGTGCTCTTCGTAGGATATGTCGGGATAGAAGCAATACCGCGTGGTCCCCATCTTTCCGACTGCCCGGAGCGTTTCCGCGAGAACGTAGGGTCCCTTGAACACCAAAAGCAGTTCCGGCTTATAGAGCCGGACGTCGCGCAAGAGAGCGGCGTTGAATTCCTTCACCGCGGCGGCGCCGAGGGCGCGGCGGGCAACCTTCATGGGAAAAGAGGACCACAAGGGGAGGTACTCCGACTCACTGATGGAGGTCGCGTGAACCCCCGCCCGGATCAGGGCATTGAAAGCCGATAGACCTGTGCACCCGAGCCAGTTCTCTCTTACGACCAGCACCTTCAGATTTTCGTAGGCTGGCACTGAAATTTCGCTCGCCCCTCAGGGCAGGCGCCGAGCGATGATTAAACCCAGCGTGCCGATGACGGCCCGGCGCGAAAGCCACCGGCACAATCTCCTGTCGTCGAATGGCGAAAGGTCCGAGGCCATGCCTTCCTCACTGCCGCGGGTCATAGCGCGCCACGACGCGGGGCCCTCTCGCAGGGGAAGCCGAAACCAGGGAACGGACCCGGCGATTCGCTGCGAGCGCGGTTTGCTCGGCGCGGCTGGCGGCTACAAAGCTGAAGTGACGGACGGCCTCGGCCGCGCGCCGGACGGGTCGCCCGGCGAAGTGCCTCATGCGCGCCTCCCAGAACATCCGCCCGAGCAGCGGCCGGACGCGCCCGGGACTGTCGTCAAATTGGTGAGGGGCGATCTCACTGCTCGTCAGGGCGATCAGAGGTTCGTCCAGGTAGCAGACGTCGTATTCCTCGGCGAGCCGCATCCACATGTCCACGTCCGCCCAGTAGCCGAAGCGCTCGGCGAATGGGCCGGCGCGGTCGAACGCGCTTCGCCTCATCATGACACTGCCCCAAACCGGCGAGTCAAAGCGAAAGAAGCGGAAAAAAACCGCCTCGAGCAGCAGAGAGCCGGGAAAGCACCGGGGCAGCGCCTCGCGGAACAGCGTGCGCGTCTGGCCGCGCGCGTCGAGAGCGCGGTACGCATTGAACACGAAGGCGGCCCGCGGGTGCTCGTCCAAGCAGTTTTTCCACTTCTCCAATAAATCCGGCGAGTAAGCGTCGTCGTCGTGGAGGATCGCGACGTATTCGCCCCTGGTGGTGAGGATGCCTAAGTTGAGATTCCCCGGCATGCCGGCGTTCGCCGGTCGCCGGTTGTAGCGGACGCGGCTATCCAAACCGGCCCATCGCCGGCATACCTCCGGGGTGTGGTCTGGCGAAGCGTCGTCCGCGATAATCAGCTCGAAATCATCCAACGTCTGATCCAGGACGGAGCGGATGGTCGCGTCCAACAAATCGGCGCGGTTATAGGTGACGAGCACCACGCTGACGCTGGGATGGGACCATTGCATCGGATTCAGTCCACGCTCCTTGGCGACGGCTTCTCGCTCTGCCTAAAAGGAGGCCAGGCGTCCGGCCGGACTACCCTCGCGCACTCTGCGGAGCCCACCCGGACGTTGGCCCAACAACCTGCGGCTCCTCGAACCCGGAAGATCGCCCCTCCGTCGGAGAACGGCCACCGGCTCCTACGGCGACGCTTTGAGCCAAAGCTTGATCTGACACTTTTCGTCTGCGTCCAGAGCGTACCGCCACGCGCAGATCAAAAACCCACAACCCAAAGAGGCCGTCAGCACCGCGTGGACGGCCAACGCATGGGTAGAAATCCAGACGAACGCAAAACCGGCCGCCAACGCCGCAAGAATTCCCAGGCTACTTCCTAACTCCCGACCCGCGAGGAGACGAGGCGAGGTCCGAGTCAGCCAGCAGGCCGCGACGACGAGCAAGAAGAAATCGAAGCCCATCCGGATAGCCCAGGCTGTAGCGGCACCCGCGAGCCCAAATCTCGTGACCAGAAACCAAGCCAATGCTACGTGAATCGGCAGCTCAACGAGGTGAAACTTCGCCGTCAAATCGGGCCGCCCGATCCCCTGCAGCAGGCTGTAAGGAACGACGGCCAGGGAGTTCATCAGGACGCCGACGGCCAATATCTGGAGGACCAGCGTGCCCTCCGCGGCGAATCGTGCTCCCACCCAGAAGGTCAGCAGAGGACGTGCGAAGAAGACAAGGAGGAGGGCCGCTGGACCAGCGAGCAGAATCAAGAACTTGAGGGAACGCGCCAGAGCGCTTCGAACCCACTCCCGGCTTTCGCCCCCGGCCGAGCAGCTGAAAGCTGGGAAGAGAGTGGCCGCAAGGCTCGCCGGAAGGATCCACAGCTTGGTCGAAATCATGTACGGCGGCGTATAAAACCCGACGGCGGCGACGGAAATTAGGGATCCGATCAGGAACCGGTCGAAGTACACCAGGACGGGGCTAACCATGCCGGAAACGGTCACCCAACCGCCGAAGCCGAGCAGTCGGCGGGCGAGGCCCGGGCTGAAACGGACGCCGGAGCGCAAATCGGGGTATAGGCGGAAGCAACAATAGACGATGACGAAGATCGCGGTCGCCCGCGCGAGCACCAAGAACAATACGATGGCCGGCAATCCGTACCCGAGCCAAACCGCGGCGACAGGGACGAGGTAGGTGAGAGCGCTGGAAGGGATGCTGACAAGATTGAGCAGATCGAATCGCTGGGAGGCGCCGAGCACGCCGCTCATCGAGCCGTTGGCGAAATCGATGGGGAGCGCGACAGCCATATACAGAAAAATCAGATGCGCCTGAGCGCGTAGGCCAGGCGGAATCCGGAGCAGCCGGTCAACGAGCAGCGGCGTCCCGGCGACGAACAGAAAGCCGCCCATCACGCCGAGGCAAACTTGGCTGATGACTGCCGTCCAGACAAGCTCGGGAAGTCTCTCGCGCTCGCCCTTGCCAAGGAGATCGGCGACGAATTTAGTGGTGGCGGGCCCGACGCCCAGATTGAAAAGTGCGAAATAGCCGACAACCATCCACGCCAGGGACAACAAGCCAAAGCGATCCGGCCCCAGGTGACCGATCACGTAGGGCATTGTCACGACGGCAACGAGCAACGGCACCATCCGGCCGACCAGATTGATGGCGGTATTGCGAGCGAGCCGTCGCCCGCCTACAAGGAAAGCCCTGTTGCCCGCGGGCTGAGATGTGATTTCGAGCAGACTCATGCCGCCTTGTCTAGACCCGCCAATCGCCTGAGATTTCACTCGTCCTCGAAGCCAGTTCGAGAGGCTGATCCGCATTTTGGCCGGTTCCCAGCGATTCCCGGCTTGTCCCCCGTAGCCTGGCGAGAGCGGCACGGACCACGGCAAGCGGAGCCAGATCCGCGGCGTCGGCTTCGACAGCGATCGACCGCTGGATCAAATCGACCGCCAAGACGACACGGTAATTGCCTTTGCGGCGCCGCAGGATGCCTTCCATTCCGGCCAGAGGCCCGTTGATGATGCGCACGCGCCGCCCAATAGTGAGATACGGATGCGGCTGCGCGCGCAAGTCGCCGGCGAAGCCGGTGCGCAGGATTTCGATTTCCCTTTCGGGAAGCGAGGCTGGCAGTCCGCCACCAAAGCCGACCAGCCGGATGACACTCGGAATCTGCAAGACTTCGAGGCGATCGCGAAGGGGCAAACGGACGAAAACATAGCCGGGGAAGAGCGGGAGCTGAAGCCGGACACGGCGGTCCTTCCAGCGATGCACCGCATCGTAGAGCGGAAGGAAATGCTCGACGCCTCGATTTCTCAACTGCTGTGCGACCTGCTTTTCGTGATTCGCGCAAGTGTAGGCGGCGTACCAGCGCGGTTCCCGCCAGAGGACCACGCTCTCGCGGGCTTCATAAGCTGTCGTGCAAGGTGTTGCGGCGGTTGCCATCTTAGGATTCAGTCCTCGGCGGTTGAAAAGCGAGGGTTGAAGGAGCTGAAAGAAGCCGGCGAGACGCCCGCGCAGTGGCCGGGACTGAAGAGCGGCAACGAAGCGGGCAGGATGCTGCGTTACAAGAACAGGAGGCACCGTTTGGCACCGATGGTGCACGACGCTGATCAATGGTTGCCACGTTCACCAGCCACGAGCCACTGCCTTTCGAGTCTGTGTGGCAACTGGCATTTCCACAGTTTGTATTTTTCATAGATTCGCGCAAGTCGTTTGCGGACAACGCACGAAATTTGCGCCAGGGCTGTGGAATTCGCACCTTTTCGCGTTGCCACACAGATTCTTTCCATAGCTTCGCCCCGCGACCCGCAGGGCCAAAGCGACTATAACTAATTGCACTACAACTACTTACAGACGACACAAGCCAAAAATGCGATACGAGACTGCGATACCGGGAAACTAGAAAAGCGTGCCGCGCTAAAGTCCGCAGCCCGCCAGCATGCGGCGAGGCAGGCGCTACGTTTAAACCTGGCAATGTCTACGGCTTCGCCGCGGGCAGGCACAAGGCCTGCCCCTACGACACCGAAAAGCAGGGGCCGCGATGCCGCAAAACTAGAAAAGCGTGCCGCGCTGAAGTCCGCGGCTCTACGTTTAAATCTGGGAGCATTTACGGCTTCACTGCGGGCGGGCACAAGGCCTGCCCCTACGAAGGCGGGCGACAAAGACGGCCGGCGAGCCGCCAGGAAGCGGCGAGCCAGGGACGGCGCTACAGAAAAGGCGACGGCTGGACTGAAAGGTGGCGCCACACTGTCCGCACCGTCGGAGCGGGGGATTCGCCCTTCTGAGACACCATTCTCCAAGGAAGAACCCACAGAGGGGCGGCAGCGCCACCTTTCAGATTGGTGAGCACAGACGTCAAGCCGAAAAAACAGATCCCTCCCCCCACGCCCCTCGGCGTTGCTCGGGGCCGTGAGCCTGCCGAACGGCGACGGGCTGGGGATGGCAGATTCGTTAGAAGCCATTGCCAAACCCGTCCTGGCCTGCCTCAGGGGCTGAAGCCCCTGAATCTGGCAGTATTTCGTCGGAGCTGAAGCTCCGCCCTGCCAAAGAGGAGGTCTTCCAATCGTTTCTAAGGAAACGTCGGGGATGGTGAGGGGTGTCATGCGTCGGACTTTCGGCTCGAACGATCGGTAAGGTCGTAGGAGTAATACTTATACCCGGAATAATAGTGGTAGCCGTCGCGGCGCAGATTGACGTCGTTCAGCACCACGCCAATCAAATGCCCGCCAACCTCGGAGATATAAATCTCCGCTCGCCGCACCATCTCCCGAGGCGTGGCACTGCCTTTCACCACCATGATGGTGCCTTCGACGATGGTGCTGAGAATCCGCCCGTCGGCGACGTCGAGCAGCGGCGGCGCGTCGAGCAGCACGAGGTCGTATTCGGCAGACGCTCCTTGTATCAACCCACGCATGGGCGTCGAGAAAATCAACTCGCTAGGATTCGGAGGCACGGGACCGCAAACCAGGCAGTCCAGCCGAGCGAGACCCGAAGGCTGCACTAGCGCGCGCCAATCCGGCTCCCCGGCAAGGTAATTGACCAAGCCGACGGATTTCGAGAGGTGAAAGAATTCGTGAATCGCCGGCCGGCGCATATCCGCATCCACAACGAGAACCCGCTTGCCTAACTGAGCCAGAGAGATCGCCAGATTGCCGCACGTGGTCGTCTTGCCCTCGGCCGGCTCGGCACTGACAAAGACCAAGGATTGTGGCGGACGGACTGCCGTGGACAGCAAAACGGAAGTGCGCAGATTGCGAAACGCTTCGGCGAGTGGCGAGGAGAAAAACGCCGGGGAATCGACCCGGAGCCAGCCGTTGCCGTTCGGAGCGCCATGGCCATTCGGCGAAGTCTTTTGGGGCGGTTCACGAAGCGAGAGGCCCTGCAAGGCGGGGAACGGTTCAGGCTCAGCCTTGCGAAACGCCATTTTGCCGAGATTCGGTCCTCGGCCCGTCGGGATCAAGGCCAAAGCCGGCGCGCGCAGGAACGCTTCGATGTCGTCCGGAGTTTTGACCGTATCGTCCATGTGTTCCAGGAGGAAGGCGAGGCTGATGCCGCCGATGAGGCCGACGAAGAGGCCCACGGCGAGATTGAAGAGGAGGCGCCGGTTCATGGGAGCGATTGGCGGCACGGCGGCATCCACCACGCGAATATTGCTGGCCTTCAGGCCAGCGGAAACGCCGGCCTCCTTGAGGTGCTGCAGCAGGCCGTCGTAAAGCTGCTTGTCGCTGTCGGCTTCCCGCTTGAGGATGTTGTATTCAACCGATTTCTCCGCCACGTCATTCGCCTGCTTCTGCTGCTGCCCGAAAGCGGCCTGGACCAGGGCGACGCGGCGCTGGGCGGCCACGTATTCGTCCTGGATGTGGCGGGCGGCCTGCCGCCTTTGCTGCTCGAGGAATTTCTGGATGCGGTCGATTTGGCTCTGGATCTCCTGCATCTTCGGGTAGCTGGGCTTGAAATTCGGCGCGAGCTTCGCCTGCTCTTGTTCGAGGCCGGCGAGCTGCACGGTAAGCTGCTGCATCGTTTGGCTATCGAAGACGCCGGGCAAGGCAGCGTAATCTCCCGCCTGAACGAGGTGGTCGAGAGATTCCTTCTGGTAGAGATCGGCTTGGGCCTGCGTAAGTTCGTCTTGGAGTTGGCGCAGCCGCTGGTTCACGATGTCTTCGTTCTGGCCGCCCGAGTCTTCCAAGAAGAGCAAGCCATTCGCTTGGGCGTATGCCTGGAGGTTGTCTTCGGACTTTTCGAGCTTGATTTTCAGGCTATCGAGCTGCTGCGAAAGCCAAGTGGAGGCCTGCTGGCTCGCCTTCCAGTGTGCTTCGAAATTCTGCTCCACGTAGCACGAGACAAGCGTATTCACGATGGCGGCAGCCAGCTTCGGATCGGGGGAATTAAAGGATACGGTCACCAGCCGGCTCTGAGGGACCGGAGTTACCTCCAGGCCGGACCCGAAAGAACGGAGAATGGCTTGCTCGTGGGCCGGACTGGTAAGCACTGCCGGATCGACGGGGGCCTCTTGCTTCGTCGACTCCCAAAACCAGTGGCGCGGAGCCGGATGGAACGCCTTCGCCAGATCGAGATGCAGCTTCTGAATGACTTGGCGAGCGAGGCTGTCGCTCTTCAGAATCTTGAATTGCGTATTGAGGTAGTCCTCGGAGACGCCGGAGATTTGGAAAATCTGCTGGAGCGTTACGACGTTCGGATTCTCCTGCTCGATCTCCAGGAGTGAGCTTGCCTGGTACACGGGCTTTTGGCGAACCGTGTAAATCGTGACGAGGGTGAGAACGACGGCCACGGCGGAAAGCACCGTCCACCGGCGGTTTCGCAGAATGCGCCAGTAGGTCCGCAA
>JAJYLB010000102.1 GCA_021788095.1 Acidobacteriota bacterium | reverse complement strand
TCTCAAAATGCTCGGAGGCAACTCTCCGCTTACGCGTTTGACAAGCGAAGGCGGCTGGTACGCCGTCGTGCGAGTGCCCTCGGTCCGGAGCGACGAAGACTGGGCTGTCGAATTGCTCGAGCGGGAAGGTGTGCTGGTTCACCCCGGCCACTTTTACGATTGTCCGGGCGAAGGTTACCTGGTCCTCAGCCTGTTGCCGCGGCCGCATATATTTAGCGAAGGTATTTCGCGGTTGGCGCGCTGGATCGAAAAGAGAGCCTGAGAGTATGTTCAGGAGTAGTGTTAAGGACGCCTGGGTAAGGCGATGCGAGCGAATGATTCTCGATCCGCAGACGATGGGGAGGGATAATCTACGATTCAGCGCTGCCATCCGTTTGAACAAATCCTGCTAGACTCAAATTGGAGGGCACGGACCGGATTGGGGGAACGGAGTCCGCGTCGGGTGGCGGCGCGGAGTTAGGGCGAAAACTCAAAATGGCTCTGGCCGGCAATTTGAAAACACCGAGCTTGAATGGCTTAGGCGTGGCGGCATTTGAAAGCCGCCGCGCGGAGGAGTTGACGACGCTCATTACGAAGTACGGCGGCGTCCCGCGCATGGGCGCGGCGATGCGCGAGGTCCCGTTGGAAAGCAACGCGGTGGCGTTTGACTTCGCAGAAAGGCTCCTTGCAGGGACGATTGACGGCATGGTTTTCATGACGGGAGTGGGAACGCGGGCTTTGGTGGAGGCGCTCGAATCGAAATACTCCAGGGAACAGATCGCGCACGGCCTTGCAAACGTTACCACGATCGCGCGCGGGGCGAAGCCGGCGAAGGTTTTGCGGGAACTGGGAGTGCCGATTGCGATCCTGGTTCCCGATCCCAACACGTGGCGGGAAATTCTGCAGGAGATTGATGAGAACCCCCGCGGCTTTGCGGTAAAGGGCAGCCGGATCGCCGTGCAGGAATACGGCGCCCCCAACGCGCGCTTTCTTGAAGAACTGAAAAAGCGGGGAGCGGAGGTGCTGCCGGTTCCAGTTTATCGCTGGGCGCTGCCGGAAGATCTAGGACCGCTCAAGCGGACTCTCAGGGATATTATCGAAGGCCGGGCGCGGGTCGCGCTTTTTACGAACGGCGTCCAAGCCGATCATGCGCTCAGCGTGGCGTCCGAAGCAGGCCTTCGGGAGCCGCTGCTCAAGGCGCTGGAGGCGTGCGCGGTGTGCTCCGTGGGGCCGACCTGCACGGAAGCGCTCAATCGCAATGGCGTGCGCGTTGACTTAGAGGCGCGCCCCCCTAAGATGGGCGTTCTGGTCCTCGAGGCGGCGCGACAGGCAGAAGAGATTTTGCGGGAAAAGGGATCCGGCGCCCAAATGACGTTGGCGCACGATGTGCCCGGCGCGCCGAAGTCGGTGGCGGCGAAGTTACCACAATTGCCTCACTCGGTCTTCGACCACCCCCTGCCCGCGGGCAGGGCGAGGCCCGGGAGTCCTGAAGGAGTCGAAGCCGCGCGTGAAGGCTCGCGGCACGATTCTCGGTTCATGAAGGCCTGCCGCCGCGAGCCCACCGACCGAACGCCCGTCTGGCTGATGCGGCAAGCGGGACGCTTTATGAAGGAGTACCGGGAATTGCGCACCAAGGTTCCTTTCCTGAAGCTTTGCAAGGATCCGGACCTAGTGGCGGAAATCACGGTCGCCGCGGCGCGGAAGCTGGGGGTGGATGCGGCCATTATCTTTGCTGATCTTCTGCTCATCGTCGAACCACTGGGGTTTGATTTGGAGTACGACGGGGGTGAAGGCCCTCTGGTGACGCCCGTGGTGCGGGAATCACACGATGTGGACCGGGTGCTCGAGGCGGAGCGGCTGGAGTCGCTCGAGTATGTCTTTCAGGCGGTTCGCAAGGCGCGCGCCGCGCTCGATCCAGCGTTGCCGCTGATTGGCTTTGCGGGAGCGCCCTTCACGCTCGCTTCCTACATGATTGAGGGCGGCGCCTCCAAGACCTTCAGGCACACGAAGGCGCTGATGTACCGCGATCCCGGGGCGTGGCGAGAATTGATGCAGCGCCTCGCGGATCGCCTGGCCGAGTACGTGAACGGACAGATCCGCGCAGGCGCTGACGCAGTGCAGATTTTTGACAGTTGGGTGGGCAGCCTCGGCCCCCAGGACTATCGCGAATACGTCTTGCCCTATTCCCGGCGGTTGATTGCAGCAATTGAGCCGGGGGCTCCGGTGATTCACTTTGGCCTGGGGACGGGGCAGTTCCTGGAGGATGTGCGGCGAGCGGGCGGAGACGTCATCGGCCTCGATTTCCATGTAGAGCTGGACGCCGCTTGGCAGCGCGTCGGCTACGACGTGGCAGTGCAAGGCAATCTTGATCCCACCGTGTTGTACGCAGACCCGCCCTTCATACGCCGACGCGTGGAGCGAATCCTGGCTCAGGCGGCGGGGCGCCCCGGCCATATCTTTAACCTGGGCCATGGGATCTTGCCGGATACGCCCGAAGAAAATGTGGTCGAGCTCGTCCGCACGGTTCATGAGCTGAGCGCGCGGCGCCGAGATGTGTAGCACGAGTTATGGCAAGCCATTTTGAAGCGCGGCGCGTGGTGGTCATTGGTGGAGGGATTTCAGGGCTGGCCGCAGCTTACGAGCTGGCGCAGGCGCGGCGCTCGGGCGTTCCGGTTGAGGAATTTTTGATCGAGGCGGGCCGGCGGCTTGGCGGAGTGATTCGGACCGAGCGCCGGGACGGCTTCATCATCGAAGGAGGGCCCGACAGCTTTCTGACCGAGAAACCTCATGCGGCTCGACTGGCGCGAGAGGTTGGGCTCGGTGACGCGCTAGTCAGCTCGAACGACGGCGAGCGGCGGACGTATATCGTCCATCATGGGCGGCTGGTTCCGCTGCCCGACGGTCTGATGTTGATGGCCCCGACGCAGCTCTGGCCGGCGGTCACCTCGCCGCTGATCCCCTTCGGCAGCAAGCTCGCGATGGCGCGAGACTGGTTTCGATCTCCCAGCGCCGCGCCGGATAAACTCGAGGATGAGAGCGTGGCAACGTTTGTGCGGCGACATTTCGGCCGAGGGATTCTCGAAAATATTGCCGATCCGCTGCTGGCCGGTGTTTATGGCGGCGACAGCGAGCAGCTCAGCATCCGGGCAACGCTGCCGCGCTTTTGGGAGATGGAGCAAAAGCATGGCAGCTTGATCAAAGCGGCGATGGAAGCTCGAAGTCGCCACCTCGGAAGCGGGGCGAAGAAGGGAGCGGCCGCGGGCGCTCGTCCGCTGTTCACCACGCTTCGCAGCGGGCTGGAACAGTTGGTGGAGGGCGTTGCGGCGAAGCTTGAGACGTCCAGGACCTTGTTGGGACAAAAGGTGGCAGGGATCGAAGCGTTGGATCGGGTTCAGCCGCGATTTCGAGTTCACGCCGAGAGTGGGGAGTCCCACGAGGGCGACGCGGTGATTCTGGCCCTGCCGGCGGGCGAAGTGGCGCGCCTGCTGGGGCGAATGGAGCCCGAAGCGGAGTGGCTCGGAAAGCTGCCTTGCAGCTCGGTGGCGACCGTATCGCTAGCCTACGACGACCAGGTTCGAAGGCGCCTGCCGCCAGGTTTTGGTTTTCTGGTGCCGAGAAAAGAGAAGCGAAGGCTTCTGGCTTGTACGTTTGTGCACACAAAGTTTCCGGGACGCGTCCCGGACGGCAAAGCGCTGCTGAGATGCTTCCTGGGTGGGACGCGAGACAGCGAGGTGGCGCGCCTCAGCGAGCCGGATCTCAGGGCTATAGTGCGCAGTGAACTGAAAGGCATCCTGGACCTCGACGCCGAACCCCTTTTCCTGCGAGCTTTCTGCTCTGCCAATGCCATGCCGCAGTATGGGATAGGGCACGGTGAGCGAGTGAGACGAATCGAGGACCGCCTTTGCCCGGAACGCAGGATCTTCCTGGCGGGAAATGCGTACGCCGGCATCGGAATCTCCGATTGCATCCGGAGCGGGCGTGAAGCGGCGCGCCGGGCCTTACAAGCGATGGGGCAATCCTGCGGCGTCGTTTCGATGTCACAGAACCCGGCTTGCTGAAGGCTCGAGACGGCGACGGTGGCGGAATCTGGTTTCTGCACTTTATTGCGAAACCATCGGTTCGCTC
>JAJYLB010000057.1 GCA_021788095.1 Acidobacteriota bacterium | reverse complement strand
CGCCGCAAGAGGGTTGGTCTACACTACATCGTGATTTCGGAGACGCCGGCTTGAAAACAAACAGCTTGGCACATCACTAGGCGCGAAAATAATCAGAAATCGGACTCCCGTGACGAAGTTGGGCTAGTCTCGCTCCCGTTCTTGGTGCTCGCGTCGCTCACCCCGTATAGTAGTAGCCGAAGAAAGGGAAGAACCGTGAGCGAAAAGCGCGGCAAAATAGGCATCCTCACCGGTGGTGGCGACGTTCCCGGACTCAATTCCGCGATCAAAGGAGTGGTCGCCGAAGCCGATCCCCTTGGCTACGAAGTGGTTGGCATTCGGCGCGGCTGGATGGGATTGACCCACATGAAGCCCGGTAGCCAGCCCGATGGCGAATTCCTGCGCCGGCTGAGTCCAGCCAATACCCACAGCATCGACCGGACGGGTGGCACGGTGCTGCACACCTCGAGGGTGAATCCGCGCCGCGTCCGCGAAAGGCTGCTGCCGCCGTTTCTCTCCAACCAGGATGCCGCGCGCCTGGCTTGCGGGGAGGGGGTCTACGATCTCACGCCGATCGTGCTCGACAACATCGAATCGCTCGGCCTCGATTACCTGATCGTGATTGGGGGCGACGACACGCTCAGCTACACGCACGTGCTCGACGAGAAGGGCCTCGCCGTCGTCGGCATCCCCAAAACCATGGATAACGATGTGCCCGGCACCGAGTATTGCATCGGGTTCTCCACGGCCATCACCCGCGCCCGCGAGCTGATCAACCGCCAGCGAACCACCCTCGGCTCGCACGAGCGGATTGGCGTGTTCCGCATCTTCGGGCGCGACGCCGGCTTTACCGCGCTCTACGCCGCCTACGTCACCTTCAGCCGCTGCGTGCTGCCGGAGGTGGAATTCGATCTCGATGGCCTGATTAAGACCCTTGTCGAGGACAAGCTCCGCAATCCCAGCCACTACAGCTTCGTCATCGCTTCCGAAGGCGCCGTGTGGCAGGGGCATCAGACCGCCGAATACGGCGATGCCGACGCCTACGGCCATCGCAAGAAAGCCGATATCGGTTTCGCCCTGGCGGAGGAGATTCGCGCGCGGTCGCGCGAAGACGCCATCTCGAGCGATCTCACCTACGATCTGCGCAGCGGCGAAGCCGACATGCTCGACCAGATGGTTTCGCTCACCTACGCCAGCCTCGCGATCGACTTGGTTCGCCGGGGCCAGCGGGGCTGCATGACCGCGGTCCGCGGCGGCCGCTACGCTTGCGTGCCGCTGCCGCAAGGCCCGTCGCGCCGCGTCGATGCCAACCGGTTGTACGATGCCAAGAACTATTGCCCCAACTACCGGAACAAAATCGGCTTGCCGCTCCTGCTCGACGAAGTCGCCGACCCCGCGTGAGCGTTCGTCGATGGCTACCGAAGCGACGGGAACGATACTCGACCGGATCGTGGCGGCGCGCCGCGAAGCGGTCGCCCACCGCAAACGCATGCTGCCGCAAGCGGCGCTGCGCATGGCGATCGAGCGGGGCACGCCGCAGCCGGTGCGCGATTTCCGGGCCGCGCTCGGCCGCCCTGGCCCGAGCGTGATCGCGGAAATCAAGCGGGCTTCGCCTTCCCGCGGCCTGCTTCGCGCCGACTTCGCCCCCGGCCTCCTGGCCGAACGGCTCGAGCGGGCCGGAGCCGCGGCGCTCTCCGTCCTCACCGAAGAGGAGTTTTTCGAGGGCGGCCTCGAACATCTGAAACAGGCGCGGGAGGTGACGGCGATTCCGCTGCTGCGCAAGGATTTCGTTTTCGATCCGTGGCAGGTGTGGGAATCGCGCGCCGCCGGCGCCGATTCCTTCCTGCTGATTGCCGCCATCCTCGACGATCCCTCGCTCCGCGGCTTGCTGGCGCTCGGCCGGGCGCTGGGGATGGAGCCGCTCGTGGAAGTCCACAACCGCCGGGAACTCGATCGCGCGCTCGAAGCGGGTGCCGGGATCGTCGGCGTGAACAACCGCGACCTGCGCACGTTCGAGGTGCGGCTCGAGACTGCGCTCGAGCTGATCGAGGCGATTCCCGAAACCTCGATTGCCGTCGCCGAATCCGGCCTGCGCTCGCGCGCGGAAATCGATCGGCTCGCCGCGGCGGGTTTCGATGCGTTCCTCGTCGGCGAGCATCTGATGACGGCGGCCGATCCCGGCGCTGCGCTCGCCGCCTTGGTGGAAGTGGGCGGTGGCTGAGGCGTGTTCGAGCCGGCGCAGGAAGCCCGATGGTCGTCAGGGCACGGCTTCAGCCGTGCCGTTCGCGCCTGGAGAACAACGCGGCTTTAGCCGCTGAGGGACGGATTTGGTAGCTTTGGGAGACACCCTCTTGGGTCGCGGCCCGGAGCCGCGCGTCAAAATTTGCGGCATCACGAATGCGGCCGACGCGAAGCTCGCCGTCGATGCCGGCGCCGATGCGCTCGGCTTTAATTTTTACCGGCTGAGTCCGCGCTACATCGCGCCGGAAGAGGCGGGCCGCATCATCCGGCGCCTGCCGCGGGGCGTTGTCGCGGTGGGCGTATTCGTGGACGAGCCGGTGGATTCGGTTCGGCGAATCGCCGGGGCCGCCGGCCTCGACGCGGCGCAACTGCACGGGCGGGAGCGCCCGGCGAGCGTTCGCCAGGTGGCCGCGATCCGGCCCGCGGTCCGGGTGATCAAGGTCTTCCGCGTGCGGCGGGGCTTCTCCGTCGCGCGCCTGGCGAGCTATCCGGAGGTGGCGGCTTTTCTGCTCGACGGCTTCCGCAGCGGCTTCTGGGGCGGCACGGGCGCCCGGTTCGATTGGGAGGTGGCCCGGCGCGCCAAACGCTACGGGCGAATCGTGCTCGCGGGTGGCTTGCGACCGGAGAACGTGGCGGAGGCGCTCGAGCGCGTTCGCCCGTTCGCCATCGACGTATCGAGTGGCGTCGAGGTGCGGCCGGGGAAGAAAGACCCCGCGAAACTCAAGGCGTTGATGCGGGAAGTGGAGCGGATCAGGAGGCGAAGGCGGTGAGCGCGATAGCCCAGAAGTTCCCCGACGCGCGCGGGCGATACGGCCCCTACGGCGGGCGCTACGTCCCGGAAACGCTTATGGCGCCGATCGAAGAACTCGAGTGCGGCTTCGCCGCCGCGCGCGCGGATGCCGAATTCGCCCGCAGCCTCGACGACCTCTTGCGCCATTTCGCCGGCCGGCCCACGCCCCTCCAGTTTGCCGCCCGGCTCACCGCCCATTTGGGCGGCCCGCGCATCTACCTCAAGCGCGAAGACCTGCTGCACACCGGCGCCCACAAGATCAACAACTGCCTGGGTCAGGGCCTGCTCGCCCAGCGCATGGGCAAGAGCCGCGTCATCGCGGAAACGGGCGCGGGCCAGCATGGCGTCGCCACAGCCACCGTTGCTGCGCGGCTCGGCCTCGCTTGCGTCGTCTACATGGGCCGGGAAGACATGGAGCGGCAGCGATTGAACGTCTTCCGCATGCGCCTGCTCGGCGCCGATGTTGTCGCCGTGGATTCCGGCAGCCGCACGCTCAAAGACGCCATCAACGAAGCCATGCGCGATTGGGTGACCAATGTCCGCGACACCCATTATCTGCTCGGCTCGGTTCTCGGCCCGCATCCCTACCCGCTGATGGTGCGCGAATTCCACAAAGTCATCGGGGAAGAGGCGCGCGCACAGATCCTCCGCGCGGAAGGCCGCCTGCCCGATCTCCTGGTCGCCTGCGTGGGCGGCGGATCGAACTCGATCGGCTTGTTCCATGCGTTTCTCGCCGACCCGGGCGTGCGAATGCTCGGCGTCGAAGCCGGTGGGCGCGGACACGCCCTCGGCGAGCATGCGGTGCGGCTCGCCGCCGCTGCCGGCTACGGTGGCGCGCGGCCGGGCGTGCTGCACGGCACGTATACCTACGTTTTGCAAACGCCCGAAGGGCAGATTGCCACCACGCACTCGGTTTCCGCCGGGCTCGATTACCCCGCCGTGGGCCCCGAACACGCCTGGCTGGCCGAGGAAGGCCGCGCTGAATATACCGCCGTAGACGACGATGCAGCCGTCGACGCCGCGCGCTCGCTCGCCCGGATCGAAGGCATCGTTCCGGCGCTCGAATCCGCGCACGCTTTGGCCGAACTGATACGCCGCGCGCCGGCCATGCCGCGCGAGCAAGTGGTCATCCTGAACGTCTCCGGCCGCGGGGACAAAGACATGGAGATTCTGTCGCGGTATCTTTAGAAGCTGTTGCAAGACCTGCTTCCTTGTAGGGCACGGCTTTAGCCGTGCCGCAGATGCCGCCAAAGTTCAGGGGCTTTAGCCCCTGAGGGCGAACGAGAAGGCTTTTTGCAACGGCTTCGACGTGGCGGCGCAGCCGATGAGCCAAAGCTCCCAACCCGTGCCCTCTTCTCCCCCGCCGGGGCCGGCCGAAACGCGTATCGGCCGGCGCTTCGCCGAGCTGCGGCGAGCGAACGAACTCGGCTTGGTCGCCTACGTTACCGCGGGCGATCCCTCCCTTGCCGCCACGCGCGAAATCGTTCTCGCCGCCGCGGCCGCCGGAGCCGACGTCATCGAGCTGGGAGTGCCTTTCAGCGACCCGATCGCCGATGGCCCGGTGATTCAGCGAGCCAGCGAGCGCGCGCTGCGCGCCGGAGCGAGTCTCGCCTCGACGCTCGCCTTGATTGCCGACCTCCGGCGTTCGACCGAGGTCCCGCTCGTTGTCTTCTCCTATTTCAATCCCATCCTGCAGATGGGACTCGAGGATTTCGCGCGCCGCGCCGCCCAGGCCGGCGCGGACGGCGTTCTCGCCACCGACCTTACGCCCGAAGAAGCCGCCGAGTACCGCAGCGCCCTGCGCGCGCGCCATCTCGACACGATCTTTCTGGCCGCGCCCACCACCCCCGACGATCGCCTCGCGCGCATCACCGGCGCCTCGACCGGTTTCCTCTACCTCATCTCGCGCACCGGGGTCACCGGCCAGCGCGACCGCTTGCCCGATGACCTCGGCGCACTCGCCTCGCGCGTGCGCCGCGCCACCCCCTTGCCCCTGGCCGTCGGCTTCGGCCTCTCGCAGCCGGAGCATCTGCGCGCGCTCGTGGGCCGGGTGGATGCCGCCGTCGTCGGGTCGGCGCTGGTTCGCGAAATCGAGCAGGCGTCCTCGCCTGCCGAGGCGGCCCGGGCCGTAGCGGCGCGAGTGCGATCGCTTAAGGACGCAGGCCGTGAACGATAGCGAGAAGCTGGGCGGGGACTGGGCGGCGATCGAGGACTTGCGCCGCGAAATCGACGAGATCGATCGCCGGCTGCTCGAATTGCTCAACGAGCGCGCCCGCCGCGTGGTCGGGATCGGCCGCATCAAGCGCGCGCACGGTCTGCCCCTCTATCAGCCCGATCGCGAGCGGCTGGTTTTCGAGAGCGTCGAGGCCGTCAATCCCGGCCCGCTCTCGAGCCGGGCCATTCGCCGGCTCTTCGAGCGCATCCTCGACGAATCCCGCTCCGTCGAGCGCCACGTGATGGAACCGCTTCCCGCCGATTCCGGTGACGAAGCCGGGCCGGGAGGCAAGCGATGATCGTGGTCATGCAGCCGCAAGCGGACGAAGACCAGATCCAGCGCGTCATCGACCGGCTGATCGAGCTGGGCTTCGACGTCCATCGCTCCACCGGCGAAGAAACAACCGTCATCGGCGCGCTGGGCGTGAAGAAGGAGTTCGATGCCGCGCAGATCGAGATCCTCGAAGGCGTGCGGGAAGTCGTGCGCATCTCCCAGCCCTATAAACTCGCCAGCCGCCGTTTCCGGAGCGAAGGCACGGTGATCGATCTGGGCGGCGGCGTGCGCTGGGGAGGGCGGGAAGTGGTGGTGGGAGCCGGACCCGGAGCGATCGAATCGGCCGCGCAAATCGAGAGAATTGCGGCGGGCGTGGCGCGAGCGGGAGCCCGCATCCTGCGCGGCGGGGTGTTCCGGCGCCACGGCGCCTCACCTGCCGCGACCGGCGCGAAGGCGGCGGCTGTTCCCGGATGGGCGCTGCTCGGCGAAGCGGCCGCGCGGCACGGATTGCGGGCGGCGGGTGAGGCGCGCGCCACGGCCGACGTGCCTGCCCTTGTGGATTCCCTCGACTTGGTGGAAATCGGCGCTCGCCACATGCTCGATGACGATTTGCTCGATGCCCTCGGCGCCGTGCGCAAGCCGGTGCTGCTCGAACGCGGCACGGGCGCCACCGTCGAGGAGTGGCTGCTCGCCGCCGACCGCATCCTGGCCGGCGGAAACTACCAGCTCGCCCTGGCCGAGCGCGGCATCCGCACCTTCGAGCCTTCCACCCACGCTACGCTCGACTTGGCCGCGATCCCCGCCGTTCATCGCCTTTCCCACCTCCCCATCGTGGTGGATCCCTCGCGCGCCGCCAGCCGGCGCGACCAGGTGGCGCCGCTGGCCCGCGCAGCGATCGCCGCGGGGGCGGATGGCCTGTTCCTCGAAGTTCATCACGATCCCGATCACGCCATGGTCGAAGGCGCGCAATCGCTCTCGCTCGAGCAGTTCGAAACGCTCATGCGCGAGCTCGGTGAAATTGCCGCGGCCATCGGCCGGCGCTTGGCCTGACCCATGCCGATTCCTTTCCGCCACGTGACGGTGCTTGGTGTGGGGCTCGTAGGCGGCTCGTTTGCTTTGGCGCTCCGCCGCGCCTTCCCCGAAGTTAGCATCGCGGGCTGGGATCGCGAGGAGGTGCTCGAGCGAGCGCGCCAATGCGGGGCCATTGACGACGCCAGGGCCGAGCTTGCCGCCGCCTGCCGCGGGGCCGACCTCGTCTATCTCGCTCTGCCGGTCGAGGAGACGCTTCGCCGGCTGCCGGAAATCGCCGCCGCCGCCCCGCCCGAAGCTCTCGTCACCGATAGCGCCAGCACCAAAGCGGCTGTTTGCGAAGCGGCTGGCCGCGCCTTCGTTCCCCCGCGCTTCTTTCTCGGCGGCCATCCCGTTGCCGGCAGGGAACAGGGCGGAATCGCGAACGCCAGCCCCGATCTCTTTCGCGGCGCTCCCTACGCGCTGATGGGCGCGAGCGGGGAAAGCGACGCGCGCGCCGCCCGGCTGGCGGAGGTGGTGGCGGCGATAGGGGCGCGGGCCGTATGGCTCGATCCCGCCGAGCACGATCGCCTCTTCGCTTATCTCTCCCACTTGCCGCAACTGGCTTCCATCGCTCTGGCGGAGACGGTGCTCGCCGGCGCTGGCGATGCCGCGCGGCTGCTGGCTGGTCCCGGTCTCGGCGATTCCACTCGCTTGGCGGGGAGTCCCTACGAACTCTGGGCGGGCATCTGCCGCACCAGTCCGCAACTCGACGAGGCGCTGGTCCGGCTCATCGAATCCCTCGAAGGGATTCGCGCGCGCCTCCGGGACCCTTCCCTCGCCCAGGATTTCGATCGCGCCGCCCGGCTCTATAAAATCCTTCGCCAAATGGAGTAGACTCGAACGCTCATCCGGTTTCCGCCCGGGGGCGGTTCCGAGGATACGGCTCATGGACAAGCGCGTTCCCAGTGCCGACGACGCCATTCGCGCCCTGAGCGATGGCGCCACGATCCTGATTGGCGGGTTCGGCCTCTGCGGCGTTCCCGAGAATTTGATTGCCGCGGTGTGCCGGAAAGACCTGAAGAACCTGACCATCGTCTCCAACAACGCCGGCGTCGACGATTTCGGTATCGGCATCCTGTTCGAAAAGAAGCAGGTCAGGAAGATGATTTCCACCTACGTCGGCGAAAACAAGCGCTTCGAGCAGTTGGCGATGAGCGGGGAACTCGAGTTGGAGCTGAATCCCCAAGGCACTTTCGCCGAGCGCCTGCGGGCTGGCGGCGCGGGCATCCCCGCCTTTTTCACCCCCTCCGGCTACGGCACCGAGGCCGCCAAGCGCCTGGAATCGCGCCAGTTCGGCGGCCGAAACTGTTTGCTGGTGCCCGCGCTGCGCGGCGATTTCGCGTTCCTCAAGGCGTGGCGCGGAGACCGGTGGGGCAATCTGGTCTTCCGGAAAACGGCGCGGAATTTCCATCCGATGATGGCGACCGCCGCCGATCGCGTGGTGGCGGAAGTCGAGGAGCTGGTCGAACTGGGCCGGCTCGATCCCGACTCGGTCCACGTCCCCGGCATCTACGTCGACGCCATCTTCCAGGGCGGGCGATTCGAGAAGCGGATCGAGCGCCGCACCCTCCGCCCGGGATCGGCGGCGGGTCCCGGGCTCGACCCGGGCGACAAGCGCGCGGCCATCGCGCGCCGCGCCGCGCTCGAGCTGCGAGACGGCAACTACGTCAATCTCGGCATTGGCTTGCCCACGCTCATCCCGAATTTCCTGCCGCCGGGCGTCGAGGTCGTCATCCAATCCGAGAACGGGATGCTGGGCGTCGGACCCTATCCGCTCGCGGGCCAGGAGGATCCCGACCTCATCAACGCGGGGAAGGAAACCGTGAGCGAGATACCCGGCTGCTGCTATTTCTCGAGCGCGGATTCTTTCGCCATGATTCGCGGCGGCCATGTCGACGTCACGATTCTCGGCGCGCTGCAGGTGGATGTGCGAGGCAGCCTGGCCAATTGGGCCGTGCCGGGCAAGATGCTGAAGGGAATGGGCGGCGCGATGGACCTTGTGGCGGGAGCGCGTCGCGTGATCGTCGCCATGGAGCACGCGACGAAAGAGGGCAAGCCCAAGATCGTGAATCGCTGCTCCCTCCCGCTTACCGGCGTCGAGGTGGTGCATCGCATCATTACCGAGATGGGCGTCATCGACCTCACACCGCAAGGACTCCTGCTGCGCGAAATCGCTCCCGGCCTCCAGCCGGGCGACGTCCAGCGGTTGACGGAGCCGCCGCTGGCCGTGGCTGCCGATCTCGGACCGATGGCAGGCTGAAGGCGATGAGCGAACGAAGCGGTGTGATGCGGCCGGGAAGACTGCTTTCGGTTCCCAACCAGCTCACCTTCCTGCGGCTGGCGTTCCTGCCGTTTCTCATCATCTCGATTCGGTACGAGCGCTACGACTGGGCCCTCGGCATCCTGGTCGCCGCCGCTCTTACCGACGCCCTCGATGGCTTGCTCGCCCGCCGGCTGCGCCAGAAAACCGCCGTCGGCGCCTACCTCGATCCCATCGCCGATAAGTTGCTGCTCTCCTCGTCGTTTCTCATCCTGGCGTTCGAAGGCAAGATCCGCTGGTGGCTGGCGATTTTGGTGCTCGGGCGTGACGCGCTGATGCTGATTGCCGCGGCGGTCATCCTGCTCGCGGTGGGTTACGTGGCGTTTCCGCCGAGTCTTTGGGGAAAGCTGGCCACGGCCTCGCAGATTCTGATGGTGTTCCTGGTGATCGTGCTGGCGGTGTTCGAAAATCCCCTCTTGCGTCTGGCGCGCAACGCTTCGACCGGCTTCGTCGCCGCCTTCACCGTCTTCTCCGGCCTCCATTACAGCATCACCGTCGCTCGCCGCCTCAGCCAATAGTCCCGGCTCGCTGCTGCGCCTCCGCTGTAGGGGCAGGCCCGTCCTTGGCAAACCAGAGTGTCTTATTTTTGTAGCGTGTGATCCGTCTCGTTTGGGTGGATAAGTGCCCGCCGCCGCGGCGCGGGATGTTGTAGGGGCAGGCCTTGTGCCTGCCCGCTTTTTCCCGCAATATGTGCCCATGCCCGACCACGTGCGGTACGACCCGGCCAAACACCACCGCCGGTCCATCCGACTAAAAGGCTACGATTATTCCCAGCCGGGCCTCTATTTCCTTACCATCATCGCGCAGGATCGCCGCTGCCTCTTCGGCGAAGTGAGCGGCGGTGAACTTCTATCCAGCGATGTTGGGCGAATGATTGCGCTTGCCTGGCAGTGCCTGCCCAAGCGCTTCCCGACCATAGAACTCGACAGCTCCGTCGTCATGCCAAATCATCTCCACGGCATTGTGGTATTGAATCGCCCGAAACCAAGGGCAACCACAAGGGTTGCCCCTACAATCGGCGACGTGGTGGGTGCCTTCAAGTCCCTGACCACCGTTGAATTTGTCCGCGGCGCTCGCGAATTGCGCTGGCCTAGATTACGGACTCTCCTCTGGCAGCGAAATTACTACGAACATATTCTCCGCGACGGGCAGCCTTTGGATCGAGCCCGGGAGTACATCCTTACCAATCCAGCTCGCTGGGAACACGATCGGGAAAACCCGGACGCCCGAAACCCCGAACCGGATCCCGATTGGCTAGGTCTCCCGCTTTTGTAGGGGCAGGCCTTGTGCCTGCCCTTCTTTGCCTGGGATGGCGCCCTGCTTCTGAATGGCCTGGGACTGGACATCCGCCCGCCTCGGCGGCCCCACGCTTGGTCGCTCACCGGCCCAGGTACTTCACTACCCACCCCTGGATCGCTCCGTAGTACAACTCGCGGTGCACCGGATCCTGCGGCGAATGCAGCGCGCCGCACGCGGATCGTTCGTAGGGGCTCGGGTAGCCGGTGTCTTCAAGTTCCCCTGTCGTCCGATGGGCTTTTGGGGGGCCGGTACTCCAAAGCCCTGGCGACCTTGCAATTCCATCCGTGTAGAGACCGCGGGAATGGACCCCTAGCGACGGACCGCTGTCCTACTCGGCCTCCAACTCAATCCTCTTCTTGCCGGCGAGGACTTCGGGAGGCAGCTCAACGGATTGTGGGTGCACGGCACCCAGCGTCGCCTGCTCGAGTGACGCCCCGTTCGGAGTGTGAACATGAACGATGATTCGAGCGCCGCCAGCCCACTGGCTGAGATCGAGACCGACCCGCCAGCGTAGTTTCCCGTGGGTCATCATCGCTTCCGTAACCCAGCTCAAGTTACCGAAACGGGTGGGGCAGTTAGAGACACGAATGGATTCTCGATCCCTAAACCAGTGCTTGGGGGCCGCTTTCTGCAGGTGAACTACGTCGTGGTCGTGCTCTTCGTAACAGAGGAGCCACCGAAGCCCCATGGCCGGCTGGAGCGTGCTGTTGACCACCGCCGAGGTGGTCCAGGGGCTGCCTTCGCCTGGGTGGCCCCCCGGTAACAGCGCGTCTTCTGGCGCGTATCGGTTGCCGCAATCCATGGCGTAGCAGAGGTTGCCGTAGAGTGCGAGCAGGAAAGGTCGGTAGTCCTCCTGACGGATGCGTCCTGCGAGGGTGCCGTGCTCCATGAAGTTTGAGGTTCGGGGAAAGTGGCCGTCGGTGTTCATTCCGACGAGCTGCTCACCGGCGATTGTACGGTGTCGGAAATGCCCGAGGTCGAGTTCCACGTCGCCCCAGTCACTGGTCCACCAATCCATCATGTATCGGTGGTTTTCATAGCTGGAGAGTTGGGTGGGCTCCCGGTGGGTATCGAATGCGTAGAAGGGAGCTATCCGCGCTGCCTTCATCGCTGGGCTCATCGCGGCCAGCGTGATCTCGAGCGAGTGCTCGATGTCGGCGCGCATCGCGTCGGCCAGCCCCTGCACCGCCTGCGCCTCCGCTGCCAGGTCGCTCGCGTGGTTCTCTTCTGCTGCCCTGCGTAGACAGCGCGCATGCTCCTGCAACCCCCGCCAGATCCAGCTCGCGTTTTGATAAAAATACGGGTGCGATTCGGGGAAATCTCGCTTCGGGTCGCCGAAATCCGCCTCCGGTGAGCCCCAGATCAATCCTCGTCGCGGGTCGCCCGAGGCGAACTGAACGAGGCCGTACCGGTAGCGCGCTTCGACGAACGAGATCATGCGCCGCAGCACCTCCAGGCGATGGCGCAGGGCTGTGACGTCATGGGTATAGTCGTAGCACCGCGCTGAATTTTCAAGGAACACGCCGACGTCGAGTGGCGCCTCCACCTGGTCTTGTGTGTTGTATAGGAAGTCCCCGTTTGGCAGAACGTAGTGATCGAGGTAGTGCTGGAAGTATGGCTCCACTTCGCGCGACAGGTTCCAAATCTGATGAGCCCAAACGAACTCATAGTGGGCCACGGGAAACAACGCGTGGCTGCGTTCTGGAATCTTCGTGTAGAAACCCTCGCCGATCTGGTAGGTTGGCTCGAGTCCCCGATAGCTGCAGCGCGCCAGCACGATGCCCGCTCGCGCGGCGTCTGCCAGCCAGGGGTCGGGGATCTCTATCTCCATACCTCGGGAGAAGAAGTCGCTCCAGTGCTTCCAGACACCGAACAGGGCTAAGAAAAAGTCCTCCGCCGTCCCGTTCCAGTACCGCTCCTGAACGGCTTGTGTGCCGGGTTCGGCGTCCGCCCTCGGAGCCGCCTCGGGCGGATGCCGGGCCAGCAGGGCGCGCACGCGGCCGAGTGGCCGCGCGTGCTCGCCCGAGGGTACGAGCACCATGACCTCGTAGCCGGTTCGGTAGACCGGGTTCCACACGCCGATATCCGCGACGGGCAAAAACCCGCCGAGGAGCGTCCGTTTGCTGTATCCCGGAACATAATCGTAAAGGTACTGCGATGGAAGGAAGCGCAAGGGGTCGAACACCGGCCCTGCCATATCTGGCGCGAGCCGTGGGTCGATCGCTTGTCCGTGCGGTGAAGGATTCAGTTGCCGTGACCGTCCATCGGCCTCGAGATAGAGCGAGGTTTCCGGCCCGCCCTCCTCGTTGCCCACAAGCGTCCACCCAACGTACTCCGAACCCAGGGCCGCCACGTTTTCATAGCAAGGATCTTCGCTGGAGTTCAGAATGTACTCCCCCGGCACGTCCGCTTGGGGCGGAAGGGCCGCCGGGCGCTCGAATTTCATGTGAGGCGTGTGGATGGGCCGGGGGCGCACGTTCGATAGTTGCCCGATCCGCTTGGGAATTCGCGCAGTCACGCCAGCCTTGGTGACATAAACGATCGCACCCTGGTGCGCCACATGCTTCTCGAAGACGGCCGTTGGCACGTTCTCCTCCAGGGCCAGAATCGCGAGAAGGCGCCATCCATCCGCGCTTCCCCCACGGGGGACCGTGTCGTGGCCATCGACCTGAACCGCCGAATCCGTGAAACCGGTCACGCGCGGCGCCCGGGCGAGAGCCTCCTGTTCGCCCGGGAGGAGCAGACTATAATCGTTGACGATGCGCCCAGGCCGATAGCCGCGATGCTGCGGGATTCTCGTCTTCTCCACGTCCTCGCGAACGAGGGCTCCGAGAACAGGCACTGCGGGAACTGCTAGGGCCCCAAGCAAGAATGATCTTCGTTTCATGGCGTTAGCTCCCCTGATTCGCCAAGGCGACCGATAATTCCGCGAATAAACCGAATTTGGGGCGCGCGGTGGGTGCGGGCCCGACGCCGCACCGATCGTGTCCGCCAGGTTCGCCGCTGCCTCCACGCGGATCGTTCGTAGGGGCAGGCCTTGTGCCTGCCCTTCTTTGCCCGCAATGGGGGAAAGGTAGGCTAGCCTCCCGAACCTTCGCGGCTTGGCCGCGCCGGCTGCCTAGGGTAGGGTGGGCTCCGCCGTCGTCGACCACCGACTGCCGGCCGGGGCCACGAGCCACGGGCCACGAGTCACGGGTCACGGGTCACCGGCCCAGGTACTTCACTACCCAGTCGTTGATGGCGCCGTAGTACAACTCGCGGTGCACCGGATCCTGCGGCGAATGCAGCGCGCCGGGAATGCCGATGAACTTCACCGGCACGTGCCGGCTCGCGAGCGCGTGATACAGCGCGAAGGACTCCGAAATCGGCACGGTGACGTCCGCGGTGCCCGAAAGAATCAGCGTCGGCGTGGTGATATCGCCGGCGTAGGTTACGGGCGAGCCGGTGCGGTAGAGAGCCGCGCTTTGCGGGTCCCAGGGGCTGCCTCCCAGCGAATCGCGCACCCACGCCAGGTTGCCCGCGCCCGAGAGTTCGTATTCCTCCGTCCAATCCACGGCGCCATCCGCCACCACCGCGCATCGCCAGAAATGCTGGTGCGTAATCAGCCAAGCGGACATGAAGCCGCCATAGGAGTGGCCCACCGCGGCGATGCGCGCCGTATCCACAATGCCTTTCTGCTCGAGCATCTGGATGCCCGAGATCACGTCGCTGTCAGGGCCTTCGCCGGGATCGCGGTAGATGGCATGCTCGTGCGCGTTGCCCAAGTTGTCGCTGCCGCGGTAATTCGGCTCGAAAACCAAATAGCCATCGGCGGCGAAGAGATCCCGCAGCGGCCCGATCTCCCCGGTATCGAAATCCTCGCTCGAAGCGGCTTCCGGGCCGCCGTGGCTGTAGACCACCAGCGGATAGCGCTTGCCGGGCGTGTAGCCGTTGGGATACGTGAGGATGCCATCATTCGGCTGCCCGTCCGGAGCGCGCCACCGGGCTTCGACGCTGCGTGGATAGGAATACGCGGTGAGGCCGCGATTGAAATCGGTCAGGCGCGCCGGCCGGCCATCGAGCGTGCGCAGCAGGTAGAGTTCCGGCGGCTCCGTCGCGTTATCGGCGACGACGCCCAGCGCGCCCTGGGACGATACGGCCACATGCAGCGGATTGAGGTTTCCCAAATTGAGCGCGTGGCCCGGGCCATCGACTGGCTGAACGTAAAGCTTGCTGCCGGCATGGTCGTCCGCCAGGGCCACCAAACCGCGGCCGCCAGGCAGCCATGCGAAGTTGGCGACCAGGTTGCGATCGAGGCCGGCGCTGATATCGCGCGCCACGCCGCCTCGCGGCGACGTCACGAAGAGATCCATGTCGCTCACCGGCCCCGGCCCGTGCGGATAGAGGTAGGCGATGGCGTCGCCCGCGGGTGCGAAGCGCGGCGTGTATTCGTAGGTGCGTTCGTTGGTGATCAGCCGCTCCGCGCCTATGGCCACATCCACCGCGGCGATGCTGGTTCTGTCGGAATCGCTGTCGTCGGCATCCGCCTGCTGGGCGTAGACGATCCAGCGCCCATCCGCCGACCACTCCGGCGACGAGATGTCTCCGCCAATCGGCGGCGCAGTCTCGAGCACGCTGGTCGCGCCGTGGGTAAGCTGCCGCGCCTTGCCCGTTTTCGCCGAGATCAGCCAGATGTGCGAAGGCACAGGCGGCTCGTGGATCGCGTAGTCGTCGTCGTGGATAGTGAAGAGGTCGTGGTGGGTGCGCCGGTCCTTCGCGCTAAGCGGCGAATCGTCGGGAGTAACGTAGGCCACGGTGTTCCCGTCCGGGCTCCACGCGAACTGCTCGACGCCGTTTGGCGCGTCGGTGAGTTCTTCGGGCGTGCCGCCTGCCGCGGGTACGGTGTAAATCTGCGGCTTCCGGTCTTCCACCGTTGCGATAAACGCGATGGCGCGGCCATCGGGCGACCAGCGCGGCATGTGGAGGTCGTCCATTCCGCGCACCAGTGCCTGCGATTCGCCGGTCGCGATGTCCACGACGCGCAGCGTCGCGTCGTACCGATCGCGAACGAAATCCGGCCGTATCGTCAGGAAAGCAATCGCCTGGCCCGAAGGCGAAAACTCGGGCGAGTCGATCCGCACGAGTGCGCGGTAATCCTTGAGGTGAATCGGCGCGCCAGCGGCCCCGGGAACGAGCGGCGCCAGCGCCAGTAGGAAGATGGGAAGGCAAGCAAAACCGATACGACGCATCATAAGTCCTCCCGTAGTAGTGCTCAGCCCCCCGCATTTTGGCACATTCCGGGGTCCCGGGAGCGCTCGACCGAAATCGGGCCCTCCTGCAGCGCGTCGAAAAGGGGGCGTGTGGTCCTAGCGAAGGGTCGGAAAAGGGAGGCGACTTCAGATGCCTTGGCTACGCGGCGCTTTCTAGAGCAGTTCGGGGTGTTCCGCTCGAATCCAACGCGCCACTTCAGAACGCAGCGCCCTCGCCAACTCGGCCATCTCCGCCGTCTCCTTGTCGGAGATCGCGCCGCCCAGATCGTAACTCATCGCGTTCCGCTTCTTTCGGAACGCATCGAATTTCTGGACCAGCTTGGAATCGGCTCTGATCGTCAGCTCCAGCGAATGAATCACTCGGTAGTGGTGGGATTCTTGGCTCGTTCGAAAACCGGCCGCCGCCAACGCGGCTGTGGCTGCCTGGAGTGCCGCGTTATAGGCGATGGCGAAACGCCAATCGGAATGCAGCCCCTTCAGCTGACACGCTTGCAAATCGCGGTCAGCCAGGCCCAGCAAGTTCTTGGTTTCTTCAGCGCTGCTTCGATGCGTGGTGAACCACCCGTTTCGCACCCATTCGCGCAAGCTCACGCTCGTCTCCCATCAGAAAGATCTTCTCCCCGCGCACGACGGAGGTCAAAAAGTGGTCGCCGGCAGCCAGCTTCGCGGTAAATTCCGCGGGAGCATAAACCGTGGGATTCACTTCCCTAGCCAGTGTTTTCTGGGCAGGATGCAGCGCGGAGGCAATATCCTCGAAGCTTACCTGGCCGACGACGAGCACGTCGATGTCGCTGCCCGCGCGCTCCGCGCCGCGAGCCAACGAGCCGTAGATGAGGGCTGCTTTGATCTCGCCTGCCAAGGGCGCGAGGGCCGCGCGCAGCACGTCGCCGGCTCCGGCGGTCTTGACGACCAAACCCTTCAGTTCCGCGAAGACCGGGCAATCGCGGTTGGCTTGGTAAAAGGTCTGCTGGCCGTGAAGGGTCCGGTGGATGATCCCCGCTTCGGAGAGCCGCCGCACTTCCCGCTGGACGGCGCCCATGCCCAGGCCCGCCCTCCGGGAGATCTGTCGCAAATAGTAGGATTCGTCCGGATGGCCGTAGAAGAGAGCGAGCAGAATCCTCCGCGTCCGGCCAAACAGGGCCGCGCTCAGGCCGAGGGAAGGGGGCCGCGTACCCATTATGGGTGCGATTGTACCCAATATGGGTGCGGAAGCCAAATCCGAAAACACCCCCCCCTCGCCGCGTGGGCGCGCGTAAGGCCTGCCCCTACAAACCGCCTTTCCGCTAGCTCATAGGGAAAAGATGGAAGGCCATGAGGACGAAGCTCAGCGCCACGACCGCGCCGGCCAGCCAGCCCAAGGCATAGGCGCGCTTGCGCTCGACCGGATCCGCCGGCTGACGGTCCATCATGACGCGGCCGAGCAGGAAGCCCGCAACGAATCCGCCGATATGGGCGAAGTTGTCGATGCCGGGCATGACGAATCCCAGAATGCCGATATAGATCAGCCAGCGGATCAATTGGCCGCGAAACATCTGCGCGGCGGCGCTCGCGCGGTGCTTCGATGTCGTGGCCAGCAAGACGCCAATCAGTCCCAGCAGCGCACCGGAAGCCCCCACACTCATGGAATTGCCCAAGAAGGAGCTGACCACGTAGCCGAAGATTCCGGTAACGACGAAGATGAAGAGATAGCGAGCGGAGCCGTAGAGTTCCTCGACCATCGGCCCGATATCCATCAGCACCCACATATTGAACCCGATGTGAATCAGGCTGGCGTGGAGGAAGACGGCGGTGACGAACCGCCACGGCTGCGCGAGATTGTAAAACCACGGCAGCGACGCTCCGAATGCCATGAGCACCCTGCCGCTGATTCCTCCCAAGTTGAAGATGCCTCCACCCACGCTGGCTCCCGAACGCAGCGTGGCGAGCAAGCTGACCCCGTAGAGCACGAAGCAGGAGAAGAGGATTCCGTAGGTGGCAGGCGAGCTTTCCGGGAGGAAGCGGGAAAAAGTCCGGCTGGCAGCAGCCAGCGAGAAGGTCATGCTGGCGCCGCAATTAGGGCAGCGGCGCGCGTTCACGCCTGCCAGTTGCCCGCAGGAGGGACACATCCTGGGCCGCGCCGCTTCCTCCTGGTTGCCGGCAAAGAGCCAGCCAAAGTATTGCTGCTTCCATCGTTCGATCTTCCATCTCCAGCGCTGGCTGAGAGGCAATGGCTATCCTTGTCGGAGGCTTCCTCGGTCCCTATAATACGGTCCCTATCATACCGGAAAAGTTTTTCCTGGCCGCCGGCTCGCGTGCGGCGTCGTGCCGAATCGTCCCCCGCCCGGCCGGGGCCATGGCCGGGTCGGGCGACCCCCGGTCGGGACGGCTGCCCGGCGGGAAAGCTGGATGCGTGTGAAGAAGGCAATCACTGGAAGGCAGTGACTCGTGGATAGTGCCCGGCGGCGAGTGTCCCTGCGGAAGAGCCGCGGCAGGGAGGCCTGTGCCACTTGCCTCCTGCCTCAGGGTGCTACGGAACCCCGATGCGCCCGCTCCGCGGCGTGGCGGGTCGAGGGGATCGTGAAATCCCGCGAGTCGTTTGGGTGCCCCACCCTTCCGGCGTTTCTGGCCGGAAGGGTGGGCCGGGCGGGTGGCTTTCGACCCCGTGCGGTCCGCACAGCCAAGAATGGTTGTGCTGCCAAACCCCAATCGGCTCGCTCCGCGGCGCGGCGTTGGCTTGCGGGCGCGGCATTGGGCGCGTTGGTCTTTGTGGCCGGATGCCAGCATCGGCCGGCCGCGCCATCCCTACCCTCAACCGTTCCTTCCACCACCACTCCTCCCGCCACGGTTCCCCCCGCGCAGCCGGGGCAGTGGACCGAGGAGGGATTGGCTTCGTGGTATGGCGTTCCGTTCGCCGGCCGGCACGCCGCCGACGGCGAGATCTACAACATGTACGCCTTGGTCGCCGCTCACCGGACCCTGCCCTTCAATTCTCTCGTGCGCGTCACCGATCTGGACAACGGGAAGCAGGTGGTTGTTCGGATCATCGATCGCGGGCCGTTCGTCGCCAACCGGATTATCGATCTCTCGTTTGGCGCTGCCCGCGCCTTGGATATGGTTGGGCCGGGGGTCGCCCCCGTGCGGTTGCGACTGCTCTCGGGAGCCAATCCGGCTTCAGGACAATTTACGGTGCAGGTGGGAGCTTTCTCCATTCGCGCCAATGCCGAGCGGCTACGGGCCCGGCTCGGCAGCCGCTGGGGCCCGGTCTTCATTCAAACCTACGATTCGCCGGGTGGAACCCTGTACCGGGTGCAGGTAGGACAGGCGCCCAGCGAAGCGGCGGCGGAGCGGCTGGCGCAGCAGTTGCGTAGTCAGGCGGGATTCCGCGTCACGTACGTGATGCGTCTCGATCGGCAGGGTTCCGCGGATGCCGGCCAATAGATGCGGAGAGCCTGTGCGGCGCCCCGCCAGACACGTGCGGGTGCCCCGTCCGTTGGACTTACGGGCGGGGATGGCGGGCGCTACGCGCCGTTTTTCGAAGCACTCACCGTGACGGGCACTTCGCCCGCCTGTGGCAGGCTCACCTCGGCCGTTTCATCTGTCGCTACGACTGCCAGCGCCTCCTGAGTCTCGGCGAGTTTCCGGCTGGCTGCCTGGTGCGCGCGGGCGGTCTGATCGAGCTGCCCGCCGAGCGCTTCGTAGGCTGCGCCGAAGTCGTGGAGCCGCTCCCTGACGGTTTCCAGGCTGGCCTGCAGGCGCTTGATGTTCTCCTCGAATTCCGTTTCCCGCACGCCAATCAGGACGGCGCTGAGGTAGGCATGCAGGCTGCTGGGAGATACGGGCAGCACATGCTTCTGGCGGCAGTACTCGTCCAGCCGGCCGCCTCCATCTTCGGACCGCAGCAGATCGAGGAATGCGCTTTCCGAGGGCACGAACATCAGCGCCAGATCGAGCGTGCCTTCCTGGGGAGCGATGAGGGATTCAGAGATTCGGTCAACTTGCTCGCGAACCGCCTGCGCGAACTCGCTTCGGGCTTCATCGCCCTTTTCGGTTACTTGGCGATACGCATCGAGCGGGAAATCCGCATCGATAGCCACCAGTTTCCGGCCCGCGTGGATTACCGCCGAGGCCGTCGCTCCGCTCGCGAATTGGTGGGCGAATTCGTAGCCGCTTGGTGGAAGCACGTCCCCGAGCAGATCGTGAAGCTGCGCTTGACCCCAGATTCCCGGCGAGACCGGCTTGCCCAGAGCGGATTGCATGGTCTTGGCAGCCTCGGTCAACTCCCGGCCCGATTGCTGAACTTCGCCGAGGTGCTTATTGAGCCGCGTCAGGGCCTCTGCCGAGGTGCGAAGCTGGTCGCTGACCTCGCGTTGGGCATCGGCGGTGATCTTTCCCGCGGTGGTTACGCCGCTTTCGAGTTCGCGGCGGACATCCGTCATTTGCTGCGTCACAAGCTGCGTTACCTGGCCCATCTGCGCCGCAAAACCCTGCGCGTGGGTGGTCAGCAAGCGCTGCATGTCCTCGCGGATCCCTTTGGTATCGGCTTGCGATCCCCCGCCCCCACGCAGCCAGGCGCCCAGTACCGCGGCTGCGAAAATCGCGATCACCACCACCGCTACCACGCCTACGGTATTCATGAGGGGACTCCTCCTAGGCGGAACATTGTAGCGAGGGCGGGGTAGGCCGGCCGGTTCATTTCGGAACGGGTTACTATCTAGCCACTATAGCCCCCTGTTCCCCACGCCTTCTCCTTTCCTTCGTCATCCCCTCTCGGATTCGCTTCTCACCCCGGAGGGCGGAATCTGGGTGCCCCACCCGCCGGAGTCGCGGGTGGGGCTGAACAAACGCGGGGGGTGGCCAGCAATCGTGCCGCTGCCGTTCGCTAGCACAGGCTTCAGAGTCTGTGTGGTAACTCGGCCTCAGTAAGCCTTCTGGGCGCGGCCGGCCCAGTTCTGGCCCTTCGCTCGCCGCGAGCCTCGGCACGCCGCGTGGTGC
>JAJYLB010000056.1 GCA_021788095.1 Acidobacteriota bacterium | reverse complement strand
CATAGATTCGCGCAAGTCGTTTGCGGACAACGCACGAAATTTGCGCCAGGGCTGTGGAATTCGCACCTTTTCGCGTTGCCACACAGATTCTGAAGCCTGTGCTACCGGGCTGCGGCCCTTCCCGAGACGGACCCCCGGCGGGGCAGACGCTCTCGAGCGGGAACGGGCACACCGCGCCCCAAGACCGCTTGAAGATAACAGAAGCCAGGGCAACCATGGAAGTGCTGAAATACGGAATTTCATATACTGCGCGTTACTTTCTATGGAAACACATGCCCGGTACTTAACGAGCTGTGTTATCCTCCACGGACGTGGTTTTGGGAGGGGCTGGTGAGCGAAAAAATCGCTGTTGAACTCGACAAAATTGATTGCTTGATCCTCGAACAATTGCAAGCCAACGCCCGGATCTCCTTTGCCGAGCTTGGGCGGCGCGTGGGGCTTTCCACTCCCGCCGTGATCGAGCGAGTGCGGCAGCTCGAAGAGCGGGGAGTGATCTTGGGTTACCGTGCCGAAGTCGATCATGCCATGGTCGGTTTGCCCGTGAATGGCTTCATCAAGGTTACCCTTGCTGGCGACAAGCTGTTTGGCTTCGGCGCGATATGCGAAAAGGTGCCGGAAATCCTCGAATGCCATCGCGTCACCGGGGCCGAATCGTATATCGTGCGGTTCGCCGCCGAGGATCTCGGTCACATGGAGAAAATCATCGATTCGCTCATGCCCTACGTCTCCACGATTACTTCGTTGATCATCACCTCGCCCGTTCGCCCGCGGGGTGTCGTGCCCCGCTGCGGAAATACAGGTGACAGCGGAAAGGCCTAGGTTACAGGTTACAGGCCACAGGTTACAGCAAGCAAAAGACTAGAACCTATTGCAAAACCTCCCTGGGGCGTGCTTCAGGGGCTGAAGCCCCTGATTTTTCCCCACCTTTACGGCACGGCTGAAGCCGTGCCCTCCGAAGACAGGGGTTTTGCAATGGCTTCTAGGCAACAGGCGACATCGCGGATGGCTGCGCGCCGCCTCATTGCCTGTTTGATGTACCCTGTCACCTGTTGCCTGCCTGGCTCGCCGCTTTCTGGCGGCCAACCTGTAACCTATCTTTTCCCTCCATGGCTTCGAGGCGCCAGTTGAATTCCTGGATGAGACGCGGAGTATAGTCCAACTCCCGGAAGGCGAGGCCGCCTTTGGCATCGAAGAACCACGTGGTCGGAATTTCGTTGACTCCGACCGCGTGCGCGTAGTCTTCGCCACGCAGCACGGGAACCGTGTATTCGTGCTCGTTCATGAACCGCTCGATCGCCTGGTTTGGCGTCGACGGGGCGTCCATCGAGATGGCGAAGATGGCCACGTTGGGATCGTTTTTGTGCTGCTCGTAGAACTTCTGGAACGCAGGGAACTCCCTGCGGCACCACTCTCACCAAGTCGCCCAGAAGTTCAGGACGAGGTACTTACCCTTGAGTCCTCCCGAGCTAACCTCTTTCCCACCGAGCGAAGCCAACTCGAACGACTCGAGGGGCGTCTCCGGATTGAATCGCCCGGCGAGGATCGCCGCCTTGCGGCGAGCCGCGTCCTGGACGAGGATCGGTTGCATGAAGTCCTCGACGCCGCTTGCGCTGCCATGCGTATGGATATAGAGCTCGCGCAGGGCGGCGAGCGCCGGATCGTCTCCCTGGCCGAGGTACTGCATCGCGAGCGCGTCCCGGAAAGTCTTTTCCGCTTTGGCGCCGTCGCCTTTGGCCTCGTAGGCGGTGCCGACGTGGATGGCGATCTGCGGATCCTGAGGGCTCAGCTTGGAGGCATCTTCAAGCTCAGGCAATGCGGCATCGAGCTTACCTTCCTGCAGCTCGACCCAGCCCAAGGCGTCCAGCCAACCGCCGGGACCGCTTTGGAGAACTCGCGGGAGGAAGCTCTTCAGCTCGGAACCCGCGACCTGCTTCACGTCGGTTTGCAGCCGGGTCCATTGGGCGTCGAGCTGGGTCCTCGCCAGGGATTCGAGTTTCGGCAAATGGACCTTACGATCGGCAAGTCTCGTCACGCCGGCGGCCAAGGGCGGGTACTCGGAACCAGTTGCCGACGCCAGGGCGAGTTCGGCACGGTACAGGCGATCGAGGTCGGGATTTTCTTGGCTGGAGAGGTCGTACGCGAGCTCGTAATTCGCCAGGTTGACCAGGTTCGTGTCGTCATGCTGCGGCCGGTCGAGGAAGGATTCGAGCGCGGCGACCTGGGCGTCCCGCCCCTCGTTCGTCTCCGAATCGCTGGCCAGCGCGCGACCCAGCAGAACACCGTCCTCGACGGCGGTGTGTGGGTACCTTTCGAGGAGCATGTCGCCAATCGCCGTTCCGAGACCCGGTAACCCGGTGTCGAGTTGGCGGAGGTTATATTCCGCAAACTGGGTGGAGGGTTTTCCGGCCGAAATGATACGCGCGGCATCGGCTTCGATTTCCTGCTTCTGCTCCGCCGGCTTCGCGTTCGGCAGGGCCAGCACCGCTTGCCAATAAGCCAGGTGCAGCGGGTAGGAGTCCGCTACCGCCCGCGCCGCCGGCTTCAGCAATTCGTAGTTGGCCTGGTAATCCCGCTTCTTGACGAGCGCCTGGGATTTCAGGAGGAGCGCGGCGACGTTCGTGGGATCGCTTTTCAGAACGCGGCCGGCAAGCCGGACCGCGGCAGTCGATTTCGCGTCTTTCTCGATCTGCGCGACGGTACCAAGCGACTGCGCTTGGGCCGCCAACCCATTCGCTGAGCGCTTGTACTCGCTTCGGTATTTCCCGAGAAACGCCTTCAGGGCATCGGCATTCGCCGGATGTTGGAAATTACTTTCGAACAGGGCAGCCTGCCGCAAGATGGCGGTCGCCAGAACGAGCACATCGGGATTATCCCCGGAGCCCGCGATCGCTTTCTCACACAAGTCCAGCTTGGTGTCGAGCGTGTTTTCGAACCCGGCAGTCGCGGCGGCGGCTAGGAGGGTCCATGGACTGGCCGAAGAGATCTGCTTCATTTGCTCGGCGATTTCGTCCCGATCGGTCCCATAGACGCCTACAACGTACCAGGCGCGCAACTCGAGGTCTTTGGGATGCTGTTTGAGCAGCGGCTTGGCGTCTTCCGCGATGCGGGAGGGGTCCTGCGCGTAATAATCGCGGCGCAACTGCGCGGCGGCGGCGCTGCGGGCGGGAGCTTGCGCCATGACCAGTGCTGGAAATAAGAGCGTACCCAACGCAATTGCCGCTGCGAGCTGTTTCATCGCCCCACCTCCAGGCGCTACGGACGCCCCCAAAGACTTCAACGCGGGGAACGCAGGGGATCTCCGTGTTACACAATCCTAAAAGCTTGTTTTCCTGACAGACATCTTGGGCCGGCAGGCGGGCACGGCTGGATTCCCGCTTCCGCGGGAATGACCGGTTATGGGGGCTGTGCCCTCGGCAGCTTCGACGCCGACCGCGCGGCGGTTTGTCTGCGGCGGAAGGATGCGCCGTGCTCTCCGCGTTCAATCCTACTCAAGACGGAGTCCACAAAGACCCTGCCGCCGCGCGGCTTGCCGTAACCTGTTGCCTGTTGCCTATTCCCTACTTCGCCTTTGCGGCCACCTGTTGCTTGGCCGGCGCCGGCGCCGCCTTCGTGGCCATAGCCGCAAGCCGCCAGTCGAATTCCTGGACGAGGTGGTGGCTGAAGCCGACTTTCCGGAACACGAGGTCGCCTTTCGAATCGATGAACAGGGTCGTGGGAATGCCCTGAACGCCTACCGCCGTGCTGTAATCCGGACCGCGGAGCACGGGAATCGTGTACTTGTGGTCGGTCATGAATTTCGCGACCACCTGGTCCGAAGTGGCAGGGTCATCCACGGAGATGGCGAAAACGGCGACGTTGGGATCGTTCTGGTGTTGCTCGTAGAATTTCTGGAACGCAGGGAACTCCCTGCGGCACCACCCTCACCAGGTCGCCCAGAACTTCAGGATCAGGTATTTGCCCTTCAGACCGTTCGAGCCGACCTGCGTTCGATTCAGCGAGGCCAACTCGAAGGACTTGAGCGGCGACTCGGGACTCAACCGCTCGCCGAGGATCGCCTTGTGCCTTCGCGCCGCGTCCCTGGCGAGAATCGGCTGCATGTAGGCTTCGAGGCCGGTCGAGCTGCCATGCGTATGGACATAAAGCTCGCGCAGCGCGGCAATGGCGGGGTGGTCGCCTTCGCCGTAATACGGCATCGCGAAGGCATCGAGGAAAGTCTTCTCGGCCTTGGCGTTCTCGCGCTTGGCTTGGTAGGCGTGGCCAAGGTGGACGGCCATCTGGGGGTTCTGCGGGCTGAACTTCGACGCCGCTTCGAGGTCGGGCAATGCGGCGTCGAGTTTGCCTTCCTTGAGTTCCACCCAACCCAGAGCGTCCAGCCAGCTTCCCGCCGTGTATTGGATAAAGCTCTGCACGCTGGTTTTCAGTTGCGATTCCGGCGTGTTCTTCAGATTGCCCTGCAGCTTGCCCCACTGGGCGTCGAGCTGGGACTCGGCCAGCGCTTCGATTTCCGGCAGATGCGATTTCCGATCGGCCAGCTTCACGATGCCGGCGGCGGGCAGGCCCATGCTGCTGTCTTTGGTGGCCAGCTCCGCCTTGTAGAGCCGGTCCAGGTCGGGATGCTCCTGCTGGGTCATGTCGTTGACGAGCATCCAATTCGCCATGCCGAGCAGGTCGGTGTCGTAATGCTTGGACCGATCGATGAAGCCTTCGAGAGAGACAACCTGCGCGTCGCGATCGTCCTCGGTGATCGCCTCGTTCGCCATCGCGCGCGCGTACAAGACGGCATCTTCGACGTTCGACTGCGGATATTGTTTGAGGTACAGGTCGCCCACGGGCGTCGCCAGGGCGGGTGACGTGGTGTGCAACTGGCTTAAACTCATCTGCACGATTGACGTAGACGGTTTGACGGCCGAAATGATCCGCGTGGCGTCGGCCTCGATTTCCTGGCTCTGTGCGGCCGCGTTCGCGTTGGGCAGCGCCAAGACGCCCCTCCAATAGGCTTGGTGTAGCGCATAGGACTCAGGAACAGCTTGGGCGGCGGTTTTCAGAAGATCGTAGTTGGCTTGATACGACTTCTGCTTCAGCAAAATCTGGGATTTCAGCAGGAGGGCGGAGACGTTCGTCGGGTCGCCCTTCAGGGTCTGGTCGGCAAGCTTGAGCGCGGCCGTGGACTTCGTGTTCTTCTCGATCGTGGCGACTGTGTCGAGCGCCTGCGCTTCGGCGGCGAGGCCTTCCGAGGACCGCTTGAACTCGCCCTTGTATTTCGAGAGGAACGCCTTCAGGGCATTGGCGTTGGGCGGTTTCTGCGAAAAGCTCTCGATGAGCGCCGCCTGCTTCACAATCCCCGTCGCCAGGACGAGTACGTCGGGATTGCCCTTAGCGCCGGCAATCGCCTTTTCGCACAGATCCAGCTTGGTGTCGAATTCGCCCTGGTAGCCGGCAGTGGCGGCGCTGGCAAGCAGCGTCCAAGGGCTGTCGGGAGCGCCCTTCTTCATCTGGTCCACAATCCCGGGAAGTTCGTCACCATATCCCTTGGCGATCACATACCAGGCATGCAACTCGAGATCGCTCGGATACTTCTTGAGCAGCGGCTTCGCGTCTTCGACCACGCGCGAGGTATCCCCGAGAAAATACTCCTGGCGCATCTGCGCCGCCGCCGGGGAAGCAGGTGCGACTTGCTTTTGATCCGGCTTGGCGGGCGAGCCGGCCCAAACGAACGGAGCGCAAAAGACCAAAGCAACCATCGCGGTTATCAATTTTCGCATCGTTCTCCTCCCGTGCGAACGGTAGGGGCGACCGGCCGGTCGCCCCTACGGGTAGGATCGCGTTTCTCGTCCATGGGCTGCAGCCCACGCCTCCGACCGCCGAGCCTTCTGCCGAATCCCGTCCCGAGGGTTGGGGATGCGGGACCGGAGGCTGAGTTACTGGGGCGACCGGCCGGTCGCCCCTACAACTCGTTCCCGATCAGAACGAGAGCCGCATCGAGACCTGCATCTCGCGCGGCCCGCCCGGCGCGTATTCCGGGCTCTCGTAGTAGTTAGCATAGTTCAGTGTTTCCGTGACTTTGCCAAAGCCGTAGGGCGGGTAGTTGTAAGGGTAGAACTTCCCGCCGAGCGCGTAGCCCATGTAGCCGGTCGGGGGGTAGAACATGGGGTGGTTGATGAAGTTGAATGCCTCGACCTTCAATCCGAGCCGCATCCGCTCGCCCAGAGGAAATTCCCGGGCGATAGAGATGTCCGGCTGGATGTAACCATTCCAGCGCGTGAAGTTGCGCGGCGTACTGCCCTGCACGCCAAGCGTGCTGGGGAGGCTGAAGGCAGCCGGATTGAGGTATCTTCCACCCGGAGAGGCGGAGGAACTGATCCACACGGGAACCCCGGGATTAAGGTTCGGGCGAACTTCAGCGTAGGTACCTCCAAAAACAAGATCCTGGAGGCTGCCATATGTGTAGTAGTAGAGGTTGACGGGCATGCCGGATTGCGCCGCAACGATTCCGCTGAAATTCCAGTGGCTCGTAAGCGCATGGGCGAAGCTGCTGAAGCCGCCATGCGCCGTCACGGACGGCACGTTCCAGGTGAAACCGCCGCTGAAATTGTGCCGCACGTCCACATCCGCCGAGGCATAATCCGCGCTGGGCGAATAATTCCACCAATTCGGGGAAACGCTGTACCAGCCCGAGCTGGTGTCGAGGGCATGCGACCAGGTGTAATTCAGAATCGTCGATAGGGAATGGCTTTGGCGGCGGAACTGCACTTGGAGGCCGTTGTAGTTCGAGTAGTCGGCCGACTTGGGGGCGTTTGAGTAAAGGCTAAAGTAAGTCCCCGTGGTGAATAGGCGCGATGCGATCGGGTAGGAGGACCCGGCCTGGACAGTGGCGTTGCGGAAGAGCCGCCGGCCCGCGTTCCCCACATACGTCACCGTGAGCGTCTGGTTCGGCCCAAACGACTGCTCGAGCGCCACGTTCCATTGGTAAACGCGCGGCAGCGCGTAGTCATAGGGAGCCACGGGGAAGTGGCCGTTGTAGGGCGGGTTGTTGATCGAAGGCTGCGCCGGCGGAGCAAGTTGGGCGGAGGTAGCCGGGAAGCTCACACCGAACTCGTACTGGTAGGCAGTTTGCGGCCAATACGGACCGCCGTTGGTCTCGAAGGCGCCGTTGTCCCAGTACAGCCCGTAGCCACCGCGGAGAACCAATTCGTGCCCCGCGCTTTGCCGGAGCATATAGGCGACGCCAAGCCGCGGCGCGAAGGCGTTCCAGACGGTGGGATAGAGGGGCGAGCCGAGCGGAAGCAGGGTTGCTGGATGGACGAAGTCCAGCGAAGCGAAATAGACGGAAGGGCTGTAGTTTACGGCGGTTTTCACATCCCAGCGGACGCCGTAGTCCAAAGTCAGGCGCGGGGTCGCCTTCCAGGAGTCTTGGGCGAAGGCGCCGGCGCTTTTGTAGCTGTAGGTCTCGGCAGGCTGGTAGTTGTGGAGGTTGTAGAGTTCGGTCGCCTTCCCGGACGTGATCGAAGAGGGGGTCAAGAACAAGTACTCCGCCAGGCTGGGATCGTCCCGGTAGGTATTCGAAGTGGGCGTATAGTCCGCGCCGAACTGGAGCAAGTGGCTCCCGAAAAGCTTCGACGCGGTGTCTTGCAGGTAGCTGAGTTTGGCTTTCATGTTCGCCCCGCCGTTAGTCCCGCCTCGAGCGAACGCGGTGTAGAAACTCTTTCCCCCGGTATAGAATTCGAAAAACACTTCGTCGGCCTTCGTGAGTGGCGAAGGATAGATCAGGCTGTCGGACGGCAGCGGCGCCGTCGTGTAGGGAGTCTCGTAGTTCGTGCTGGAACCTCGGCTCAGGTTGAAGCGGATTTGGTTCACAACGGAACTGCCAAGGTTCATGTCCGCGCCGAGGGTGATCGTCCTGGTGTACGCGCTGGTCTGGTAATCGTAGGCGTCATAGCGGTAGAGGTAGGCTTGCGATTCCGGAGCGTAGCTGAACCGGCCGAACAGCCGAATCTTGCTGTTGAGGGTGTAGTCGAGGCGCATGCTCGCGGAGTCCTCGCTCTGCTGTTGCTGGAAGGTCCCGTTCCACTGCGCCGAAATGCCGTCGGGATTGTCCGGGCCGGTCGGCGCCGCGAACATGTTGAGGATCGGCCGGAGGTTCGGCGCGGCGGTTTGCCGTATGGCCATCGAGGGCACGTTGACGCCGGCCAGGGTGTGGGGGAGGCGAAGGCGATTGCCTTCATAACTGAAGAAGAAGAACGCCCGGTTCTTGAGTATCGGCCCGCCAACCGTGCCGCCGAAATCGTTGAGCCGTTCGGGCGGTTTCGGCGTGCCCGGGATAGCGTCCACGAACCAGTTGGCGGCATCGGCGGCGTCGTTGCGCAGGTATTCGTAGAGCGAGCCGTGCCACTTGTTGGTTCCCGACTTTGATGCCAACTCGATTTGCGCGCCCGCCTCGGTGCCGTATTCGGCCGAGTAGCTCGAAGTTTGGACTTTCACCTCCTGCAAAGCGTCGGTCGAGATTAGGTTCTGGGTCGTGCCCAGCAGGCCGAAGCCTGGGGTCTGGCCGCCGGTTTCGGCTTGAACGTTGGTGTGGGTATCGATGTTGGCGGAAACGCCGTCCACCGCCATGTAATTTTCGCTCGTGCGCATCCCATCCACGCTGATCTGGCCCTCGCCCGTGGCGATGCCATTCCCGCCCGGGGTCAGGGTCAGCATGCCGGGTGTGAGCGCGAGAAGCGACTGGACGGTGCGGCCATTCGACGGCAGCGCGGAGACCATTTGGGAACTGATGGTGGTACCGACGGACGTGGCCGTCGTCACCTTAACGGCCGACGCCGAAACGGTAACCGTTTCGCTTGAGCCGCCCAGGGGAAGCGAGAAATCCTGTTCGACGTGCGCCTGCGTCAGCGCCGTCAGGCCCACATAGTTGACCGTCTTGAAGCCGGTCTTGGTGACGGTGATGTTGTAGCCGCCCGGATGCACGGCGGGAAAAACGTACACACCGGCCTTGTCGGTGACAACCATTGTTTTCGTGCCTTGCGTGGCGCTTTCGAGCACGACTTGCGCCCCGGGAACTACCGCGCCGGTAGGATCGGTGACGCGGCCGGTAACCGTGGCCGTATCAGTCTGCGCGTAGCAAACCCCACAGAAAATCAAGACTGCTAGAACACCCGTGGCCCACCGCTGGATCACACCTTTACCTTGCATCTCAGTTTCCCCCCTCCCATTAGCAGCATGCTTCCACATGCCGCCAGAAAACTGGTCCCATGATGGGGCGGGAGAGTATCAGACTTCAGAGGGGCGATGGAAGGGAGGTTTCATGGAATTTTGGACTCCCGGCGGTAATTCCTTCCGAAATAGGTGGCTTTTGCTTTACGACAGGGTTATGCTCCCGGCCGTGGGAGTGGGAGGTGCTCTATGGACCGAGGAACTGCCGCCGAACTCGACAAAATCGACTGCGCCATCCTGGAACAACTGCAGGCCAACGCTCGGATGTCCTTCGCCGAACTCGGCCGGCGGGTTTTCTTGTCCACGCCTGCCGTCAGCGAGCGAGTTCGCCAGCTTGAAGATTCGGGAATTATCTTGGGCTATCGCGCCGAAGTCGACTACGCCAAAGTCGGCTTGCCCGTGAGCGCGTTCATCAAGGTCACGGTGGCGGGAGACAAACTCTTCAGCTTCGGCGCCGTCGCGGAGAAGGTGCCAGAAATCATCGAAGCCTATCGGGTTACGGGCGCTGAATCCTATATCGTGCGCATCGCCGTCGAGGACCTCCGACACATGGAAAAAGTCATCGACTCGCTGATGCCCTACGTGTTCACCAACACCTCGATGATCATTGCCACGCCCGTGCGCCCTAGGGGCGTCGTGCCACGCTGCGGAAATACAGGGGACAGGTTACAGGTTACAGGGGACAGGGGACAGGGGACAGCAGGCCACCGCCGGCCCCTCCGTTCCGTGCCTGCTGTACCCTGTAACCTGTAACCTACTTCGCCTTGGCGGCCACCTGCTGCTTGGCCGGCGCAGGCGCCGGCTTACCAGCCATGGCTTGGAGCCGCCAATCGAATTCCTGCACCAAGTGGGCGCTGCCGCCAAGCTTCTTGAAGACGATGTCGCCTTTGGGATCGATGAACAAGGTCGTGGGAGTTGCGTCCTGGAGGCCCGCCGATGTCATGTAATCGAAGGAGCCGCGCAGCACCGGAATGGTGTACTTGTGCGCGGCCATGAAATGCTCGATTACTTCGTTTGATGTTGCCGGGTCGTCCACGGAGATGGCGAAGACCGCCAGGTTGGAATCGTTCTTGTGCTGCTCGTAGAACTTTTCGAACGCGGGAAACTCCGCGCGGCATGGCCCTCACCAGGTTGCCCAGAAGTTCAAGACGAGGTACTTGCCCCGGAGCCCTTCCGAGCCGACCTGCTTTCCGTCCAGTGCCGCAAGCTCGAACGTCTTGATCGGCTTTTCCGGTTTCAGGCGCGTCGCCAGCACCACCTTCTCCCGCCGCGCTTCGTCCTTCGTGACGATCGGCTGCATGTACGCTTCGAGACCTGTGTCGCCGCCGTGCGTATGGATGTACAGCCCGCGGAGCGCGGCGATGGCGGGATCATCTCCTTCGCCGTAATAGGGCATCGCAAACGCATCGCGGAATAGCTTCTCGGCCTTCGCGTTCTCGCCTTTGGCCTCGTAGACGCGGCCGAGGTGGACGGCCGCTTGCTGGTTCTGCGCGTTCAGCTTCGACGCCTCTTCCAGATCCGGAAATGCCGCGTCGATCTTGCCTTCCTGGAATTCCACCCAGCCCAGCGCGTCCAGCCAATCCCTGGCATTGTATTGCAGGAACTCGGTCACCTGGCTCTTCACCTGATCCGCCGAAGCGCTCTTCAGATTCTCTTGCAACTTGGTCCACTGCGCGTCGAGCTGCTTCCGCGCCAGGGCTTCGATCTCCGGCAAATGGGATTTGCGATCGGCCAGCATGACGATGCCGGAGGTGTTCGGACCCTCCGTACTCCCGGCCATGGCGAGTTCGCTCTTATAGAGGCGATCGAGGTCGGGATTCTTCTCTTTGGTTAGGGCGTAGACGAGTTCGTTGTTCGCCGTGTTGACCAAGTCAGGATCGTAATGCTTCGGCCGGTCGAGGAAGCTCTCGAGAGCAGCGATCAGCAATTCGCGCTGGGTCTCGGTCGCGAAGTCGTACTGGAATGCGCGCTCGAGCAAGGCGGCATCCGAAACATCCGAGTTGGGGTACTTCTCGGCAAACAGGTCGCCCAGCGCCGTCTGGAGGCTTTGCGAGGCAATTTGCTGCTCCCCATCGACATCCATTTCGATGGTCTGCGCGCAGGGTTTGGCGACCGCCAAAATCCGTGCGGCGTCCGCGAGAATTTCCTGCCTCTGGGCGGCTGGCTTACCGTTGGGCCGCGTGAGCACCGCTTTCCAATAGGCCACGTGGAGGACGTAGGAATCGGGTACCGCCTGCGCGCCGGCCTTCAGGAGATCGTAGTTAGCTTGGTAGTCACGATTCTTGAGGAGGGCTCGGGATTTCAGCAGAAGCGCAGTGACGTTTCCGGGATCGCTTTTCAGGACGCGCTCGGCGAGTTTGACCGCCGCTGTGGACTTCGCATCCTTCTGGATTCCGGCGAGGGTATCGAGCGCCTGCGCCTCGGCGGCCAGGCCCGCTGGCGTGCGTTTGTACGCCCCTTTGTGCTTGGCGAGGAAATCCTTCAAGGGGCCGGCGGTGGGTGTGTGATGAAACAAGTTCGCGTACAGGGCTCCCATCCGTACAACGTCTGTCGCAAGGACCAGCACGTCGGTATTGCCTTTTGCTGCGGCGATGGCTTTCTCGCACTGGTCCAGCCGCGGATCGAATTCCGCCGTCACGCCACCCGAGACCGCAGTAGCGAGCAAGGTCCACGGGCTCGCCGGCGCGGATTTCTTCATCGCGTCGGCCAGCGCGGGCAGGTCTGGGGCCTCGATCGTTCGGAACTCTCCCACGGCGTACCAGGCGCGCAGCTCGAGATCCTTGGGATACTTCTTCAGAAGCGGCTTGCCGTCGGCAGCCACGCGGGAAAAATCCTGCAGGTAATACTCGTGGCGAAGCTGCGCCGCCGCGGATGTAGGGACACGCTGCCCTTCGGCTTTGCTCAGGGCCGTGAGCCCGCCGAACGGCGGCGTGCCCTCCCGCTGCTGCGTGCCCCTACCGCTCCCCGCCCAAGCGAGCGGCGCGCAGAAGAACAGAACCATCAAGCCAGCTAAACATTTGCGCATGCTGATGACCTCCTCGCAATCGGCGGTAGGGGCACGCTGCCCTTCGGCTTTGCTCAGGACCGTGAGCCCGCCGAACGGCGGCGTGCCCCTACGGGTAAGATCGCGTTTCTCGTGCCTCGCCCAGACCCAACAGCCCAGTCCTGAATCGCGTCCCGAATCCCGAACCTTCGGGACGGGATTCGGGACCGGACGCTGTGCTACGTGGGCGGCCACAAGGGCCGCCCCTACCTCATATAACTCTGCCCGCCCCTCCGTTCCTTTCTTGCTGTCACCAGTTGCCTGTTGCCCATAACCTACTTCGCCTTGGCGGCCACCTGCTGCTTGGCTGTGGCCGGCGCGGGCGCCGGCTTTTCCATGGCTTCGAGGCGCCAGTTAAATTCCTGCATGAGATGGGGACCGCTGCCTACCTCCTTGAACACGAGGTCGCCCTGGGGATCGATGAACAAGGTCGTGGGGATGCCTTCTTCCAGGCCCGCCGCACCCATGTAGTCGAACGTGCCACGCAATACGGGAATGGTGTACTCATGCCTGCGTAGGAATGCTTCCACTACCTGGTCTGAAGTGGACGGGTCATCCACCGAGATGGCGTAGATCGCCAAATTGGGATCGTTCTTGTGCTGCTCGTAGAACTTCTGGAACGCAGGGAACTCCCTGCGGCAGAACTCTCACCAAGTCGCCCAGAAATTCAAGATGAGGTATTTGCCCCGGAGCCCCGCCGAGCCTACTTCCGGTCCATTGAGTGAGGCCAGCTCGAAGGACTTGAACGGCTTCGCCGGTTTCAGGCGCTCGGCGAGTATCCCCTTGTGCCGCCGCGCCGCGTCCTTGGCGAGAATCGGCTGCATGTAGGCTTCGAGGCCCTTATCGCCGCCATGCGTGTGGATGTAAAGCTCGCGCAGCGCGGCAATGGCGGGATGATCGCCATCGCCGTAATACGGCATCGCGAAGGCATTGAGAAAAGTCTTCTCGGCCTTGGCGTTCTCCCCCTTGGCCTCGTAGACGCTGCCGACGTGGATGGCCATCTGCGGATCCTTTGGGCTCAGCTTGGTAGCCTCTTCGAGATCCGGCAACGCCGCATCGAGCTTTCCTGCCTCAAATTCCACCCAGCCCGCGGCGTCGAGCCAACTGCTGGCCGTATACTGGAGAAACATATTTACCTGGCTCTTGATCTGAGATTCCTGTGCATTCTTTAAGCTCTTCTGCAATGCGGTCCATTGCGAGTCGAGCTGCTTCCGCGCCAGGGCCTCGATTTCCGGCAGATGGGCCTTGTGATCGGCGAGCGTCACGATGCCTTCTGTCGAAGGCGAGGCGTGGGGACCGGTGGCCGTAGCCATCTCGGCCGAATAGAGGCGATTGACGTCCGGATTCTTCGCCTCGGCCAAGTCGTAGACCAACATCGAATTCGCTTCCTTGACCAGGTCTTTGTCGTGATGCTGGGGCCGGTCGAGGAAAGTTTCGAGCGCGGCGGCTTGCAAATCGCGTTCGTCCGCGGTCACCGGGTTGATGATCATCGCGCGCCCGAGCCAAACCGCGTCTTCGACAGCCGTGCTCGGGTACTGCTTGATGCACAGATCGCCGAGCGCCGTTCCCAGATCGGGCGAGGCGATATGCATCTGGCTGAGGCTCTCTTCTACCATGGCCGCGGTGGGCTTGACGGCCGAAAGAATGCGCGAGGCGTCGGCCAGGATCTCCTGCTTCTCGTCGGTGGGTTTCCCATTCGGCAGCTCCAGCACCGCCGTCCAATACGCCTCGTGCAGCGCGTAGGAGTCAGGAACGGCGTGCGCGGCCGGCTTCAAGAGATCGTAGTTGACCTGGTATTCCTGTCTTTTGACGAGGATCCGGGATTTGAGGAGGAGAGCCGCGACGTTGGTCGGATTGCGCTTCAGAACGCGGTCGGCAAGCTTGAGCGCCGCCGTCGATTTCGTATTCTTCTCGATCTGGGCAACGGTATCGAGCGCTCCCGCCTCGGCGGCGAGCCCCTCCGGAGTGCGTCTGAGCTCGCCTTTGTATTTCTTGAGGTACGCCTTCAAGGCATCGGCGTTGGGCGGCTTCTGCGAAAAGCTCTGCATCAGCGCCGCCTGCTGCACGATGCGCGTCGCCAAGATGAGCACGTCGGAGTCATTCTTGGCACCCGCAATCGCCTTCTCGCAATCGTCGAGCTTCGTCTGGAAGGTCTCCGAGGGTGAGCCGCCGGTGGCCGTTGCGGCGCTGGCGAGCAGGGTCCACGGGCTGTTAGGGCCGGCCTTCTTCATCTGGTCCACGATGCCGGTGAGTTCATCGCCATATCCCTTGGCGATCACATACCAGGCATGCAGCTCGAGGTCGTTGGGATATTTCTTGAGCAGCGGCTTGGCGTCGTCCACGACGCGCGAAGTATCCCGCAGATAATAATCGTGGCGAAGCTGCGCCACCGCGGATGCCGGGGCACGCTGCCCTTCGGCTTTGCTCAGGGCCGTGAGCCCGCCGAACGGCTGCGTGCCCCTACCGCTCGCCGCCCAACCGAGCGGAGCGCAGACGATCAGAACAGTCAAACCAGCTATGATTTTGCGCATGCGGATGACCCCCCTCACCCCGTGGTGGTTCCGGTAGCACAGGCACTCCTGCCTGTGCAGACCTTGCTCCGCGGCCGGCAAACCGCACAGCCAGGTCCCGAAGATTCGGGAGGCTGTGCTACCGAGGGCGGCCACAAGGATCGCCCCTACAGCATAAGCCCATCTTCGCCCGCAATGCATCAGGTAAAACCCCAAAAAACCGCCGTCGCGCCAGGACGCCTTGTGCCCCTGGTCGGCCCACCCCCCTGTTCGCCGTTCTCTCCGACCTGTGCCCTGCGACCCGCCCTTCGCTTGCTGTACCCTGTGGCCTGTTGCCTGTGGCCTAGTCTGTGGCCTGTTGCCTGTCACCTGTCCTTGCTGCCCCACGACCGGCGGGAGGGTAGCAGAGATAGGGCCAGCGATGGAAGGACCAAAGCGGGGAATTTTGCTCTCGTTACGTTACGTTCTACGGAAAGCCGCTCTTCCCACCTAACGTTCCTTCTCATCCTTCTCCGCCGCCCCGTTTCCTGTCCCCTGGCGCCTGGATCGAGTCTCTTGCCTGCTGTAACCTGTGGCCTGTTGCCTGTCACCTAGCTTTTAGGGCGAGCATTTGTTCGATGGCGTCTTGGAGGACCGCGCGGCCGGCGGTTCCGGAGAGGTCGATGTTTTGCAGGACCATCCTTCCCTCCGGGTCGATGAGGTCATCGACGGGCACGGCGGTGATGTGGAAGTTCGTGTCGTCCCAGCCGGCGTCGGGAACCTTGAGCGGGGTGAGCGTGAGGTGCATGCGGGCGAACATCGGCACAACATCCGCACTTTCGAGCGGCTCGGTATTGATGGCGAGAACGGCGAAGCCCCGGGAACCGAACTTCTCGAACGTCTTCTGAACGTAGGGAAACTCCCTACGGCAGTCGGGTCAGGTGGGGAAGAAGAAATCCAGCAGAACCACTTTCCCGCGATATGCGGAAAGCTTCACCGGCTTGCCCGTCTGGTAATCAGTCAACTGGAAATCGGGCACAATCTTCGCCGCGGCGTCGCGAGCGCGCCATACGTCGTCGAGGGTTTCGGCCGTTGATTTCTTGAGTCCTGCGGCGCAGAGGCGAAGCTCGGCTTCCACTCTCGGATTCGGTCTTGCGGCTTCCGCGTGAACCAGTTCGTCGTAAGCCGCAGCGGCTTGGCCGCCGCCGTATTTGGCTTGCGCGCGAAGGACGATGAGCGGAGCGCTATCGCGATCCTGGGGAACGCTCGTCTTCCTGGCCAGGGCGATGGCATCTGCATACTTCGCGCCGTGGACGAGGCTCTGGATCTCGGCCAGCGCCTGCGCGTACTTCAGCCACGACTGGTAGGTTGGCCGGAAAGATGGATAGGCCGTGTTCCGGGTCAGGTTTTCGGCCAACGCGACGGCTTTCGCCGGATCGGTCCTCGCATACGCATCGAAAAGCTCGTCCATACCGAAGCCGCCCAATTTCTGGGACCTATCCATGGATCGCAGTTGCTCGAGGACCTGGATCTTGTCGGCATCGGAATCGAGCACCGTCGCCAGATAGTTCAGCGCCTGGGGCGCGCGGCCGGCGGTGGGGAAACGGCGAACGAACTCCTCGGTCAGTTCGCGGTACTTCGCGACGTCGCCATTGCGGAACGTCATCAGATAATCGAAGAAATAATCCCCGTTCTTCGGATCGTCGCGCACCGCTTGGGAATAATATTGGCGGCTCAATAGGTCGTTGCCCTGCGCCTGGGCGATAGAGCCGAGGGCATCGGCGGCGGCGCCGAATCTCGGATCCAAGGCCAGCGCTTTCTGGTAGTAGCCGCGGGCGATGGCCGGCTGGGTGGGGTAGAGCTTGCCTTGGGCCCAATCGAAAACGGCTTCGTACTTGGGGTACTGCTTGGCCCACGCGGCATAAACTTTTCGGAGGTGCGCGCGGGCAGCGGCTTCGGCGGGATCCATCCGCTTGCGCCGCTCCTCGAAATTCGCGGCTTGCCAGAAGTGGGAAGCGTTGAGGTAGGAGGACTCGGTGTAAAGGATGAATTGCGTGTGGGCTTCGGTGCAGGCCGGATCGGCTTCGATGGCCGCGCGGAACTCGGCAATCGCTTGCGGAAGCTTCTGCTTCTGCACCAGAGCCTTTCCCGCTTCGAGATGTTTCTCCGCAGCGGGCTTTTGGCAGTCGGCCGCGAAAGCGGGCGCGGCCAGCGCGACGAACAAGCATAAAACGAGAGCCGAACGCAAGACCCCTCCTCAGAAGGAGAAGCGAAGGGCGAGTTGCAAGTCGCGCGGGCCACCCGTCGAAAACAAGGGGTTGATCCCGCCTTGATTGCCGCCGCCCCCTCCCGCGACGCTCAGCATCGCCGGGGATTGCCCGAAATTCGGCGCGCCAACGTAGTTGTTGTAGCCCGGGTAGGAGCCGGGGTTGGCGAAATTGGGATGGTTGAAGATATTGAACGCTTCGGCGCGGAATTCCAGCCGAGTCGATTCCGTGATCTTGAACTGGCGCATGAGAGAGAAATCGAATTGCGACATGCCAAATCCTCGCAGGGAGTTGCGGCCCAAGTCCCCTTGCACCTGACCCGTCTGCAAAGTGGTGAACGCGGCGGGGTTCGCCTCCTTGCCGCCGGGATATGCCGAGCTATGGAGGAACTGAGGCTGGCCCGGGACGATATCCGCGCGGGGAATGGCGTAGAAGAGCGGATTGATGCTGTAGCCGCTCGCCAAAACGTCGAAGGGCAGCGCCGTCCGCGCGGTGAAGATCCCCTGGATGGACCAGTTGTGCAGGAGGGCGTTCCCTGCTTTCCCCTCGTTGGGATTGGGCAGGGCGTAGGTGAAGGCTCCCGAAACGAGGTGGCGTATATCGAAGGTCGAATCTCCCTTGTCGATCGAAGAAGCCTGGAACTGAGTGGGGATGACGAAGGCGGAGTCGCTCGAAGCGTTGTCGATGGAGTGGCCGTAGGTGTACGACGCGAGCGCCTGGAGGCCGCGGGAGAGCCGCCGCGTGAACTGCACCTGCAAGGAATCGAAGTCCGAGAATCCCGCGTTGGTGACAAGGCTCACGGCAGAGAAGTCGGGATTGGGAGACGCATAGGTTTCGTTGCGGAGCAGGTCACGACCGTGCGCCGCGACGTACGCCACCGAAAGGGCCTGGTTGTTTCCCAGGCCTTGCTCGAGGGTCACGTTCCATTCGTAGGTGCGCGGCAGCACGAACCCCGATACCGCCATGGTGACGTTGGCCGGGTTCGAAGGGCTGGGAACCGGGTCGGGTGGCGCAAAGCTCGAATAGCTCGGGGGAACGGGAAATGGCGTGCCGAAATCGAAGTTGAAGGCGCCGTAGGGCCAGTAGTTATTCCCGAAATATCCGGCTTGGCCCAGGTCGTAGAAGATCCCAACTCCTCCGCGCAGGACGAGCTGGCGACCTGGAGTCGGCACGATTTGATAGGCCACTCCGAGGCGCGGGGCGAATTCGTGATAGTTGGTCGAATAGTACGACGCGCCGGGGGCGGAGAGCGTCAGGTTCGAGAGGTCGTTCGAGCAACAGGCCGTGTAGGGCTTCTGGCCGGCGACCGTGGTGGGCGAGGGGTTGATCTCCCAGCGGGTGCCGTAAGTCACGGTGAGCCTGGGGCTCACTTGCCATTGGTCCTGGGCGTAGAAGGAGAGCGCGGTGTAATCGATGGTCTCGCCCGGCTGATCGAAGTAGAGGGCAAACGTGTCGGTCCCGTTATTCATGGTTTCGATTCCGGTGGGACCGTACGCGGGGTTGGGCTCGAAGATGACGTTGCTGCCGAGCGTGATGGGGCTCACATCGGTCTTGATGAGTCTGTAATCCACGCCGAACTTGAACTGGTGCGCTCCGCGAACGTAAGACAGGTTGTCCACCGCCTCGTACTGATGCGGCACGTTGGAGTTCTCACGCCCCACGGTGGGTCCTATGTTGAAGGCGCCGCCCACGCCCGCGATCGAGAATATCGAGTAGCCGTACTTCGGAATGAAGTTCGCCGGCCAGAGAAGGGAGTTGGATATGGGCGCGGCGCCGCCCAAATTCGTAATCGCGGCCGTAGCCGATCCGACCACCTTCGTGTAGTTCCCGCGAACTTCATTGACCCAGCGGGCGCTGAACGCCTGCGTTGCGCCCACGGTGTAGGTTTGCGTGTTGGTTTCGAGGGTATCGGCCTCCGCCAAATCGTAGGAGTCGAGCGACTGCGCCGAGGAAGGGGAGTAATTGAACCGGCCGAAGATCGAGTACCTGCCGTTGAAGCGATGGTCCACGCGGAAGCTCGTGTCGTAGGACTTGGTCGGGGCGCCGTAGCTGGTGTTGAATGCCGCTCCGTCGGGCGGCTGGTCCGCTCCGTTCGGTTTGGGGAAGGCGTTGAGGATCGCCGCGGTATCCGGGGCGGCCGACTGCCGCGCTTGCATGCTGGGAACGGTGGAGAGGAGCGTCTGGGGGAGCTTGAGATTCTGGTGCTCGTACGAAAAGAAGAAGAAGGTGCGCGCATTCCCGCCGCGACCGGGGAGGCGAATCGGGCCTCCGAACGTGGCTCCGTAGTCGTTCAACCGCAGCGGAGCCCGCGGAAGGCCCAGCGAGTTGGCGAACCAGTCGTTCGCGTCAAAGGCCTCGTTGCGAAGATATTCATACGCATCGCCGTGGAAATGTTCGGTGCCCGAGCGCGTCTCCAAGATCACCTGGCCTCCGGGCGAACGTCCGAATTCGGGCGAGAAGCTGGAGGTCAGAATCCGGAATTCCTGCAAATCATCGACGGAGACGAGGTTGTTGAAGCCGCCCTGGATGTTCGTCGCGGGCAAGCTGCCGCTGCTCGCCTGGGCGTACTGGCCGGGGAAATTCCAGGAACCCACGTTGGCGGAAACACCGTCGACCGTGAAGTAATTGGCGTCGGCTCGCTGCCCATTCACGGTGAATTGCCCCTGCTCCCCCGAACTTGTCACGTTGGCTTGGACACCGGGGGCAAGCTCGATCAGGGTTTGAAAACTACGGCCATTGAGTGGAATGTTGTTGACGAAATTGCGGTCGACGACCGTGCTCACGGTGCCGCTGGTGGTATCCACCATGGGCGTGCCGCCTTGGACGGTGACGGATTCCGACATCGCGCCGAGTGGAAGACCGAAATTCTGCTCGATGTGCGCCTGGACGTTCACCGTCAGGCCGACATAGTTCACTTCCTTGAAGCCGACTTTGCGCGCGGCGAGGTTGTAAACGCCCGGCTGAACGGCAGGGAAGACGTAGATTCCGGCCTTGTCTGTGGCGACCGTGGTCTTGGTTCCTTGCGCGGCATTTTGGAGCACGACTTGCGCGCCGGCGATGACCCCACCGCTCGGGTCGGTGACGCGGCCGGAGATCGTGGCCGTATCCGTCTGCGCATGGCAGACGCCGGCGAAGAGGGCCCCGCACAGGCAAAGAACCATCGCGGCCCAGAAGGACTTCAGGCGGCTTGCACGCATCGGCGTTTCCTCCCTCGCATGAGTTTGCACGGGACGTGCGGGAATTTTGCCAACGGGAGAGGCCACAGGCAACAGGCCACAGGTTACAGCAAGCGAAAGACTAGAGGCAGTTGCATAACCTCGCACAAGCCTTTGAAAACGTGATGGTTAGATTCTGCGAAATGATGGATAAGCAAGGTCAGCAGCGCCGAAGGAGGGCCGATGGCGCGATC
>JAJYLB010000055.1 GCA_021788095.1 Acidobacteriota bacterium | reverse complement strand
GGTGGTTCCTCCTTCATCTAGTCATACGACTAGATACTGGAGGACGCAAGAGGGCGCTCTCACACATGTTGCAGATTCACAAACAGGCAGGGATGCTTTCCGAACTAGTAGAAGGGCCAAACACGAGGGGCTCGCCGGCTAGCCGGCGAGCCACTGGCGGAGTTGTGCCGGGAGTTCGGGATTTCCCGCAAGACCGGCTACAAGATCTTCGATCATTACCAGGAATGTGGGGTGCAGGGTCTGACCGACCGCAGCCGGCGCCCCCACCGCTACGCCAACCAGCTCCCGTTTCAAGTGGAGAACTACATCCTGAACGTGAAGGGTAAGCACCCCAGCTGGGGTGCTCGCAAAATCCGCGGGCGGCTGCTCCGTCGCTTCTCCGGCATCCCGACCCCGGCCAAGAGCACCATCCACGCCGTGCTCGATCGTCACGGTCTGGTCGAGCGCTGCGGCCGAGTGCGTCGCCGGGTCCAAGGAGCTCCTCTCTCGTGGGGGCAACGTCCCAACGATCTTTGGTGGACCGACTACAAAGGCGAGTTCCTCCTGAGCAACCACCCATACCGCTATCCGCTGACCGTCACCGACCATGCCAGCGGGTATCTGTTGGCCTGCGAAGCGCTCTCCTCCACCAAGGAAGACTACGCTTTCCTTGTGTTTGAGCGGCTTTTCCAAGAGCGCGGCCTGCCGGCCAACACCCGCAGCGATAACGGCGTTCCCTTTGCTTCGGCCCATGCCTTATTCAACCTGAGCAAGCTGGCGGTCTGGTGGCTTCGGCTGGGAATCGGCATCGAGCGCATCCAGCCCCGTCACCCGCAGCAGAACGGGCGCCACGAGCGCATGCACCTGACGCTCAAAAAAGAAGCGACCAAACCAGCCGCCGCCAACTCCCTGCAACAACAGGCCCGCTTCGATCGCTTCATCGAAGTCTTCAACAACGAGCGTCCCCACGAAGCTTTGGGCATGAAGTGCCCGGCCGAGGTCTACCAGCCCTCTGCCCGTGCCTACACTGGGCTGCCCAACATCGACTACCCTTTCCACGACAAGACGGTGGTGGTCACGCGCTGCGGCCGCATCTGCCTGGGCAGCAAGAAAATCAATTCCAGCCAGGTCTTCGCCGGCCAGGCGGTCGGCATCAAGGAAGTGCAAGACGACATCTGGCTGGTGAGCTTTATGGATTATGATCTGGGATATTTCGGTCTGGAGGCGGTCGCCTTGGAGCCGCTGGAAAATCCCTTCGGCCCCAAAGTGTCACCCATGTCTTAGGTACATTCTGTAACCCATGTCTCCGGGCTTGACCCGGGTTGGAATGGCGGGGCCGACCGGACTCGAACCGGCGACCTCCTGCGTGACAGGCAGGCGTTCTAACCAACTGAACTACGGCCCCGTATGGCGCTCCCGATGGTGGGCAGTGTCCGATTCGAACGGACGACCTTCCGGGTGTAAACCGGATGCTCTAACCGCTGAGCTAACCGCCCGCTCAAATGCTAACGGAGCGAAGTGAAAAAAGCCAGCCCGGCTGCCGGGGACGGAGGCGGGGGAGGCTCTCGGGGATACAGGGTGAATTCCGCAACTGACGTTCGGGAAAGAGCGGCGTAATCGCTTGTTTGGAAGCGGGTTAGGCGGCTTGACACTCCCAAACTTGGCCGATAGACTGACGAGCGAGAGGGACGATTGCTGCTCGCGCGCGAATATGTCGCCTACATGAGCCGGGAACTGGTTCGACGGCTGGTTTCCGCGCAGATGATTGAGGTCTCCGATGCCCGCGCGCTCACCGAGAAGTTGCGCCGGGCCATGTCCGAAGAACTCGCGATCGAGGACCGTCTCAACGACGAAGTACGCGAAATCCTCAGCCAGTGGGCGGACGAGATGAAGCGGCACGGGGCGTCGTATCAGGAGATGTACAAAAAGGTGAAAGGGCAGCTCGCTCGCGAGCGGAAACTGATCCTGCGCTGATGCGTCTGAGCCGCGAAAAAACCAATCGAATCGGCCACGTCGTCACCGACGTCCTGGTCTCGGGCGACGAAGTCCAGTTCATCGAAGACCGCGATACCATCCGCCAGACCGTCCTCAAGACCCTTCAGGACCTGCTCAAGCAGGAAGAAAAGATCGACGCGGAAGTGCGCCGAAAAATTCTCTCCCAGAAAAAGGAGATCCTGGAAGGCACGCCGGAGTGGGATATCTTGTACCGGAAATATTATTCCGACGAGATGCGCAAGCTCGGCGTCGGCGACGTTCCCCGCACCTGATTCCAGCAGCTATCTGGCCTAAGCCGTTTCGGCCGGCCCCCCGCAGGACTAGGGATGCGTGGTATCGCTACCGCTCGTGCCGTTGCCGTCACGGCGCTTCAGCACCGGAGGCTTGGGCGGGGTCTTCTTGCGAAGCGTGGGCCCGGGGTTCTTCTTTTCCTGGAGCTTTCGCCCTTCCTCATCCATCTTCAGGCGCGCCTTCACCGACTCGAACTCGGACGTATCGACGATATATTCGGGAAGGGGAGGGAGAATGTCGGCGATCTCTTTCTGCGCCGCGGCGATACGCGAGGCGTTGGGCGGATGGGTGGAGAAGAGTTTCGGAATGGTGCCCGGCTGGCGGCGATCCTGCGCCTCGATCTTTTCGAAGAACTGGACGAACATGTTCGGATCGTACCCGGCCTTCCACATGTACTGGAGTCCGAGGTAGTCCGCTTCCGCTTCGTCCACGCGGCTGAACCGCAGGAAGGCGAGCGGGACGGCGAAGTTCAAGCCTTCGTAGATGCCGTACCCGGCCCAGCCGTAGGGAAGCATAATGGCGATGGGGATCATGGCGATCTGCGCGATATCCGCCTTGGTTTCCTGCTTCGCGCCATGGCAGGCCACGACGTGCGAGATCTCGTGCGCCATGACGCCTGCCACTTCCGCTTCGTTGTCGGCGGCGAGAATCAAGCCGCTATTGACGAAGAAGAAGCCGCCCGGCAAGGCAAAGGCCTGGATCTGATCCGAATCCACGACCTTGATCGTGAAGGGCACGCGAGCGTCGGAATTGCGAACGATATTCTGGCCGATCGTATTGACGTAGTTATCGACCACGGGATCGTCGATGAAGCGAGCGGACTGCTCCACCTGCTGCGCGAGTTGCTTCCCCAGGGCGATCTGGTGCTGCAGGGAGTAGAAATTCAGGCCTTTGCAAGGATCGCGGTCGCCAATCAGGTTGACGTTGGCCAGGGTGGCCCCGTAGGGATCGTCCTTGGTCAGAGCGATCTTGGACGGCTGGCTTCCAGGGGGATCGGCAGGCTGCGGAGGAGCCTGCTTTGCCTGCGCGGAAAGGGACCATGCGCCGCCCAGCACCACTACCACCACCGCGACCGCTGCCAGTCGGGTAAGCAGTTTCATTGCCGTACCTCCCGAGCCACTCTTCGTGCGATTATACACCCCGCCCCCGTACCGTAGGATGTAGTCACTCGGAAGAAGGTTGCGGAGAGCGCCGCCGCTGTCCCAACCTGTGGGCCCTCCTCCCCCGGTTGTCTCCCTTGACGCAGGGGCCGTACATTTTGGCTTCTTTAGCGGACTTTTCCCGCACGGCGCCGCTTCGGCCGTGGGAGCACAGACTTTAGAATCTGTGTGGCAACGCGAAAAGGTGCGAATTCCACAGCCCTGGCGCAAATTTCGTGCGTTGTCCGCAAACGACTTGCGCGAATCTATGAAAAATACAAACTGTGGAAATGCCAGTTGCCACACAGACTCTTTAGTCTGTGGCCCTTGTTTTCCAAGGTAGCGGGGAGACAGACTCTGCTTGAACTCCGTGCCTCCGTGGTGGACTCCGGCCAAGCGGCAGACGCAAGCGGCAGAGGCATGTTGACAGCGCCCCCGGCGCCGGTTAGCTTGGCGCCGGAGGAGGGATCATGGCTGAAAGCCCCCTGGCAGGACAGGTTGCGCTGGTTACCGGCGCCGCCAAGCGCATCGGGCGAGCGATCGCCCTTCGGCTGGCTTCGGCAGGGGCCGATGTCGGAATCAACTACTCCCATTCCGCCGGCGAAGCGGCATCCGTGGCGGAGGAGATTCGGAAGATGGGCCGGCGCGCCGCGACGTTCCCCGGCGACCTGACTCGCCAGGCCGACGTGCGCGAGATGTTTCGCGCCGTCGAGATCGAGTTCGGCCGGCTGGATGTATTGGTGAACAACGCGGGCGTTTTCTTCGCCGCGCCGTTTGCCGAGCTGACGGAGGAGCAGTGGGACTTCACTTTGGATACGAACCTGAAGTCGCAATACCTTTGCGCTCAGGCAGCCTTGCCGCTGCTTCGGCGGTCCAAGCGGGGCCGGATCGTGAACATCTCGTCCATCGGGGCCTTCCAGCCCAAGCCCGATCACGTCCATTACTGCGTTTCGAAGGCGGGAGTGGTGATGCTGACTCGCTGCCTAGCCCGCGCGCTCGGTCCTGAAATCACGGTGAACAGCGTCGCTCCGGGCAAGATCCAGTTTCCCGGGGAGGAGATCGATCAGGGCTACATTCGCCGGAGTCCTCTCGCGAAGGTAGGCGGCGGGGAAGACATCGCCGAAACCGTTCTCTTCCTCATCCAATCGGAGTTCCTTACCGGCCAAACGATTCTGGTGGACGGCGGGCGCATGCTCACGTGAGCCGCGGACTAGTAGGCCGCCAGCTTTTCCATGCCCGCCACGACCTTGTCCTTATCCACCATGAAGAACTTTTCGAGCGGCGGGCTGAAGGGCACCGGCGGAATATCCGGACCGGTAACGCGCATCACCGGCGCATCCAGATCGTCGAAGGCCTCTTCGTTGAGGATGGCGGTGAGTTCGGCGCCCATGCCGAGCGTCTTGGTGTCCTCGTGGACGATGAGGCAGCGATTGGTCTTGCGCACCGATGCGACGATGGTTTTCTTGTCGAGCGGAGCCAGGGAGCGGAGATCGACGACCTCGGCTTCGACGCCCCGCTGCGCCATCTCCTCCGCGGCTTCGAGCGCAATCGTGGTGGCGTAGCCGTAGGTGAGGATCGTCATATCGCGCCCCTCGCGCCGGACGGAAGCCTGATCGAGTGGCACGGTATAAAGCTCTTCGGGAACTTCGCCCTTGGCCGTGCGGTAGAGCTTCTTGTGCTCGAAGAAGAGCACGGGATTTTCATCGCGAATCGAGGCGATCAGCATGCCCTTCGCGTCGTAGGCCGTCGAAGGGGCCACCACGCGAATGCCGGGCTCGTGCGCGAACCAAACGGTGTTCTCTTGCGAGTGGTAGAGGCCGCCGCCCGTTCCTCCGCCCCAGCAAACGCGGATGGTGATGGGGCACGAGAAACCGCCGGAACTGCGGTAGCGCAGCTTGGCGGCCTGTTGCAGGATCGGATCGACGGCGTCGCCGATGAAATCGGCGAACTGTATCTCCGGAACGGGCCGGTAGCCAACGAGGGAGGCGCCAATCGCCGCGGCGATGATGATGCCCTCGGCCAGCGGGGAGTCGAGAACGCGATCCTCGCCGAATTTCTGGTAGAGGCCGGCGGTGGCCTTGAAAACTCCGCCGCCCATGCCAAGGTCTTCGCCGAGGATGCACACGCGGTCGTCCCGCTCCATCTCCTGGTGCAAGGCCTCGTTGATAGCGTCGATGAAAGTGATCGTGCGAGCCATGTCGGATTCGCTCCCCTAGGCCCAGACGTGCTCGAGCGCCTCTTCGGGCGCCGGGTAGGGGCTGTTTTCTGCGAATTCGACCGCCTCGTCGATTTCGTGGCTGGTCTCGTCGCGGATCTGTTTCTTGCTAGTTTCGTTCAGCAGCTTGTGGTCGGCGAGGTACTTCTCGAAGCGCGGAATCGGGTCCTTCTTCTTCCACGCCTCGACCTCCTCTTTCAGCCGGTACTTGGCGGGATCGATCTCCGAATGGCCGTACCAGCGGTAGGTCTTGCACTCGAGCACCGTGGGACCCTGGCCCTCGCGCGCGCGGGCGATGGCTTCGGTGGCGGCATCGTAAACGGCCAGGATGTCGTTCCCATCCACCGAGACGCCGGCGATGCCGTGCCCCTTGGCCCGGTCGGAAAGGTCGCTCAGCGCCGTTTGCAAACGCAGTGGCACCGACTCCGCCCACAGATTGTTCTGAACGACGTAAAGGACGGCCAGGCGGTGCACGCCGGCGAAATTGAGTGCTTCGTGGAACCAGCCGATACTGGTGGCGCCGTCGCCGCAGTAAGCAACCACAACGGAATCCTTCCCCTGGCGCTTCAGGCCCCAGGCGACTCCCGTCCCGATCATCAATTGCGCGGCAATGGTGCTGGCGGGGGTGATGACGCTGAGCGGGGGGTAACCCATGTGGGCGGGGGTGGACTTGCCGCGGTCAGGGCTATCGGCCTTGCCGTAAAGCTGTGCAAAACAAAGGTTAAGCGGGGCACCCTTGATGATATTCGCGGTCCAATCGCGGTGCGAAGGCGCAACCCAGTCGTCGGGGCGAAGGCTATAGCCCGCGCCGACTTCGCCCGCCTCCTGGCCCACGTTCGAGTAAAAATTGCCGGCATATTTCCCCTGTCGAAACAAGATGCGCGCCTTTTCGTCGCACATTCGGCACTTCACCATCATGCGGTAAAGGCCGAGGAGCAATTCCGGCGAATAACGCGACGTCGGCGCCTCCGCCACTGCCGCCGCGCGACCGACTTTCGTCGCCATGCGTTCTCCTCCCCCTAAGATCCCGAAAAATTCGCCTGCGTTCCTGCAAAGTATAGCATCACTGCACCGCCCATTTAGGGCGGTGACGCCCCGCCCGCAGGACTTCCAGGCGGTTTTTCCCCTCGCGCGCACGCGTAGCGGCGGGGGCGCTGCTCTCTTTAGCTAAGAAATATACCACCGTGTAACGCGATGCGGCGAATTCAGCGGCCTGCAAATTCGCCCGTCGCCAGCCGCGCGACAAGCTCCCGGTCCGCCGGAAGGAAGTCGACCAGAGGCAGCCGGCCGCGGTCGATCCACCGGATCTGCTCGAACGCAAGCGCGTGGGGCGGAGCGGTAAGCCGAGCCGCGAAAAAGATGAGCAGCAACTCGGCGGGGAGCTCTTGGTAGCGGTGGCGAGTCCGGTAAATTTCGGGACCAATCGCCGCCCAGACGCCCAATTCTTCCTTCAATTCCCGGCGAAGGGCTTGCTTCGGGGTCTCGCCCGAACGGACTTTCCCGCCGGGGAATTCCCACTTCAGCCCAAAGCGATCGCCCCGGCGGCGCTGCCCGACCAGGAATTGCCCGTGCCGCTCGATGAGGGCGGCGGTAACCACCCGCCGCAGCGGGCGTTCCTGCTCGGGAGCGGTTGCCGCGGCATTCATAAGATCAGCGGCTCCCGGGGTGCAGAGGCTAGCTCCGGGTGCAGCAACGAGAAGAGGCATTGTAATCCTCGCAGCAGGGGGGGACCGGGGGTGTTGAGCCAATGGTCGGCGACGACGAAGACCTGCCCGCCAACGACCGCCGGCACCCTTCGCCACGCGGGATTCGAGAGAGCGGAGTCGGGGCGGGCGCGGCCGCCCGTGGCAGTCCACGCCAGAACGATGATTTCGGGCTGGGCGCGGTGGACTTGGGTGTCGGTCACGCGGCATCCGGCTGGAAGAACCATCTCTCCTCCCGCCAACTCGATGAGTTCGGCTACCCACGGTGGCGAGCTGATACGCGGGTGCGGCCACGCTTCCGCATAGACGCGAGGTCGGCTGGAGGCGCGCCGAGCCGCTCGCTTCACGCGAGCGAATTCACGACGCATCCGCGCGACCAGCCGCTTCGCGCCCGCCTGGCGACCCGTCATAGCGCCCAGCAGCCGTATCTCGCCGAAGATGTCGGCCAAGGTGCGAGGATTCGTCGCCAGAAACGGCGCCGGATATTCGAGAATAGCCGCCAGGGTTTCCGGCCGGTAGGGAACCGAACCGATGATGAGCGTGGGCCGCAGAGCAGTGAGGGCGCCCGCGTCGAACTTCCACGAGTCACCGAGAGCGGGCAGACCGCGCACATCCGCCACCGCGCCGCACCAGCGGCTCACCGCTACCAACTCGCGCCGCGCTCCCATCTCCACGAGAATCGAAGTTACCGACGGCGCCAGCGAAACAATGCGCCGGCGAGACGGGCTGGCAAGGGAAGAAGTCATCGCGCATCCGCCACGATTCTACCGGGGATTCCGAAGCGCGGGACAAATTGTTCTAACGCCGGCATCCCTGGCTCGCCGTAGCCTCGGCGGAGGCGGCCTGCCGGGGTCTTTCATGATCCGAGGGGAATCTTCGCCCCGATGAATCGCATCGGGGCTCGGTCGAAAATCCGGACGGGTGCCCCAGGCGTCGTCCCGAACCTTCGGGATGCGCCTGGGAGCGGCGGACGCGCACCCCACCCGCAACACCGGCGGGTGGGGCACCCACATTCTGGGGCGGCTGCCCCAAGGAGCGCAGGGCGTCGGAGCGCGTTGCGCCTGCCCGAGGGCTTTGCCATACTTTTTCGGTGTTCAGCAAAGCGGTCCTCGACCACTTCCAGAACCCGCGCAACGCAGGCGAACTCCCTGGCGCAACGAGCGTGGTCGAAGTGACCAATCCCGTTTGCGGCGACATCCTTCGGCTGGCGGTGCGCGTCGCAGGGGGCCGCATCATCGAAGCGCGATTCCAAACCCGCGGATGCGTCACTTCGATTGCGTGCAGCTCTTTGCTCACCGAACTGCTGATCGGCCGGTCGCTCGTCGAAGCCGCCGCGATCACGCCGCAGCTCATCGACGAGCGGCTGGGCGGCCTCGAGCCTGCCACCCACCATGCCGCCGAATTGGCTCGGGACGCCGTCGAAGCCCTGCTCGCCCGCGTACACCGCTAAATCGCGCTTCTTCCCTCCGCCCGTGCCGGTGAGCCCGAGTGAGCGGCATCTCCTCCACATAGCGCACAGCGGGCGTCGTGCAAACTTCTCCGGGTGCTCCGTGGTCCCGCTCCGTGGTCTCCGTGCGAAACTTCTTGCACTCCCCTCGCCGCGTCAGCGCCCCGGCTCGTTCCCGACGGGGGAAGGGAACAAACGATCGAACGTTGCGCGGTCGTCGATATCGAGCACAACGCCTTCCTCCTCGGTAGCGACCTCGACCACATCGCTTGGGTGGGCCCAGACGACGGCGCGGGCGCCGACGTCGTCCGGAGCGGCGGCGAGTTCGGGATGAAAGCGAGCAGGGAAGAGGACGGGATGGCCTCGCCGGCCACGCCAAACGGGGAGCACGATAGAGCCGGGAGAGCGATCGAAAGCTTCCACAAGCGCGGAAACCACGCCGGCGGTAACCAGGGGATGGTCCACCAAGGCAACGAGGATACCTTCGGCCTCGGTTGCGCCGAGGCTCCTGAGCGCCGCGCGAATCGAAGAGAGTTGGCCTTTCTTCCAATCGCGATTCCGCACCAGGACGCCGGGAGGCAGGGGCACTCGGCGTGAAATCTCCTCGTGACTCGCGCCCGTCACCACGCGCCGCAGACCGATTCTTGGGTGCGCGGTAATCTCCCACAAATGTTCGAGGAAGGTGCGACCGCGATAGGGAAGCAGAGCTTTCGGCGTGCCCATCCGGCGCGATTCGCCGCCCGCCAGGATGACGCCCGCGAGCATCGGATTAGCCGGAAGCCGCCCGCCGCGGCGGGCTGGCGGAGACGCTCACGGCCTTATGGGGCAGGGCGGCGGCCCCGCGCCGCACGGCGATCAGCTCGGCCGCGATGCTCACCGCGATTTCCTCCGGGGTGCGCGCGCCTATGGCGAGGCCCACGGGCGCGTGGACCCGCTCGAACGATTCCCGCGCCATGCCTTCCGATTCGAGCGCGCGATAGATCGCGATGACTTTGCGCTTGCTGCCGATCATCCCGATGTAGCGCGCTTCGGTTCCCACCGCCCATTTCAGCACGCGCATATCGTCGCGGTGGCCCCGGGTGACGATGACAAGATAGGAAACCGGCCCCGGCCGCAGCTTCTCGAAAGCCGCCTCGAAGCTCGTGTGGAGTTCCGCCGCCATGGGAAACCGCTCGCGGTTCGCGAACGATTCGCGGTCGTCCACCACCGTGATTTCAAACCCCGCCTGCTCCGCCACCCGGGCCAGGGCCAGGGAAACGTGGCCGCCCCCGAAGATGCAAAGCTTCGGCGGCGGCAGAATCGGCTCGACAAAAATCTCCAGCGTCCCCCCGCAAATCAGCCCGGACTCGTAACTCGGATCGTTATTGAGGTTGAACGTGAGCTTGCGGGGCTGCTCGGCGCGCATCACGTCCTTGGCCGCCGCCCAGACCTCGGCCTCGACGCACCCGCCGCCCACCGTCCCCGCAATCGAGCCGTCTTCCCGCACCAGCATGCGCGAACTTTCGAAGCTGGGAATCGAGCCGTTGACATGTACGATGGTGGCGAGAGCGCCGCGCCGGCCTTCGCGCCGCAACCGCACGATCTCTTCGAAGACGTCCATCGACGCCATTCTACTTCAGTGCAGGTACGTCTGGCGCAGATACTGCGCCGTTTGCAGCTCGAGGTCGGAATAGTTCATCTGGAGCGCGGAGCCCAGCGCCGTTTCCACCGGGGCTCCTTGCTCCAGCTCCCGGAGAACCGCCGTGATGCCCCACATACCCGAATGCGCCACGATCGATTCCACCGCCGCCAGCCCCCAGGCGTAAGCGAAGGCGGCGACCGGGGCGGGGAAGCTCGTCCACGGCCCTTCCAGCCGGCCGAGCGGAATGGTGTCCCTCTTCTCGTACAAGGCGACGAGCTGATTTGCGGCCGCGCCGCTTCGCAGCCCCTCCATGTATTGCGCCAGCCCCTCGTTCAGCCAGGTAGGGCAGCGCCCGCGCGTCATCTGGTAGACGAAGCTGTGCGTGAGTTCGTGCATGAGCACGCGGGAGAGATTCCGGTCGACCGAAGTGAGGTTCTGGGCGGGGATGCGGATGCGGCCGTCGTTCAGCCCGTCGGCCCACTGCGGCGCCCGCGTCACATCGCGGAAGGTGCGCTTCGTGTAGAGCACCACGCCGATGGCCGAAGGCGGGGTGAACTCGAAAGTGGTCGCGAGGGTCTGGTAATCGGTTTCGAGCGTGCTCAGAATCTGGCGAGCCAGTTCCGGCGTTTCGCTTCCCTCATAGTGCAAAACGAAGTGGTCGTTCGTCTCGCTTCCGAAGCCGCGCTCGGTGGTGGCATCGCGCTCCGCCTTCCGCAGCAGCACCGCAATCTGGGCGTCCGGATGGAGTTGCTGCGCCCGTTTCCACTCCGCCACCGCCCGGTCCAGCCGGTTCAGGCCGTAGTAGGCCCAGCCCGAATATTGGGCCACGGCGGCGGCGTTCGGCGCGATGGCGCGAGCCCGGTTGAGCGGATCGAGCGCATCGGCGTATTCGCCTCGCTCGAGATGCACGTAAGCCAGATCCAGCAGGCTGACGAGCTGGATGACCGGATTCTTGCCGGAGAAACTCACCGCCGCGCCGAGCTGATCGAGCGCGGCGCTCGTATCGCTGTGGGCAAGATCGAAGGAACTCGCCGCCAGATGCCCCAGAGCCGCCCGATCCATCGCCGCGGGCGCGCCGGTGCCCGCCGCGGTGTCCAGCTCGTCGAGCCGCAAATGGTCCAGCACGCCTTGCGGTACGACGAACGCCTCCACCCGGGAATAGGAGGAGAGCGACCGCGCCACGGGCGGAGTGAGGTCCAGATGAAGGGAGCCGCCGGCGCCGCCGGACGATTCGCCGGAAGCCGCGCCCGCCTCGGTGGAATGGACCGATTCGCTTTCCGCCGGCTCCTTCGGCTTGGCGATGCTCAAACCGCTGCAAAGCACGAAGCCGAGCGCGGCGCTCTCCGACGGCATACGAACGCTGCACCACGTCCCGCTGGCATTCTGGATTTCGAAATTCAGCGCGAGCGGCTGACCCTTCTTGAGCGTTTGGACGGCGGTGCTCCTTGCATCCGTTTGGGAATAAACGCTCAGGGTATCCGCCTTGACGACAGCTCCAGGCGCGGCGGCCTGCCTTCGCGCAAGCAGCGGGAGGGCGCAAGAAGCCGTTCCGAGGATGGCCAGGCAGGCGAATCGCCCCGTTCCCTGCCGTTTCCGAGTTTCCTTCAACGTGCGCCCCCGCCTCGCGGCATCTTTCCCCGCTTCTTGCGAGCCCAATTGTATCCTGCCGAAGCCGCCCTCCCGGATCGGGGTGGTTCAATGCGGCAATAGCCATTCTTTGCGGTGAGCGTGCCTGCCCTGCATCAAGGGCCGGCTCAGCCGGCGAGGGCGCGGTAAAGGCGAACGACGTCGGCGCGGCGCTCTTCGATGGCTTCGAGGAAGCGATCGGCGTCGGGCACGTCCCAGGCAGCCAGAAGCCGCGCGGCCCGCCGGATCTCGCCGGTATCGGGCGTGCGGCCGAGCGGATGGCCGGTGACGAGGCGCAGGGCATGGTCGGCGCTGCGAAACAGGATTGCCGCGGCCTCGAGCGTCCGGGCCGCTGCTCCGTCGACGAGTCCCGCCGCTTCGAGCGTGCGAATCTGTTCGAGCAGCGTGCGGCCTTCCGGAACGATTCCACCGAGGACGGCTGGGAAGCCGAGAGCGTATTCGAGATCGTGATAGCCGCCGGGAGCCAGTTTCAAGCCGCTGCGGCGGTGGTCGGCACGCCACTGCCCGTCGAGAAGATCGCGCATATGCTGAAGCTCTTGCCTCAGGCGCGTTACGCCGTCGCCACGCGCGAACCGTTCGGCCATCGCCTGCTGTGCGCGGCCGAGCGCCTCGCTCCCTAAAGCCAGGTTGCCGGCGAGCGGTCGGCTCTTGAGGAAGGTGACGGCTTCCCATCCGGCCGCCTCGTGGCGAAAATAGTTTTCGAGGTAGGAGATCGGTTGCACGACTTCGCCTTCCGCGCCACGCGGCCTCAACCGCGTATCCACGGGATAGAGCAAACCATGACGCGTATGGCTGCTCAGAGCGTTGACGTACCGCTCGGCTAGCTTCCGCCACGGCACGCGGTCCTCCGCGCGCAAGCCTTGCGCCGTGACGAAAACGAGGTCGGCATCGGAACCGATGTCCATCTCCCGCGAGCCCAGCCGGCCGAGCGCCAGCACGGCGAAGGGAGACGTTCCCAGGGACACGCCGGGCGCCACCTCCTCCGCCAAGCGGGCGAGTGTCAGGCGAAGCAATTCATCGGCAAGCCGCGTGAGAGCGGCGAAGGTGGGATATGGGCGGCACTCACCGCGAGCGGACCTCGCCGCGAGAAAGAGCAGCCCTTTACGGCCCGTAATGCGCAGGTCATCGAGACCCGCGGAACCGCTTCCCGCGAGGCTCGCCTCCGCCAGCAGCTTTTCCAGGCGCCCCGGGTCGGAATCGGTGGCGAGTTCATACTCTTCGGGATGGCGGGAAAGCATGGCCGCCACCAAATCGCTTCGCTCCACCAGCCCCGCTAGCGCGCGCACCGCCTCGGGCGCGTCCGCGAGGCGGCGAGCCAGCTCCGGATCGGCGAGCGCCGCGCTCAAAAACTGGCCCAGACCGCGGCGTAGGTCCGCATTTTCGTCCCAGCCGGCGTCTCGCGCCGCCTCGAGGATCGCGGGAGGGGCGGCTGCCAGCAGGCCTAGCGGCCTGGTCGCAGGCTCGCCAGAAACGCGCGGGAACTCCGGCGCCGGCGGCAAAGCCTCGCCGCGCTCGAGGATGCGTTCATAGATTTCGCGGACTTCCGCGAGGTTCCGGTCCAATTTCGCAACCAGCGTTGCCCCCGCCGAGACTCCCGGGGCGGGTTCGATGCCCAGACACCGTGCCAAGCGGTCCAATTCGGTTTCGGACGACGGCAGCGTATGCACCTGGAGGCCGTCGCGCAGTTGAAGCCGGTGTTCCACCTGCCGAAGAAACTGGTAGGCGGTTGCCAGGCGGAAGAAGTCGTGTCCGCTGAGCCGGCCCTTGTCGTGCAAGCGCTGCAAGGCGACCAGGGTCGAGCCGGCGACGGAAGCGGCAAGCCAGGGATCGGTGCTGCCGTAAATTCGTTGGAGAGCCTGGGCGAGGAATTCGACGTCGCGGATCCCGCCTGGCGAGAGCTTGACGTTGCGCGCCGCCGCCGACGCGGAGGCCGTGCGCCGCAGTTCCCGCTCCATCTCCCGCCGGCTCGCTAGCGCGGCGGCGAGGGCTCGCCCGCCCGCTTCCGGCGGCCGGAAAACCAGCGGGCGCACGTCGCGAAGGAATTGGCGGCCGAGTTCCACCGCCCCTGCCGACGCCCTCGCCTTGATGAGCATCTGCAGCTCCCACTCCCGCGCTCGCGCGCGGTAATAGCGGGAGGCGGCACCCAGGCTGATGGCGACGTCGCCCCGCGTGCCTTCCGGCCGCAGCCGCAAATCGACGCGAAAGACCGCGCCTTCCTGCGTGGGCTCGCTGATGATCTTGAGCGCGGCCGCGGCCAGCCGCGCAAACCATTCCCCATTCGAGATGGACCCGGATTCGCCTCCCGCGCTCTGGCCGTCCGCCTCGTAGAGAAACAGCAGATCGATGTCGGAACTGTAATTGAGTTCCTGACCGCCCAGCTTGCCGAGCGAGAGCACCACCAGGCGCGAGCGGCGCCGGTGTCCGGCGGCGTCGAGGTATTCGGGCCAGCCGAAGGCCCGGGCCAGATTCTGCTCGGGAATGGCGAGCGCGGATTCAAGAATCACATCGGCAAGGTGCGAAAGCTCGAGCGCGGTCTCGGCCACCGTGCTCACGCCAAGCACGTCTCGCAACATGATGCGCAAGTACTCCCGGCGCTTGAACCGCGCCAGCAGCACCGCGGAGGGAAGGGCGATATGGGTCGCGTGGAATCGCGCGAGCTCCTCGCGCAAATCCTCTGGTGTGAGCAGCCAGGCGAAACGGTCCGCGCCGGGCCGGCCTGACGGGCGATGCAGCCGCAAAATCAGATCCGGCTCGGCGATCAGCGTTTCCGAAAGGAAACGGGAGTGGCTGAATACCAGCAGAAGATAGTGGAGCGCGGCCGGACGCGCTTCGAGTTGGCGGAGAACGCCGGGGAAAATGCCGCGTAGGTAGCGCTCGAGATCGTTCAGGGACTCGTCAGGATCGGGGATTTGACCGAGGAGCGTGGGCAGGCGCGACCACAGGCGCGGCGGAAGGATCCGCTCAATCAGCTCCAGATTCGTCCGGGCCCGCTCCGCATCGAGAAAGGCGACGCCCGCAAATGCGGCATCGGGAGGCGTGCCCGTGGTGCCTGTTTCCATGATCGGCGATGTCTCGAAGCTATTATCGCTCGACGTCTTGAATCAAGGGATTCGGGAAGCCCGGGACTCCCAGGTAGAGCGCCACGGCCTTCGAAGACGAGACGACGTAGAGAATGGCGATGCCGGGAACCAGCGTGACGCGCCCCGTCGAGTCGATGGTATAACTGCCCGTCAGTTGGCTCGTCGTCACGGCTCCCGCCTGCTCGGAATCGATCGTGCCGCTGAGCACCTCGGTGCTCACGGAGGAGTCGGAGGTGGATTGCACGAGGGTAAAAGACATCTCGCCCGAGGAGACGAGCGCCGGCTGGCTGCCGGCGGGTCCGGCAACGAGCGGATTCGAGCCGAAGAAGAAGGCGCCATCGAGCGACGTCGCGGTGAAGGGGCCGGCTTCCTGCGGCTGGAAGGAGCCGAGGCTCGGAAGCGAATCCGTGCCTGCCACCACCGCCTGATTCGGCGCCACCATGTACCCGACGTAATCGCTTGTGCCCTGCGTCGCCTGAAGGGAAAAGGTGAAGCGGCCGTTCGTCGTGCCGAAAGTCAGGGTGATGTTGCCGGTGAGCGCGCTCAGCACTCCCGCCGCGTCGTCATCGAAATTGAAGGTGCCCGTACCGCCGCCCGAAGAAGTGAGCAGGCCAGCTTCCGCCTGCGGCGAGGCTGCTCCGGTAGACGATTCGGACTCGAAAACCATCGTGCCGCTCACCGACGTGTTTCCGTAGGCGCCCGGCACCTGCTGCTGAACTATACCGGTCCTCACCGCTCCCGTCGCCCGATCGAACGCAATCGCCATCCATTTCGCGGTGGACACCACGTAAAACGTGAAGGTCCCTTGGGCGGTGCTGCCGGCGAGCGTGCCGCGCCCGTTCGCTCCTACAGTCAATGTCCCCGTAAACGCCTGGCTCGCTGCCAGGGTTCCCCCATCGTTCTCGTCCAGGAGACCGGCAGAGACGGCGCCGCTGGCGACCGCAGCGCTGCCCACGACGACATCGGCATTTCCGCCGGCATCCCAGCCGGAAAGGCTGAAGACGTAGTTGCCCGACATCGCTGCCGTCGAAAATGCGGCGGTGTCCTGGAGGGCGAGGAAGCCCGTGAAATCGTTTCCCGTGGCGTCGGTTTCGATCATCGCGCCCTTGGCGGCGACGGTGGACGACAGCGGACTCAGCGCGAGATCGAACGAGAACGTATTGCCATTGGCGTCGGTGAAGCTCAGGATGCCGCGACCGTCAATTCCCACTGCGTACGAGCCCTTGCTAATGGCCACGTCCGTGCCATTCGTGCTGGTGGCCGCGCTCTCGAAATCTTCCGTGCCTGCCGTGATGTTGCCCTTGCCATCGGCCGTGAAGCTGCCGGCAAGCCCGCCGCGATAGCCGCCCACCGAGAAGGCGTACTGGCCCTGGAGGAGCGCGTTTTGCGTGGCGGCGATGGCGATGTGGAGCGACACGGAAGCGATGGCGGCGGTGGGCGATTCCGAATCGACCACTTGCACCGTGAAGCTGGTCGTGCCCACCCCAGTGGGCGTTCCCGAGATGACTCCCGTCGCGGCATTGAGCGTGGCCCACGCCGGCAGCGCGCCGCTGGTGATGCTCCAAATATAGGGCGCCTGCCCGCCGCTGGCTGCGAGAGTCGCGCCATAAGCAATACCCACCGTGCCATTCGGCAGCGACGTTGTCGCAATCGAGAACGGCTCGGGATTGATGACGATGCTCAGTGGCTCGGAAATCGTGGCTGGGGTCGGCGACTCGGCGTCGGCGACCTGCACGGTGAAGCTCGCCGTTCCCGTGGTGGTGGGAGTGCCGCTGATGACTCCGCTCGAGCCGAGGTCGAGGCCGGGGGGCAGGCTGCCCGCCGTCACGCTCCAGGAGTACGGCGCCACTCCACCCGAAGCGCGCAGGACCGCCGTGTAATCCACGTTGCGCGCGCCGTTGGGCAGGCTCGTTGTACTCAGGGCCAGGGGAGCAGGGTCGATGATCGTGATGCTCAACTGCGCCGTCGCCGAAAGATTGGCGGCATCGGAGATCTGGACCGTGAAGTTGAATGTGCCGGCCGTGGTTGGCGTTCCGCTGATGACGCCGCCACCCGCGTTCAAACTCAGCCCGGGCGGGACTTGGCCGGCGATGACGCCCCAAGTCAGCGGCGCGGTGCCGCCACTCTCATTGAGCGTAACGGAGTAGGCGGTGCCTGCCGTGCCTTGGGCCAGGGAAGTGGTGGTAATGGCGGGAGCGGGATTCACGATAATGGAGAGCGTAGCCGTAACGGAGGTTTGCGCGGCGGAAGTCGCCGTCAGGGTCACCGTGGCTCGGCTCGAAAGGGTCGCGGGAGCCTGGTAGGTGACAAAAGTCGTCGTTTGATTGGCGAGCGTGCCGACGCCGCTTAGGCTCCAAGTCACGCCCTTCCTGGAGGAATCATTCGTGAGCGCGGCGCCGATGCTTACCGCTTGGCCCTGGTCAATCGTCTGCGGAGCCGAAGGCGTCAGAGTAATGGTAATCGCCGGAGCGGAGCTACCACAGCCCGCCGAGCAGAGGGCCAGCAACACGCTCGAAATCCCTACCAGCAACGTTAAGGGTCTGCGCACGAGTTCGCTCCCGGAAATCCCGTTCGAATTGTCTTGGCCACCGCGTTGTGCGCCGGCGCGTTCCACACTCGCAGGCACCTGGCCCAACGCACCCTGGATTTTACCAGCCGAACGCCTCGCGGCACAGGGCGGGGAAGAGACAGTTGAAAGTTGAGAGTTGAGAGTTCGGAGTCGACAAACCGCGAGGGGTGGCGCGGGCCCTCTTGCCCGCGCGCCTTTCTTCCCCGTCCCGATTCAAAAGCGCGCGGGCAAGAGTGCCCGCGCCACGATCAGATGTCATAGTAGAGCTGAAATTCGTAGGGGTGGGGGCGCATGCGCACGGCGCTCACTTCGTTGGTCATCTTGTAGTCGATCCACAGGCGAACCACGTCTTCGGTGAAGACGTCGCCCTTCAGCAGGAATTCGTGGTCGGCTTCCAGGGCGGAAAGCGACTCCTCGAGCGAAGCGGGCAGCGACGGCACCCCCTTCAGCTCTTCCGGCGAGAGATCGTAGATGTCCTTGTCGAGAGGCTCGCCGGGATTGATTTTGTTTTCGATGCCGTCGATTCCCGCCATCAGCATCGCGGAAAAAGCGAGATACGGGTTCGAGGAAGGGTCGGGCGGGCGGAACTCAAGCCGCTTCGCCTTGGGATTGGGCGAATACATCGGGATGCGGACGGCGGCCGAGCGGTTCCGTCGCGAGTAGGCGAGGTTGACCGGGGCTTCGAAGCCGGGCACCAGCCGCTTGTAGGAATTCGTCGTCGGCGCCGCGAAGGCCACCACCGCCGGCGCGTGCTTGAGCAGGCCGCCGATGTACCACAACGCCGTCTGGCTCAAGCCGGCGTAGCCATCGCCGGCGAAGAGCGGCTTGCCTTTCTGCCAGATGGATTGGTGCGTGTGCATGCCGTTGCCGTTGTCCTGGAAGAGCGGCTTGGGCATGAAGGTCACCGTCTTGCCGTACTGGTAGGCGACGTTTCGCACCACGTACTTGAAGAGCATCATGTTGTCGGCCGAGCGAATCAGCGTGTCGAACTTCAGGTCGATTTCCGCCTGGCCGCCCGTGGCGACTTCATGATGGTGGCACTCGACCGTGAGCCCGCACGACTCCATCTTCAGCGACATGTCGGTTCGCAGGTCGAGATAGTGGTCGGTGGGCGGAACGGGGAAGTAGCCTTCCTTGTAGCGGGGGCGGTAGCCGAGGTTGTGCGCTTCGCGGCCGGAATTCCAGCGGCCTTCCTCGGCGTCGATGTGATAGAAGCCCTCGTTCTGCCTCTGGTCGAACCGAACGTTATCGAAGATGAAGAACTCGGCTTCGGCGCCGAAGAACGCCTGATCGCCGACGCCGCTGAAACCCAGATACGCCTCGGCCTTGCGCGCCACGAACCGCGGATCGCGAGGATAGGATTGCCGGGTGAGGGGATCGACCACGTCGCCAATCATCACCAGGGTGGGCACGTCGCGGAAAGGGTCCATGAACGCGGTCGCTGCGTCGGGCACCAGGAGCATGTCCGATTCGTGGATCGAGGCCCAGCCGCGAATCGAGCTGCCATCCATTCCGAACCCGTCCTCGAACGAGCCTTCGTCGAGCTGGTGAAGCGGGAAGCTGACGTGATGCCAGAGCCCGGGCAGGTCGGTGAAGCGCAGATCCAAGATTTTGGCTTCGTGCTTGCGCGCGTATTCAAGTACACCTTTCGCGTCCATCGGTCCTCCGTCTGGGTCCAAAATGCCTCGGGAAATTTAACCGCCGAAGATAACGAAATGCCGCCTGCGCGTCAAGCGCGTTGCGAATCTGGAGGATGATTTTTTTCGATGCTCGCTTGCGGAAGATCGAATAGGCGCCGGGGCGCGGCCCGCGCGAATCAAGCCGAACGAGGGAGTTGCGTCGGGGGCCTCGCGCCGGGCCAACGAGCCCGGGCCTATAACCCGAGTGGCCTAGGCCAGCATCGCCCGCAGGGGCTGCAGTTTCCGGGTGAAGGGGTTCAGAATTACCCCGAGTTCCTCCAGCGTCACGGCACCCAAAAGCGCCTCGTCGTCTCTCTCGCCCAGTATCACCGGGGTGTGTCGTTCGCCCTGGGGCAGGGCCAAGCGGCACTCGGACAACTTGCGTTCCACCACGGTCCCATCGGCGAGCGTGAATTTCATGCTTTCAATGGGCCGAAGCCCGATGGCCCGCCAGACCCTTCGGGGCAGCAACGTGTAGGTGGCGCCGCCGTCCACCAGGAACTCCAAAGTGGCCTGCTTGCCGCGCGGCCCAGTCACCGTTCCTTCAACTTTGGTCAATCCCATGGGGTTCCTTTCGGAAGCGAGGCCGGAGGGCGCAAGGTGCCACTTGGGACACCCAGAATCCTCCTCCAGTTCCTCGGCTATCTTTCATTGTGGGGATAGCTCGCCACCTGTCAAGAGCGAGGAGCCCGCAGCGCGGCGCGGACGATCGTGGGGACATTCAGCGAGGTTTCGCCGGGCGCACCTTTGCGCGTCCCGTGCGCTTTGCGCCTGCCTGGAACCACGAGCGGGCTCTTCTGCGCACTGCCTGCATACCCCCGCCACGCCAGCCCTCGACATCAGCGGCGCACCGCGTTGGGTTCACTCGGGATAACCCTCCGCTGAGCCAGGTAGAAGCCCTGCAGCGGGTGCCCCTGGCAGGCGCCATACGCCGGACGGGCGGGGCGCCTGTTTCGTGCAGTTGGATTCCTTTAGCTCAGGTCAGACATTCCCCTAGTGACAGTCCCTACCTGAACGAATTTGCGACTTTCGTACAGTTACATCCCTAAGGAAGAGCCCTTATGGTGGGTAGGTGCTTCACCTACCCAGGCCGGTAAGGGTTTCTGCCCAGATGACAGCCCTACAGGTACTCCTCGCTCTACTCCTGGTCGAGTTGGGGGTTCACGCCAGACGCTTTTCCGCTCCTGCACCTCGGCCTGCGCTTCCTCCTTTGAGGAAGTAATTCGACCGTGCCGGGCAAAACCAACTTCAGGAGTGGGGAATATGGGTTCGAGAGCGAAAAGACGGAGCGGCTACTTCCTCGGTTTAGGTATCGTGGCCTTGCTGGCCCTTGCGGTCGGCTTGGCCTTCACGGACACTCGGGCGGCGGCTGCCTGATCGGCGTGAACTTCACGCCGACGGCAACCGGCACGCGCACGGGGACCATCACCCTCTACGACAACGCGTCTGGCAGCCCGCAGAGGATTCCGCTCTCGGGCACGG
>JAJYLB010000054.1 GCA_021788095.1 Acidobacteriota bacterium | reverse complement strand
GCATTTCCACAGTTTGTATTTTTCATAGATTCGCGCAAGTCGTTTGCGGACAACGCACGAAATTTGCGCCAGGGCTGTGGAATTCGCACCTTTTCGCGTTGCCACACAGATTCTGAAGCCTGTCTTATCTGCTTTGCGGCCGGAAGCCTCTCCGTGGAGCTCCGTGTCCTCCGTGGTGATGCCTTTCGGCCCGTCTTTCGGCTTGCTGTAACCTGTCCCCTGTTTTCCGTCCGTGCCCTCCGTGGTGATCCTTAGTCCGCACACACCAACACGGAGGCCCACCGAGAACCACCGTGGCTGGAGATCGGTTTCTAGCGTGCTTTTCGACGCCGGCTCGCCTGCCGGATTTGGCTAAGGAGCTTTCGGCGTAGCGTGGCGGGTGCGCCGGGGTTCGATGCCACCAGATACCAAAGCGGCAAGGACTCCGTCCGCGCGAACCCCTCCAGCGTACGGGCGTCGGTGTTGGGGTGGCGTGCGACGTTTTCGCGAACGGCGGCGTAAGGATGGTCGGCCAAGCGAGCGAGAGTCGCCGGTCCCGTGCGGGGATGCTCGCTGATCAACCGAAGGAGGAAGTAATCCTCTTCCGGCGCCTCGGCGGCGATGCGGCCGAGCGTCTCGGCGGTCACGTCGGGTCGAAGAACCATCCCAATGCGCTGATCCCAATTGGGATTCAGCCGGTTGAGTTCTTCCGTGCGGGCGTGGATCAGCCGCTCGAGCAACTGTTGCTCCCGCTGCTTTTGGTCCAGCGCGAGTTCCGTACTCTCGATCGAATCCAAAGTGCGAAGCAAGTACTGACGCTCGCCGAAAATGATCTGGGAGGTGCGGCCGGTTTTCCCGCTGCCAAGATTGGCGGCGGCGCGGCGGGCACAGGCCTGGAGGTCCGATCTGCGCATGAGGGCTTCGGGCGGTACCACGGCGGTCGAGGACACAGCGCCTCCTTCTTCTTTTGTGTGGCGACTCGGGCGGGCGCGCATGTAGCCGACGCAAGCGGAATTATCGCGCCTGGGGCTTCCCCATTAGGCGAGAGCGCCAAACGCGAATCCTGGCGGCCACGGCTCGGCAATCGCTTGGCTTCCCTACCGCGCAGCTCCTGCGGAAAAGCGAAGCTGAATCTGAATGCCGGGAGCCGCCTTGCTCGGTACCGCGCTTCTCTGGTACCCGTCGAGGGCCTGGAATGCTTCACGCGCCCTTGGAGGCGCGCAAAACGTACGGCGGCATTATGCACCGGGCGGGCAGCAATGAAACAACTCGGTACAGCCTCTTCCCTGTTACTAGTATTAGCTAGCCAGTAAAGACAGCTCCGGGCTCTAGTACTCTCCAGCTAATAGAGTCCGGCGCACAGGGCTCGGGCACGCGAAAAGGGAGTAGGTTTCGTTTGCGGCAAGCAGGCCGCAACCGGTACTCTCGGAAGGAGCCGAGGCACTCATGTCCGTTTTTGACGACCACCACGACGAACTCGAACATTACGAGACGATGATGGGTCCCTGGCGCGGCCGATTGGCCGTCTCACTCGACCTGGTAACGAATGCGCTCGTGCTCGTAGGCCAGCACGGCGTCTATTGCCGCTCCGCTCGGGACGCCGAGAAACCGGCCATGGATATCCAGCAGATCCAGCAGGAATTGGCCAAAGCCAAACAGCTTATCCAGAACGTGATGCAAGGCCTCCGAGACGAGCGCGAGCAGGGGAATCGGTAAGCTAGCGCGTTACGAGGAACGGATTCGATTGCTTCTCTTCCCCGATCGTGGATGCCGGGCCGTGACCCGGATACACAATCGTCTGTTCCGGCAGGATCAGGAGTTTCTGGTGGATCGAGCGAAGGATGTCGTCGAGCGAGCCGCCCCACAGATCGGTTCGGCCGATACTGCCCGCGAAGAGGGTATCGCCGGCAAAGAGGCGCGGAGTGGCCAGCCGGAGGGCTTTCACGCCATCCGAGCCGGGCTCTGGCAGATCAGCAGGAAGATAGAGGCTTAGGCTGCCCCGCGAATGGCCGGGAGTGTGCAAAACCCGCGCCCGGAAACCGCCCCAGCAGACGTCGTCGCCATCGCGTAGAAACCCGTCCACCTCTATGGTTTCCGGCGGCTCGACCCCGAGCCAGCGTGCCTGAAGCGGGAGCGCGCGATAGAGGTCGAGGTCGTCGGCGTGCATGAGCACGGGCGCGCCGGTAGCCCGATGCAGTTTGGCCAAGCCGCCGACGTGGTCGATGTGCGCATGGGTGCTCACGATGGCAAGCACTTTCAGCTTGTGGCGAGCGAGCAGGCCGAGCACGCGTTCGACTTCGTCGCCGGGATCGATTACGAGCGCTTCGCCTGTTTCGGGATCGCCAACAATCGAGCAGTTGCAGGCGAGCATCCCGACGGGAAGAATTTCGTGGATCAAGCGCTCGGCCATTCTCTTTCCGCAGTATAACATCGGGGAGTCGCGGCCAGGTTTTGCTACCATGAGGTCGCGCGACTCCCCAAGCTTCGGGACGGCGCCAAGCCGCTTGCCGCGGCGCCCGGATGGCTGTTGTAACGCCGCCATCTTGGCGGCTCCTGTCCCGCCGGGTGCCCCAGGCGCTCCGCCGCTGTTCGTCCCGCAGTTGCGGGATCACGGCCCTGAGCGAAGTCGAAGGGTGACGGACGCCTGGGAGCGGTCGGGCTGCTCATCCTTGGATGGGGTGAGGCTCGGTGGGAGCGTCAGGTTCTTATGCAAGATTCGAGAGAATCCCCTCTGCGCGGCGAGCACGAACGATTGGGCGGCCGAATGGGCGTTTGGTTCGGCACATCCCTGCCCGCCGACTACGGCAATTTCGAGGAGGAGTATGGGCGGGCGAGCCGTTTGGTTGCGCTCGTCGACACGAATTTCCAGCTGGTTGCCGAACTTACGGGGCAAGACCGCGTCCGCTACTTGAATGCGGTCACCAGCGGGAACATACGCGACCTCGCTTCCGGCCAAAGCGCCCCGGGCCTGCTCTTGAATCCCCAGGGGCATATCCTGGCCGAATTGCGTACGCTAGGCCTCGGCGACCGGCTGACCTTCCTCTCCCACGCGCTCGAGCGCGACCGCACCCTCGCCACACTCGATAAGTTCATCATCATGGACGACGTTACTCTCCAAGACCGCACGGACGAATTCTCTACGATGGCACTGGTGGGGCCCGAGGCAAGCGCGGTGGTTCGGAAGATTGCAGGAATCAACCTGAGCGATCTCAGCCACGGTGGCCACGCGGAGACCAGCCTCACGACGCCCGCAGGCGCGACGCCCATCGCCTGCCGCGTGCTGGAGGGGACCTCGCTAGGTCTCGGAGGGGCCGAATTCCTCATCGACCGCGCGCGCACGCAGGAACTTTGGCGAGCGCTGGTGCCAGCGGCCGAGCGCCATGGTGGCGGCGTGGCGGGATACCGGGCGATCGAGGCGCTACGGCTGGAAGCCGGAGTGCCTTGGTTTGGCGCGGATTTCGATGATCGCATGATTCCGCACGAAGCGGGGCTCGAGCAGTCGCACATCAGCTACGTCAAGGGCTGCTACACCGGCCAGGAAATTGTCGAGCGCGTCCGCTCGCGCGGGCAGGTGAACCGCCGGCGCGTCGGCCTGGCGTTCAGCGGCGATTCACTTCCCCCGCCAGGCGCGAAACTCAAGGCCGAAGGCAAGGAAGCCGGGTGGGTCACGAGCGCGGCATTCTCGCCGCGCGCCAGCCGCGGTATCGGCATGGGCTATTTACGCCGCGAATTCATCGCGCCCGGCGCGCGCCTCGATTGGGACCTCGGCGAAGCCCAAGTGATCGAGCTGCCACTGAAACAGTCACCGTAATCGTTCAAGAACCTGAACGCCCCCACCCGCAGGTCCAACGGTTTTTACATCCCCAACGGTAGCTGGAGACCCCGGGAGACGCCGTTCCACCCGGGTGGGGCGGGCGTAATCAATTCATCTTGCAGGCGATAAGACACCGCGGCGAAGGAACGCCCAGGCCACAAGAATTTGGCATTTGAATTGCCCTGTAATTCAGGCGAGTGCCCATGTTATTCAAACGATTCGTGGCATTGATGGTTTGCGAGGCGCTGGCCTTTCTTCCCGCCACAAGCGCCCGAGCCCAGCAGGCGGCGCAGTCCAGCTCGCCCACCGCGCAGGCAACGACTCTGCGGCAACACCTGCAGAAGCCGTACCTCGATCTCTTTGAACTGTCGCCAATGCCCTCGTTCAGCGCGGCCGAGATCCGCGCGCAGCGGGAATCGCTGAAGAAGGGCGAAGACTTCTGCGTCAAGGGTTTCAAGGCGAAATCCAAGGATTATCAGAAACAGATCGATGCCGCGCGCCAGCAACTGAAGAAGAACACAGCGAAGCTATCCGAAAGCGAGCGCACGCGGGCGCACTGCAACATCCAAAACCTCGATTTGCTCCAGAGCGAAGCCGGCGTCCTCGCCGGACAAGCGATTCCCACAGCCTACGATAACCTCATCGCCAAGCTCGACCTGATCGAGCGCTGGCCCGCCGTCCGGAAACAGATCGAGAATGAGCTGGCTAGCGGTTCCCATGTGAACCGGCACTGGGGAGACGTGCAAGACATCGGGTTTCGGGAGATCGCCGCCGGCCAGCAAGACGATATCAAGGACGGCCAGAAAGCCGTGGAGGAGATGAAACGGCTCGGCCTGATGCCGCCTCAGGTGGAGGACCGTGCGATTCAGGATTACGTCAACTCGGTGGCGCAGAATGTGGCCCGGCATTCGGACCTGAAAGTTCCGCTGCACGTGGAGGTGTTACAGTCCCGCGAAATCAACGCGTTCGCCCTGCCCGGCGGATACCTGTTTATCGAGCGGGGGCTGCTCGAAGCGACCGATGACGAATCCGAGCTGGCCGGGGTGATCGCGCACGAAATCGCGCACGACGCGGCCCGCCACGGCCACAAGCTGATGAAGCGAGCCACCATTGCCGGCATTTTCTTCCAGGCCGCGCAGGTAGCCGCCATCGTTTTGACGGGCGGCGTGGCCGGCATCGGCACGTACTACGCGATTCAGTACGGCTTCTATGGTTTGGGTTTGGTGTTGAATCTGAAACTGCTGGGGGTGAGCCGCGACTACGAGCTGGAAGCCGACCAGCTTGGCGTGCAATACGCCTGGAGCGCGGGATACGACCCGTCCGGGTTCATCCGTTTCTTCGACAAGATGGCCACGCGCGAGGGGTACATCAACGGCGTGAGTTGGTTCCGCACCCACCCGCCGTTCTACAACAGGATGGAGCAATCGGAACGGGAAATCATGTTCCTCGAGCGAAAACCGAGCGCCGTCGTCGTGACCTCCGCCTTCGAGCAGATGAAGAAAGCGCTCGCGCCTATCGCGGCCAAAGCGGAGAAAGAAGATGCGAACGCGCCCAGCTTAAAAATTACCCGCGCGGAAGGATGCGAGCCGCCAAAGAAGCTCGAATACAAGCCGGGGCAACCGATCGAGCAATTGTGCTCGGCGGCTTCGCGGACGGAATCCCCCGGGGCGAAGCCTCAACCGTAAGCGGCTCACTCGCGGTGCGATTCCCCTCGTCGCTTTCACGGCATGGCGGTCCAGCCTGAGTTTCCTCGGTCGGCGGCGCAGGAGTGCCCCTTACGTGCAAGGCTGGGTCGCGCTGGGTGCTACGATGGCCATCGCGCTTCCGGTACCTGTATCAGGCTCTCGGGGCGATCCTTGCACTCGCCGCTCTTAAGATGGCGCTCGCATCCGTCCTGAGCGTTTCGCCCGGGATGTCCCTGGCGGTGATGGGCGGGATTCTCGGTCTGGCGGTCTCGGCCTCGGCGCTGGCAACCGGGAGAATCGCTGCGCAGGACCCACGCTGTGAGAGCGCCCCCGCGTGGAATCGCCGCTGACTCTATGCTAAGCAACCGGACGACGCTCGCCTTCTTGGGTGGCCTGACCGCCATCGCGGCTATCCTGTGCCTGGCGTTGCTTGTTCCCTTCGCGAAACCCATCGTCTTCGCCGCCGTGCTGGCGATTGTCTTCTACCCGATGCACTCCCGCGTTCGGCGATGGACTCGCCAGAGCAACCTCGCGGCGGCCCTCTCGACGGCAGGGGTCGTCCTCCTGCTCGCCGCCGTCGCGTTGTTTCTGGGAAACGCCATCCTTTCGGAACTGAAGGGAATCTACCTGTCCCTTCGCGATCCCACGGGCGCGGGAGAACGGCTGAGTGGCGTCATCTTCCACGCCGCCGGTCACGTCGCGGGTTTCCTCGGCAGGTTCGTCCCCGGAGTTGGACCCCGGCTGCAAATCGCTATCACGGACCAAGCCGACAAATTCATCGCCGGCCTGATCGCCACGAGCGTAGGGATGTTAGGGAGCCTCGCGTCCCTTCTCCTCAACGCCCTGATCTGTTTCTTCGTCCTCTTCTTCCTCTTTCGCGATGGCCAGGCGATCCTGCGCCGTATCGCGGCCGTTCTTCCGTTGAGGCGGGGCCAGATCGCGCGGCTGAACGTGTGCGTGAGGGACACCCTCGCCGCGGTCTTGTATGGCTCGCTGGCCATCGGCGCCCTCCAGGGAATCCTCGCTGGGGCTGCCTTCTATTTCCTGGGTTTCGCATCGCCCGTTCTGTGGGGCGCCGTCACCGGTGTTTGCGCGCTGCTGCCGGCGATTGGCACCGGCCTGGTTTTCGTGCCGGCCCTGCTGATGCTCGCGTTCGGAGGCCACTGGATAAAAGGTGCGATACTGCTGGCGTGGGCGCTCGCCGTCGTGCATCCGATAGACAACATCCTGAAGCCGTACCTTATCGGCGAGCGCGCGCGGCTGTCGACGCTCTATGTCTTCTTGTCCTTGCTCGGCGGGGTGAAGGCGTTCGGCGTCTTGGGAATTGTCTTGGGACCGCTGATCCTCGCGGTGACCGTAGCCTTACTCAGGCTGCTTCGAGAGGAAACGCGTGCCCCGGCAGCCACGCATTTACAGCAGATTCGCGCCCACACCGACCGGGAACAGGCTTCCGCGCCTTCAACCACCGTCGCGCGGGGAGGGTGACCCCCAATGACCAACCGTCCGAGAAGTGCCGGCGGGCTCGCGATCGAGGAACGGGAACGCCGGACGTGACCGCTCCCTCAGCCTCCCCAAAGCGCGGCCCGGAAGGCCCCGCGCGCTCCCAGCCTCGGCCCCTCTGGACAACCCCCACCCTCATCGCCCTCCTCGCGACGGCCGCTATCCTCGCGCATCTGTTGCTTCGCTATGGGTGGCAGGCTCCGCGTATGGCTTGGCTTGCCCCCCTCTTCCTCGCCCTCGCCGCCGGGGGACTACCGCTGCTCGTCCAGTTGGTCCGCAAACTTCTGGCGAGGCAGTTCGGCTCGGACCTTCTGGCAGGAATCTCCATCGTCACTTCCGTGATCCTGGGCGAATACCTGGTAGGGGTAATTGTGGTCCTCATGCTCTCCGGAGGAACGGCCTTGGAGGAAATCGCGAGCCGGCGCGCCTCTTCCGTCCTCGATGCGTTGGCGAAGCGAATGCCGCAAGTCACGCACAGGAAATCGGGAGCGCACCTGGCCGACGTCAGGCTCGAAGATGTTGCGATTGGCGACGTGCTCGTTGTCTTTCCCCATGAAATCTGCCCGGTCGACGGCGTGGTCGTTCAGGGCCAGGGGAGAATGAACGAGGCGTACCTTACCGGCGAGCCCTTTGAAATCGAAAAGGTGCCGGGCAGCGAAGTGCTGTCTGGCGCGGTGAATGGGGATACCGCCTTGCACATCCGTGCCGGCAAGCTGGCCGTGAACTCCCGCTACGCGAGCATCATGCGCGTCATGCAGGACGCCGAGCAGCGCCGCCCCCGCCTTCGCCGGCTCGGCGACAAACTGGGAGCGTGGTACACGCCCCTGGCCCTCGGACTGGCCGGCCTGGCCTGGGCGGCCACCGGAGAATCGCACCGTTTCCTCGCCGTCGTGGTGGTGGCCACGCCCTGCCCACTGCTCATCGCCATTCCCGTCGCCATCATCGGCGCCATCTCCCTCGCCGCGCGGCGCGGAATCATCATCAAGAATCCCGTCATCCTGGAACAGGTCGACCGCTGCCGCACCCTGGTCTTCGACAAAACCGGAACGCTGACCTACGGAAAGCCTGCCCTTTCCGAGATCCTCTGCGCCCGCGGCTTTACGCCAGAAGACGTGCTGCAGGCTGCGGCCAGCCTCGAGCGTTACTCCAAACATCCCCTTTCCGATGCCGTCCAGGAGGCCGCCCGAAAGGAACGACTGCCCGCCGAACCCGTTTCGGAAATCAGCGAACGCCCCGGTGAAGGACTCCGAGGAACCGTGGGCAAGCGAACGGTTTGGATTACCAGCCGCAGGAAAGTCGCGGATTCAGGGGCCGCGCTTCCCCCGGCCGAGTCCGGGCTGGAATGCGTGGTGTTCCTCGACGGGGCCTACGCCGCTCTGTGCCGCTTCCAGGATATGCCGCGGGAGGAGACAGGCTCCTTTATCCGGCACCTCCAACCCCGCCACTCCATCACCCGGATCTTGCTCGTATCCGGAGACCGGGACGAGGAAGTTCGGCGCCTGGCGAACCAAGTGCGAATCCAAGAAGTGCATTCGGCGAAAAGCCCGGAAGACAAAGTCGCGATCGTGCGCGAAGAAGCAAGCCGGGCGCCTACCCTTTTCCTGGGGGATGGCATCAACGACGCTCCGGCGATGCAGGCGGCAACCGTGGGCGTCGCCTTCGGCGTGCAGAGTGACATCACCGCCGAAGCCGCCGACGCGGTGATCTTGGAAACCTCCTTGAGCCGGGTCGACGAGCTCATCCATATCGCCAGGCATATGCGCCGCGTTGCCCTCGAGTCGGCTGTTGCCGGCATGGCTCTGAGCCTGGTCGGCATGGTCGCTGCGGCGATAGGAGTTCTGCCTCCCATCGGCGGAGCCGTAGCCCAGGAAATCATCGATCTTCTCGCCGTTCTCAACGCCGTGCGTGCAGCTCTGCCCACCCGGTCCCTGTGCGATTTCTAACCTCTGCACAGCTCGCCTCTGCTTATCGAGCACGATCCGCCACAGGAGCACTTTCTTGCCATGGACGGCGCACCCGGCAAGACAGGACGCGCTTTTGGACAATAGGCTTGAACTGCGTTCAATGTTTTGGACGGGACTGGTTCTTCCCGACCGGCTTTCCTGTAAAGCCTTGCCGCTCCATCGTATAGAGCCGTGACCTTTGGCCCCCAACCTGCAACTGTCGTATTGGGGTCTGGCTTGGTGGTTAGGTCAGGGGAGTAGCCAGGACATGGCGCTTGATCGAGACGCGCTTTCCGAAGCGGCCGGGAAGGCCTTAGCCCTTTCGGTGCCCTCCGGATCGGGAACGGAGACGATCCCGGCGAAAGCAACGGAAGGCGCGTCCGATCGAGCGAGGAAGAACCCGAATGTCCTCCCGAGGGGCCGTGTGCCGATCGGTCGCTGAGGACATCATCCCGCCGGGGTCGCCGCGCCTCTCCCCGATTTGGATTCGCTGGCAGGAGGGGTGACATGTTCGGAGCGATCGCGACCGGAACGAGTCTCCCGGCATGGGATTGGAGAGCGATTCATCCTCTGATCGTTCATTTCCCGATCGTTCTATTCCTGGTTGCGCCACTGTTCGTGCTTGCCGCGATGTTCATGCGCCCCGAAAGGGGGCGCCCCTACCTGCTCGCGGCCCTTGCGCTCATGCTCCTCGGAACGGTAACCGCATTTCTGGCGGTCGTCACGGGCCAGGCGGCCGCTCGCGTGGCGGATCCCTCCACGGCCGCGGCCGTGCTGATCCAGCAGCACGAGCATTTCGCGCGTATCACGCGCGACATCTTCGCGATTCTGACGCTCATTTTCGCAACGATTCTGTTTCTACCGCATTTGCTGAGGCGGGAACTGAGCGGCGCGGCGCAGCGCGCCATCTTGGTGGCATTCCTTCCGCTGTATGTGGCGGGAGCCGTGGTTCTGGTGGACACGGGGCAGGCTGGGGGGCGGCTCGTGCACGAGTTCGGCGTCCATGCGAGGATGGTTCCCGCTGCCCAGCCCCTGAGCCAGCCGCCGCCACCGGTTCTGGCTAAGAAGGCGAACGGCACTCACTGAAGCGGTTCACCTCAGGATTCGGCGTCGGCTTTCAGCCCATATTTGGAGAGCTTGTACGACAAGTGGCTTCGGGAAAGACCGAGCCGGCGCGCCGCCTCCGCCTGCGCCCCACCCGTTTCCCTTAGAGTCCTTTCGATCAGCGTCTTCTCGGCCTCGGAGAGGAACTCCCGAAGATCGATCACGTTGGGAAGCAGGTCCGTCCATTTCCGTGCTGAACTCGCCCCGGCGTCCTCCGTCGCCCCCGCGTCCTCGGCGATGGGAAAGCCCTCGGGTCCGATCGCCGTGGATTGCGACAGGATGCATGCCCGCTCGATCAGGTTGCGCAGTTCGCGAATGTTTCCTGGAAAAGAGTATTTCTTCAGCCGGTCGAGAGCCTCGAAGCCAAGCTCGTGTTTGGGGGCCTTGAGATTGCGCGACGCTTCCTCCAGAAAAATCTGGCAGAGGATGGGGATGTCTTCCCGGCGCTCGCGGAGCGGCGGTATGGGAATGGGAACGACGGCAAGCCGGTAGTACAAATCCTCCCGAAACGAGCGATCGCGGATCGATTGGGTGAGTTCGCGGTGCGTCGCGGCCAGCACTCGAACGTCGACCTGGCGCGGCTTGGTGGAACCGATCCGGGTGACCTGGCCGTCGGTGAGCACGCGGAGAAGCTTCGCCTGCGCTTCGAGGGGCATCTCGCCGACCTCGTCCAGGAAGAGTGTGCCCTGATCCGCGGCCTCGAAGACGCCGCCGCGGCTCCGGTCCGCTCCGGTGAAGGCGCCTCGCTCGTGGCCGAACAGCTCGCTTTCCAGGAGGGTAGGCGGAAGGGCGGCGCAATTCAGCGCCACGAACGGTTTCGCCGAACGCGGGCTTCCGCGGTGAATCGCTTTTGCCACCAACTCCTTCCCCGTGCCCGTCTCGCCGAGGATCAGAACCGGGGCATTCGTGGGCGCGACGCGGGCGATAAGTTCGCGCACCTTTCGGATCGCCTCGGAGTTCCCGAAGATTTCCGAGGAACCTTCCAGCCGCCCCACCGTCTCCCGCAGCTTGTCGTTCTCTCGTAGCAGGGCCGTCCGCTCCGCGGCGCGGATGGCCGCGGCGCGGATCACCTGCGGTTGGAACGGCTTGGCAACGAAATCGAAGGCCCCTTCGCGCATCCCTTCGACGGCCAATTCGATGGTGGCGAAGGCGGTGACGATCACGACGGAGGTCGCCGGATCGGCTTCCCGCGCGGCAGCGAGCACCTGGAGGCCCTCCCCATCCTCCAGCTTTTGGTCGGTAAAGACGACGTCGAAAACTCCGGAATTGAGCCGCTCCTTGGCTTCGGCGACGCCCGCCGCCTCGACGCTCGCGTGGCCGTCCAAGGCGAGCGTGGAGGCCAGGATCCTCCTCATATGGGGTTCGTCGTCAACGATCAGGATCCGACCCATGTTTTCTCCCGGGGCTGGACGTAGGGTTTTGCCGTGGCGGGCAGCTCCAGACGGAAGCACACGCGCTCGGGCTCGTTGATCCGCAAGGTCAGGTCGCCGCCGTGTGCCCGGGCGATGCTCCGGGCAATGGCCAGTCCCAAACCCGTGCCGCCGCGCTTCGTTGTGAAGAACGGCTCGAAAATGTGGCTGCAGGCAGGCTCGGGTATGGCAGGGCCGGCGTTTTCCACTTCGAGCCACACCGTTCCTTCCTCCGGCCGCAGCCCCCTCAGCGTAACACTCTTCCCCGTGGCCGAGGCTTCGATCGCGTTCTTCAGCAAATTCAGCAGCGCTTGTTGGATCTTGCTGGCGTCCATGCCGATCGAAAGGTCGAGTGCGTTTTCGACTTCAATACGGACGCCTGCTTCCAGCGCGTAAGCCCTGCATGAGCCGGCGGCGTAGAGTATGGTGTCCGAGATGGAATTGTCCGCCTTTTCCATCGCCGGCGGCCTGGCGTACTCGAGGAAATCGCCGGTGAGCTTCTCCAGGCGCCTCGCCTCGCTGGTGGCGATTCCCACCATTTCCTTACGCGCTTCCTCCGCCAGCCCGCTCTCGTCTGCCATCGCCAGGGAACTGGTGATCATCGCGACCGGATTTCGGATCTCATGCGCGATGGCGCTTGATAGGCGGCCCACCGCCGCGAGTTTTTCCTCCTCGGAGAGTCGCTTGCGCGTCTGTTCCAGTTCGCTCAGGTTGCGCGCCAGGCGAATTTCACCCTTCCTGAGCCGGTTGACGAGCAGCCAGACGATCACCCCTACCAGCGTAAAGATCAGCGAGACGGTGCCAACCTCGACATATTCGTTGAACTTGGGCGGGGGGTTCACCCGGTAAGCTGTCCAGACCCAATAAAAGCTCAGGGAGTCGGCCAAAGCGACCACAGCCAACGTCGCCGGAAGCGAGAACCGGAACGCCGCCTCGAGGATCGGAACGATCATCAAGGCAAAATACGGGCTGTCCTGGTTGCTCACCGTCGCCGCCACGAACGTAATTACGGAGTTGACGGCAATCGACGCGATCGTCAGGTAGCGGGCCATCCTGTCCGTGACCCCGCTCGGGCGCGTCTGAACCCAGATGAAAACCGTGGCGTGGAAGAGGAAGCCCAGCCCCAAGGCGACGAACAGCCGCAGCGGAAGCGTGCCGAGGTAAGGCGTCAACGAAACATGCAGCAGAGGCAGGGCGGCAAGGATGCAAAGGTTGAGGAAACTGAAGGTGGCCGCCAACTGGCGGAAGGAGACCGCGTCTTCTCCCGCTTCCCGGAACCCAATCCCCATGTCTCCGCGCCCGCTCTTGAACGCCGTACAGGTGTGTTTGTCGCTTGCTCGGGTATCGCTCCGGAGCCTGGCCATGAGTCTACTGCGTTTTAGCGCGGAGGAAAAGCCATGCCGGGCACGGGAGAGCTCCCGTCCGCCGCCGATTCAAGCCACGGCAATGAACTGCGACCTGTGGGAGGTCGCCTCCCGGTCAAACCTCGAGCGAAGTACGACGGCGGTGTGCGTGCTTTCCAAATAGTAGGACCTGGCGCATTGGGCGCAGAGCCAGAAATGCTGAACGGAGTGCGTATTCGCGGGCCGGCCGTCGGCGCCAGGCGGCTTGCGGAAACAAAACAGCTCTCCTTCGCGATGATCGAATTCGGCGTTGCATCCAGGATTGGCACATTGGGAAATCACGATCATCCTTCCCTTCTGCTCCCCGTTGACTTCGAAGAGTTCACCTGCCGCGGCTATCCCCGCCCGCGGCTGTTGGCGGCGACGCGGTAAATTTCCGGAGAGGCCGTGGCCCGGCCGTTTTCGGCCTCCGACCTTTCGAGTACCCGGCTCTTGCCGGTAGCGCGGCGCAATTCGGCTGCGGCAAGGTTCAGGATTCTCTTTACCTCTTCCGGCTGCGGTGGCAGGGGCACGCAGTCAAAAGCGCCCTGCCTCAGTACGCTTAGAAACTCTGCCCATTCTCCAACGCGAGACCCTACGATCACGGGAATCGGTTTCGCACGCAGCCTGGCGTGCTTCCGGGCTTCCTCGATCATTTCCTCCGAAAACAGATCTTCGCAAATCACGATCTCGAAATCGCCGTCTGCCAGGGCGCATTTGCCCTCTTCGAGCGAATCCATCGGCCGTGCAGTCATTCCAGCGGCTGCGACCGCCCGCAGAAGCTGCAATCGTTTCTCCGGAGAAGCGAAAACCACGAGCACGTCGCACCGGACCTGATTTTCGGGAGCCTGTGTCCTCACCAAACTTCTCCCTTCCCGCAAATCTTCTCCGGGGGCGCAAACCCTACTTGTGCTCTCCAGCATGTATCGTTCCGATTCACCACCATCCGTAGGTGGGCGCGTGAAAGCCGGTTAAGCCCTAGAACGCCCGTATAGCCCGGCGGGACCGTCCAAAACCCTAAACAATTCAACCTGCAGGGTTCAAAAGTCTTTACATTCCCTCCATACGGGACCCCGGCAAGCCCCGGGAGGAGGCTCCCCGGAGCGACCGTAACGGAGCAATAGGGCTAGGCACCGGCCCGCTCTTCATGAAAAGCCATCCCTTGGCAGCGAGTCGTAGGGGTTCGACCATGCCGTAAGGGTGACGGGGCCACGCAGGCCGGATGCACCTCGGCCTGCGGCATCCTGCTTGCATATCCATAGGGCGAGCCCGGCGGTGTACAGCCGGCTGGCATGGTTGATGCGGGGCGAAGCTTGAGGAGTGCACGAAATCACTGGATGGAAAGGGCCTTGGGGGTGGTGGGGATGGTTTTTCTTGGCGGCTCCGTCCTCATTTCCCTCGGCGGGTTCGTTGAGTCTCGAATGGCGCTCGAGGAGTTCAAGGGGCGGCTTTCGCATCAAACCGGAGGTTTCGGGAGGAACATCCCGCGCAGCCCGGCTAGCCCTGCGAGCGAAGCAAGCCCTCCCGCCGGGATGGACTCGTCGCTAGGTCAAATCGCGCCCAAACGACAGAGTTTGGGCAGCGCCGTGGATTCCGCGGTCGCCGTCTTAAGCGTTCCGAAGGTCGGTCTTGAGGTTCCTGTTTTTGCGAACACGTCGCGACGCAACTTGAATCGAGGCGCCGGCTGGATAGAGGGAACGGCGACGCCTGCGAGCGATGCCGGCACGATCGGAATTGCAGGCCACCGCGACGGCTATTTCCGCAAGCTCAAAGACCTGGCCGAAGGTGACGAAATCCTGCTCGCGACCCAGTCGCATGAGGAAACCTTCGTAGTAGATCGGATCCGAGTTGTGGAACCGCGAGATAGGTCCCCACTCGCGCCAAAGCGCGCGAAATCGCTGACGCTCGTTACCTGCTATCCCTTCTATTACGTTGGGCCGGCGCCAAATCGTTTTGTCGTCGAAGCGCACCTCAGGGCGGAGGCCAAAAGCAGCACGCAACCAACCGCCGAACGAAAACTCGCGCTCCCACACGCGCGCAACTTGCCTTTAGGAGGTCAAGACAGATGAACAGGAAATCGTGGAACACGTTTGCCCTGCTCGGAACGGCCGCTTTATTGGCGGCAGGCCTTTCGAGCTCCGGATTTGGTCAGCAGCGCACCGTCGAAGAAAAGCAGGTGGGGCCGGCGGAAACCACCGTCGACACCCGGAACGCAACCGTAGCCTACATCGAAGGCGACCACCTCGTAGTCCGGCTCCCGGACGGGAAGCTGGAAGCCATGCAGATTCCCGCCGAAGAGCGCTTCGACATCGACGGGCAGAAGCTCGCGTTGCAAGAGCTGAAGCCCGGCATGACTCTCACCGAAGAAACGGTTTCCACCACCCGCCCGATCGTGGTCAAAACGGTCGAGATCAGCGATGGGACGGTTTGGTTTGCTACCAGCACGCGGCTCGCGATTCGAACCCCCGAAGGGAAAATTGTGGATTACCGGATTCCCGAGTGGGCAACCCTCGAAGTCAACGGTAAGGTCGAGTCGCTCCTCCAGTTGCAACGCGGCGATCGCATTACGGCCACGGTTATCACCGAGGAGCCGCAGACCGTGTCACGCCGAGAAATGCGGAAGCATGGCCACAATCCAGTAGCCGAGCCGCAGGCTTCGGCCGCCAAGCCGGAACCATTGGCCGAGCAGAAGGCGGCCTCCGTCGAGGTTTACGAGAGCCGGCCTCCTGCCACGGCTGACGAAGAATTGCCGGCGACAGCAAGCCCGTTGCCCCTGCTTGGGCTGCTTGGAATTCTCTCTTTTGGCGTGTCGGCGAGTCTCCGCGCCGCACGGAGAATTTTCTAGCGACTACTTCAAAACCTTCGCCTTCGGGGGTCGGAGCTTCAGCTCCGACAAAAAGCGGGTGAAAAATAGGGGCTTCAGACCCTGAAGGTACGCGGCGGAGGCGCCGGCGAAGCCCTGCCGCGCCGGCGCCTTCGAGCGGGAAACCTTGCGGTCGTTAATCGCCCCGCCGGCGGTACTTCCCCCGCCGGCCAACTTGAAAGCGGCGAAGATGTTGCCGTCCCAGGCCGCGTTCCTGTAGCTCCTCGCCGATGACAGCCTTGAGCCAATTGTCGAACTGCGTCGCGCAGGCCGCCATGTCGTTCCAGGGGCAGTCCTGCGTCACCGAGCCGCCGGAACAGTAATCGTGGCCGTCGTCGCAGCCCTCCGGGACAAGCATCGAAAATTTCCGTAGCTTGCCGCTCACCATGTCGTCGGCGAAGGCCGGGTCGCTCGTTTTTCTCGAACTAAAGTTACGGGGAAAGTGAAGGGAGCATTTCTCTCAAGTCTAGGGATTATCCTCGTGTACCCGGCGATGTCGTGTCGTCCGAAAGCGAAGACTTCACTCGGGAGCGCCCGCGGCGGCGCTCGGCATCACCCCGGCTGGAATCCCACCTGCATCATAGCGGCGGTGATTTCGGGATTTTGCATGAAGGTGTTCCAAACGAATTGGGTGCGGTAATTTTCCGCCATGAGCATCCCGATACCAAGATCGATTCCCAGGACGTAGGCATCCACCCAATGCGTGAGGGGATTGAAGGCGTCGACGAAGCCGTAGGGCGTCCACGCGGTCGAGCCGAAATTCTCATAGAGATTTTGCTGGACAGCCAGCGTATCCGCTGGCAGAAACGGCATGCTGCCCGCCGTCGCGCAGGGAACGAGCGAGCCGTCGATCGGGCCCATCGCCGGAGGACCGCCCCAGGCGACGTAGCCCTTCACGGAATCCGACAAGGTGATACCCCAGAAGTTGTCCTTGTAGTCGGGAAACTGGCCGACCAGGGAGAGGCAGAAGAGCTTGTGCGCCTGCGTAGCGGTCACCGAATTCTGGAAATAGTCGGCGTAGGCGTCGTGCTGGTTTCGGAAATCGATCCAAGCGTGCGAATACTGGTGGATGAAGAGCGGCGCGTTACCCGTAATGTAGGTCAGCCCTTGGTAGGTGAGCGTGGGCCGCGACCACGCATCCCAACTGCTCGCGGGAATGGCATTCGCCGGGGCGCCGATGGCCAGCAGGTAGAGCATCATCAACTCGGAATAGGTGTCCCAGCGCGCTGGGAGAAAGCCGCTTTCCGGCGTCCAGCCCATCGAGAGCGTCGTGCCGCCATCGAGCATCCACTGCCAGTTGATTCGCTGATAGATCTCGTTCGCTAACGACGTTATCTGGGGATCCTGAAAATGGGCGCGGCAGGCGAGAATCCCGCAAAGCAGGATCGCCGTGTCGATCGAGGAAACTTCGCTCGTCCCCGCTCGCGCGCCGGTGTTCATGTCCATGAAGTGATAGAAGAAGCCGTTTTCGACCGGAGCCTGGGCGGACAGAAAACTGAGCGCCGCGAGCGCGCGCTGCTTTAGCTGCGCGGTCGGCAGATAGCCGCGGGAATCGGCGACGCACAGCGCTGTGAGCCCGAAGCCCGTGGCAGCGATGCTCGATACGCTGCTCGCGTCCGTGCCCTGCCAGACCGCGCGGTCTTTCACCAGACCGGTGGCCGGGCTGGCTTGATTCCAAAAGAACTGGAAGGCGGCAAGCTCGATGGTTTCGAGCAGTTGATCGTCCGTCAGCGCCCCGTTCGGCAAGGTCCCGATGCTGAGTTTCAACCCCCCGCAGGCATCCAAAAGGGCTCCGCCGAAACTCAGCGAGGCCAGCGCCAAGCCTGTAGTCCCGAGGAACTTGCGGCGCGTCAACCCTCTTGCCGAAACGCTCCTGGCTGTGCCCATGTCAGGCGAGCCGGAGAATGATTTCCCGCTCCCGCTCTCGGTTCAGTCTGATACTCCTCCGCATTTCGCGTCAACTGCGCGCTGAACCGCAGCGAAGAGTGAAATGCCGCGCTCCCGGCGCGCCGGCCCGCCTCGGGCGGGCGGCCGCGGCGTCCATACCTTCAACGGGACGGGCAAGGACCGAAAGTTCGGAAGCCCACCCCAGCAAGGCCAGTGCGCCCACGCTGCGCTGCCAGGTGGCTTCACCCACGTGCTCGGCAACGTCGTCGCCCCGACGGCGAGCGGTGGGGCCGCGAATTCCGGGCCTGGCAGTCTACTTGGCGGCGACGCTGGTTTTCATGCGCTCGGAGTCGGCCACGGCCCGCTCGCCTCGCGAGGATGCGCTGCGAATCCGCATCCCGTAAAACGACTGATACACGAAGAAGAAGGAGATGGCGAAGAACACCGCGGCAAGGACGTGCGTGAGCGCGGCGCCCTTTTGGGCGGTGAGCTGAACGGCCAGCTCGACGGCGAGCAAGCCGAAAAGGGTGGTGAACTTGATGATGGGGTTCAAGGCGACCGAGGAAGTGTCCTTGAAGGGATCGCCAACGGTATCGCCCACGACGGTAGCGTCGTGGAGCGCAGTTCCCTTCTGCTTCAATTCGACTTCGACGATCTTCTTGGCGTTGTCCCACGCGCCGCCGGCGTTCGCCATGAAAATCGCCTGGTAAAGGCCGAACGTGGCGATGGAGATCAGGTAGCCGATGAAGAAGAAGGGATCGGCGAACGCGAAGGCGAGGGTGGCGAAAAATACGGCGACAAAGATCAGGATCATCCCCCGCTGTGCGTATTGCGTGCAGATGCCGACCACGCGCTTGCTGTCGGCCACCGAGGCCTTCTCCGCCCCTTCCAGGTGGATGTTGGCCTTGATGAATTCCACGGCGCGGTAGGCCCCTGTCGTCACCGCCTGCGTCGAGGCGCCGGTGAACCAGTAGATCGTCGCGCCGCCCGTAACCAGGCCGAGGACGAAGGGCGCATTCAAGAGGGAAAGCTTCGCGACGTTGGTCGTCAACCCATTGGTCAAAGCCATGATGGTGGCGAAGATCATCGTGGTGGCGCCGACGACTGCCGTGCCGATCAGCACCGGCTTGGCGGTGGCCTTGAACGTGTTGCCGGCGCCGTCGTTCGCTTCGAGCATCTCCTTGGCGCGCTCGAAGTTCACCTCGGCGCCCGTTCTCGCTTTGATTTCCTCCGCCACGCCCGGCCGCGTCTCGATCAGGGAAAGCTCGTAGATGGACTGCGCGTTGTCGGTGACGGGGCCGTAGGAATCGACGGCGATCGTCACCGGCCCCATGCCCAGAAATCCGAAAGCGACCAGGCCAAACGCGAAAACAGGCGCGGCCAGCATGATGTTCCCCAGCCCGCCGTGCGTCGTGACCCAGGAGCCAATCGCCATCAGCGCCATCATGGTGAGGCCGAGGTAGTAGGCGGAATAGTTCCCCGCAACGAAGCCGGAGAGGATGTCGAGCGAAGCGCCGCCTTCCCTCGCCGAAGCCACCACTTCCTTCACGTGCCGCGACTCGGTCGAAGTGAAGACCTTCACCAGTTCGGGAATCAGCGCGCCGGCCAGCGTGCCGCAGGAAACGATGGTCGAGAGCTTCCACCAGAGCGTCGGATCGCCGCCCATGTCCGAGATCGTGGCCGCCGAGCTGAGGTACGTCAGCCCGATCGAGAGCAGCGACGTGATCCAGACCAACGAGGTCAGCGGCGCCTCGAAATTCATCTTCACGGCGTTCCCGTAGCGCATGCGGGCGAAGAAGTCATTGATGTAGTAGGCGCCGGCGGCGGCCACTAGCATCGCGATGCGAATCACGAAAATCCAGACGAGCAACTGGACTTGGACGGTGGGACTCTTCACGGCTTCCAGAATGAACACGATCAGAGCCACGCCGGTGACGCCGTAGGTTTCGAAGCCGTCGGCGCTCGGGCCAACCGAGTCGCCGGCGTTGTCTCCGGTGCAATCGGCGATGACGCCGGGATTGCGGGCATCGTCCTCTTTGATCTTGAAGATGATCTTCATCAGATCGGAGCCGATATCGGCGATCTTGGTGAAAATGCCGCCGGCGATGCGCAGCGCGGCCGCCCCCAGCGATTCGCCGATAGCGAAGCCGATGAAGCAAGGTCCCGCGTAAGCACCCGGAACGAAAAGCAGGATCACGAGCATCATGAGCAGCTCGACGCTGATCAGCATCATCCCGACGCTCATCCCCGCCCGGATGGGAATTTCATAGACGGGATAGGCCTTGCCACCCAAGCTGGCGTAAGCGGTGCGGGAATTGGCAAAGGTATTGACGCGGATCCCGTACCACGCGACCCCGTAGCTGCCGCAGATGCCCAGGACGCTGAAGGCCAAAATGATCGTCACGCGCAGCGCGCTCAGGTGCTGCAGCACTCCGAAGTACAGCAGGATGATGACCGCGATGAACAACCACAAAAGCAGAAGGAATTTGCCTTGCTGAACGAGATAGGTCTTGCAGGTTTCCCAGATGAGTTGGGACATCTCCTTCATGGATTCGTGCGCGGGCAAGCCCTTCAGCCGGCTGTACATGACCAGACCGAAGAGAAAACCGAAGAGGCAAAACAGGATGCCGAAGAGCAATAGGTGGTGGCCATTCGTTCCCAAAAAGCGCACCTGGGACAAGTCCGGCAGCTTCAAACTCGCTTCGCCTGAAACCGGGGCTTCCGTCGCGGCGTTCGCCGCGCTCGCTCCGCCAAGCGTCATCAGGGCCGCTGCGACGAGCCCCGCCAGGCCCCTCCACCGGGCGCCCGGCAGGACGCGCCGGCCGACTCTCGTTTGCCGAAAGAAATCCATGGACCACCCTCCCTAGTTATCCTCGCTCGCCAAGCTTCCACCCAAGGGAGCGAAACAATCCTGCTGCATGGAGTCGAGTTTACCTGCGGGAAGCGTTGCACTCCGAGGCCGCGGTAGCAATCCTCTGATCCGGTTCGCCTGCCTTCCGCGCCGTTGCGGCAAGGGCAAGGCCGGGCCCAGGCTGCTACCTCATTCCGCCACCACGCGCTTCCACCCCGAGAGGCGGCAAGGGCCCGAGAGAGCGAAAGTTGCCGTGGAGCGGTTCCCTAAAGCGGGGTGTCACGGTCACCGGCAAGCGGCCCAGCACGCTAAAAAGCCGTCGCCCGGTATTCGAAGCAGGCAACGGCGGCGGAAGCAATTACGCCCGGACTATACCACGACCCCCGCACTTACCGTCAACTGTCCGTGGCAGCCTCGAAGCGGTCCAATTTGGCCGGAACACCGAGCGATGATAAACCTCGGCCGACGTAGCACATCTCTAACGAAGCCGGCCGTGTCAAGGGCAAGTGGTTTGTATTTTTCCTTAAACCGGGAAGGCTCTTGTCTTGCCAGCGCACACCGCCAGCGAGGGCCCGCAGGCGCC
>JAJYLB010000101.1 GCA_021788095.1 Acidobacteriota bacterium | reverse complement strand
AACTGGCATTTCCACAGTTTGTATTTTTCATAGATTCGCGCAAGTCGTTTGCGGACAACGCACGAAATTTGCGCCAGGGCTGTGGAATTCGCACCTTTTCGCGTTGCCACACAGATTCTGAAGCCTGATGTGCTACTTGATTGCGGCCCGAAAGCCCCTCCGCGTTCTCCGCGTCTCCGCGGTGCGCATCTCCTCCGTCGCCTCTAGACTCTCAACTCTTAACTCTCGACCGCCTCCACACTGAATCTTCTCCCTGCTTTCACCCCCGGATCAGATTCAGGTACTCGCCAGGCTGGTCCCCTTCGAACGCGGGAAACACGTTTGTGAAATTCCGAATGCCGAGATGCCGCGCGAGGATTTCCGCAAGAACGCTGCGGTAGTCTGTGGTCACCTTCAAATCCCGATCCTGATTGAGCTGATCGGGCCCCAAACCGGGCCAGCGGCTGTAGACCTTGCCGCCCTTCACCGGCCCGCCGAGAACGAACATGTAGTTGCCATGGCCGTGATCGGTGCCGCGATTCCCGTTTTCGCGGGCGGTGCGGCCGAATTCGGACATACTCACGAATACGACGTCGCCAAGACGCGATCCCATGTCGGCGGCGAAGGCCGCCAGACCCTGGCCCAGGTCGCGTAACAAGCCGGCGAGCTGTCCTTGGGCGCCTCCTTCGTTCACGTGGTTGTCCCAGCCGCCGCTATCGAGAAACGCAACTTCCAGGCCGACATCCGCCTTGATTAACTGCGCAATTTCGCGAAGCCCCTGGCCGAAACGGCTTTTGGGGTAGTCGGCCCCGCCGTCCGGCTGGTAGGTTCCCGGATCGAGTCGCTCGAGCGTATTCACCGCTTGAAACGTTTCGCGGCCGGCCCCGCGCAGCAAGCGATCGGAGGCGCCGTCGTACAGCGCCTCGAAGTTGCTCTCGACCAGCCGCGGCGGCCCGAAGAACTTGAATTGACGGAGATCGGGAATCGCGACGGCAGGCGCCCTGCCCTGTAGAGTAAGCGGGAGATTCGGGCTGACGGCGACGGCCCGGAGCACGTCCGTAGAGGGCTTGGCTGCCACGGGCGAACCCTGCCCGAAGCTTCCCTCGCCTCTGGCCGTTTGCCGAACCGCGAGGGCGCGATTCAGCCAGCCGTCTACGGTCGTTTTCACTCCCGGCGTTCCCGATTCCATATAGTCCTGGGCGTCGAAGTGCGAGCGGGAGGGATCGGGGGAGCCGGCGGCATGAACCACGGCGAGAATTCCCTGCCGATACAGCGGCTCGAGCGGCGCGAGCGCGGGATGGAGACCGAAAAAGCCGTCCAAATCGATCGCCGCGCCCTGCGCGCCGTCGCTCCCGCCGCGGCCGGGCTGGGGAATGGCGATCGTGGGCCGCATCTGGAAATAATTCGGCTCGCCGTGGGGCACCACCACATTCAAGCCGTCCACCGCGCCCCGCTGGAACAGCACGACGAGGATGCGCTTCCCCGCCCCTGTCGTCGCGGCCACCGCACTCCGCAGAAACGTCGGCAAGGCGGTGAGTCCGAACATGGCGATGCCCGTATTCTTCAGAAAAATGCGTCGCGTAAGTCTGTCCATGATGATTGCCTCCTGCCCCAAAACCGTTTCCGCCCGCGGCCGGCCCAGCCTTCAGGGCGGGGGAACCCCGCCCCTACCGAGGTGGGCCCGTAATCGCCGCGCGCCGCAATGCCGCCGCACTAGACCTGTAGGGGCGCGGTCTCCGCGCCCGTGCCGACCCGAACGGCGGGCGTCCTCCGCGGCCGTCAGTGCCGCTGAAAATCCGGCGAGCCCAGCACCAGCCCGAAGATGAGCGCCGTCCTCGCCTGCTCCGCGCGGGCGCCCAGCTTTGCCGAAACCACCTGCGGCGCCACCACTCGGCTCGCCAACGCCTGCCGCGTTGCCTCGCTTACCTGCCCATGCAACACCGCGTGAATCGCATCGTTCAAGACGCCCTGCGGGTCACCGCCCGCGCCATCGGCGGTAGCGAACGGGGTCAAATCGACGCGCGTGCCTGGCATTCGATTGGCGGCCAGCGCAACGGCGAAATCCATCCGGTTGAGCAGCTCGTCCGTCGAAACCCAGTCTGCCGCGGTATCGGGGTAGCCGTTGGGCTGGATGCACAGGAAGAGCGGCTCGCCCATCCTGGCCACCCAATTCACCATCGGCATCGCGATCTGCACATCCGCTCCGGTAGCCCGCAACGCGCTGGCGACGAAGTCGAATGGCGATTTCATCTTCGCGCGGTACGCCTGGCGCGACCAGAACTCGGGCGAGTAAATCATCGCGCGCATCACCTGCCGAATGTCCCCGTGCGATTTCAAGTAGGCTTTTGTCATGCGTTCGACGAGAGACTTCGGCGGCTGGTCCATGACGAAATGCCGGGCCAGCTCGAAGGCGATGAAATGGGCGCAGCGGGGATCGCCCGCCAGATCGTGCAGCATTTCCTCCCCGTCTTGCATGCCGCCGGCGTCGATCCGGTAGCCGAGGACTTCCTTCGGGCCCGGAGTATGCAGCCTGGCGTCGAAAGCGAATTGCGGATCGAAGCGCGGCTGGCGAATCGTCCAGCCCGTGAAGACGTGGGCCATGGCGGTCACGTCGGCCTGGGTGTAGTGCACGCCGAGTGTGTGCAATTCCACCAGTTCCCGGCCGTAGTTTTCGTTCAGGCCGCGAACCACCGGAGCCTGCTTGGCCGCCGCGCCCCGCGCGCCCTGCTGCCGGGCCATCCGCCGCTCGCACTGCGCGATCTGGGCGGGAGTGGCGAGCATGACGAAGAGCCCGCAAGCCCGCATCATCGCTGCCTGCCGCTGCCGCGCGGCAATCATCCCGCGAAATTGCTGGAAGGCGATCGGATCGACGCTCAGCCAGTTATCGAGGTAGAAGAGCATGGCGGGGCTCTTCGCCGTAGCTTCCAGCAGGCCCTCGAAATGGCCCATCGCGTGCCCGCGAATCGCCTCCCGCTCGTAGGCAGGCAGATACCACAGATCGAACCCCTTCCGCGCGTAGACGTTGAAATGGTTGAACCAGAAGTCCGCCAGCCGCTCCTCGAGCTGGCGCGGGCTGTAGACCGCCCGCACGACCTGGGCCATGGACAACTCGGCCAAAATCTGCTGCGGCGTGCCGTCGACGCGCAGCATCTGCGCGCGCGCCGGATCGAACTCCCCCGACTGCCGCAGCGCCGCAAGTTCCTGCTGAACCTTGGCCTGGCGTTGTTGCTGGAACTCCTGAAGGGTAAGGCCCGCCTTCTTGGCGGCCATCTGCGGGAACTCGAAGCGCGCGAGGAGTTGGGCGGTGCTCATGCGCAGCGTGGAAAACTGCGCGAGATCTTGCTCGAGGGCGTCATCCGGAATCGACTTCGGATCGAGTTGCTGGTCAATCCACTTCGCGAGCCCCATCTGCTCGATTTGCTTCACTTCACCCGGCTGCGGTCCGAACGCCAGCCGATCGAGCGCGTGGACGGTGGCTTCGTCCTCCGTCAACTCGGTTATAGGCAGCTTGCCCTTGAAGGCTTTCGGAAGATGAAGGGCTCGACGGCCAGCCCGGCTGGTTCCCGCCGGCTTAGCTGCCGGCGCGGAGCGCGGCCGCGAGCCCGCGCGATCCGTTCCTGCCGCGGCGGCCGGTCGAAGCGATACTCCAGCCAGGAGGGCGGCAGCCGCCGCCAGGATCAGTCCTGCGAACCCGAGTCTCGAAGACTCTCTGGAACCTGCTGCAAAACCCCCGATTTGGGGGGTCGGAGCTTCAGCTCCGACAAAAAAGTGGCCAGAAACCAGGGCTTTAGCCCCTGAAGGGACCCGCCAAAAGGTTTTGAAATAGCTCCTATCCGCTCGCATCCTTGGACTCCACCTCCAACCCCCGCTTCTCAGCCTACTCCCCTTCTCTAACCCCAACCGCGCTTTTTTGTTGCTCGCTACCCGGCCTGCGCCTCCCATTGGTTCATGGGGCGCGGTCTCCGCGCCGGCCCGCCTCACAAAAATAGGCGTCGCGGAATCTTGGGGGAAAGGGCTGGCCGCACCGCCTGCAAACCGATGCAAGCGCAGGGGAGAAGAGCAGGAAGGAGCCGGGACGGGATTTGGTCGCGGGATCCAGTCTCTCTCGTCGAGACGTACTGCATTGGGTCGCGAGCACAAAAGTAGTACTGGCTTCAGAATCTGTGTGGCAACGCGAAAAGGTGCGAATTCCACAGCCCTGGCGCAAATTTCGTGCGTTGTCCGCAAACGACTTGCGCGAATCTATGAAAAATACAAACTG
>JAJYLB010000053.1 GCA_021788095.1 Acidobacteriota bacterium | reverse complement strand
CGATCGTCGGTCAGTACCCGGTACTCCCCGTAAGGCATCAGGTTGAAAAGCGGCCGCCCGCCCTTCGCCACGCCGTGCCGGATCGCTTCTTCAAGCTCTCGGTCGGTCCAGGAGCCGACGCCGGTCGCGCGGTCTGGCGTGATATTCGGCGCCACAACCTCGGAACCAGGCGGCACAGGCAGGAAGCCCGGCGGAAAGACTTGTCCGGCGCCCTTCATGTCTTTCTTGGCAACCCATTGGCCGTTGACGTATTGGTGCACGGTGTGGCAATCGAAACACCCGCCAACCGTTTCGACCAGATAGCGCCCGCGTGCCAGCCGCGCGGGAGTCGGCCGCGCAGTGAACGCGGCTTTCACGACGCTGCCCTTCACGGGGGAATCGGGATTTCGGGGTGCTGCCACCGCGAGACTGGACCATGCAACGAGACCGGCGATCAGCCACAACGGACGCTTGTGGCGCGGGCTCCCGACCCGAATCCCGTCCCGAAGGTTCGGGATTCGGGACGGGATTCGGGACTGCCCGCGCTCCTTTCTCCGAAGCGGTAGCGATGCCCCATAGCGCGAAGCCTTCGCGCGCAGACCTCTAGCAGCGGACTTGATCATTCTCGTTTCCCCTCATCGCCGGGTCTTCTCCGGCGCGGAATCAAGGTGCCCAAGGGTGCTCGCAACCAAACCGGAAGTCAAGTCTTGCGTTTGCCCCTTGCAATTCGTCCTGTGCTTCCTTCTTGGTGTACTTCTCTTGGGCGCCAAGCCGGCTATCTGCGTATGTCCCCTGTCCTTTCGCCGGGCGAGCCGGGCGGCCGCATCCGAAGCCTTTCCGGCGTCTATGCTAGAATCCTCAGAGGGCATGAATCCGGTCATTCAGAAACTGCTCGAATTGCAAACCGAGGATCTCCGAGCGGCGGAACTCCGCCGGCAGATCGGCGCCTTCCCCGCCGAACTCGCCCGGATCGACAATGCCGTGCGCGCGGCCGAACGAGCGGTGGCCCAAGCCAAGCAGCGCGTCCAGGACCTGCACAAAGACCGCAAGAAACTCGAACTCGACGTCGAGGACTGGCGCGACAAAATCCGGAAGTATAAGGACCAGATCTATCAGCTCAAGAGCAACGAAGCCTACCGCGCCATGCAGGAAGAGATTCGCGCCGCCGAGGCCGAACTCGGCCGCGCCGAGGACCGCCTGCTCGAGCAGATGGTAGGCGCCGAGGATTCCGACCGCGCGGTCAAGGAGGGCGAGCGCGCGCTCGCCGCCGCGGAGGCCGCAGGCCGCGGTGAACGGGAAGAGGTCGCGTCACAAAAAGCGGTCGTCGAGAAGGAACTTGCCGAAGTGGAAGCCGCGTCGAAAGCCTGCCTCGCCGGCCTGCCCGGCGACCTGGTGGACCACTACCATCGCCTCGCCCGCCGCCACGGCGGCGTGGCGCTGGCGGCGGTCCGGGACGAAGCCTGCTCGATGTGCAGCGTGCGCATCCGCCCGCACGTGATGCAACTGCTCCGCCAAGCCAATAGCGACGAGGAAATCTTCCACTGCGAAACCTGCACGCGCATCCTCTACTTCGTCGAAGCGAAAGCCCCCGCCGCCGCCCCGCAGGAAGCTCCCGCCGCCGAGCCGGGAAACTAAGCCTCGTTCAGGTAGTAGGTGCGATAGAGCGAGTCGCGTTGCACGGGCACGTAGCCCGCGTCGGTGATGATCTTCCGCAACTCGGCTACGTTGGTGCGGTTCCGGACCCCGGCCGCGTACACCACGTTTTCTTCGATCAGGATGCTGCCGACGTCGTCGGCGCCAAACGCTAGGCCGATCTGGCAAACCTTGATGCCGGGCGTCAGCCAGCTCGATTGGACGTGATCGATGTTGTCGAGGTAGAGCCGGCTGATCGCGAGCGTGCGCAGGTAATCGACGGCGGTGGTTTGCGGCACTTTCTTGCCCAGCGCGGTATTCTCCGGCGCGAACATCCAGGGAATGAACGCGGTGAAGCCTCCGGTATCCTCCTGGATCCGCCGGATGCGCTCGAGGTGGTTGACGCGGTGCTCGACCTCCTCGCCGCAGCCGAACATCATCGTCGCCGTGGTCCGCATCCCCAGCGCGTGGGCGTCCCGATGCATTCGCTCCCATTCGTCGGAGGTGCATTTCAAGCGCGAGATGCGCTGGCGAACGGCGTCGTCCAGGATCTCGGCCCCGCCGCCCGGAACCGAATCGAGTCCGGCGTCGCGCAGCCGGGCGAGCGTATCGCGCACGCTCAAGCCGGAAAGCTCGGCGATATTGATGATTTCGGGCGCGGAGAAGCAGTGCAGATGCACCTGGGGAAAGCGGCCTCGGATCGAGCGCAACAGATTCTCGTAGTACTCGATACGCAAATCCGGGTGCAGCCCGCCTTGCATCAGGATTCCCGTGCCGCCCAGGGCGATGGTCTCCTCGATCTTTTCGAAAATCGTTTCCAGCGGCAGCAGGTAGCCTTCGGCATTGCCGAGCGGGCGATAGAAAGCGCAGAAGGAACAGTACTCGGTGCAGAAGTTCGTGTAATTGATGTTGCGATCGATCTGGTAGGTAACGACGCGCTCGCCGTTCTTCCGCCGGCGCACTTCGCTCGCCGCGAAACCCAGGCCTACGAGGTCGTCCGAGCGGAAAAGGTCGAGCGCCTCTCCCGGGCCGAGACTCATGGCTTCGCTCCCCCCGCGCCGAAAGTTCGCCCCGCCGGCGCTCCCTCCGCCTGGACGAATTCGACCGGCTTGACGCGCTCGACGAGGCCGGCTTGCGCGCACTCGCGAAAGAAGCGGTCGAGCCCGGCGCGGCATTCGGCGTCGAGATCGTAATGGATGTTTTCGCGCAAATACGTCGCGATCGCGCCCTCGGGCAGATCAAGTTGGTCGGCGGCGCGGCGAGCGATCTCCGGGATGCGCGCCAGGCCGTAGGCCTTCGAAGCCAGGAAATCCGCCGCAACTTCCGGTGTCGCGATTTCCCGCCGCGCCGCCCAGAACGCCAGCACCGCGGGCAGACCCGTCCACGCGCGCCATTCCGCGACGACGTCGTACACGAAGAGGATCGTGACGCCGGGTACCGGCGCGGCGTCGGGGTCGTCCACGCAGCACGGCCCCTCGGAGGATGGAGTCTTGGCATGCAGGGCGTCCATCTTCACCGCCACGCGCAGCGCGGGATCGCCGATCACCAGCCCGGCGTCTGCCCGCTCGAGCATGGCCGCGGGATCGGGCGCGGCCTCGAAGTATTCCGGGTCGATCTTCCAGCGGTGGCGGGCGAGCAGACGCACCAGCGCGGCGGTGGACCGGGATCCGGTGTCCAGCGCCATCGTGCGCACGCGCTCGATCGGCTTCCGCGAAACGATCAGCAAGCTGCGCACCGGTCCGCGGGAGGCGATGGCCATGTCGGCAAGCGCCGCCATTCCGCTCATGCGCTGGTACTCGATCGCCGGAATAATGCCGATATCCGCGCTGCCGTCACCGAGCGCCTCGGCGCACAGCGACGGCACGGTGAAATTCAACTCGTACTGGCCGGCGAGCGGACCGTCGGTGAGTCCCCAAACCAGCGGTGCGGTATTCAGGTATTCGACAACAGAGACGCGCAGCTTGCCCATCGCGGGCCTCGCTTCGGATTAAGAACGTCAATATAGCATACCCTTCCGCGCCCCCTCGGCCGCGTCCTCCGCGCCGCCGGCGAACGCAAAATCCGCGCCACGGCCCCGTAGCAGGCTTTAGAATCCGTGGGGCAACCCAATTCTTCGTCTCGAAGCTTGCCGTAGAATGGACGGGTCACAACATAAATGCCGGCGAGGAGTGACGCGTGGCCGAATTCACGCGAAGGCGGTTTCTGAAGGCGGCAGGACTGGCTGGCGCGGCGCTCGCCCGATTCGGGCTTGCCCTGCCTGGCCGTTCTGCCGGCTGGCCGCTCGCGGAGCGGCAGCAGGGAACCGAGCGGCCGCTCGAACCTGGCCGGCCGCGGAAACGAGTGATTGTCGTTGGCGCGGGCTTGGCGGGCCTGGTGGCCGCCTACGAACTCGATCGCGCCGGCCATGACGTGACGCTGCTGGAGGCGCAGCTGCGGCCCGGCGGCCGCGTGCTGACTCTGCGCTCTCCCTTTTCCGACGGCTTGTATGCCGAAGCGGGCGCCGACCGCATCCCCAATACGCACGACCTCACCCTGCGCTACGCGCGCCAGTTCCAACTGCAACTGGCTCCTTTCTCTCCCCCGAACGGCCGCTGGATGAATCAAATCGCCGGCGCACCCCTGGTGGGTAATCCCGAATTTCCCGCCCACTGGCCGCTACCGCTGACGGCGGCCGAGCAAAAGCTGGGCCGCGCCGGACTGTGGCGGAAATACGTGCTCGACGCCGCGCGGGAAATTGGCAATCCAGCCGCCCCCGGCTGGTCGCCCGGGAAGTTCGCCGCCTACGATTCCGTCACCTTCATCCGCTTTCTCCGCCAGCGCGGCGCTTCGGCCGCTGCCGTGCGGGTCATGACCCTGGGATGGGACTACGACGGCGTTTCGGCGTTGCGCGTACTCGCGGAACTCGCGGCGAACGGCAACATCACCGCAACCTACAAAATCGCTTCCGGCAGCGATTCGCTGCCTCGCGCCCTGGCCGAACGCCTGTCCGACAAAATCCGCTACGGCGCCACGCTCCGGCAAGTGGTCGCGGAAAAGCGCATGCTCCGCGCCAGCTACGTCCAGGGCAACATGGTTCACCAACTCCAAGTCGACCGCCTCATCTGCACCATTCCCCTGCCGGTTCTCCATCGCGTCGAGTTCCAGCCGATGCTCTCGGACGAAAAGGTGAACGCCATCGACAACGCTTACTACCTCTCCGCCACGCGGCTCTTCTTCCAGGAGGAACGCCGGTTCTGGGCGGCTCGGGGACTTTCCGGTTTCGCGCGCAGCGATTGGCCGGCCGAAGTCCAGCAGCCGACATTCGATCAAGCAGGCTCGCGCGGAATCTTATGCGCCTGCCTCACCGGCGAGATGGCACGCCGCGTGGCCAGCCTCCCGGAGGACCGGAGCATGGCCACCGTCTTGAATGAAATGGAGACGCTTTTTTCCGGCGCTCGCGAGAATTTCGAGGGTGGAACAACGAAATCCTGGAATGACGACTTCTGGGCCAAGGGAGCGTTCCAGTGGTTCCGGCCCGGCCAGATGATCGAGTTATGGCCGCACTTGGCTACACCTTCCGGTCGCGTCCACTTCGGCGGGGAACACACGTCGCCCTGGCCGGGTTGGATGCAGGGCGCCATCCATTCCGGCCTGCGCACGGCGCGCGAGGTGCACGAAGCTGCCGATTAGATGATAACTCCTTGCCAACGCGCCACTTGACACCCGTTGCGTCCTCCGCCTAACCTCTTTTCGAGCTGGATGCCGGATTCCCCTTCCCATCTCGGCTGGCTGGCGCTCGGACTGGTTCCGGGGCTCGGTTCGCGCAATGCGAGCAAGCTTCTCGCCGCATTTGGCGGCCCGGAAGCGATTTTCGCCGCACCACTGACAGCACTCGAGGCGCAAGGCCTGCCCGCAGCGGTCGCCCAAGCTATCCATTCGCAGGAGGCGCTGCGGCGGGCGGAGAAGGAGTTGGCGCGGGTAAAGGAGCTAGGCGCGCAGCTCATCACGTGGAACGATGCCGGCTATCCGCGGTTGCTCCGGGAAATCTATGATCCGCCGCCACTTATCTACCTGCGAGGGGATGCGGAGGTGCTCGCAAGCCACGCCATTGCCATTGTTGGCACGCGACGCCCGACCCCTTACGGGAATCAAATGTCGGAGAGGCTCGGGCGGGACCTCGCCGAGAGAGGGCTTGTCATCGTCAGCGGCTTGGCCAGAGGGATTGACGCGCTGGCGCATCGAGGCGCCCTGACGACCAAGGGTGGCAAGACGGTTGGTGTGCTCGGATGCGGCATCGACGTGGTTTACCCGAAGGAGAACCGGAAGCTGCTCGAACAAATCATGGGTGGCGGAGGCGCTATCTTGACCGAGTTCCCCACGGGAACTCCGCCGGTACCGGAGAATTTCCCCGTACGCAACCGGATCATCGCCGGGCTGGCGCTTGGGGTGGTAGTGGTTGAAGGCATGGAGCATTCGGGTTCGCTGATCACGGCGCGGCTGGCCATGGAATTCGGCCGGGAGGTGTATGGTGTGCCCGGCAACACGACGCAACCTGCCAGCTATGGACCCAATCAGCTCATCAAACAGGGGGCTAAGCTGGTGACCGGCTGGCAAGACGTTGTCGAGGAACTCCCTACGCCTATTCGAGCCGAACTCGCGCCCGTGGAGATAACGAACGCCGCCGAGCGAGCATCCCTTGTTTTCGAGGCCCTTTCCGGTTCCCGGCGCTTGCTCTACGAGTTGCTCGGCCCCGATGAGACGAGGCATATCGACGAACTCGTCGAGCGCTCGGGTTTGAGTTCGTCGGAAGTGCTTGCCGCTCTGTTCGATTTGGAGATGAAGGGATACATCCGGCAATTGCCGGGCAAACAATTTGTGAAGGTGATGCTCTAACCAGAGCGTTGGCTATGGGAAAGTCTCTCGTCATCGTCGAATCGCCTGCCAAGGCGAAAACCATCAACAAATACTTGGGCCGCGACTACACCGTCAAAGCCTCCATCGGCCATGTGATGGACCTGCCCAAGAAGACCATCGGAATTCGTCTGCCTGACGAGGATCGGAAGAAAGCCAAGAGAGCCAGGAGCAAGAAGAACGGCAAGCCGGAACGGGCATCCAAGAATCCGGTTACGCTGGACGACCCCAAGATCTTCGAACCCACCCTGCTCATCATTCCGGGGAAAGGCAAGGTCGTCAACGATCTGAGAAAGTCCGCCAGTTCCGCCGATGCGGTTTACCTGGCCGCCGACCCGGACCGCGAAGGCGAAGCCATCTCGCACCATCTCGCCTTGGTGCTCTCGAAGCCCGCCCGCTTCACCGAGGATGAGGTTTCGAACGGCCAGAACGGGAACGCCAAGCCCGCCGGAAAAGAGGAAGAGAAGCCGAAAGCGAAAGGCAAGAAGGGCCGGGACGATGTCAACATCCCGCCCATCGACTCCAAGAAGATCTTCCGGGTCAGCTTCAACGAGATTACTCCCAAGGCGATTCGCGCCGCCTTCGAGAAGCCGCACTCCGTGGATTCCCATCTCGTCGATGCCCAGCTCGCGCGCCGCGTGCTCGACCGCATCGTGGGGTACAAGATTTCGCCGCTCCTGTGGAACAAGGTCCGGCGCGGACTCTCCGCCGGGCGCGTACAGACCGTCGCCCTGCGCCTCATCGTCGAGCGCGAGCAGGAAATTCGCGCGTTCGTTCCCAAGGAATACTGGACGATTCACGCCCTGCTCGACGCGGGCGAGCCGCCCGTCTTGGAGGCCAAGCTTTCGAAATACAAGGGCGAAGAGATCGAGGTTTCCAGCCAGGAGGCCGCGGAGAAAATCGTCGCGGCGGTCCGCCAGGAGAGTTGGCAGGTCGCGGCCATCGCCCAAAAGGAGAAGAGGCGCAATCCGCCGCCTCCCTTCACCACCTCGAAGCTGCAGCAGGCCGCCTACAATCGCCTCCGCTTCACGGCCAAGCGCACGATGGCGCTCGCGCAGCGGCTGTATGAGGGGGTCGAGCTGGGGCCGGAAGGATCGGTCGCGCTGATCACCTACATGCGCACCGATTCCGTGAACGTTTCGAGCGACGCCCTGACGCAGGTGCGCGATCTGATTCCGCGGGCTTTTGGCGGCGATTACCTCCCGGAAAAACCCAACTACTACCGGTCGAAAAAAGACGCGCAGGAAGCCCACGAGGCGGTTCGGCCCACCGACGTCGCGCGCACGCCGGAAAGCGTCCGTCGCTACCTTGACGACCATCTGTTCAAGCTCTATCAGCTCATCTGGCAGCGCTTCGTCGCCTCCCAAATGGTTCCGGCGGTTCTGGACCAGACGTCGATCGATATCTTCGCGGGGGACTACACCTTCCGCGCGACGGGGACCGTGCAGAAGTTCGACGGCTACCTGCGCGTGTACCAGGCCCCCGCCGCCCTCGCCGACCGCGAGGACGAAGAGAAGGGAGAGGAAGGCGAGGGCCGAGCCCTCCCGCGCGTCAGCGAGGGCCAGCAGCTTCGCCTCGACCAGATTCGTCCCGACCAGCATTTCACCGAGCCCCCGCCCCGCTACACCGAGGCCACGCTGGTCAAGGAGCTGGAAGAAAAGGGAATCGGCCGGCCCTCGACCTACGCTTCGATCATTTCGACGATCGTCGAGCGCGAGTACGTCAACAAGCACGAGGGCCGCTTCACCCCCACGATGCTCGGGGAGCGGGTCAGCAGGCTCCTGGTGAAGGCCTTCGACGACGTCTTCGACGTCACCTTCACCGCGCGACTCGAGGAAGAACTCGATGAGATCGAGGAAGGCAAGCTCGCCTGGCGCGAGTCGGTGCGGGAATTCTGGCAGAAATTCATCGTCGACCTCGCCAAGGCCGACGACGAGATGGTCTCTTACAAAATCGGAATCCCCACCGGGAGGAAATGTGAGAAGTGCGGCCAGGGGGAACTGCTCGAACGCATCAGCCGGCACGGCTTTTTCCTCGGCTGCAACCGCTATCCCGATTGCGATTTCATCCAGGACCTCGCACCCGACCTCGGCGACGAGGAGGATAAGACCGAGTATTGCGAAAACTGCGGCCGCGAAATGACCCTCAAGCGCGGGCGGTTCGGCGCGTTCCTGGCTTGCAGCGGCTACCCCGAGTGCAAGACCACCCGCCGGCTGGTCGAGGGCACGCGCACACCCCGCCAGCCGGACGTGCCGCTCGGCGAAAAATGCCCCGAGGACGGCGGCGAGTTGCTGAAACGGCATGGCCGCTACGGCGAATTCATCGGCTGCGCCAACTACCCGAAATGCAAGTACACGCGGCCCATCACGCTCGGCATCGCGTGCCCGAAGTGCGGCCAAGGGGAATTCGTGCGGCGCAGTTCGGGCGGAAAAGGCCGCGGGCGGGCGCGGGTCTTTTACGGCTGCAGCCGCTACCCCGATTGCGATTTCACCACCCCGCATCGGCCGATCGCCGAGCCGTGCCCGAAGTGCCACGCGCCGTTCGTCGTGGAAAAACGCACGCGCCACGGCGTCCTTCACGCCTGCCTGCGCGACGGGTGCGATTGGGAGAGCCCCGTGGTCGAAACGCAAGCCACCTCGGAATCGAGCCCCCCACCCAGGCAGGCGGAAGCTGAAACCACCGTCGAGCGCTAAGCGGCGGCGCGGAGGTAGCCCGAGTGCGAGAAGCGATCAGGAGGTACCTTCACCACCTCCGCTACGAGCGCAACGCCTCGGCGCATACCCTGCGCAATTACGAGTCCGACCTCGGCCAGTTCCTCGCCTACCTCGAGCCGCCCGGCGGCGCCGCTCCCCCGCTCGCGGAAATCGATCACCTCTTGATTCGCGAGTACCTGGGCCACCTCCACGATCAGAAACTGGCCCGAAGCTCGATAGCACGCAAGCTGGCGGCCTTGCGCTCCCTGTTCCGCTACGCCGTGCGGGAGGGAATGGTCGGCGAAAATCCCGCGCGCTTGGTTTCGACGCCCTCGGTGCCTCGCCGCCTGCCCAACGTGCTTACCGCCGAGGAAATCAATCGTTTCCTCGATTGGATGGGCTCGCTCGCGCCCAAGACCGGTCGCCGAGCCCTTGCGGAAAAGTCCCGCTGGCTGCTCGATCGCGACCGCGCCATTTTCGAATTCCTCTACGGAGCCGGCTTGCGCGTGAGCGAACTCACCGGCTTGCGCTTCGACGACATCGACCGCAGTGACCAGTCGATTCGCGTCCACGGCAAGGGGAGGAAGGAACGGCTTGTTCCCTACGGCAGCAAGGCGCGGCAAGCCCTGGAAGCCTACGAGCCGGCGCGGGAAGCGCTGTTCCGCGCGAGCGGTGCGCGAAACGATCCGGGAACGGTCTTCTTGAACGGCCAAGGCGGGCCGCTCACCCCGCGATCGGTGGGGCGGGTGGTGAAACGCTACGCGCGGATGGCGGAAATCAGTTGGAACCTGCATCCCCACTCCCTTCGGCACGCCTTTGCCACGCACCTGCTCGCCGATGGCGCCGATCTGCGCGCCATCCAGGAACTGCTGGGCCACAAGTCGCTTTCGACAACCCAGCGCTATACCCACGTCTCCATTCGGCAATTGATGGAGGTCTACGACAAAGCCCATCCTCGGGCGTAGACGTTACATGCCAATCGCGCGAACGCCCAGACCCCAGTGCGCGCGCAGCCCGAAGACGACAACCGGTCCGCGCACACGGTTGTAGCCCGGATTGGCAACGTACTGAACGTCGGGAGCGAGCGAGAAGCCCGCAGGCAGCGTCCATTGGTAATAGGTTTCGAGAATCCGCTCGCGCCCGTAAGTCAGGCCGCCATCGCCCAATTGGAAGCCCAATCCCCCGGCAGCGAGATACTCCCGGTGCAGGCGTGAAATGCCGTTCGAGGCGAAGGCGATTCCCGCGTGGTCCTTCGCTCGCCGCCAGATGGTTCCCGGAAACTGTAGGCCCGCTTCGGCCGTGTCGTTGACTTCGGAGTATTCGTAACTCTCGTACTTCCCGTTGTTCCAACCTGCGCGCGCGAACAGACCATATCCATGAGGCAAGCCCTGCTGCCAGTTCAAGCCGAAACCGTATTCGTGCCTCCCGGGGCGGCGAACGGCGGCGACGTTGGGAGCCGGGGTCAGGCCCTTTCGCCAAGCGGCCAGCGCATCGGCGAAGCTCCCCATCGGCGCTTCGTCAACGTAGCCGAGCGCGCGTATCGTTCCCGAAGTACGCGGGGCGTAGGCCCAGTCGATTTCACCGTTTTCCGCGCGCGTGTCGCTGAGGTGCAGGCTCAGGTAGAGTCCGTTGGGCACACGGCTCATCAGCGCTTCGGCGTAGCGAAAGCTCCAGGCGCCGCCATCGAACTCCGCATAGGCGCCATAGGTATAGCCCGGGGTATCGGAGGCGTAATCCCAGGCGCCGTTGTTGTCGGTGGTCCAGTTGAGAAACTGGGTGTGATCGTCGTTGGCGTAATCGTTGTGGTCGAAGAAGTCCGCCAGGCTGAACTTCCCGAAATAGAGTTCCAGGCGGCGGGAAGGGATCTGGGGCGCAAGCTCCAGGTAGTTCGCATCGTTTGTCTGCGCTTCGCCACCTAGAGGCCACAGGTAATGCAGCAAGATGCGGGAGACGTAGGTGCGCGGTTGCTTTCCTGCCGCAGGCGCCTTCTGGGCGTCGAGATCGGTGAACCCGGCAAGCCCCGTCACGTTGCTCAACCCCTGCCCCCGCACGTCTTCCACGTCGAAGAGAACGTCGAAGTTGCGCGTCAAGCGGGCGCCGGTGAACAAGTCCTCGATACTCGTGCCCGCGGCCTCCCCTAGGTTGTGGAAGCTGTTGGGTCCCGAATAGAGCGCGTAAAAGTTCCCGTGGCCTTGGATCACTACGTTCACTTGGCCGCCGATCCAGAACCGGTCGGAGAGCCCGCCCGCCTTACCCGGCGGATTAACGTGAGCGCAGTCTCTTAGCTCCACCGGGGCCTCGGAGGCCCCGTCTCTGCGCCCTGCCGATCCGTTGTAGGGGCGACCCTTGTGGTCGCCCTCCGGCCAGCCCGATGCGAATGCGAGCTTCGTCCCGGTAAGCTTGCTGCGGGCCTTCTCTCTTGAGGACAGGGAATGACCCGCCTTCGTCCTCGCGCCTGCCGCTCGGTCAGTTGCCGGCAGCCGGTGCGGGGTGTCGGCAGAGGGCTTCGCCGCGGCTGGCGCGGCCCAAACCCCCGCCGGACACACTGCCAGCGCGGCCCAGCCGGCCAGAATGAGCCCCGTGGTTTGCCGAGCCATCCGCATTTGCCTGACGCTCTTCGCCGTTCATGCTGGTTCGTCACCAGCGACCGAGCACTTCGGAAGCCGGAGGGGTTTCGCGAGGGCGTTCGAGTTAACGCCGATGAACTAAGCAAATAAACTAAACTTAACTCAATTCCCCGTCAAGCATAGTCGTTAGCCACGCGGCCAGGGCCGAAGGGAGCCATCCACTCCCCGGAGCTGTGCGGCCCCCGCCCTAGCTGTGGCAAGCGGGAAGATCGCCGAAACTTCACGGCGCCCCGCGGAATCTGTATCCTGTCTCGATACGAGGGGAGGCTTCGTGCGACAGGTAAACCGATCGCTCACGCTGAGGCGAATGGCTCGCCATCCAGGCGTGCTGGCTTTGGTTCTGCTGCTCGTGGTGGTGGCGTTGCCCGCCATGGCCTCCGCGCAGACAGACGAGATCCAGGTCTACGATGCGGTCATCGAGCCCCAGGGCATCTTCAACGTCATGTGGCACAACAACTTCACCCCCATCGGGCGCAGGACTCCCGCTTACCCTGGCGCGATCGTCCCCGATGATTCGTGGAACGGGGGAGTGGAATGGGCGTATGGCCTCAAGACCTGGTGGGAACAGGGCCTCTATTTTCCGATCTATACGGCTTACTCCACGGGGCGCGGAGGTTCGATTGACGGCTTCAAGATACGAGAACTGTTTGTGCGGCCGCACGCCGCGGACCACAAACTTTTCTACGGCCTGAATTTCGAATTTAGCTTCAATTACTCGTATTGGGAGTCGCGAACCGTCTCGGGCGAGATACGCCCGATCGTCGGCGCGCACCTGGGTAAATGGACGCTGATCTACAACCCGATAGTCGATACGGACTACACCGGAGGCCTCGGCGGCCTCCAGTACAACCCCGCCGGCCGAATTGCCTTCGACTTGAATCCCCGGTGGACCGTCGCCGCCGAGGAGTACGATGGCTTCGGAGCGTTCCACGACTTCTACGGCGCCCACGATCAATTCCATGAAGTCTGGGCGGTGATGGACCACAACAGCAAGATCGTGGATATCGAAGCGGGCGTCGGCGTCGGCCTTACCGCCGGGTCCGACAGGCTGACGCTCAAGCTGATGCTTTCGCGCGATCTCAACAAGATACCCATCCGCTTCTGAGGCTTATCTTGTGCCCGTCCGATACCTAAAGGTGGAAGTCCTGGAGGAAATGTCTCGGGGAAGGCGATGCCTTCGGAGGAGAGCCACATGAGATGGCTAATTCTTGGGTGGTTGCTGCCCATCGGGATCATCGTTCCCGCGAGCCTAAAGGCGCAAATGGTCAAGGCGGCCATTGACAAGCCCGGGGAACCATTCAGCTATCCCGCCTGCCCCACGGATGAAATCGCAGTTCAAAATGCTCCTATGGGCACCGAGATTACACCTGCGGGATATCTTTACACGGGATTTGGGGAGCTGATGTTTTCCCTTGGCTTCCCGGCGCGGCCCGCCTGGCAGCGCGTTCGTACCCTGGGAAAAGGCTACCTGCCAATCTTCCATTACACCTATCGGGATGGGACAGTCCGTTATGATCTGACAACCTTTGCGGCTCCCCTTTCGAGCCAAAACGGGGAGAGCCGACCGGTGAATTTCATCCGCGTGATCGCAAGAGACGTCGGTTCTGAAAATCGCACGTCATATTTCAGCGTTGCCTTCCGTTACACAGGCGCCGGAAGCGAGCCCAGCCCCTGTAATCTAGCCTCTCATCGCTTCGCGAGACCCGTCATCCCAGCCGGACCAGGCAACTACTCTCAGCCGGGGGTGGCGTTTGATCCCCATTGGGTTTACGGGTTCAAGAAGAATCTCGCTACGCGATCCGGCAAGGCTGTCTACGAGTTCTCCACCGCTCCCCGGCCCGCGCTGAGGCTGACGGAAACCAGCCGCTATAGCAAGCCGGAACAACCGCGCGTTTCCCCCGGGACTCCGATCTTGGTGACCCAGTACGAACTCCACCTACAGCCGGGGAGCTCGGAAACGCTGATCTTCAAGATGCCCGTTCGGCCCATCCCGGTGGACGATGCGGACGCAATCCAAGAGCTGGAATCCTCCGGCTTCGACGCGGTCCTCGGCCAGACGGAAAGCCTCTGGGAAAAGAGGTTGCGTCGGGGCATTCAAATCAGCCTGCCCGAAAAGGAAGCGACAAACACCTTCAAGGCAGGTCTGATTTACGACATGATGGCGCGCGAACGCGTAGGCAAGGACTACATCCAGACGGTCAACGACCTCCAATACCACGCCTTCTGGCTGCGAGATGGTTCGCACATCATGAATGCCTACGATGAAACCGGATACCTGAACCTCGTTCGGCAGAGCCTTCCTTTCTTCCTGAAGTGCCAGAAACCTGACGGCCTCTTCCTTTCCCAAAGCGGGCAGTACGACGGATGGGGGCAGGCCCTGTGGACTTTGGGCCGTTACTACCAGTTTTCTTCAGACCGCGCGTTTGCGCGGAGCGTATTCCCGGCGGTCGTCCGCGCCGTCCATTGGCTGGAGCAGGCAAGAAGAAAAGATCCGCTCGAAATCATGCCCGCCGCGAATCCTCATGATGATGAATTTGATGTAACGGCTCATGTGACGGGCCATAACTTCTGGGCGCTCGCCGGGTTGAAAGAAGCCATCGTGCTGGCCAAGGCGGTAGGTGCCCCAGCCCAAGTCCGGGAATTTCAACAGGATTACCAAGATTATCATCAGGTGTTGTTCGGGTTGCTCGACGCGGTCGCCACGAAGGACGGAGGCGCTATTCCGCCGGGCCTGGATGTTCCCGGGGGGCAGGATTGGGGCAACATGAACGTTCTCTACCCGGAGATGCTGGTCCCAGCAGGCAACCCCCTCGTAGCGAGCACCTTGCGGCGAGTGCGGAAGGAGTACGGTGAGGGCCTGATGACCTACGCCGGCCGGCTTCACGACTACACCGGTTTCAGGAATGCGGAGACCGAGCTCATCGTGGGAGAGCCGAAACGGGTTGTCCGAGGTCTTTATGCCGAGCTGGTCCACACCGAGTCCACTCATGCCGGTTGGGAGGTCGGTCCCATCCCATGGACTACACGGGATTTCGGCAATGACCTTGCCCCGCACGGCTGGTTTGCCGCGGAATACGTGACGCTGCTCCGCAATATGCTCGTCCGGGAGCAAGGAGACGACCTGCACCTGCTGTCCGCGCTGTCTCCCGACTGGACGAAGCCGGGCGATACGATCCAGGTGTCCAACGCGCCCACGCTATTCGGCCGGATGAAAATGGAGTGCAAGTTTAGCCGCAGCGGCATGCGCATGAGCCTCGAACCCGACTTCCGGCAAAAGCCCGCGCACATCGTGGTACATTTGCCGTGGTTCGTGACCGTCCGAAGCGCAACAGTGGATGGCAGCTCCGTCGAAGCTCACCAGCATTGGCTTTCCCTCCCGCCTTCTTCCAAGGAGGTGGAAGTACTTTGGACCCTACCCGCACCGGCTCCCCCAATGAGCTACCGTTCCGCGGTGAAGGCTCTCGAGAGGGAATACCGCGCGCAGGAGCAGAGGCGCAGAGCAACGCGGCGATGATCGGGGAATACCCGAAGCTTCGTAAGCGCGAGCTTGTCGTACGTTTTGGTCTGCTCCAGCTCGATCCAACTGACGCAACCGTTGGTGACGACGAGAATGCGCCCCAGGCCAGGGCTGCTCGTATCTTGGCGGGGGCGGCGTATTGCGCGCTCTCACCTGCCCGTGTTCGTCAAGAACTCGGGCCAGTTGACAGCCAGGGTCTTCGGGGGTCGGAGCTCCGGCTCCGACATGAAGGCCCGCCGAATCAGCGGGCTTCAGCCCCAGAGGCGTGCCTCTTGCGTCCCGGAAGGTTCTGCGGGAGTGGTCGGAAACAGGTGATGCAACACCCTGTCAGGCTTTGAACTTGGTTCGAGGTCGGGACCGAGCGGTAGACTCTACAGGGGGAGGTGCGGCATGCGTTGGCTCGTTGGGATGGCAATCGCCGCCTTGGGAATCGCCCCTGCGGCAATTGCGCAACCTCCAACCGCTGGAGGGTGTGGCAAAGGTCTCGGTCGTCGGGGGTCGGAGCCTCAGCTCCGACAAAGAGCCGCTCAAAATCAGGGGCTTCAGCCCCTGAAGCCGGCCGATGGCAGTTTGGCAACAGCTTCCAGTCGGCTGGAAGTGGGCTCGGTAGCGCTAACGCTCGGCATGCCGGAGAAACCCGTGCTGGCCGCGCTCGAACGCTCCTACCGCGTCGAGCGGGCGCGGGGCGCGGGAGACGACTGGACCGTCACGGAGCGAAGCGGCGAGATGATCGCCGTGGTCTCCTTCGGCAACGGGAAACTCGACCGGGCGGCCAAGACTTGGTATGCGAGCAGCGGGCCCGAGGCCGCCGCGCTGGCCGACCGCCTCTACGCCCTCGCGAGCGGCTTCGCCGGCGATGGCGAGACCCAATGCACGCTCGGCGCAAAGCCCTACCGCATCGGCACGGCCGTGGGAAACATCCTGACGCTGGCCTGCGGATCGAAGAGCATCCAGCTTAATCGCCTCCGAACGGCCGGCGGACGCGTCTCGACCACCCTCCGGGAAGTTCTTCAGTAGCCGGTCGCCGCGCGCCGCCTTGCCGGCTCTTTTGCTTTTTCCTGGAGGTTGCCGCCAGCATGGCGGCGTTACGACAGGTGCGGCGCGCGGAAGGCCGGGGCGATACAGGGCCTGTCATTCCGAGCGCCCCGCTTTGGCGCGAGGAATCTGCTGTTTCCCCCCAAGGCCAAGATCGGATCCCTCGCCCGTCGCGGCGGGCTCGGGACGACAGGCCGCGGAATGTCCCAGTGTTTTGCAGATGTCAATCAGCCCGCGGGGATGCCCAACGGCGTACCTTCCCCGCCGAAATAAGCCCTTGACATAGGGGGGGGGGGTGTTCGGGTAGAAGGAAGAAAGCTGTTTTCCAATTGGTAATCAGGGGAGTTCGGGAGAAGCGGGGGGGGGTCGCGAGGGCAAATACTCATTTGCGCAATCCTGGTTCGTTGTTGCCTCGGCAGCGCCCTCAGAGCACGAACTATCGCCCGCCCCCGTGCCTCCGAGTTTTACGCCGAGTCGTAGGGCCGGCATATTGCCGGCTCTTTCGACCGTTTGGCGTTGCGCCGCGGTGCGCAATGTACGAAGCCAGCCAACTGCTCGCCGCCCTCGAGGACGTCCTGGGGTCGCGCCCGCGCGTCGCTCTGGGCGATGCCGCGCGCATTCTCGGAGTCGACCGGCACACGCTCGAGCGCGCCTGCGCCCGCGACGGGAAAACGTTCCGAGACTATCGGCGCGACGCGATCCTTGCCGCCGCGACGAATTTACTCCTCATCACACCGCCGCTGAGCGTCAAAGAAGTTGCCTTCCGGCTCGGCTTCGAGTCCCTGGGAGCCTTCACCAATTTCGTAACTCGAGCGACTGGACGCCCGCCCTCACGCTGGCGGCGAAAATCCGCCACAAGAGTGAAGGTTTGCCCCGCCACGTGAACTGATTCCGCTTGTGCCCGCGGCCCGGCTAGTCCATATTCGAAGGACCGCGCCGCGAGGTCGGCGCGGCAAGGTGCCGAATTGGACCGGAGGTGACCATGAAGAGCATGAAGAAATGGATCGACATCGCCAGCAGCCTCTTCGGCCCCGCCAGGGCGAGGCTTGGGTCGCGGCCTGGGGTGTCGGGGGGCAGCCTCTCGGGCGCACGCACGGCCTGTCAGCCGGGGCCTCGGGCGGGGGACCTTGGGCTTGCGAGGGACGCGGCCGCAGTTGCGCCAGCGGGGAGCACCGTGGGCCGGCACCGTCCGCATCTGCTATTGGTGCCGGCGACCGCGGGAATTGTGTTCCTTGCGCTGGCCGTGTCTTCGCTCGTTACCCCATCGCGTGCGCAGTGCTTTGCGTCGAATGGCAGCTACCAGGAATCCCAGGACTCGTGTGGGAACACTTGGTTCGGACTGACAGCCCTTGTTGACGGGGGGGTGCCGAGGTATTACGAGGACGCGGAGGCGTACGGATCTTGCACTGCTGGGTTCTACGACTGCGACAACAACTGGGTCGACCCGAGCTTCATTCCGGGCGGGCAGGATATGCAAGAGGACTTCTCGACGGACTATTCGGACTTCGTGTACTGGGAGCTCGACGACATTATCGTGCAGGGCTACCCGAGTTGTAACAACGGCAACCCGAACGATTTGCAGATAGAAGCTGCTGACGACGTGGGCCTGACGCCGGATTTTGAGGCGCAATGCTACTGAGGCCCGGGGCCCGGCGGCGGGCCTGCGGCGACCCGCGCCCGCGCCGGAAAGGAGAACAGCGTGCGAAGGAAAAGTCTCTTGCTGGTAGCTGCCGCGTCGCTGTTTGGCGCGGTTGGTCTTAAGGGGCAGGGCTTGACGAGCAAGGTGTCCGTTGCCACCTCGCTTAAGCCGCGACCCCACGTAACGATCACAAACAATTACAGCTCTCCGCTGAGCGGGCTCGTGGTGATAATGTCGACGGCGGCCGCGCCCCAGAAAGCGGTTGAGACCGTCTGGTACGACTCGGGGCTGAGCTTCACGCACAACCCCCCGCTGGGGTCCGGCCAGAGCTACTCATTTCCCGTGGGACCGGCCGATCAGGCGCCCAACCTTCAGCCGCACCTGCTGGCGGTGGGCTTCCAGGACGGGGAGTCGTTCGGCGACCGGCACTGGCTCTCGGAACTGCACGCGCGGCGGGTGTCGGCGGACGAAGAGATCCGGGCCGTCACCGCGCTGCTGAACCAGGCCCTCGCGCAGCGCGAGTCGGAGGCGGAGGTCCTCTCGGCTTTGAAGACAACGAGGGGATCCCTGGCGGCCAGCGTCCCTGACGTCTGGCCGAGGATGGCGGCCGAGTTCGTGATCGATTGGACGACGGCGAATCTGGAGCGAGCCGGCCTTGTAGGAGATATAGGGGATCCGCGGAAGACCATTCCTCTGGTCATCCTCCCGTGGTTTTCCAGGTGGCACGCGGCCCTGAGGCGCTCCGACCCGAGCATTAAGTGATGCCCGCGGTGTCAGTGCCGCCGCTGTTCTTCCGAGGGGTCGGCGCCGGCCAGGGCTGGGGTCGGCCCGGAGGCCCTAACTGGTGCTACGATTCGGGCGGTGGACGGATGGAAGGCCATGGTTAGCAGGGGTTGGGGGAGAGGCTCCCGAGTCCGAGACGCTGCGCTGGTGACCGCTGCATTGATACTTGCCGCGGCGGGCGTCGGGGGCCAGGTGCGGGGAGACAAGGTTTCGCTTGCCTACCTGCCTTCGCCCCGGCCTCACGTGAAGATCACGAACGACTACTCTTCCCCGCTTGTCGTGGCGGTCGTCGCCATTTCCCCCGTGTACGCGCCCCGAGAAGTGAGGGAGACCGACTGGTATGACCCAGCCGTCTACTTCCCTCTTGATCCCCCGGTCGACCCCGGCCGAAGTTTTTCGTTTACGGTGGGGAGCAGCGAGGCGCCTTACGTTGAGCCTCACCTCGTGGCAGTCGTCTTCCAGGACGGGAGCTCTGCGGGCGACGAGCACCTGCTGTCTGAGCTACACCCCCGGCGACAGGCGGCCTACAGCGAGATCGAGGCCGTCAGCGAGTTGCTCGGTCAATCGCTCGCCAAGCACGACTCAGACACGGAGATTGTCTCGGCGCTGAAAGCCATGAGCTCATCGTTGAGGGGCGGTACACGCGACGCGCAGCGGATAGGCGGAGCGGTTTGGGTGATCCATGTAGCGCTTAGGGATCTTGAGCGTGCCCGCGTCGCGGGCGAGGTCGGAAACCCGGGGAGAACGATACCGGCGGTCATCCTTCCACTGTTCTCCCGCTGGCGCGCGGCCCTTAAGCACTACGATCCAGGCGTCAAGTGATCGCTCGCCTCGCACGGCCTCTCGCCCCCCATCGTGCCAAACGTGAACCTAGCTTCCATGGGCGTGAGCGGCACGCCCACGATGATCCTAGTGGAGGCGAAGCGGAGGGTTCAGCAGGTCTGGATCGGCGAGCAAAACCCCGCGCGGCAAGCCGCCGTGATCGCCAAGCTCGAGTCCCTCCGGCGACGGTGTCGTTCCAGTTCGCCGTTACCCTCGCGCTGCTGTTGGGTCTGGGCGCAATGTTTCTTACGCTGCGCGCCCTCTTGCGACCCTCCAATTTGGGATTCAACACAGACGGCCTCGTCACCTTGGACGTAGACTTCCCCGGCGAGAACACCGCCCCCGGGAGCGAAGTTCTTGCCCGGATAGAAGCTGCGGTCACGCGCTTGCCCGGCGTGCAGTCAGTCGCCGTGGCCGGCCACGCGCCGTTGACGGGGGGCTCCCTCATCGGGAACGTCGAGTTCTCGGTCGGCGGCAGGGCGGGGACCGCCCCGGGTACCGTCATACAGGTTGTCGGCCCTCGGTACTTCCGCACGCTGCGGACACCGATAATTCAGGGCCGGCCGTTCGAGCCGACCGACGGAACCCGCTCGGCGGCCGTCGCCATCGTGAGCGCCACCTTCGCGAGGCGTTTCTTCCCAGGAAGGAATTCGCTCTCGGCGCGCGTCCGGCTGGACACCCCTCCGCCCGGGTGGGCGAGGGTTGTCGGCGTTGCCGAAGATGTCCGCGAATCAGCCCCCGAGACCACCCCGCAGCCCGAGGTTTATTTCGCAACCAGCCAGATGTCGTTCAGTGCGGAGCCCGCCCTCCTGGCGCGCACCTCGTTCTCGGCGGACGTCATGCTTCCCGAAATAGAGCGCGCCGTGAAAGTGGCCGCCCCAACGTACTTCTACGGGGCTCAGAGCGTGGAGGCCGCGGTGCGCAAGGCCACAGCCACGCGCCGATTCACTTTGCGGGCGCTCGGCGCGTTCGGCTTGATCGCGCTGGTTGTCGCCGCTGCGGGCCTCTATAGCATTATCGGCTACCTGGCGAACCAGTCGCTTCGCGCCTACGCCGTACGCATGGCCCTCGGCTCGACGCCGGGCGGTGTCCTCGCTCTTGTGATGAAGCGAGCGGCGGCGATAGCGGGCGCGGGCATCGCGCTCGGGCTCGTCGGCGCGTGGGGCATCGGCCACATTCTCCATAGCCTGCTCTATGGCGTAGCGCCGACCGACCCCGCGATCCTAGCGGCGGCCGCGGGCGTGCTTGCCCTCGCGTGGTTTCTCGCTGCTTATCCGCCCGCGAGAGCCGCGGCGAAGATCGACCCGGCGCGCTTGCTGCGGGGAGAATAGCGGTCGCTGGACCGCCGCTTCCCGGGATTCCGACCGGGGGAAGTCAGCCGCGGAGGCGAGCTACGCCCATGGCAGACCCAGGGATTATCGGAAGCACACGCCAGGCCGCGACCCCAGCGCAACTGGTCGACCGACGGGACGCCAATCCGGTCGCGGGTCCCGCCTGCCGTTCGGACCTTGCCCTAGCCTGAATAATTCACGAATTTAAAATACGAAAAGCCTCTTTCATGGTACAAAGCCGTTGTTCACGCGGTTTTGAGACCAATCGGAGGCTTTCGCTTGGGTCACGATACCACAACACAGTGTTT
>JAJYLB010000013.1 GCA_021788095.1 Acidobacteriota bacterium | reverse complement strand
GTGGTATCGTGACCCAAGCGAAAGCCTCCGATTGGTCTCAAAACCGCGTGAACAACGGCTTTGTACCATGAAAGAGGCTTTTCGTATTTTAAATTCGTGAATTATTCAGGTTAGCGGGTGAGCACTACGCCGCGTATTGGCTGGCCGCGCATGGCTTCAATGTTGCAATGGTACGCGGGTTGTCCCCCTCGATCGACTTGCTGGTGTCCACAACAGATGGCAGCAGATCAATCTCGATACAGGTCAAGACGGCTCGTAAGGCTCATCGCACGTTTTCGGGTAAGCGTCGGAACAATCGCAGCGAGTGGGAGGTCAGTTGGCCACTCAAGGGAAAACCGAGTAGGGCGTTCTTCTACTCATTCGTTGACCTACAGGAAGGCTCCAGACGGTCACCCGAGATTTTCATTGTCCCTTCTCTGGAACTTCAGCGCGTAATGGGTCGGATAAATCCGGGGGTTCGAGGTTGGCGACGACCGTTTGTATGGATCATGGATGACCCACACTCCGTCAAACATGAGGAAGATTGGCGGCGCCAGTGGCGCAAAATAAACCGAAGGAAATACCTCGACAATCATCGACTCCTGACCGAAGCCATGGCCGGGGACTAGTCCATGCAAGCTGTGAGAAATTGCCCGAAGAGTCGGCACAGTCTAAGAGGACAGGCGTGCAGTGCCCGTGCATACCTAATGTGGAATCGGTTCGTGGCGTGGCAGCACATACCTTATGGTCAGACTGGCCCCCTGCCCGCTTGGTGGTTCTTCTAGGATTACATCACCAGCGTCTTGCGCAAGCGCGCGCCGCATAACTGCGCAGCAGACGGGCATTCTGTGATTCCTACTGGGATAATCACCAATTCGCTTGTGAAGCTCACCAGCGTTGATCTCCACGGATGCTCTGCCCTCATTCATCGCTTCCAACATCATGCGGTGCAGTTCAAGCTTGAAATCCTCAGCGATAGGCATCCTCGTTTCCTTCGTTGCAGCCCCTTCATTTCTAGAATACCCGCTGGCCCTGCCTTGCATCGACGTCAAATTCCCAAATCTCAACGCGAGAACCGATCAGGTGCCCCTGCGTCTGGATATAGTGGGTGGCCAAGCTCACGTTCTTCCTTAAATGCTTCAGTAAGAAAAGTATTTTCCGATAGTGCTCTGGGGCGACACTGAACAAGAGCATCACCTCGTTCAATCCTCTGATTTTCCCGCTTGGAGAATTGCCGCCACTTGTCCAGGTGTACGACTTGCATTCAACGAGTATCGGCGGGGTTTTGCTTCCCAGGTCGAATTTGTGGGACTTCTTCACTTTCAATCCAACGGGAGCCACGAATCCGCGCTCAAGCGAAATGCCTGTCCCGGCAAAGAATTGCCGCACCACTTCCTCGAATTCTCTCCCTACGTGAGAATTACTAATCGAGCCAACACGCTGGAAGTTGTTTCTCACGTCACCGAAGCGATTAAATCATGCAGATTCTACCATGTTTAACGCACCCGTTTTCCATCGCTTTCTCTGGGGAGAAAACCATCTCCCCACCTCGCCCCCCGTGCTCGTCCTCGTGCCCGCCATTGCCTACGCGCTTCCGGATCGCCCGCGCCGTCGCGCCCCCCTCCCCCCGCACACTGGTACTTCGATCCGGGGAATGGCTAGCGCCACCCTTCCGGACCCGCTCGGCGACCCTCCTCCGTCCCCCCTGCTCCCCTCCCCTTCGGCCCGTACCCCACGCCTTGGCCCGTCCGCTGGCCACCCCGCGCCCACCACAAGGGGTAGGGGGGCCGGTTTCCGGGCGCGCTGTCTCCTATCCCCTTACGAGATTGACACCGGGAGCGGGGCGTGCCTACACTCCGAAGGAAGAATCAGCCGGATCGGGTGAAGGGAAGGCCGTGCAAATCGGCCGCGGTCCCGCCACTGTAATCGGCCGGCGTTTCCCGCCCCATCGCCGGGGCGCCCACGGCAGGCCCCTCTCACCGAGCGGGAGCCGGAAGGGCCGCTTGTCCGCCGAAAGCGGGCGAGCCGGAAACGCCCGATTTCGCTAGGCGCGCTTGAGGAGCGCTGTCGAGCGGAAGGCCGAAAGCCAGGAGACCTGCCCGAGCCGTACTGAGCTGACACTCTCGCGGCCAAGAGTGTGGCTCGACGAGCCCCACTCCGCGCCTTGGGGCTTTTTTTGTCGCTTCCAAACACAAAGCGAATTTCATGCGTGCACGGCGCGGCCTTCAGCCAGCGGCGAAGTGGCACAGCCCCGCCCCGCGGGACCGCTCCGTTCCACCGGGGAACACAAGGGCCGCAGGCTGAAGAGTCTGTGTGGCAACCCAGGTTTTACGAAAGGGCACGGCTTCAGCCGTGCCGAAAGTCCTGGCCCATCGACACGGCTTTAGCCGCTGAGGGCTTCGTCCTCAGTTGCCACACAGACTCTGAAGCCTGTGCTACCCGAACTGTGTCGCGGAGGGCGCTGATGGCGCTGGCGCCGCTCGCGCTGATGGCGCTGGGATGGCCGGTGCGCGCGGCCATGCTTGGAGCTGAGCAGGGCGCGCAAACAAGCCGCCTTAAAACGGCGCGCCAGGAAGTCTCGGCGCCGCCGGCGCGGCACGCGGTTGTGGATGATGCCGGGCGCCGAGTGGAGGTGCCGATGGTGGCGCGGCGCGTGGTCTCGCTCGCGCCCAGCGTCACCGAAACTCTTTACGCGGTAGGCGCGGGCAGCCAGATCGCCGGCATCACCGACTACTCCGATGTTCCCAAGGGCAGCCCGGCGAAGCCGAGTGTGGGCGAGCCGCTTGACCCGAGCATCGAAGAGATCGTGTCGCTCCGTCCAGACCTGGTGCTCGTGGACGGCTCGATTAACCGCTGGGAGACCGTCGCTTCGCTCGACCGGCTCAACATCCCTGTCTACGCGACCGACGCGCGCACGGTGGAAGGGATGCTCGAGACCATTCGGCGGATTGCCGGACTCGTAGGCGCGCAGCGCGCAGGGGACAGGCTCGCCAGCCGGCTCGAGGCGCGGCTCGACGCCTTGCGCCAACGGCTGGCAGGCCGGAAACCGAAGCGGGTGCTGTTCGTCGTCTGGCAGGACCCGCTGATTACCACGGGCAAGAACACGTTTATCGCGGATGCGCTGCGCTGGGCGGGAGCGGAGTCCGTGATCGACGTGAACGAAGATTGGCCGCACGTCAGCATGGAAGAAATCGTACACCTCGAACCGGAAGAGCTGATTTTTCCAGCCACCGGCGCAATGAGCGCTGCCACAATCGCCCAGGCGCTAGGGGGCCAGCCGGGCTGGCGCGAACTCGAGGCGGTGCGGAAGGGCCGTTTGGTGCTAGTGAGCGACGCGATCAACCGGCCGAGCCCGGCGCTGGTAGGTGCGATCGAGGAACTCGCGCGGGAGCTGCATCCTGGCGCCTTTCGCGCCGATACCCCAATCGACGCAGGGGGCGAAGCGCGCGACGGGGAATACTCGCGCCACTTCCGGGCTGGCACGGGGAGCGCGGCCCAGCCGCGCCGAGGAGGGAGCACATGACGGCGGGGAAGCCACTGACGCTGCGACGGGTGATGTTGGTGACGCTGCTGCTGGCGATGATTCTGGTTGTGGTAGGCGTCGTGGCGGTGGGGCTGGGCCCGGTGCCCATCCCCACACGCGAGATCGGCGCGTGTTTGGCGCAAGCGGCCACGGGGCATAGCGCGTCCATGACGAGCGACTGCCGCATGATCGTGCTCGACTTGCGGCTGCCGCGGGTCCTGCTGGCGTTGCTGGTGGGAGCGGCGCTTTCGGTGGCGGGAGCGGGATTTCAATCCCTCCTCCGGAACCCGCTGGCCGATCCCTACGTGTTGGGAGTTTCGAGCGGCGCGGCGCTTGGAGCGATCCTGGCGCTGCTGGCGCAGCCGCGAACCACGCTCGGGACGATGGGCGCGGCATTCGCGGGAGCGCTGGTAACGGTTGCCGCGGTCTATTTTCTCGGCCGGCGCGGGGGCCAGCTCGATTCCTACACGCTGCTGCTGGCGGGAGTGATCAGCGCGTCGTTTTTCTCGGCGGTGATCATGTTTCTGATGACGTCGCTGCCGGGCCGCGACCTGCGCGGCATGGCTTTCTGGCTGATGGGGGATTTGTCTTCCCCGCTTCCCGTGCGGCTGGGGTGGCTGATGCTGGTGACGTGGCTGACGATTGGCGCGGTATACACGACTTCGGCGGACTTGAATCTGCTGGCGGGCGGCGAGCAGGAAGCGATGCACCTGGGCGTGAACGTGCGCCGGGTGAAGCTGGTGGTGTACTTGGGCGGATCGCTGCTGACGGCGCTGGCGGTCTCGGTGAGCGGCGCGATCGGGTATGTGGGTCTGCTAGTGCCGCACGTGATGCGGATGCTCTTCGGGTCTGATTACCGGCTGCTGATTCCGGCCTCGGCGCTGGGCGGCGCCATCGCGCTGATCGTCGCGGATACGCTGGCGCGCACGGTGGTCGCGCCGACGGAGCTTCCGGTGGGCGCGATGACGGCGATTGCGGGCGCGCCCGTATTCATCTATCTGCTGCGGAGAAAGCTGGGATGAGCGCAAGGATCACACCGCCGCCCGCGGAAGCCGCCGCTTGGCGAGGGGAGCCGGCGCGGCTCGACGTCGAGGCGGTGAGTTTCAGCTACCATGCTGCCGGCCGCCAGCCGCTGTTCACGCTCGAGCCGGTGAGTTTCCGCGCGCGGCGCGGCGAACTGGTGACGATCGTCGGGCCGAATGCCAGCGGCAAGACTACGCTCTTGAAACTGCTTTCGGGCGTGGCCCGCCCCCTGGCCGGCCGCATCGAACTTGACGGCGCGGAGGTAAGCCGGCTGGATTCCCGCACGCGCGCGCGCCGGATCGGAGTGGTGCAACAGGAAAGCCCGCTCGTTTTCCCGCTCACCACCACCGATTTCGTGCTTCAGGGCCGGTACGCGCACGGCCACGGGTTGCGCCTGCCGAGCGACGACGATCTAGGCATGGCGCTGCGCTCGCTCGGGCAGGTGGGCGCGGCGCACTTGGCGGGGCGCTGGATGAAGGAGCTATCGGGGGGCGAGAAGCAGCGGGTGGTGCTGGCCCGGGCGCTGGCGCAGCAGCCGCTCTTGCTCCTGCTGGACGAGCCCACACTCCATCTGGACATCGGGGGGCAGGTGGAGCTTTTGCGGCAACTGGCCTCGCTCGCCACCGCCGGCCACTCGACCATCGTGGTGGTAACGCACGAACTCGAACTGGCGGCCGAATTCTCCGATCTCACGGTGCTTTTGCACGCGGGCCGCGCCCTCGGCGTCGGCCGGCCGACGGAAGTGTTCCAGGAAGCGCTGCTGCGGGAGGTATTTGGCGCGCCGTTGCGCGTCGAGCCCGGGCCGGGGAACCGGCCGAGAATCCATTTGGAGGTGCATCGCGAATGAAGTGACGAACGCGGAAAGGCCGAGACTGTTTCGTTGACGCCAACCTGCGACGCGCCGAAACGGAGACGTAAATCCCACGGAACGCGTTGCGCACATTCACGTGCGAGCTTCGTGAACGGGAAGACGGTGAAAAGCCGTCGCCGCCGCGCGACTGTAAGGCGGAGAGCAGATGCCCGGACGCCACTGGCCTCCTAGGGGGCCGGGAAGGCGCCTCGGGCCGAAACGCCGCCAAGTCAGGAGACCGGCGAAGCCCGCTTTCCGGCAGTCTTGCCGCTCACTCGGGGGAGCGGACGACCCGGAACAACCTTCAACTCTCGCGCGGGCGAGAGAGGAGGCGCTTCATGCTTCCACGCTTCGCGGTATTCGCCGGAATCCTGCTGTTTTGCCTGTCCTGCTCCGCGGCGCCAACCGCCGCAAAACTCACCGGAAGGATTGCCGACCCGAGCGGCGCGCCGATTGCCGGAGCGCAAGTGAGCGCGCGCGAAGTCAACGGGCCGGGGAATTATCAGACGACGACAAGCGCCGACGGGACTTACGCGCTGGCCCTGCCGCCCGGGCGCTACCGGGTGCGGATCGCGGACACGGCCTTCGCTGCTGTGACGCGCACGATCGCAATCGCCGCCGGCGCGCCCGCCCGCTGGAGTCCGCAGCTCCCGCTACGGCCGCTCGCTGCCACCGTTACGGTGACGGCCGGCGCCCAGCCCTTGCCCCTCGCCGACGCCACCGGCCTGGTGGACGTTGTGACCGCGCGAGAGATCGGCCAGCGGCACCAGCTATGGCTCGCTCCCCTGCTCGCCAGCCTGCCGGGCCTCTCCCTCGAGCAACTGGGGCCGGAGGGGGGAATCACTTCGCTCTTCATGGACGGCGGCAACTCGAATTTCACTAAGGTGCTGGTGGACGGCACGCCGGTAAACGAGCCGGGAGGAAACGTCGACTTCTCCAATTACACGCTGGACAACGTCGAGAAGATCGAAGTGGTGCATGGAGCCACGAGCGCGCTTTTCGGCTCGGACGCCATGGTGGGTGTGATCCAGATTTTCACGCGGCGTGGCGCGACGCGACGGCCGGAAATCGATTTCCACGCCGACGGCGGGAATTTCTCGACTTGGCATGCCGGCGGAGACGTGAGTGGGCTGCTCGGCAAGCTCGATTATTCGGCGGGAATCGACTCGATCGCGACGCAAGGGCAGGGACCCAACGATCGCTTCCGCGACAATTCGCTTTCCGGGGATTTCGGCTGGCATTTCAGCCCCGCGAACTCCCTCCGGCTCGCCTTGCGCTCGAGCGCGAGCGACGCGGGCGTCGCGGGGCAGACGCTCTTCCTGCCTTACGATCCCCACCAGCACGACGCCCTCAAGAACGTCTCCGCGAACCTGGCTTGGGACTTCCAAACCGGCTCGCGCTGGCGGCATCACCTGGCGGCCAGCGAATCGTATCTGGGCGAGACCTACACCGATCCGCCGATCTACACCACGCGAAACGAATACAACCGCGCGGGTTTCGAAGAGCAATCGAGCTATCTGTTTGGCAAGGGCGGGCTCACCGCCGGATACGAGGCGGAGGTGGAGAACGGCTATTTCGGCGGGACGCACGCCCGGCGGAACAACCAGGCAGGATATCTCGAGGCGAGGGTGCAGCCGACGCGGCGACTGACGGCGGTGGCGGGAGCGCGTGTGGAAGACAACGCCGGTTTCGGCACGCGCGTGGTGCCCCGCCTGGGACTCTCACTCGTCGTGCGCGAAGGCAGCCGGGATTGGGGGCCGACCCACGCCTACGCTTCCTACGGCCTGGGAATCAAGGAGCCGACGTTCGATCAATCGTTTTCCGCCGATCCCTGCTTCCCCGGCAATGCCGGGCTGCGGCCCGAGCGCAGCCGAACGCTCGACGCGGGCGTGGACCAGATCCTGGCGGGTGACCGCGTGCGGGTGAGCATTGACGGGTTTCGGAACGAGTTCTACGACATGGTCAGTTTCGGCTTCGGCGCGGTGACACCCGCTTGCCCTTACGGCACGGGAACGTTTTACAACACCGACCGGTCGCGCGCCTTCGGCGGAAACGCGCAGATCGAAGCGCGCCCTGGGCGCTGGCTGACGCTCATCGGCAACTACACCTATGACGATACGCTCGTTCTGAGCGCGCCGAACGCCTTCGATCCGAGCCTTTTGCCTGGGAACCGGCTCTTCCTCCGTCCGCCGCATTCCGCGAACTTCCTCGCCAACGTTTCGACGCGGCGGATGGATTGGGACGCGGAAGCCGAATTTGTGGGCCGGCGCACCGACAGCGATTTCCTGGGGCTAGGGCTCACCAGCGTGCCAAGCTACTTCGTGGTGAATCTGGGAACGAGCTACCGGCTTGGCGCGGGGGCGACTGCTTACGCGCGCGCGGACAACGTCTTGAACCGCCATTACCAAATCGCGCTGGGGTACCCGGCGCTGCGGCTGGGCTACCGCGTGGGCGTGCGGTACCGCTGGGGCGGCGGCCGCTGACGCCCCGAAAGGCTCGATGGCTCGATGCTATAATCGGGCCATCGTCATGAGTCGAGCCGCGGAATCGGAAATTCCGGCGGAAACCCTGGCGCGCTACGAGGCGGTCATCGGTCTGGAAGTGCACGTGCAACTGAAGACCGCCAGCAAGATGTTCTGTTCCTGCTCGACGCGCTTTGGCGATCCGCCCAATACGAACGTCTGCCCCGTTTGCCTGGGCCTGCCCGGCTCGCTGCCGGCCATCAACCGCCGGGCGGTGGAACTGGCGGTGCGGGCTTCGCTCGGGCTGAACGCGGCTGTGGCGGAGCGGTCGCGCTTCGCGCGGAAAAACTACTTCTATCCCGACCTGCCGAAGGGCTATCAAATCTCGATGTACGAGCTGCCGCTGGCCTTGAAAGGATGGCTCGAGATCGATTTCGAAGGCCGCAGGAAGCGGATCGGCATCACGCGCCTGCACCTCGAGGAGGATGCCGCGAAGGCGCTGCACGAGGGTTTCCCGGATTCCGACCGGGCCGCCTACATCGATTACAACCGCTGCGGCACGCCCTTGGCCGAAATCGTCTCCGAGCCGGACCTGCGGAGCCCGGCGGAGGCGCAGGCCTATCTCGAGGAGCTGAAGCTGACGCTCGAATACCTGGACGTGAGCGACTGCAACATGGAGGAAGGCTCGCTGCGCTGCGATGCCAACGTGAGCGTGCGCCCGCGCGGCGAAGCGCGGTTCGGAACGAAAACCGAAGTCAAAAACCTGAACTCCTTCCGCTTCCTGGCGCGGGCCCTCGAGTACGAAATCGAGCGGCAAATCGCCACGATCGAGCAGGGCGGCGCGGTTCTGCAGGAAACGCGCCTGTGGAACGTCGCCGCCGGGCGCACCGAGCCGATGCGCACGAAGGAGCACGCGCACGACTACCGCTATTTCCCCGAACCCGACCTGCTGCCGGTGCGGATCGACCAGGCGTGGAAAGAAGAGATCCTTCGCGACATGCCGGAGCTGCCCGCGGCGAAGCGGGCTCGCCTGGAGGCGCAATACGGAGTGAGCGGGTACGACGCCCGGGTGCTCGCCGCTTCCCGCGACGTGGCGGATTATTTCGAGGCGGTCGCGGCGGCGGGCGCGGCTCCCAAATCGGCTTCGAACTGGATTCAGGGAGAGCTGTTGCGGCGGCTGAAGGAAACCGGGGCGACGAAGCCCGCCGAGCGCGTCTCCGCCACCGAGCTAGCCGCCCTCATCGCGCGAGTCGAGCGCGGGGAAATCACCGCGGCGAGCGGGAAGCAGGTGCTGGCGCGGATGTTCGAAACGGGCGAGCCGGCGTCGAAAATCATCGCCGCCGAAGGCCTGGGGCAAATCCGCGACACCGCCGAGATCGAACGCGTGGTCCGCGAAATCGTGGCGCGGGAGCCGGCCAACGTGGCCAAGTACCGCGCGGGCAACGAAGGCGTGCTGAAATTCTTCGTGGGCCAGGTGATGCGCGCGACGCGCGGCCAGGCCAATCCCCAACTGGTGAACGAAACGGTCAAGCGGCTCCTGGCCGAGTGAGGCCGGGCGAGGTCCGGGGGGTCAAGAGCGATGGCGGCGAAGCTGCAAGCGGGAGATCCCGCGCCGAATTTCCGGCTCCAAACGGACGATGGGCGTGAAGTCACGCTGGCCGATTTCCGGGGCCGCTGGCTCGCGCTCTTCTTTTTCCCCAAGGCCATGACCCCGGGCTGAACCCAGGAAGCGACCGAGTTCCGGGACGCGAAACCGCAATTCGATAAGCGCCAGGCGGCGATTGCCGGGTGCAGCGGCGACAAGACCGAGCTGCTCGCCCGGTTCCGCGCGAAATACGCGCTGAATTTCACGCTTCTGAGCGATACCGAATTCCACGCCATCGAAGCGTACGGCGCGCGCCGGCTCAAACGCTTCATGGGCAAGTCGGCGCTGGGCATCGTCCGCTCGACGGTATTGATCGGGCCGGAGGGGCGCGTCCGGCACATCTGGGAATCGGCGCCGTCGAAAGGTCACGCCGCCCAAGTCCTGGAAGTGCTCGATAGCCTCCCGCGTTGAGCGGCCGGGCTCGCGGCGCGAGGGAAACGAGAGATGCCAGAGGGCGGCACAAACCGGCCGCCGATGACGATCGCGATTTGCATTCCGATTATGACTTCGCGGTCGGCCTCTCTGCGAATCTATCGAGGATCTTTCTATCCTTGGCGAGCGCGCCTTTTCTTGCGAGGGCTGGCGAGTCTCGCCCAGCTTGCGCTGCCGGGACGCGTGGTGAAATCCATTCGCGATCGGCAGCGCGCGCCTGCCTGGCGTTCCGGCTAAGCGCGCGCGAAGGAAAAGCCGCATAGGAACAGGGGTTTTGAAACCCCTCGGGGCGCCTTGACACAACGGTGGCCGTAGCCTAGTATGAGTAATTGCCTGTACGTCCTCCTGCTGGCCAGGGGGCCAGTTCTTTGACAACCGATTTTGCCATACGGACCGTCCCGTGTCCCTAAGGCCCAGAAGTAGCAGTTCGGGCCGGGTAGCGAGACGGATGAAACGTATCAGAACCCGTTCGGTTCAATGAACCGAGCGACCGACAGTATTCCTCGATCCCAGCCGTGGCCCTGCCGGGTCTCGGTGAGGAAACCGAGGAACCAGGTTTCAAATGAGAGTTTGATCCTGGCTCAGAGTGAACGCTGGCGGCGTGCCTAACACATGCAAGTCGAACGCGCGGTCTGCCGTAGCAATACGGTGGGCTGGCGCGTGGCGAACGGGTGAGTAACACGTGGGCAACCTGCCCCCGGATGTGGGATAACCCGCCGAAAGGCGGGCTAATACCGCATAAGATCCCTGGGACACAAGCTCCGGGGATCAAAGTCCACCTCTGGTGGACGTCTGGGGAGGGGCCCGCGCCCGATCAGCTCGTTGGTGAGGTAACGGCTCACCAAGGCTGCGACCGGTAGCTGGCCTGAGAGGGTGGCCGGCCACACTGGAACTGCGACACGGTCCAGACTCCTACGGGAGGCAGCAGTGGGGAATCTTGCGCAATGGGCGAAAGCCTGACGCAGCGACGCCGCGTGGGGGATGAAGCCTTTCGGGGTGTAAACCCCTTTTAGCCCGGACGAACTCCCGGCAACGGGATTGACGGTACGGGCAGAAAAAGCCCCGGCTAACTACGTGCCAGCAGCCGCGGTAAAACGTAGGGGGCCAGCGTTGCTCGGAATGACTGGGCGTAAAGGGTCCGTAGGCGGTGCGACAAGTCGGAAGTGAAATCCCGGGGCTCAACTCCGGGGCGGCTTCCGAAACTGCCGTGCTAGAGTGCGGGAGAGGGGAGTGGAATTGCCGGTGTAGCGGTGAAATGCGTAGATATCGGCAGGAACACCGGAGGCGAAGGCGGCTCCCTGGACCGCAACTGACGCTGAGGGACGAAAGCTGGGGGAGCAAACAGGATTAGATACCCTGGTAGTCCCAGCCCTAAACCATCGGGACTAGGCGTGGGCTCCGTTCGGGGTCCGTGCCGCAGCTAACGCGTTAAGTCCCGCGCCTGGGGAGTACGGCCGCAAGGTTGAAACTCAAAGGAATTGACGGGGGCCCGCACAAGCGGTGGAACATGTGGTTTAATTCGACGCAACGCGAAGAACCTTACCCGGGCTTGAAGTGCCGGCGACCATCCTGAGAAATCGGGACTTCCCGCAAGGGACGCCGGTAGAGGTGCTGCATGGCTGTCGTCAGCTCGTGCCGTGAGGTGTTGGGTTAAGTCCCGCAACGAGCGCAACCCTTGTCCCTAGTTGCCAGCGGTTCGGCCGGGCACTCTAGGGAGACTGCTCCGGATAACGGAGAGGAAGGTGGGGATGAGGTCAAGTCAGCATGGCCTTTATGTCCGGGGCCACACACGTGTTACAATGCGCGCCACAAAGCGTTGCCAACCCGCGAGGGGGAGCCAATCGCAAAAAAGCGCGCTCAGTTCGGATTGCAGTCTGCAACTCGACTGCATGAAGCCGGAATCGCTAGTAATGGCGCATCAGAACGGCGCCGTGAATACGTTCCCGGGCCTTGTACACACCGCCCGTCACATCACGAAAGGGGGCTGTACTAGAAGTCGCCGGGCCAACCCGCAAGGGGGGCAGGCGCCCAAGGTGTGGTCCCTGATTGGGGTGAAGTCGTAACAAGGTAGCCGTAGGAGAACCTGCGGCTGGATCACCTCCTTTCTAATGGATCGCAGCTCCTCTGCCTTTCGGTAGGCAGAACGATGCTGCCGTTCGGTTCATCCCTACGGGTTCTGATAGGTTTTATCCGTCCACGCCCCCTCGGGGCGAGACGCCGGCCGCCTGGCAAGATCCCTTCGAGTGCTCCTGCGGCTTCCGTTTTTTGGCCCGCTCGCTCCCGAATCTCGAACCTTAGGTATGGGATTCGGAGGTGAGCGGGCCTTTTTCGTGTGCGGCGAGCGGCGGTTCCTCCACGATGGCCGTTGACCGCGGGCGAGCCGCCTCGCTATGATGGCGGCAAGGTTCCGGGCCTGTAGCTCAGTTGGTTAGAGCGCACCCCTGATAAGGGTGAGGTCGACTGTTCGACTCAGTCCAGGCCCACCAGCCTTCGCCCGATGCCGTTTCACGCCTACGTCCTCCAAAGCCAAACCACAGGCAGATTTTACGTGGGCCATACGGAAGACTTGCCGAAGCGGGCCTTCGAACATAACAACAATCGGACTTGGTCGATCAAGAATCGCGGTCCGTGGGTGCTGGTTCACTCGGAAGAGTACGCGACGCGGGCGGAGGCGAGCCGTCGGGAGCGGCAGATGAAGATGAAGAGCCATGCGTGGCTCGAGCGGTTGGTGAGAGCGTCCCGATGAAGTGCATCGGGAAGGTCGACTGTTCCCCTCGGCAGGCTCGGGGTAAACTCATCAGTCCAGGCCCACCAGCCTTTCAATCGCGACCCCAAAGAAGCCTGCGACTTTCGCGAACTCTTCGACTGTTGGATGGCAAGAAGCGATTTCCCAGCGAGAGGCGGTATGGCGGGAGACCCCTGTGGCTTTGGCAAGAACACTTTGAGCTTCTCGATCACAAGGACCGCAGAAACGCGAGGAGGGCTTCCTTTTCTTTGGGTTTTAGCCGCCTGAACTTCTCGATGACCTTCCTCGCCTCTCCAGCGTGACGAAGAATCGCGTCCGTCGGGGTGAGCGATTCGCCGTCGTGCATCAGCCGCGAGTGAGTTCGCAGCCCCCAAAGCGGGGCAGTCCGAATTTTGTCGGCCGCTTCCTGAAGGCTGGCATAGGTAAAATTCGCCCAAGGTCGCTTCATTGCGGCGGCGCCGTAATGCTCCTGCATTGCCGGGACGATGCCGTCGCCCGTGCCGACGTCGTGGAGCAAGAAGTCGCTGTATGGGTGGATCGTCTTGTCCCCGAGCGCGGCCGGCACGATGAATGTACCCCCTTCGATCGCGGTTCCCGTCGGCGCTGTCACGAGCGTGGGGACGTGGCAGATGTTGCATCCAATCTTGTCGAACAGTTGGGAGCCTTCCTCGGCCTCCGCCGTCGCCGCCAGCGCCGCATCGCGCGGCGGCGCCTCGCTGGCGCGAATAAACCGCGCGAAATGGTCCAAGTCGGCCAGACCATCCGGCCCGGGCTTGTCGTTCGGCTCCGAGGCGGTATTGCACAGAGCCGTAATCTCGTCGGGTAACAGTCGATTGGTGATCCCCATTTCGTTCACGTAAGCATCGGCCGCGAAAGAGAGGAGGCTCGCGTGTTGGTCCTTCCAGCCAAAGCGTCCGATGCCTGTCTTGCCGGGCGCTTCCAGGATGGGCACGTAGGAGGCTTGGCCGCAAATCTTCTTGTGCGTCGAACGGCACTGTTGCTTGGCGACATCGAGGAGCGCCTGGTCGGGTACGGCTTCCACGTATCCGTCGCCGAGGAGATTCACCGCCACGCGGGTGGTTCGAATCGTCTCCGTATCCGGCACTCTTTCCTGAATCTAGATATTGGGAAACTCGGCGTTCGGGCATATCGCGCGATCGTTGACAAGGGTTCGTCCGGTGATGACCGCCTTTCCGCCGTCAATGGGAATGGATGGGTCTTCAAACATGCCATGGGGGCCTCGATGCCCTACGCGAAGTTCCGTCAGCTGGCTCACTCCTCCCGAGACCGGGTTCCGGTGGCACTCGCGGCACGATTGGGCATTGTAAAGCGGGCCGAGCCGTCGCCGATTCCTTCCACTTCGTCGAATTTTTCCTGGTCCGCCCGATGCGTCGCTTGATCCACAAGCCCGTTCGTTTGCCCGTCGAAAGCCGCCGGGGCTTCCGACGATCCCGAAAACACAACCACGCTCCCCATCAGCCAAAATGCCAGCGGGAAGCCGAGCCACGCCACTTTTTTCATTGACCCGCCTCCTTGAGTGCGTCGTCTCTACGAGGGCGGCGGCGCCGAGCGTTGCCTCATTCTACTACGTGCGCTTCCGAGCCGCGCCCTCGCTAAGGCAAGGCTGTGTGATTGCCCGCCGTGGCGCGTTTTCGTGCACATCGACGGCTGCACGGAATCGATTCGGGATCGAGGTCCATGGGTGCCTGCCACGAGAGGCGCGGCGGGAGCGGCAGCGGCGTCATCGCGGCCGGTATGCGGACTTGAGCGGATCGACCGGCTGCGCGAAGAGCCAGGCGCGGCGCTTTTGCCAGGGCGTCAATTCCTTCGGTTGCGGTTGGGGCCGTTCCGTGGCGGCCGCGTACAGCAGGTTCGCGAAGAGATCGTTTTGCCAATACTGAGTGTGAGCGACGAGAGGCGCCGTGGCTTCCGGGTCGCGATAGTTTTTCACGCGCCTGTCGCCGCCGGTCATTCCCACCCAGTCGTCGTAATACTCCAACGAGCCGCTGATCCAGTCCGAGTGGGACCAAATGTTTTTCCAGTGCCGCGGACGGAAATGGTATCCCGCCTGGATCATGGGCTGAACGGTGGTCGCTTCGGCTTCGCGAAGCCGGGAGTTCGCGTCCTGCTGAGTGCGGAAGACGAAAGCGGTCTTGTCCAGCGGGGAGCCGAACGTGAGAAAAAGGGCCGTGCGGCCGGCCACATCGAGCGGCTGGCTGGAGAACCCCTCCTCGATGAAGAGGCCATTCAAGACGTCGTAGGCGATCACCGAGCCCAGGGAATGGCCGACGACGATGACGTCCTGATACAGGAAATCCCTTCCGTCATCCGTCCTGGCGCGATAGACGGCGCGGGCGACGTTGGTCGCGAGTTCGAAGATGGCTTTGCGCACTTCCAAAAACACGCTGACCGTGTGGAAGGCGATGTACGCCGTCACGTCGCCCGCGTACTCGACGATGATGTTCCGCGCGAGCGCGCTGCCAACGACGGCGAGGGTCCACAGGATGAGCACCGACCAACGGTTGAGGAATGGACCGGGAACGATTCCTGTAGATTTGAACAGGAGGTGCAGGGAGACGACCACTCCCATCACGAGGATTCCCGCGATTCCGACGAGGACGAATGCCCAAGCTACGTAGTGCAACGGCTTTCGCAGCCGGCGCAGTTTGCGCGCCAACCGGGGCAGGAGGATGGTCCCCACGAAAATGCTCAAGGCGCACAAATCCACAAGAAACAGATCGAGTGTCAACACGCCGAGCTGCTTTGCCGGAGGCCAGCTACTGCTGCCGCCCAGAGTGTGGGAGGCCGCCGCCGCGGCGATCATCGCGTTGACGACGACCAGCGAAAGCACCGTCAGGATGGCGGCCAAGAAACTGAAAACGAGCTGCGGGCGCCGAATCTTGATGTCCTGCCAGGTGTCGAACATCCAACGGCGAAACGAACCGCCCATCGAGACGCGGATTCCATTCCAGCCGGCGTCGAGCAAGAAGCCGATCACCTGCCGCAAGTTCACTTTGCCTGCGGTCAACGGGGCCCAATAGGCCTCGTAGAGATGGGCTTCGACCGGCGTCCCGTCCGCTTGGGTGAGGCGCACTTCCGCGCGCGCCAATTCCAGTTCCTCCGGCTTGCCCCCGGTACCGAGGCGCACCATTCGGGTAACCACCGCTTCAGCGCGATGACCCGCTTCCAGCTCTTTTTTCCAGAGCGCCTGGGCCACCAACTCGAGCGTTTCGAAGGGAACCTGCTGCCCCATGCCGTGGTTTACGATAATGGCCAGTTTGCGCGGAAGGCGGGCGTCTTCGGGGCGCGGCGGCTCCGGCTTCGGAATGTATTCCCGGTCGAGGATTGGCGCCACCACGGCGCTTCCGACACCCACGGGATAACCGTCACCAACTGCCATCGGGTTTCTCCTCGCTATTCCCTACATCTTTCAGCAGGAATTTCCATTTTGGGCTCGGATGATGTCCCGCAGCATACTTCCGACCGGCGGCGACCGCAACAGTCTGTCGGGTTTGGGCCGCGCCTTTCACACGGTGGCTCGGCGGGGCGGCGTGCCTGGGTCCGAGGCTCACTCGGAGGGTGGCGACATCTTCTCGAGCAACTTCGAATGGAGCCGGTGGTCAGCTTCGGAGAAGAGCACGAATCGAATGTGCTTTACGGAGGAAAGCCAGGGCAGTTCCTGGAAGATCGTTGTGAAGGCGATGCGCGCCGCGGGCTCGATCGGGTAGCCAAACGCGCCAGTCGAGATGGCGGGGAATGCGACGGACCTGACGCCTTTTTCTTCCGCCCGCCGCAACGAATTGAGGTAGCAGGAAGCCAGCAACTCACTCGCCGGCTCGTCCGCCCCGTAAACCGGGCCCAAGCAGTGGATCACGTAGCGATTGGGAAGGCGGTGGGCGCCTGTGATCACCGCCTCTCCCGGTCGTATCGGAGCCCAAAGCCGGCACTCCTCCTCCAAGCCCGGTCCTGCGGCGCGGTGAATCGCTCCGGCCACGCCACCGCCGATGCGAAGCTGGGCATTGGCGGCGTTCACGATGGCATCCATGTCCGGCTGCTTGGAAATGTCGCCCGTCGTGCATTCCAGGGTCACGCCTTTAATGACTCGCTTCATGGGCTGTCCCTCCCTCAAGTGCGCCTCCCAGGGAGTTGTCTGGTAGGCGGCCGTGCTGCGGCATAAATTCGTCGGCGGTTGTTATCTTGGCAAACATTCACCTGGCCAGGCGGCACTATAATACGCGCGGGCGCAGAAGCGCGCAGGGCCGCGGGCGGGACGCCCGCACCAGGAACGATCGCCAGGTGAGAACAAACGAGTCCGCGGGGGAGCGCCTGGGCGTCATCCCCGCTTTTCGCGAGGCCTAACCGATGAGGAAATCAGTTTTGCTCTGTTCCCTGTTTTTCACCTTCGGTTTTCTTCTTTTTGGGACCACGATTTACCCGGCCGGCCGGGCGAGGGCGAACGGCAACGGATCGCCTCTACGAAAGAATCCCAAGCGCATCCCGAAGGTTCGGGACAGCGTCCGGGGCACCACTCCGGGGCGGCCCTCCGCTGGCGAAATCGCCCGGTGGGAACGCGAGGCGCGCGACGTCACCATTTACCGCGACAACTGGGGCATCGCCCATGTTTACGGCAAGACGGACGCCGATGCCGTCTTCGGCATGGAGTACGCGCAGGCGGAGGACGATTACCACCGCGTCGAGATGAACTATATCGACTCTCTCGGCCTGCTGGCCGAGGCCGAAGGCAAATCCGCGATCTATCAGGACCTGCGCATCAGGCTGTACGTCGGTCCCAAGCGACTCAAAGCCGAATACGCCCGCAGCCCCGCTTGGCTCAAACCATGGATGAACGCTTTCGCCGATGGCTTGAATTTTTATCTGTACAAACATCCGCAGGTCAAGCCGCTGGTCATTACCCATTACGAGCCGTGGATGGCCCTGGCGTTCACCGAAGGCAGCATTGGCGGCGATGTCTACCAGGTGAGTGCGGCTCGGCTGGCCGCCTTTTACGGTCACGAAGCCCTGCCGGCACGGCGCGGCCCGCAAGATGGTCCGCCCGCGCTCGCCGCTGCGATCCCGAAGCTTCGGCACAGCTTGGCAAGTCCGCCGCGCGAGCCCGGCGGCTCGAACGGCATCGCCATCGCGCCCTCCGACAGCCTCGACCACCACGCCCTGCTTTACATCAATCCCCACGTCTCTTTCTATTTCCGCTCCGAATTGCAGATGGCCAGCGAGGCAGGGCTCGATGCCTACGGCGCTGTCACCTGGGGCCAGTTCTTCGTGTACCAAGGATTCAATCGTTCGGCGGGGTGGATGCACACGTCGAGCGGGGTGGAAAACGTCGAGCAGTTTCTCGAGACCGTCACGCGGAAGAACGGCCGCTACTTCTACCTTTACGGCAAGCGCGAATTGCCGGTGCGCCAGCGCTCGATCGCGATCGCGTACAAGACTCCGGCCGGCATGGCCCATCAGACGTTCACCGCCTACTACACCCAACACGGGCCGATCGTCGGCCGCCTGGGGAAGAAGTGGGTGAGCATCAACCTGATGCACAGGCCGGTGCGGGCCCTGACCCAGGACGTGCTGCGGATGAAAGCGAAGGATTACAACGCGTTCCTCCAAACCATGCGCCTGCACACCAATTCCTCAAATAACACCATCTTCGCCGACGCCGAAGGCCACATCGCCTATTGGCACGCCGACTGGATCCCGCGCCGGAGCGACGCCTTCAACTGGACGGAGCCGGTGGATGGCAGCAATCCCGCGACGGCGTACCACGGTCTGCTGACCCTGGCCGAGACGCCGCATCTCCTCGATCCGGCCGACGGCTGGCTCTACAACTCGAATAACTGGCCATGGTCCGCCGCGGGTCCCGACAGCCCCAAGCGCCGCGACTTTCCCCGGTACGTGGATCGCGGCGCGGAGGAATCCCCGCGCGGCTACCACGCCCTGCGGTTGTTCGAGAACCACCGGAACTGGACGGCGGCCTCGCTCACGGCCGCGGGATTCGATAGCTACCTGCCCGCCTTCGCCAGGATGATTCCCGTGCTGGTCAAGGCCTACGACGCCCTCGCCGGCTCCGATCCGCTCAAGACCAAACTCGGGCCGCAGATGGCCGTGCTTCGCGGCTGGAATTACCGCTGGGGCGCCGATTCGGTAGCGACTTCGCTGGCGGTTTTCTGGGGCTCGGACGTCTTCGAGCGCGTTTCGCAGGCCGCGCGCGCAGCGGGGATTTCACCCGAGGATTACGTCGAAAGCGGCCGGGCGCCCACCCAACTCCTCGGCTCGCTCGCCGCGGCTTCGGATCAGCTGGCGGCCGGCTTCGCCACTTGGAAGACGCCGTGGGGGAAAATCAATCGCTTCCAGCGTCTCGACGACAGCATCAACCACCCGCATTTCGACGACTCGAAGCCCAGCATTCCCGTGCCGTTCACCTCGTCGGTTTGGGGTTCGCTGGCGGCTTTCGGGTCTCGACCCTACCCGAACACCAAGCGCTGGTATGGGACGTTCGGGAATAGCTTCGTCTGCGTGGTCGATTTCGGGCCCCGCGTTCGGGCGTGGGCGGTATCGACGGGAGGCGAGAGCGGCAACCCGGCTTCCCCGCATTTCGAAGATCAGGCGGCGCGCTACGCCAGCGGAAATCTGCGCGCCGTCTATTTTTACCGGGCCGACCTCAAGGGGCATATCGGGCGGGAATACCACCCTGGCTCCTGAGCGCGCGGGTCCAAAGCCACGATCGCGATGGGTCGGGGGGCGCGGAGACCGCGCGCCTACAGGGCGCTCGCGGCGGCCTCAGGATGGCAGTCCTCAAAAGGGCTTTTCCAGCGTCCTCTTAGAGGAAAGGCGCGACGGCGATGACGTCGATTTCCACGCCTACGTCACGCGGCAGGCGCGACACTTCCACGGTGGACCGCGCCGGCGGCCGAGCGGGGAAGTAGCGGCCGTAAATCTCGTTCATCTTGCCGAAATCGTCGATGGATTTCAGGAAGACGGTGGTCTTGACCACGTTCCCGAGCGAGGTGCCGGCAGCCTCGAGGATCGCCTTCACATTCTCCATGATCCGCTCGGTTTGCTTGGTGACCCCGCCTTCGACGATGAATCCGGTCTTGGGATCGAATCCCACTTGCCCCGATACGAAGACGAAGCCGTTCGCACGAATGGCTTGGGAATAGGGGCCGATGGCGCGTGGCGCCTCAGGCGTGGAGATCGCTTCTCTCACTTTAGCCTCCCGGAACTCCCCATGTCGTTCCCGCGGTGTGCGGCCTTCCCCGCTGCGCTGGCGTAACGGCCGCGGAATGCGCTGGGAATCCGCGGCCGGCCAAGCCACTGATGGAAAAAGGCGTACAGGTCTTGGCCGGTTAGCTGTTCCAGCGCCGAGCGCAGCTCGTCGAGCCCGGCGCTTTCCCCGCCGAGCGTCCCCACCAGGTGTGCCAGAGCGCCACGAACAGCTTGGCGACCAAAGCGGTCTTCGAGTGCGATGAGGCAAAGAGCGGATTGGATGCCGGCCATTTGCCACTGGGTTGCACTGGCATGAGCGTCCAGGCGGCTGGGCGCCAGGGGCGGGGCTTTTCTGCCCAGCCGATCGTATTCCTGGATCCATGCTTCGATCTCTCTCGCGCGCCCGGTCGGCCCTTTCTCGGCCTCTTCCGCCATCCAGGCGGCATAGCGCGGCGCTCCGCCGCCCAGCATGGCTTGCGCGCCCGGCTCGGGTTTCACGTCCCAACCAAACCACGTCGCGGCCAGCGCGCGGTCCGCGGCCGGAAAGAAGCGCTCGGGTTCCCCGCACAAGTCGGCGGGAGCAACGGAGAACCACACACCTCCCGGCACGCTCCCAAAGCCATCGCTGGCTTCGCGAATCCACGAAGCGGTTTCCGGGGGCAGCTCGATCAGGGGAATCGGCCGCCGATGCTTTGCGATCCTGCCGAAGGCGGAGCGGTAGAAAGCGGCACGGGAAGCCAGATGAGCGGCCCAGGCGCCAGCGCAGGATTTCGAGAGCGGCGCGCGAGTCCAAAAAGCCACCTCGCTCCCTCCGCTCCGGAGATCCCTCACCGAATACCGGCCCACGAGGAGGAGGGGAAGGAAATCCTGGCCGTCAAGCTCGTAGCGGTACTCGCTTTGGTCCGCTGAGGGGCCTGAACGCACGCCGCGGAATCGGCCAGTGGCGAGAGCGGCATAGCCCCGGGGAACAAAAATATCGAGTTCTGTCTTTGGCGCGCGGAGCTCTCCTCTGGCGAAAAGGCCGGTGGGAGGGAGGAATGCCGGAAACCAGTTCTGCGGCTCGAGCAAGACTGCGTTGCCGCTCGTTGCGACGATGTAGCCAAAAGGGATGACCACCGAACCTCTGGGACGAAGCGGCCCCAGCGGCGGGTTCAACGGCACGGACAGCCATTTCAGCTCTCCCCTAGGCCCGAGGTCCACCGGCCCCGCTGTCGACGGAGCCCGGGTAGCCGGCGGCTTGGGAGGAAGCGCGGCGAGGGGCCGCGGGGCGCGTATCCTCAAGAGCGAGAGCGTGCTGTTGCCATCGTTTCGCACATCGGCCCGGACGCTGTAGTACAAGCGGGGAGCGCCGGGTTGGTAATGAACGGTGACGGTTTCCCGGCTGATGAGGTAGCCAGGTCCGAGCGGAACGGCGCAGCCGGCAAGCAGGGTCAAAGCCAAGACGCAGCCCAGCGAAAGCACCCGCGCGCGACGGAAGCGAATCAACCCCCACATTGTAAGGGAATCACACGTTGTAGACCCGCTGGACGTCGAAGATGCCGGGAACGCGCCGGATCGCAGCCATGATGCGATCGAGCTGCTTGTGATCGGCGAGGTCCAGCAGGAGGTCGATGCGAGCGCGCAAATCGTCGCTCGTGCTTTCGAGCGAGCGGATGTTGATCGCGGCTTCGCTGATCGCCGCGGTCACGGCGGCGAGGATGCCCGGCCGGTCCTCGCTGTAAACCCGCAGACGCACCGAGTAGGTGCCACCGGATTTCGACGCCCATTCCACGGGGATGCGCCGCTCGGTTTCGTAGAGGAGGTTCTGGACGTTGGGGCAGGCGGCGTGGTGAACGGCCACGCCCCGCCCGCGGGTGATGTAACCGATGATATCGTCGCCGGGAATCGGGCTGCAGCAAGCGGCGCGGTAGACGAGGACGTCGTCCTGGCCGCGCACCAGAACGGCCGGATCGTGCATGCCCAGCATCCGCTTCACCGCTGAGGCCAGTCGCGGCGATTCCGCCGCCCGCTTCTCCTCGAGCGGCTCGCCCGCCACTTTCGCCAGCACTTGCCGCGCGGCGAACTTGCCGTAACCGACGCCGGCGTAGAGGTCGTCCACCGCCGCGCAGCCATATTCGGTGGCCACCCGCCCGAGTTCCGCGTCCAGCCGTTTCAGTTTGACGCTGTGCTCGCGCGCTTCCTTTTCCAGCAGGCGGCGTCCCACTTCGGTCGCCCGCCGGCCTTCCTGGAGGTTGATCCACTGGCGGATCTTGCTGCGGGCGCGTGACGTTTGCACGAAGGTGAGCCAATCCCGGCTGGGTCCGTGGTCCTTGTGGGTGACGATCTCGACGACGTCGCCATTAGCCAGGGGATGCCGCAAGGGAACCATCTGGGAATTGACCTTGGCGCCGGTGCACTGATGGCCCACTTCGGTATGAATGCTATAGGCGAAATCGACGGGCGTGGCGCCGCGCGGCAGGACGATCACGCGCCCTTTCGGGGTGAAGGTGTACACCTCCTCCGGGTACAAATCAACCTTGAGCGTGGAGAGGAATTCGCTCGGTTCCTGCGTCTCCTGCACCCATTCGATCAATTGGCGCAGCCAGGTGATCCGCTGGTCGTCGCGCTCGGAGGGCGCGCCTCCGCCCTCCTTGTAGCGCCAATGGGCGCAGACGCCGTATTCGGCGGTCCGGTGCATCTCCTGCGTGCGTAGCTGCACCTCGAACGGCTGGCTGCCCCGAATCACCGTCGTGTGCAGCGACTGGTAGAGGTTGGGCCGCGGCATGGCGATGTAGTCCTTGAACCGGCCGGGCACCGGCGGCCAGATCTGGTGGATGACGCCGAGGGCGGCGTAGCAGTTGCGGACGGTATCGGTGGTCAGCCGGACGGCCAGCAAGTCGTAGATCTGGTCGAGCGTGCGCTGCTGCCGCTGGATTTTCTGATGAATCGAGTAGAGGCGCTTGATCCGGCCGTCCACCTCGGCGGGGATGCCGCTTTCCACGAGCTTCTTCCGAATCTGATCCTGCACTTCGCCCAGGAACTTCTCGTAGAATTTTCGCTTCGATTCGACCCGCTTCCGCAGCTCGAGGTACGCTTCCGGCTCCAGGTAGCTGAACGCCAGGTCTTCGAGTTCACCCCGCATCGCTCCCATCCCCAGCCGATGGGCGATGGGGGCGTAGATGCCCAGCGTCTCTCGCGCGATGCGTTGCTGGCGGTCGCTGGGGAGGAAGTCGAGCGTGCGCATGTTGTGCAGCCGGTCGGCCAGCTTGATCAGCACCACGCGGACGTCGGTGGCCATCGCCAGCAGCATTTTCCGCACGTTTTCCGCCTGGCGGACGTCGGGCGCCTCCAGATTCAGCAGGCCGATCTTCGTCGCGCCTTCCACCAGGCGGGCCACTTCGTTGCCGAATTGGCTGGCGATCTGAGCGATGGGGGTCTTGGTGTCTTCGACCACGTCGTGGAGCAGGGCCGCGGCGATCGTGGCCACGTCCAAGCGCATATCGGCCAGCACGTGGGCGACTTCGAGGGGATGGGAAAGGAAGGGATCGCCCGACGCCCGCCGCTGTTCCGAGTGTTGCGCGCCGGCGAGATCGTAGGCGTGTTGCAGCAAGTCCAGATCTTCGCCCGGCCGGATCTGCCGAACCTTGTCCCTCAACTCGAGGAAGCGCAAGTCCAGGGCGCGGCGTGCGCTGGTGCTGATGGGTCTGGGGTCGCTCGACATGGTTTCCTGTGCCCCTGCCTGCCGCGGCGGGCTACGGCGCGGCAAGCCCGCCGGAGTCCGCGAAGGTTTCGGGCCGCCTACCGCGGCACCCCGGTCCGTCGCGGCGCGCGCCCTCGCGGGCGAAGATAAAAAGCCGGCTGGCCCGACCCGGGCCAGCCGGCGGAAACCTCCGGCCTAGCTCGCCCCCGGAGGGGGGCTGGCGTTTTGTTGCTGCTTGATCTGGTTCGCCTTCATCATCAAGTCGTCCGCTTGCTTGAGCAGTGAGGCGCGTTCGTCGGACGACGCCACCATGTCCGCTTTCTGCCGGTAGAGCAGGTTCAGATAGGACATGGCGTCGCTATAGTTCGATTTCAATTCCATGGCCTTCTGGAGCGCTTGGATGCCCTCGTCCGCGGTTTGCTCGTACTTCGCCGCGAAATCGGTGCGGAGCTTTTCGGGCAATGGGTCGGTGGTCTGGATCGCCCTTTTGCGCTTCGGCAGGTGGTCGTTATAGTCCGTCCGCATGATCCCGTTCGCGTGCCACGCCAGGGTCCAGTCGAGCAAGCCTATCCAGTAATAGGGCTGCGCGTCGTCCGGCTTGATCGCGATGTGCTTTTCCTCCCACGATTTCGCCTGCTCCAGCGTTTGAGCGTTGAAGGGCACGCCGCCCAGGTTGTACAACATCGAGCCGATGCTATCGATGGCGTTCAAATTGTTTGGATCGCGATCGAGGACCTTCTTATATTCGGCGATGGCTTCCTGGGCCTTCTGGATGTTTTCGGGGGCGGTAGAGCCTTGCACGTACTGGCTGGCGTAGGAGGCGGCCAGGTAGATACGGGCATCCAGGAAGCTCGGATCGAGCTGGGCCGCTTGCCGGAAATCGGCTTCGGCCTCGTCGAATTTGGCTTCCTTGTAGGCTTGGGCGCCCTTGTTGAGCAGATCCCGGGAGCGCAGTTTGTTACACCCGGCGAGCCCCGCCAGGCCGCCCGCGACGAGCAATCCTGCACAAACTTTCGAAAGATTCTTTCGCCACCACATCAGAAGTTCCCTCCAGCCCCCGGCCGGCGAGGCGCCAGCGCCGCGATCGTGCTACTGGCCCTCTTCGACCTTCTTGGTGAGCAAGCCGACCATCTCGACGTCGGAAGCACTCATGATGTCGATCGCGCGGGCGACGTAGAGATAGGGAACGTCCTTGTCCCCCTTGATAAAAGCCACGCGGTCGCCCGGGGCGCGCTCCTTGAACACCGCCACGAGCTGCGTCCCGAGAGTACTCCAAGTCACCGGCTGCTCGTTGATTTTCAAGCCGCCGTCCCGGGCCACCTGCACGACGATGGTTCGCGTTTGCATCTCCGGTTTTTCGTTTGGCGGCGCCGGCTGGGGCACCTGGGCCTTGAGTCCCACAGGCGTCGTGGGCGTGATCGCCATGAAAATGATGATCAAGACCAGGAGCACGTCGATCAGCGGAACGACGTTCGGTTCCGACATCGCCCCGCCTTTTCCACCTAGCTGAATGGCCATCGCCCTATCCTCGCTCTGCTTCCGCTCTCGGCTTTACCGCCGGGCCGCACCCTACCCGCCGCCCTTGGGGCCTTCGACCTCGACGGCAGGGTCCGTGAGCTTTTCGGTAATCAGGCCGATTTGCTCGTCGCCGGCGGCGCGAACGTCGTCCACGACGGCGGTTACGTCCCCGTATTTGGCGCGCTGGTCGGCCTTGATATAGACCACCTTGTCCAAGCGGTCCTTGAGCGCGTCGCGGACCTGCGGCGTGACGTCGGTTAGATGGATCTTGGTGGTGCGGAAAAAGATGGTGCCGTCGTGAGTGATCGAGAGGAGAACGGCGTCTTCCTTCTCCGCGTCTTTCATCTGCACGGGGTTGGCCACCGTCGCCATGTCCACCGAGGTCCCTTGCTGCAGTCTCGGGACGGTGATCATCATGATGATGAGCAACACCAGCATGATGTCGGCCATGGGAATGACGTTGGGCTCCGACAAGGTCGCGCCGGCTTTTGGCTTGTAGGCCATGGTTTGTCCGCTCCCGGCCGATCAGCTCTTTTTCGCCGCGCGCCGCGTGATGAAGTAGTTGACCAGCTCCATCGAGGAGTTGTCCATCTCCACGTCGAACGCCTCGACTCGGCCGTTGAAGTAATTGTACGTCCACACCGCGGGCACCGCCACGAAGAGGCCGAAAGCCGTCGTCACCAAGGCTTCGGCGATACCGCCGGCCACCGCCGTGAGTCCGGTCGTCTTCTCGGCCTGGATGCCGTTGAAGGCGTGGATGATGCCGAGCACCGTGCCGAACAGGCCGACGAAGGGAGCGGTCGCCCCGATCGTCGCGAGGCCACCGAGGCCGCGCTTCATCTCCGCGTGGACGATGGCCACCGAGCGCTCCAGGCCGCGCTTGGCCGCCTCGATGATCTCGTCCTCGGGCACTTGAGCCGTGGCCGCCTGGAACTCCGCCAGGCCGGTCGCCACCACCTTGGCGATGTGGCTCTTCTTGTTCTTCTCGGCGATGGAGATCGCCTCGTCCAGCTTGTTGTCCTTCAGGGCAGGCGCCACTTGCTGGACGAACAAGCGCGACTGCTTTCGCGCGGCGCTGTACATCAGCGCGCGATCGATCATGATGGCGATCGACCAGATCGACATGACGGCGAGAAGCATCACGACGATCTTGGCCGGGAGCCCCATCGTGCCCCACATGGCCCGCAGGTCCCAGCTACCACCCGCCTGCCACAGCCAGAAACCCGCCAGGGAGACGTAAGCTGCCATTGAGTTATTTCCTCCTGTTGTCAATCCTACCAGAGACTTTAGACAAACTCATGCATTCGCCCCAGCGGCGTGCGCCGGCGCTTACTGCCCGCCCAACGTGAAGACGGCGGAAATCACCGTGTCCACCTCGACCGGCACGCCATTGAGGAGTTCGGGCTGGTACCTCCACTGCTCGATGGCTTCCTTCGCCGCCTGGACCAGCAGAGGCGGGCCGGAAATGTAGGTCAACTGCTGCACCGTGCCGTCTTTGCCGATGATCGCGTGAAAGACCACCGTGCCCTGAATCCGGGCCTCCTGCGCGATCTCGGGGTAAATCGGCGTCACCTTGCGGATGCACCGCGCCGCTTCCGCGTCTCCACCCACGTGGATGATCTCCGGGGTCTTCTTGGGCGGTGGCGGAGGGGCCGCGGGTCCGGTCGACCCGATGATGCCGCCCATCACGCCGCCGGCCGAGCCGCCCGTCGCGCCGCCCACCACGCCGCCGGTCATGCCGTCCATGCTGGGCGGCGCCGCCTTCTCCTTGACGATGGTGACGTTCTTGGGGATGACTTTGGGCGCTATCAGCTGGTTGTGCTGGATGAAACTGGGCGGCGGCTTGACCACCGCCACGGCTTTGGGCGGTGGAGGCGGCGCCGGCGGTGGTGGCGGAGGTGCGGTGAGCATCGTCGTCAACATCGACGTGGGCAGCGCCTGGGTGTAGATCAGAGGAATCAAGATCAACACCGTCAGGATGCACAATTGGCCAATCAGCGAAACGAGGATCGTCCAGCGCGTATGCGTCTTCTGACGATGCGCGCCGGAAACCACCAAATCGTCAAACACGCCCTACCTCCTTCCGGCTGCCGCCATGCGTCGGTCCGCCGTTTTCTCTCTTGACGACCGTCCACCGGAACCGGGCGATGCGCCCGCGGGTGCCTTGCGGGTCCGAAAGTGGTTCCAAGCCACGACAATCGGAGCCGCAATCCCGAAGCTGGAATAGGTTCCTACCACAACTCCCACGACCATGGCAAAGGCGAAAGAGCGCAAGCCCTCGCCCCCCAACAGGAACAGCACCAGTACCGCCAGGAACGTCAACCCGCTCGTCAGGATCGTCCGCGAGAGCGTCTGGTTGATGGATCGGTCGACGATCTCCGGAAACGGCTCGCGTCGCATGAGCCGCAGGTTTTCCCGGACGCGATCGAAGATCACGATCGTATCGTTCATCGAATAGCCCACCAGAGTGAGCAAAGCGGCGATCACCGTGAGCGAGATCTCGAAGTGGAACAGACAGAAAAGCCCGAGCGTGATCAAGACGTCGTGAAACACGGCGATCACCGCCGCAAGACCGAAGATGGCGAAATCGATCCAGCGCCAGAGGAAAAAGTCGCCTGCCTCCGCGGTCAGGTGCAGCAGGCCGCCGCCCGAGAACCGAAACGCCACGTAGATCAGCATGCCTGCCAGGGCGTAGAGTGTGGCGAGAACGGCCTGGTGGCGCAAGTAGGCGCCCTCCGCCGGGCCCTCGATGTCGGTGCTGCGGATGACGTACGGGCCGGCATAGTAGGACTTCTCGAGGCTCGCCACAACCGCCGGCGTCGCGTCGGGGGCTTTGGCCAGGTCGGCGAGCGAAGTCACCAACCCGCCGCGATCCACGTCGCGGTAGTGGATCAGGGAGGCGGCCAGTTGCTTGTAGGGCGCTCCCGCGGATAAGCCGAGGTGCAGCGGGTCCTGCTGGGTGAGGTAATCGGCAAGCTCGCCGGCAATGGCGGCGTTGAAATCCTGCTTGCCGGCGGGGGCGGGGAAGATCTTGGCGAGCGCCAGCTTGATCGCGTCGCGGCCGGCATCGAGTTGCTGGCTCGTCCCGCCTGTTTCCTTGAGCCCGATCTGCAGGTCGTTTTTCGAGGCGGGATCGGCAGGATCGCTGATGGGCTGGATGGATGGGGCGCCGAGCCCTTCCTGCGCCAGCGCCGCGCGCACTTTCGCGGACGGGGGCGTGCCGGCGAAGCGGACGGTGACCAGGGTCCCGCCCTTGAAGTCGATTCCATAGAGCAGCCCGCCCTGGCGCAGCCAGGAAACAAAGCCGACCAGCAACAGGATCACCGAGAGGCTGACGAAATACTTCGTCTTGGCCATCCAGCGAAAGTTCGGGCTCTTGAAGAATTCCATCGCCGCCGCTTGCTACGAGGACGCCGCAATAGGCCCAGATATGATGCTGAGCGAAGCGAGGCATTCCGTCAATTCCCCGGAAACGGGGCCGGGATCCTTCGGCCGCCGCCCTTCGACTCCGGTCAGGGCCGTGAGCCTGTCGAACGGCGGCAGCCTCGGGATGACCGTCGGAAAAAGCGCCTCTTGTGACATCCTGCCAACTCTCCTGAGACGCGCCCCGAAGGGAATTCGTCTCGTTTCTTTCCGTCTTCTCCTAAATACTCAACTCCGCCTGGCGCGTCATCCGACCCAGGTGCCATTCGAAAATCGTTCGCGAGACGTAGATCGACGTAAACAGGTTCGCCACCAAGCCGATGATCAGGGTGATCGCGAAGCCGCGCACCGGCCCGCTGCCGAACATCGAAAGAAAGATCGCCGAAACCACCGTGGTGACGTGCGTATCGATGATCGTCAAGAAAGCCTTCTCGAACCCCAGGTCCACGGCCGAGGCGTTCGCCTTGCCCGCGCGTAATTCCTCCCGAATCCGCTCGAAAACGAGCACGTTGGAATCCACGCCCATGCCGATCGTCAAGATCACGCCAGCGATGCCGGGCAGCGTGAGCACGAAGCTGAAATAGGCGAGCGCGGCCAGCAGAATCACGAGATTCAAAAACAGGGCCAGCACCGCGTTCACGCCCGAAAGCCGGTAATAGAACAGGAGGAAGATCATCACGGCCAGCAGGCTGATGATCGAGGCGAGCACGCCCTCGCGAATCGAGTCGGCGCCGAGCGACGGCCCCACCGTGCTCTTGGACTCGTAGCTGACGCTGGCAGGCAGCCGGCCCGCCTTCAGCACGATGGCGAGAGCGTTGGCTTGCTCCTGGGTGAAACTGCCGGTGATCTGGCCGGTATCGGTGATGTGGCCTTGGATCACGGGCGCCGACTTCACCTTCCCATCCAGGACGATGGCCAGCCGCTGGCCGATATTGGCCGCCGTGAAAGGCCCGAAAGCATCCGCGCCGGCTCGGTCCAGATCGAATTGGACCTGCCATTGTCCCGGCATCTCCGGATTCATTTCGGCGCTGGCGCCCTTGAGGTCGGCCCCGGTCACCACCGGGTTCTGCGTGAGCACGTAATAGACGGTTGCCCCCGCCTGCTGGCTCGTCTCGTCGGCGGCGCCCGGCACGATCGTGGTGCCCTGCGGCATGATGCCGCCGTGGGCGGCGAGGGCTTCGGCTTCGGAAGGATACGGTCCGTCGATCACCTTGTGAAGTTCGAGAGTGCCCTGGGTATTGATCACGCTCTCGGCTTCGGCGGGATCTCCCACGCCGGGCAGCTCGATCATGATTTCGTTGCCTTGGCTGCCGTACGGGGCGACCTTGGTCTCACTCAAACCGAGCCCGTTGATGCGCTGGTTGAGGGTGTCGATCTCCGTTTGCATCGTCTGGCTATCGAGGGCGGCGACGGCGGCGGGCTTCAGGGCGAGCAGGTAGCCGTTGGCTTGGCCGCCGGCAAGCGAGAGGTCCCAATCCGGGTAGTCGGTCTGGACGAGGCTCCGGAAGGCGGCGGTCTGGTCCAGGGCGACGCTCGTCACCAGAATCTGGGTATCGCCTTGCTGCTTGATCTCGCCGGTCTTGATACCTTTCGCGTTCAGTTCGCGGGTCAGCGAATCGAGCACGCGATCGCATTGGTAGCGGATGGCGTCCTGCCGGTGTACTTGCAGCACCAGCTCCGATCCGCCTTTGAGGTCCAAGCCGAGCTTGATGCCATGCTGGAAATTCTGCTTCACCTGCTGCCAGGAAGTGGGAAACGACGGGCGCGCGAACAGGCCCCACAGGCAGACGAGAATCACCGCGAAGATGAAGAGCGCCTTCCATCTGAGGTTTTGATTCATCTTCGGTCTAGCCGCGCCGCCGCCCGCCCTCAGCTCTCCTTGCCGCTTTCCGGCTGGAGCCCGGCCACCGCGTTCCGCGCCACGCGTAGCTTCACCTGGTCGGCGACTCGCAACTGGATGGTGTCGCCCTCCACTCCCACCACGACGCCGTAAATCCCGCCGTTCGTTACTATTTTATCGCCGCTTTTGAGCGATTGGTGCATGGAGGCAATCTTTTTCTGCCGCCGCTGGGCGGGCAGGATCAGGAGGAGGTAAAAGATGACCAGCACGAGCACCAGCGGAAGGAGCGCTACCAATCCGCCGCTCGCGGGCGCTTGCGCTGCCAGACCTACATACGACTGGGGAAACATGCCCTCCGGCCCACCCATTCCAGAAGACGGGAATGTCTTGCGTCGCGGCTCAATTCGACAACCTTCGCATACAAGCGGCTCCGAGCTTCCCGTACCTCACCGCGACTTTAGGGTTGGCCCGCTCCAAGGCGCGCCTGAAGGTCAGAACGGAATGCCGCCAGGGTCCCAGAACTGATAGCGTTGCGGATTTCCTTCATCCTGTCAAGGTAAAAGTATACGTTATGCGATGTGTTCAAGACCGAAGCGAGAATTTCCCCCGCCAGGAAGAGATGCCGAAGGTAGGCCCTGGAATAGCGCGCGCAGACCGGGCACCGGCACCGGCTGTCGATGGGCGCGTCGTCTTCGGCGTAGGCGGCATTGCGGATCGAGAGCCGGCCCTGCCGCGTGAAGAGGCAGCCGTTGCGCGCGTTGCGCGTCGGCAGCACGCAGTCCATGAGGTCGACGCCCGCGGCCACGTAATCGGCTAGATCCTCGGGCTTGCCCACACCCATCAGGTAACGCGGCCGGTCCGCCGGCAGCCGCGCCGCCGCCTCCGCCGCCATCTCGAGCGTGAGTCCGTGCGGCTCGCCTACCGCGAGACCGCCGATCGCGAAGCCGGGGAAATCCATCGCCACCAGCTCGTCGGCGGATTCCCGGCGCAGATCGCCGTACATCCCGCCCTGCACGATAGCGAACTGCGCCTGCCGCTCGGCTTGGCCGATCTCGGCAAACGCTTTTTTCGAGCGCTCGGCCCAGTCCCGCGTTCGCCGGGCGGCATGCCGCGCCCGCTCGCGGCTGGCCGGATACTCGACGCATTCGTCGAGCACCATGGCCACGTCGGACCCGAGCGCGGCCTGCACTTCGACAGCGCGTTCGGGCGTGAAGAAGTGCTCCGACCCATCGAGATACGAGCGGAAACGAACCCCTTCGTCGGAGACTTCCCGCAGCCCCGCCATGCTGAACACCTGGAAACCGCCAGAATCGGTCAGGATCGCACCCGGCCATGCCATGAAGCGATGCAGCCCGCCCAGCCGCTTCACGCGTTCGTGGCCCGGGCGGAGAAACAGATGGTAGGTGTTGGCCAGAAGCAGGCGCACGCCCAAATCCTCCATCGTTTCCTGCGTCAAGCCCTTCACGCTTGCCGCCGTGCCCACCGGCATGAATGCGGGAGTTTCGATCGCCCCGTGCGGCGTCTCCAGACGCCCGAGGCGCGCGCCGCTCGGATCGGTCTTGAGCACCTCGAATCGGAATCCCATCGCCCACTCAGTCTAACAAGACCCTTCCGGGTCTGCGCCCCTGCGAGTCGTCTTTCCCGCGCGGCGGGGGGATGAAATTGCCGGCCCCCGGCCCGGAGAAATCTGATAGTGTTGCCCCGGAAGCGAACGTTTTCAGTGCGGAGAATCCTCATGAACCGGAAGTTTTCGAGCGCCCTCCCACGGCTCTACCGCCGCTTTTTCCTGCCGGGACTCGCGGTGGTTGCCGCCGCGGCCTGCATGCTGTTGGACGTATCCCGGGCCCAGCCGCGCTCCTCGCCGCCGGCCGCGCCGCAGCAGGACAGCGCGGAAGCCCTTCTCGTCCGGACGATGACCGCCCCGGAGTTTCGGCCGAAATTCTTCCGCCCCGCCACTTGGATCGACGGGGGCGACGCCTACCTCGCCCTCGAACCCTCGCCGGACTCCCCAGGGGCGCTCGACATCGCGCGTTTCGATACGGCCACCGGCCGCCGCGAAATTCTTCTCTCCGGCGCGAAGCTCGTTCCACCCGGCGCCGCCGCGCCGCTTCGCATCGAGGGCTTCTCCCTTTCGTCCAACGCCCGGCGCGTTTTGATCTACACGAATTCGCAGCGCGTGTGGCGGCAAAACACGCGTGGCGACTTCTGGATCTGCGATCTGGATTCGGGCGCGCTGCAGAAGCTCGGCGGCGACGCGCCGCCTTCGTCCTTGATGTTCGCCGAATTCTCTCCCGACGGCTCGAAGGTGGCCTACGTTCGCGACAACAACCTCTACGTGGAAAATCCGGCGACGGGAGCCATCACCCAGCTCACGCACGACGGCTCCCCCACGGTCATCAACGGCACCTCCGACTGGGTGAGCGAAGAGGAGTTGGACATCCGCAACGGCTATCGCTGGAGTCCCGACAGCCGCCGCATCGCGTTCTGGCAGTTCAACACCGCCGGGGTCGGCCAGTACTCGCTGATCTACGATCTCGGTCTGCCGCGCTTCCGCGTCGTCACCGGCTTTCCCTATCCCCAATACGGCATCTATCCGCAGACGTTTACCTATCCCTATCCCGAGGCCGGCACGCCCAACTCCGCCGTGCGCGTGGGCGTCGTCGGCGCGGAGGGCGGCCCGACGGTCTGGATGAAGGTGCCGGGCGACCCGCGAGAGCATTACATCGCCCGGATGAGCTGGGTGGAGGCGAACGAACTGGTTTTGCAGCATCTCAATCGCCTGCAGAATACGAACCAGGTGTTGCTCGCCGACGCGACGAGCGGCGCGGTGCATTCGGTGTTCGAGGACAGCGACAGCGCCTGGGTGGATTACAACAACCGGATCGACTGGATCGATCGCGACGCCGCGTTCCTCTTCCTGAGCGAGCGCGACGGCTGGCGCCACCTCTACCGCGTCGATCCCGCTACCGGCACGGCGGCGCTCGTTACCCCGGGCGCCTTCGACGTTCTCCCTCCCATCACCGTGTGCCCGGGCGACCGCGAGGTTTACTTCACGGCTTCGCCCAACAACGCCACCCAGCGCTACCTGTTTCGCGCGGCCCTGGATGGCTCCGGCGCTCCCGTCCAGGTTTCACCCAACCAGCCCGGCACGCATTCCTACGACATCGCTCCCAACTGCCAATGGGCCATCCATACGTTCTCGGATTTCGATACGCCTCCTTCGGTCGATCTGGTTGCGCTGTCCAGCCATCGGACGGTTCGGACGCTCGTCGAAAACTCTGCGCTCGCCGATCGCATCCGGCCGCTCACCGGCGCTCCTACCGAGTTTCTCCGTTTGGACGCTGGCGGCGGGGTCCAGGTGGATGCGTGGCTGATGAAGCCGCCCCATTTCGATCCGTCGAAGAAGTATCCGCTGATCGTCTACGTCTATTCCGAGCCGGCCGGGCAAACCACCGAGGATCGCTTCGGCCCGACGTTCAATCGCGTGCTGGCCAGCGACGGCTACCTGGTGGCCAGCATCGACAACGAAGGCACGCCCGCTCCCCGCGGCCGCGCCTGGCGCCGCGCGGTCTATCGCACGGTGGGCGTGCTTTCCTCGGCCGAGCAGGCCGCGGCGCTCCAATCGCTCGAACGCGCCCGCCCCTACGTCGATCCGCAGCGAATCGGGGTATGGGGATGGAGCGGCGGGGGATCGGAAACCCTGAATCTGATGTTCCGTTATCCGGATGTGTACGACGTGGGCGTCTCCGTCGCTTCGGTTCCCGACCAGCGCCTCTACGATTCGATCTACCAGGAACGCTTCATGGGCCTGCCCCAGGATAATGCCAAGGGCTACGAGGAGGGCTCGCCCATCAATTTCGCCAGCGGACTCCGCGGCCGCTTGCTGATCATGCACGGCAGCGGCGACGACAACGTCCACTTCCAAGGCTTCGAGCTTCTGGTGAATCGCCTGATCGAATTGGGCAAGCGGTTCGACATGCGGGTCTATCCGGGCCGCACGCACGGCCTATCGGAAGGCCCTGGCACGAGTCTCGATGTCTACAAGAATATCCTCTGGTATTTCGAGGATCATCTGCCGCGCGGCCCCGAGCCGGCGCAATGAAGGGTGAACGCCGGGGAGGCGCCACGGGCTACCGCGGGTGGCGACGTCTTCATCCGGCTGTGAAGCGGCCGGGGATGACCGGCAATTCTGGCACGGCGTCGAGGAGCGACTTGGTGTAAGGATGGCGGGGGCGCTGGAGGACGTCGGGGGCGGCGCCGATTTCGACGAAGCGGCCTTCCCTCATGACGGCAATCCGCGTGGCCAGTTGCGCCACCACCGGCAGGCTGTGGGAGATGAGCAGGTAGGTGAGCCCATATTGGCGCTGCAGGCGCGCCAACAGGTCCAGAATCTGCCCGCCCACCGAAGGATCGAGCGCCGAAACGGGCTCGTCCGCGATCACCAGCTTGGGTTGTAACACCAGCGCCCGGGCGATCGCCGCGCGCTGGCGCTGGCCTCCCGAAAATTCGTGCGGAAAGCGGCCCAGAACCTCTCGTTCCAGGCCGACCGCGGCGAGGACCTCTTCGACGCGCGCGCGCCGGGCCGCTCGCGCGAGGGCGGGCTCGTGGATGGCCAAGGGCTCTTCGATTGCCGAACCCAGCCTCTGCCTGGGGTCGAGCGAGCTGTAGGGGTCCTGAAAGATCATCTGCATTTCGCGTCGCTCTCGCCGCAGCTCGCGCCCGCGGGCGCGCAGCCACGGGCGGCCGAGGAAAGTGATTTCCCCTTCGTCCGGCTCGATCAGGCGCACGAGCAGCCGGGCCAGCGTGGTCTTCCCGCATCCGGATTCCCCAACCACGGCGAGTGTTTCTCCGGCCGCCACGTCGAAATCGACGCCGTCCACCGCCCGGATGCGCTTCCCTTCGGGAAGGGAAAACGCCTTCGCGAGTCGCGTAACGCCAACGAGTGGAGAGGGATTCGCCACAGTTCGGTGAGTGCGCGCCGCCGTCAGGCGCCGGAGACCGCCGGGAACCATTGCCGGCGATGAGCCGCGTCGCTCACGGCACCAGAATACAGCGGGCGTAATGCTCGGGACCAACTCGCCGCGGCTCCGGCCGCGCCAGCGAACACTCCGGGCGGCGGTAGCGGCATCGCGGCGCGAAGGCGCAACCGGGCGGCAGCGCGTCCAATCGGGGCACGTTCCCCGCGAGCACCGCCGGCGTCGCGCCCTTTCGCGGTACCGCTTCGAGCAAGGCTGCGGTATAGGGGTGCGCCGGCCGCTCGAGCACTTCCCGCGCGGGCCCCTGCTCCACAATCCTCCCCGCGTACATCACCAGCAACTGCTCGGCGAGTTGGGTTACCACGGGCAAGTCGTGGCTGATGAAAAGCAGCGCCAGATGCGACTCCTGCCGAAGCCGGCCGAGCAGCTCCAGAATCTGCTTCTGGACCGTGACGTCGAGCGCCGTCGTGGGCTCATCCGCCACCAGAAGACGCGGACCCGCCGCCAGCGCCATGGCGATCATCGCGCGCTGGCGCAGTCCGCCGGAAAGCTCGTGAGGGTATTGGCGCTCCCGCGCCGGCGGATCGGAAACGGCTGCGCGCTCGAGCGCGGCGAGCGTGCGCCGCCCGAGTTCTGCGGCGCCCAGCCCCGGCTCGTGGATGCACAGGGCCTCGCGCACCTGGGCCCCGACGCGCATCACCGGGTTGAGGGCCGTCATCGGCTCTTGAAACACCATCCCTATCTCGCGGCCCCGGATGGCTTCGAGTCCGCGTTCGCCCTCCGCTACGAGATTGACCGGCGGCGCGCCATCGCGGCCCGCAAGCCACGCCTCCCCGCCGCGGCGCGCTCCGGGAGGCACCAGCCCCACCAGTCCCAGCCCCAGCATCGTTTTGCCCGAGCCCGATTCTCCGACCAGCCCCACCGCCTCGCCCGCGCCCACGCGAAAGCAGGCTTCGTCCACCGGGCGCACGCGGCCCGTAGCCGTGGCCAACTCCACGCTAAGTCCGCGCACATCGAGCAAGAAATTCACCAGAGCCATGATAGAGGCGAAGGGGCGGGCGAGGGAATCCATCTCGCTTTCGGTTGCCGGTCGGGAAATAATGTGCTCTGACCTTTGTTCCGGGTCCGAGGAGCGACAGGATGCAAAGCCTTCTTCCGGGCTGGGCCTCGGCGATGAGTCATCATCCCGCCTTCGTCCATTTCCCGATTGTGCTCTGGCTTACCGCTTTGCTCTACGAGATCTTCGCGGTCGCCCGCCGGAGCGACCCGGCGCATCGCACGGCGGTTTGGCTGCTCTGGCTGGGCACGCTGGGGGGGACGCTGGCCGTCTACACCGGCTTGAGCGCGGGCAAGCTCGTGCCCGTAAGCGCGGGCCCCGTGTTGGAAGCCCACGAGCAGCTCATGCTCGCGAGCTATTTCCTGGCTCTAGGCCTCTCCGTCTTCGCGCTCCTCGCCGGCCGGCGGCTTACGCACGGTTTGAAAGTGGTGGTCTTGGTGGGCCTGCTGATCCTGGGTGTCCTGGTGACGCTCGGGGCCGACCGCGGCGCGGAGATGGTCTTCCGCTATGGGCTCGGCGTGGCCGGGAAGACGGCCCCGGGACCCAAATAGACGGACCGACGGGAAAAGCGATATTCGAAAATCGAAAAGCGAAATCCGAAAATCGGGAGCGGCTTCGGGGCGAGAGCGGCGGTGGGAATGAGGAGAGCCCGTCAGTAATCGTGGGCGGGGCCTTCGAGAAAGGCGCGAAGTTTCCGCGAGCGCGAGGGATGCCGGAGCTTGCGCAGCGCCTTCGCCTCGATTTGCCGGATGCGTTCCCGGGTTACCGCGAACGACTGGCCGACCTCCTCGAGCGTGTGCTCGCTGCCGTCCTCGAGTCCGAACCGCATCTTGATCACTTTCTCCTCGCGGGGCGTGAGCGTCTTCAGCACGGTGGAGGTCTGTTCCTTCAGGCTCAGGTTCACCACGGCGTCGGAGGGCGAGACCACGGCCTTGTCCTCGATGAAGTCTCCCAGGTGCGAATCCTCTTCCTCGCCGATGGGCGTCTCGAGCGAGATCGGTTCCTGGGCGATCTTCATGATCTTCCGCACCTTCGCTACGGGGATCTCCATTTGCTTGGCGATCTCTTCCGAGGTCGGTTCCCGCCCCAACTCCTGCACCAGTTGACGCTGCGTGCGCACGAGCTTGTTGATCGTCTCGATCATGTGGACGGGGATGCGGATGGTGCGCGCCTGATCGGCGATGGCGCGCGTGATCGCCTGCCGGATCCACCAGGTGGCGTAGGTGGAGAACTTGTAGCCGCGCCGCCATTCGAACTTGTCGACGGCCTTCATCAAGCCGATGTTGCCTTCCTGGATGAGGTCGAGGAACTGCAGGCCGCGGTTGGTGTACTTCTTCGCGATCGAGACCACCAGGCGCAGGTTCGCCTCGATCAGTTCTTTCTTCGCCTGCTCGGCCTCGGCCTCGCCCCGCTGGATCAACTGCAGGTTCCGCTTCAGTTCCCCGAGGCTCACTTCGCTCTCGATCTCGATCTCTTTCAGGGCGATGCGCCGCGTGCGCAGCTCCTTCCGCGCTTCGCTGGCGTTCTCGCCCTTCGCGGCCTCGGCCCGCCGTTCGAGTTTCCCGGCTTCCCGCTCGAGCGCCTGGAGCCGCTCGACCGTCTGGCGCAGCCGGTCGATCAGCCATTTCTTCTGCTGCGCGTTGAATTCGATCGAGCGAATCAGGCGGGAGAGTTCCACGCGCCGCCGCGCCATCCGCCATATCCCGCGTAGCGTGGACAGCCGGCGCAGGCGGGATGCATGCTCGAATTTCTGCGAGAGCTTCAGCACCTCCAGGTAGAGCTTGGCGACGTGATCGATCGTGCGCAGCGTCTTCCGGGTCTTCTCTTCCACCTTCTCGTCGGTCAGCTCCTCGTCGTCAAACTGGACGATCTCCTTGATGGATCGCCGGCCTTCCCGCAGGTCCTCGCCGATCCCCAGCAGCTCCTTCCAAACCAGCGGCGACCGCGAAATCACCTTCAGCACCTGCATCTGCCCGCGCTCGATCCTCTTGGCGATGGCCACTTCCCCTTCCCGCGTGAGCAGGGGTACCGTGCCCATTTCCCGCAAGTACATCCGCACCGGGTCGTTCGTTTTCTCGAGCGCGCCCGGGCTCAGATCCAGGTCTTCGCCGAAAAGGTCGTCTTCTTTCGTTTCGCCGTCGGCCGGTTCGAGCGCTCCCGCGCCGTCCATTCCGCGCGTGACCTTGCCCGGCGCGTCCTCGAAGACGTCGATGCCGTGGCGCTCGAAGGTGGAGAGCAAGTCGTCGATTTCGTCGGAGGAGTGGACTTCGGCGGGCAGGATGTCGTTGACCTCGTCGTAGAGGAGGTAACCGCGCTCCTTGCCCATCGTGATGAGTTGCCGGACCTGGTCGTATTTTTCCTCGATGGCCAAGGCTCGTCTCCCACTCTAGCTGCGGCGCCCCATGCCCCGCGCGGAACGGCGAGATGCAGAGCCACGAAGAAAGGAGGTCGAAGTATCGCGAACCACGGATGGGATCACGGGCGAGCGCTCCATCTCGACCCAGATTTGCTTCGACGAAGAAGCCGGTGGCCGCTGCCCCTCCGCCCCAGGCTAGATTCGCCAGCCGTCAATCCAACCAGATTACACACATTTCGTCAAAAACCGTCAACCGCTCTGTACCGTAAGACACCACCCCCGCCGCCGCCCCTCACTCCTCATGCCCGCGAAGCGACTTCTGCAGAGACTGCTTTCGCTCGAGCAGGCGCAGCAATTGCGCTTTGCGTTCGCCCGCTTCTCCCCGTCCCGCCTTCAAGGTTTCGATCTCGGCTTGCACCGATCGCAACTCGCTTTCCAGCTTCCTGCGCGCGAGAACTTCCAGGCAGCTCTCCGCTTCTTCCCAACTGGCTTCGGCCGCGCTCTCGAAGGCCAGCTCGAAGAGGAGGCGGCGGTCCCGCTCCTCGAGCCGCTCGCCGAGCGCGGCGAGCGTTTCCGCGCTCCCTCGCCCCACGGGGCCGGCGGCGGCGTCGACGAGAGCCGCGAACAGTTTTTCCGTTTCGAGGCCTTGGTGCAGATCGCCGCGGCGGATCTCCTCCGCCAGGCGCGCGCGCAGGGCATCGGCATCCAGGAGCATCTTCAACAGGCGGCGTTCGGCGGGCGTGGCCGCCACGGCGAGCCCGATGCGGGCGAGCAGCTCCGGCGCCGGCTTCAGTTCCGGGCGCCGCTCCGCCGCCGCTTGCGCGAGCGACTGCCGGAGCACCGTCTGATCCACGCGAAGCTCGGCGGCGACGCGGCTCGCCCATTCCGAGCGCGCGAGCGGGCTCGGCAGCAGCCCCAGGTAAGGCAGCAGGAAATTCACGGCGCGCAGCTTGCCTTCCACCGCGCCCGTATCCAGCCGTCGCGCTCGCCCGACCAGATAATCCAGGTAGAGCGGCGCGCCCGCGAGCAGTTCCCGATACGCCGCGGCCCCGCGCTCCCGCACGAACTGGTCGGGATCGGTCTTGGCGTCGCCCGCCGAGGGCAGCAGCAGCACGTGCACCTGGAATTCCGCGCCGAGCAGCAGGGCGAGCGAGCGGTCCGTGGCCGCTTGGCCCGCGGCGTCCACGTCGTAATTCACCACCACGCGCCGCGCGAAGCGCGCCAGCAGACGCGCTTGCGCGTCGCCGAGGCTCGTTCCGCAACTGGCCACCACGTTCTCGACGCCCGCTTCCGCCAGCGCGATCGCGTCCATATAGCCTTCCACCAGAACGGCGAACCCTTCGCGCCGGATCGCTTCCCGCGCCCGGTCCAGGTTGTACAGCACGCGACTCTTCGTGTAGATGCGCGTCTCGGGCGAATTCAGGTATTTCGGCATCTCGTCGCCGAGCGCGCGCCCGCCAAACGCCACCACCTGCCCCGCGTCGGTGGCGATGGGAAACATCACCCGCCGCCGGAACCGGTCGAAGGCGTGCCCGCCGCGGTCCCGCGAGACCAAGCCGGAGGCGTCGAGCAAGGCGGCCGGGAATCTCGAACGCAGATGCCGCGCCAGCAACTCCCCGCCCGAGGGCGCCCAGCCCAGCCCGAAACGAGCGATCGTGGCGGGGGCGAGTCCGCGGTCCTCGAGATACCCGCGCGCCGCGCGGCCTTCGGCCGTCTCGAGCTGGCGCTGGAAGAAGGCCGCGGCCTCCTTCTGCATTTCGACCAGCACGCGCCGCTGCTCGGTGGCCTGCGCCGCCTGCGGGCCGCCGTGCCCGCGCCAGGCGGGAAGCGGAATCCCGCACTTCTCGGCCACCGCGCGGACGGCTTCGGGAAAAGAGATTTTGTCCATCTCCATCACGAAGCGGAACACGTCCCCTCCCGCGCCGCAGCCAAAGCAGTGATAGATCTGCTTGGCTGGATGCACCGCGAACGAAGGCGTCTTCTCCTGATGGAAAGGGCACAGCCCGACGAAGTTCTGCCCGCTCTTCTTCAGCCGAACGTATTCGCCGATCACGCGGACGATGTCCGCCTGCTGCTTGACGCGCTCGGCAATCGATCCAGGCTCAGCCACGGACGGGAAAACCGGAATTCGAAACTCGAAAACTGAAACTCGAAACTCGAGGCCCGCGAAGCCGCCGGGTTTGCCGATTTTCAAATCTCGCTTTTCGAGTCTCGATCCTCAGTCGCTCCGCAATGTTACCACCGTGACCGCTTCGCCTCCCCGCTCGGGCGTTTCGGCTGAGATTGCTTCGACGTGCGGATGCTCGCGCAGGAATTCGGCCAAGCCACGCCGCAGCGCTCCCGTGCCGTAACCGTGCACGATGCGGATTCTCGGCTTGCCTGCCAGCGCCGCTCGATCGAGAAAGCGGTCGACCAGCCGCACCGCTTCCTCCACCCGGCAGCCGATCACCTGGATTTCGTCGCCTGCTTCCTCCGGCATGGGCCCCCGAACCGCCGGCGCCGACCCAGCCGAGCCCTCTCGTCCCGAATCCCGAACCATCGAAACGGGATGAGGGCCGGGCGAGCCCCGCTCCTCGGCGATTCCCAAGACATCTTCGACGCCAACGTTCATTCGCAGCGGACCCGCTTGCACCTCCACGCTGCGGTCCCGCCGCTGGCGCACCACCACCGGCTGCGCCAGTCCGCGCACCCGCACTTTCATTCCGGGGGCGAGCCGTTCGGGGTCGATGGGAGCGGCCGGAGCCTCGCCGGCGACGCCGAGATCCTGCTGGATTTCGCCCCGATGCTGGAGCACCACCGCATCGGCCTCGTCGCGCGCTTGGGAGCGAATGGCGCCCAGGCGCTTGGCCGCCTGCTTTTCGAGGGCCGCGCGCAGTTTGCGGTCCTCGACGTCCGCGGTGAGCCGCCCGACTTCCTTTTCGACCCTTGCCAGCGCCTCCCGAAACTGCCGTTCGAGTTCCTCCACTCGCTTCCGTTGCCGCTCCACCCATTCCGTGCGCAGGCGCGTGCGCTCTTCCTCGAGCCGCAGTCGCTGGGCTGCGGCGTCGCCGAGGCGCCGGTGCAACTCTTCCTCGAGGCGGTGAAGGTTGTCGATCAAGGCGCCCGCTTCGAGCGCCTCCGGGGCCATCTCGCTCCGGGCGCGCGCCACCACGGCGGCCGGCAGCCCCAGCCGTCGCGCGATCTCGATACCGCTTGAGATTCCCGGCAGGCCCACGAGCAGGCGGTAAGTCGGTTCCAGGGTGGCGGTATCGAACTCGACGGCGGCGTTGATCATGCCGGGATGGGCCAAAGCGTAGGATTTCAACCGGTCGTGGTGCGTGGTGGCCAGCGTCAGGGCGCGCCGGGCACGAAATTCCTCGAGCAGCGCGATGGCCAGGGCCGAGCCCTCTTCGGGCGCCGTTCCCGTTCCGATTTCGTCGATGAGCACGAGGGAGCGGTCGCTGGCGGTGGCGAGCATGGCGGCGAGATTCAAGACGTGGGCCGAGAACGTGGAGAGGTCTGCGGTGATCGACTGCTCGTCGCCGATGTCGGCCAGCACGCGGTCGGCGAGCGGTAACTCGGCCGCAGTCGCCGCTACCGGAATGGCCGTTTGCGCGCAAAGCGCCGCCAGCCCGACCGTCTTCAGCACCACCGTCTTTCCGCCGGCGTTCGGTCCGCTGATCACCATCACCGTTTCGGCGCCGCCCAGCTCGAGAGAGATCGGAACCATCGACCGGCCGCGCGCGCCGAGCGCCTGCTCGAGCACCGGGTGGCGGGCGGCTTCCAGGTGCAGGCGCGAGCCGTCCGAAAACCGGGGCAGGACGCAATCGAACCGGCGCGCAAAGCGCGCGCGGGCGAAAACCGAATCCAATTCGCCCAGCGCCGCGACGGTTTGTGCGACGAGCGGCAGTTGGTTACGAAGCCGCTCGGTGAGTTCCTCGAGGATCCGCGCGATTTCGGCCGCTTCGGCGTCGGCGAGCCGCACCAATTCGTTATTCTGCTCGACGGCTTCGAGCGGCTCGACGAACAGCGTTTGGCCGGTGGAACTGGCGCCATGAACGACTCCGGGAGCGGCGCCGCGGTCGGCGGCGCGCACGGGAATCACGTAGCGGTTGTTCCGCACCGTGACGTAGCCCTGTTCTCCGGCCGTCTCGCCCAGCCGCCGCATCGTCCCGCGCAGGAGTTCCAGGGTGCGCTCCCGCAGCCGCCGGTGGCGCTCCCGAATCCGCTTGAGTTGGGGAGAGGCGTCGTCGGATATCTCGCCGCTCGGCAGAATGGCTCGCCGGATGGCTGTCGCCGCGGGCCTCAGATCGGCGAGCGCGGCGGCGCTCCGAGCGAGGCGCGGCCGGCGGTCCCGCGCGGCGAAGCAGGTCTGGCGCGCACCGTAAGCGATTTCCGCGAGCGCGGCGGCGTCGAGGAGGAGTTTCGGTTCGAGTGTCACCCCGGGACGCTCGAGCTGCTCGATCCAAGGCGCGGGGTCGGCCAAGCCGCCAAAACCCGCTTCGGTGCCGCCGGCGAGCGATTCGATCGCTTCTCCCAGCGTCGCGAAACCGGCTTCGAGCGCTTCGCGATCGCTCGAGAAGCGCAGGGCTTGGAGCGCGCGCTGGCCGGGAGCGCAGGTGGAAAACCCGAGCAGGAGTTCCTGCAGATTGTCGAATTCAAGGAGCGCTTCCGCCGGTCGGGCCATCGCTCTTCCCTCAGCCGCGATCCGGAAGCGGTCCGGCCAGGCCCGCTCCGAGCCGCTCGGCGAAGAATCGCGCGGCATCGAGCGGAGAACTCGCGCGGTACAGCAAGCGGTCGCCGCGGGTTCTGCCCTCGGTGCTTCGGCCCGTTTCCGTTTCGCTCACCCGCTCGATCACCGGCAGCCAGAAGGGGCCGAGCACGGCGAAAGGCTTGTCGCGCATCAAACCCTTGTTGAGCATCTCCCAGACGACGGCCAACTCCACCAGCGTTCCCGTGCCTCCGGGGCAGACCGCGTAGCCGTCGCCACGGCGCACCAACTCGAAAAGGCGCTCCTGCCAACTTCCCACGCGGTGTTCGCGCGTGACCCAGCGATTCGCGTGCCCGCGAAACGCGCTCGCGGTCACGCCAATCGCTTCGCTGCCGCCCTCGCCCGCCCCGCGCGAGACGGCTTCCATCACGCCCCCATAGCCCCCGGAACAGACCGCCAGTCCGCGCGCGGCCAGGGCGCGGCCCAGTTGCCAAGCCTCGTCGTATTCGGGGGAACCCGGGCGCGCGCGCGAGCTGCCGAAAACGGTGACGACGGGATTTCCGGCTGAGGTGGCCTCCCTTCGGGTCGTGTGCATGGATCGCGCGGCCTCGCTCCGGCCTTATCTCCGGCGCCCCGTGGTGGGCGCGCCCTTCGGCCCCCGGCCCGAGCCCTCGACAATCGCTTCGGCAACGCGGTCGAGGAGCGGATCGAACTTGGCGCGAGGCGGCGTATTGTTCGCGAAGATCGAGAAGACGACGCGCCGGCCGCCCAGCGTGGTGGCGTAGCCCGAGAGGGCATTGTCGTGAAGGAGGGTTCCCGTTTTGGCGAAGACGCGCCCCGCGGCCGGCGTGCCCCGCATGCGGTCCTCGAGCGTGCCGTCGCGGCCGGCCACCGGCAGAGCGTCCAGGAAGACGGACGACCAGCTTTGCCGCGCCGCGTAACGCAGCAAGCTCACCACCGCCTGCGGCGTCGCCAGATCGTACCGGGAAAGGCCCGAGCCGTCGGAGAGCGTCACCTCGTCGGCGAGGCCGAGCTGCGCGAGGAACTCGCGCTCCACGGCCAGGCCGTTTTCGAGCGATCCCGCTCCCGTTCGCTCGTGCGCCACCGTGCGCAGCAGGCACTCCGCGTGCAAGTTCTGACTCACCTTCATCAGATAGCGCACCGCTTCCGCCAGGGTCGGCGACTCGTGTTGGGCCAGCACTTGGCGGACCGCGGGTCGAGGCGGCGTCTGGTCGGGCAACAAGTGCTCGGTGCGAATCCCTCCGTCGACCGTGATCCCGCGTTGGGAAAGTAAATAACGCAGCAATCCCGCGATGTAGCGCGATGGCTGTTCGATGGGCAAGTAAAGTTGCTGGGCTGGACTCCCCACCGCCAATTGGCCCGTCACCGCCACGTCGAGGGAATCGAGCTGGCGGCTCACGCTGAGTTGGGCATCGAGGCCGCGGCGCACCGTCAGTACGTGGTCGCGCAGTTGGTAGTACCCGCCCCAAGGGAGCGCTTCGAGCGAAGCGGGAGCGCCGATGCCGATGCCCGGCGTGACGTCGATTTTCAGGTTGTTGTCATCCAGGACGAGGGCGCTGACCGGGGCGCCGTCCGTGGTTGCCAGATCGCTGATACTCCAACCCGGTGGATAGCGGTCGTAGGTGAAGTAGGTGTCGTCGGCCACCACGTCGCCGGCGATCCGTTTCACTCCCCGAGCCGCTAGTTGATCGACGAGATCGGCAATCACCTTGTCCGGAGGCCCATCCACCTGCACGTGGCCGCCGAAGGGGAATACGCGGTTCGATAAATTGGGATCCCCGCGGCCTACCAGCACCAGATTGCCTTCGAGGGTTCCCTCAGGATCGAGCCGGCCGCTGGTCTCCAGCGTGGTTCGCCAGCGGAAGCCGGGGCCGAGATCGGCCAGGGCGAGCGCGACGGTGAAAAGCTTGGCGTTCGATGCGGGAGTGAAAAACCGGTTGGCGTGAAGCTCGTACAACGTTTCGCCGCTCGTTTCGTCGGCGACCAGGATGCCCCAGTCCGCGCGGCGGGCTTCGGGACCCGCAAGGATCTTCGCGAGCCTCGCCTGGAGCCCCGCCGCCCGTGGGCTCTGCGGGGCCGGGGCCAATCCCGGCCCCGCGGCGCGCGAAGGCAGCGCCAGCAGGCACCAGGCACCCGCGCAGCACAGGATGAGGAGAGGCCGGATCCAAACGTCCTTCGAATTTCTCGATGGCATGGGCTCGTGGGCGATTATAATTCACAGCGAGGGCGCTCGGCGCCCAGGCAGCCCCCGGGGGGAAAGTACCATCTCACTAGAGTAAGGTCGTCAATCGCTTCGGCGGGAACGTCTGCCTTGTTCCCCGCCTCTGGGAGAACACATGATGAAACAGGCATGGATTGTGATCTTGGCCGCGATCCTGGCTGTCCCCGCGATGGCCAAGGATACCGCTGTCCAAAAGCGGCTCGAAAATAGCGCTGTGGTGCTAACGGAAATCCTGAATATCCCGGAAGACGTGCCGCAGAGTTTGCTCGACAAAGCGCGGTGCGTGATCGTTCTGCCTTCGGTGGTCAAGGCCGCCTTCGTCTTCGGAGGCAGCTACGGCCGCGGCGAGATGACCTGCCGCGGGGGCAAGAACTTCGACGGACCGTGGGGTCCTCCCGTCATGATGATGCTGGGAGGCGGTAGCTTCGGTCTCCAGATCGGGGGCCAAGCCACCGATTACCTGCTGCTCGTCATGAACAACCGCGGCGCCCACTCCCTCCTGAGCAACAAAGTCAAGTTGGGGGCCGACGCCTCGGCGGCCGCGGGGCCCGTGGGCCGCAACGCCCAGGCTTCGACCGACGCCTACATGCGTTCGGAGATTCTCAGCTACTCGCGGTCGCGAGGCTTGTTTGGAGGCATCTCGCTTGCCGGCGATTATTTGGGGCCGGATGGCGATGCCAACCAGCAGCTTTACGGCAAGGGCCGCACTCCGGACCAGATCCTCGCGGGGGAAGCTACCATGCCGGGCAGCGCGGCCACGCTGATTCGCGTGCTCAATCAGCACTCGCCCCGACTCAAGTCCTAAGGGCGTCGGGCTGCGGAAAACGAAGTCTTGGGGAAGGCGCGCCGGCGCGAGAGCGTCCGCGCCTTCTCTTACCTCTTTCCATCTTCCCTCAGGGTTGTGCCATCATAAGGCGAATCCCGAGGAGCCCTATTGACTTGCCCGCTTTGCCGCCAGCGTAAGGCGAAACGATTCTGCCCCGCCGAGGGCCAAACGATTTGCGCGGTATGCTGCGGCACCTATCGTGAAGTCACGATCGATTGCCCTTTCGATTGCCCGCATCTGGTGGCCGCACGGCGCTACGAGCGGGAACATCGCCAGCCTCTTCCTCCCGAGCGCCTTCCTTATCCCGAAATGCGCGTTTCCCTCGATCGGATCGAACGGCAGCAGGATCTGGTCGTTCTGCTCGGCCGAACCCTTCTCGACGCGGCGCGCGAGCCGCGCTCGACCGACGCCGATGCTCTCCAGGCCATCGCCGCCCTGGCGGAAACCTACCGGACCTTGCAGGCGGGTATCTACTACGAAGCCGCTCCGGCCGGCGCGCTCGCCCGCGACCTCTACTCTCGATTGGCCGGGTCCCTTGCCGAATACAAGAAGGCGCAAGCCGAGCACGCCGGTTTCGCCGCCGTCAAGGATGGCGAGATCCTCGAGGTGCTGGTCTTCCTGCTGCGCCTGGGCGCGCAGGAAACCGATACGGTTCGCCCGCGATCCCATGCCTTCCTGGATTTCCTGCGGTCCGAACTTCCGGCTCCCCGCCCGGCGACCGAATCTCCCCGTATCCTTACCGCCTAGCCCCGAAGGCCGGGTTAGCGGCGGAAAGTTTCCGGAAAGATGGGGCGCGGTCGAAGTTCGCGGTCGCGGTCAGCCACCGGAGCCTCGCTGCGATCCGCGGGAAGGTTCGGCTGTTCCTTGGCGGGCGGGCGGGCGGCGGCTTCGGCCCGGTCGTCGAACCGGCCGAAGATCATCTTGCCCGCGCTGGTTTGATGGACCGAGGTGACGGTCATGTCGATGGTCTTGTTGATCATGCGCCGCGCGCCATCGACCACCACCATCGTCCCGTCGTCGAGATAGCCGACGCCTTGGCCCTGCTCCTTGCCCTCCCGCAAGATGAAGACGCGCATCGTCTCCCCCGGAAGAACGACGGGCTTGAGGGCGTTGGCGAGCTGATTGACGTTGAGAACTTCGATGTTGTGGAGTTGAGCCACTTTGTTCAGGTTGAAATCGTTGGTGATGATCTTGGCGTCGCGCCGGCGCGCCAGCTCGACCAGCTTCAGATCTACCTCCGGCACTTCCGGAAAATCCTCTTCGGCGATTTCCACTTCCATGCCGGAGAGCTGCCGGAGCCGCTCGAGGACTTCCAGGCCGCGGCGCCCGCGCTGACGCTTGAGCGAATCGGAGGAGTCGGCCACCAGCTGCAGCTCGCGCAGCACGAATCGAGGCAGGACGAGCGGTCCTTCCAGGAAAAACGCCTCGCACACGTCGGCGATTCTTCCATCGATGATGACGCTGGTATCCAGAATCTTGGCGGGGTGGTGGCCGGCGGAGCGCTCGCTGCCGAATACGCCTCCGAAGGCCTGCAGGTTGAGCATGGCGCCCTTGTTCGCGCCCACCACCAGGCCCACGTAGCCGAGTACCACGACCAGGGCGATGCCCACGAACGACTTCGTCTCGGGCGGGATCGTGGTCATATTCACCACCAGGTGGATGAGCAGGGCGCCCAGCACCCCGAGAATCGAACCAACCCCCGCTCCGATCAACCGCCGGAGACTCAGCCGGCGCACCCGCAGCTCGCAAAGAATGATGGACACGGCGAAGATGAGGCCGAACACCGCCCCTGCGGTGCGGCTTAGCCCAAACGGGTGGAAATGCCAGCCGATCACAACGCAGAGCACGGTGAAGAACAACCGCAGAAGCAGCAGGTCCCAGGATTCGAGGAGGCCCGTGGGCTCGCCGTTGCGGGAGGGGGCTGCGCGCTTTACCTTTGCCTCGTGAGGCTCGGTTCTCCTGCGTGGCCCGGAAACCGGGAGGCCCGGGCTCTTGGGTGTATCCGCCACGTGGTTATGAGGCCGGAAATAGGGCCTGCATCCTTAAAGAATAAAGAACGGGGATGATCGCCGTCCCCTATACGCCAAAGAAGCAAGAAAAAGCAGTTGCCAGTATAACACGCCTGGCGGCTAAGACTCTGCTTCGGGTGGCGCTTCACGGCCTTGGTAGGAATCCGCGGAGACCTCCTCGAAGCGGGTGAATCGCTCGAAGAAGACGTATTGGAGATCCCCCGTTGGGCCGTTCCGCTGCTTGCGGACCATCAGCTTGGCCTTGCGGCGATCTTCCTCGGGCAGCTCCGCTTTGTAGAAGTTGGGTCGGTTGATGAACAGGACAACGTCCGCATCCTGCTCGATGGCGCCCGATTCGCGCAGATCCGCGAGCTGCGGGTCGCGGTCTTCCCGCTCGGGTGCGCGGGTCAGCTGGCTCAAGACGAGCACGGGCACCTGGAGGTCCTTAGCGAGCGCCTTGAGGGAACGGGAGATCGAGGACACTTCCTCATTACGATTGCCGAAACGCCCTCGCGCGGAAACCAGCTGCAAATAGTCGACGATTACAATCGCCAGTCCCTTGTCCTTCTTCATTCGCCGCGCTTTCGCTCCGATCTCCATCACCGTAGCCGAACCCGAATCGTCGATGGACAGAGGGGCCTCGGACAACTGATTGAGCGCCTCCATCATTTTCCGCGATTCCTCGCTGGTGAGCCGGCCGGTGCGGAAACGGTGCATATCCAGCCGGGCGAAGGAAGCCAGGAACCGCATCAGCAGCGATTCCTTCGACATCTCGAGGCTGAAGATGGCCACCGGCTGCCTTTGGGCCACGGCGACATGCTCGGCGATATTGAGCGCCAGGGCCGTTTTCCCCATCGACGGTCGTGCCGCCAAGATAACCAACTCCGAAGCCTGCAAGCCTGAGGTGAGCTGATCGAGCTGGCGGTAGCCCGTGGCCAGGCCCGTGATTTGACGCCCTTCGTTGAGCATCCGCTCCAGCCGCGGAATGCTTTCCCGAACCACCTCCTTCACGCCGACCAGGCCGGCGCGGAGGCGGTCCTCGGCGAGCTGGAAGACGAGCGTTTCCGCCCGGTCGAGGATTTCATCGGCGTCGCGCTCGGCGTCGAGCGCTTCCTGCTGAATCACGTCCGCGGTGTGAATCAAGTTGCGGAGCGTGGCCTTCTCTTTGACGATTTGGGCGTAGTGCTCGACGTGCGAGACCCGCGGGACACCATCGACGAGCAAAGCAAGATACGCCGCGCCGCCCGCCGCCTCCAGCTCGCCCGAGCGTTCCAGCTCCTCGGCCAGGGTCACCAGGTCGATGGCCCGTTGGCGCTCGCCCAGCGCGATCATGCGGTGGTACAGGCGGCGGTGTTGATCGAGGAAGAAATCCTCGGGCCGGAGCAGCTCGATGGCGGCATTGAGAGCGTGATTGTCGAGCAGGATCGCCCCCAAAACGCTGCGTTCGGCGTCGGGATTTTGGGGCAAGGGCCGTTCAAGTTCGACGGGAGCGGGCATGGTTTTATTTTCGCCTTAGTTTCGCCTAAATGGTCTCCCCGGGCAACCCCTTTCTTCACACCGGTTGTCCGCGGAAGCAAAGGGAGCATTTTGGCCGGGGGGTGCGGGAAGTCAACCGGAAATCGACAGGAATCGGTGACGAGGCTGTGGATTTCCGGTCGCGTTCGCGCGGGCCGCGGAAAGGCGCGGGAAATGCGGGGAAAGGAAATCGCGGCGCGTGTGGAAAACCCGAAGCCCCGTGGAAAACCGCCCGCGCGAGAAGCCTCGAGGCCGCACTATTCGGCGGGAGCGGGAGGGGCGGCCTGCGGTTCGGGCGCGGCAGGCTCGCCTTCGCGCGACACCCGCACCTTCACGGCGACGGAGACGGCATGGTGGAGCTTGACCGTCACGTCGTACTCGCCGATCTGCTTGATCGGCTCGGCCAGCGCCACCTTCCGCTTGTCCACCACCAGGCCTTGCGCGGCGAGGGCATCGGCGATATCGGCCGCGGTAACCGAGCCGAAGAGCTGATCGTTTTGCCCGGCCTTGCGGACCATCGTGACGAAGGTGGAGGCGAGCTGCGCGCCGAGGTCCTGCGCCGTGGCGTGTTCCTGCGCTTCGATCTTCGCCAAGCGGGCGCGAATGCGGTCGAGCTGCTTGAGGTTGCCCGGCGTGGCGGGCAGGGCGAACTTTCGCGGGAGCAGGTAGTTCCTCGCGTACCCATCGGCGACTTCGACCACTTGCCCGCGTGCGCCCAGTTTTTCGATGTTTTCCTGCAAGATGATTTTCATCGCGTCTTTCTCCCGCGTCCTAGCTCCCGGCGGCAAAGGGGAGCAGGGCGATGTTGCGCGCGCGCGCGATCGCCGTCTTCAGCCAGCGTTGGTGCCGGGAGCAAGTGCCCGTAATCCGGCGGGGGATGATCTTGCCTCGGTCGAGGATAAACGATCGGAGCAGGTCCGCGTTCTTGTAGTCGATGTAGTCGACTTTGTCCACGCAAAATTGGCACACCTTCCGCTTGCGGACGTACTGCCGGCGCGGCTTGCGCGGCCTATCGCCGCGCGGCGCGGGGCCGCGGGAATGCGGCGCGGCGGAAGGTGGGGGGGTATCGGCTGCCATGTTGGTCTCCTTAAGAAAAGGGTGCGCGCGGCCCTAGCCGGCGGCCGTAGCCGATTCTCCTGCGGGCTTACGGGGCCGGCGAGCCAAACGCCGCTCGCGGCGGGCGGCGAGCTTGCTCTGCCGCTTCAGTTCCTCGTCAATGCGCACGGTCAGGTATTTCAGAACGGGTTCGGACACCTTCAGCCGGCGCTCGAGTTCCTTGATCAGGTCGCTTTGCCGGCTGCGAAAAGCCAGGAACACGTAGAACCCTTCCCGGTTCTTCCCGATACGGTACGCCAGCTTCCGCGCACCCCACTTCTCCAGCTTCTCGAGCCGGCCTTGCTGCTCCTCGATGCTCTGCTGGAGCGTCGCGATCACCTTGTCGATCTCGGGCTCCGGCGTATCGGGCTGGCAAATGAAAATCAGTTCGTAGAAACGCTCTTCGGCCATCGTCTCCTCAATTCCTGCCGGAGCTGGGTGGCCCCGGGTCGTTTCGATCTTCCGCCTCGGGTGGCTCCGGCGCCTGCCGGTTGAAGCGGTTCATCGCCGCCTCCGTCCCCTTGGCGAGGATCATCTCGATTGCTTGCACGGCTCGTTCGATCTCCTCGGCCGCGCATCCGCGTTCCGCGCTGCCCATGGACCGCAAAACGTATTCGGCCAGATCCGCCGGCCGCTCGGCTGGGCCAACGCCCAGGCGCACGCGAACGAACGCGTCTCCGCCCAAGGCGCCGATCACCGACTTCAACCCGTTGTGACCCCCCGCGGAGCCCCGCGCGCGAATCCGCAGCGCCCCCCACGGCAAAGCCGCGTCGTCGGTGATGACGATCATCTCCTCCGGATCGGCGGCAAACCGGGCCACGAGGTCGCGCACCGCCTCGCCGCTCGCGTTCATGAACGTTTGCGGCTTCGCTAGCGCCACTTCCGTTCCTCCCATCGCGCCCAACCCCACCAGCGATCGCCCTTCCGGCCGCCGCACCCGGATTCCCAGCTTCTCCGCCAACCGGTCGATCGTCAGAAAGCCGAGGTTATGCGGCGTCCACGCGTATTCGGGGCCGGGATTCCCCAGCCCCACGATCAGTCGCATCGGCGAAACCGTTTCCCTCGAACACCCATCTCCACCCGGAATCTCTCCCGCCCCTTTTCCCCCGGCTTTGCCGGGCGTGCGCAGGGGCCGGGGGCCACGAGGAGGGAGGGCGGCCTACTCGCCCTTTCCCTCGACCTCTTCGCCTTCCTCGGCTTCCTTCCGAACCTTCTTGATCAGTTCGGGCTCGGCCGGCGCCGCCGCTTCGACGACGGTCGCGGCAGCCGCTTCGGGCGCGGCCACTTCTTCCTTGGCGGGCGCGACGACGTGGGCAATGACGCGCCGAGGATCGGTGAGCAAGCGGACCTTGGCGGGGTCGAGCGGCAGATCGCCGGCGCGAAGCTGTTTGCCGATGGTCAGCTCGCTGACGTCCATGGTGATCTCTCCGGGGATATCCGCCGGCAGGCACTCCACTTCCACGTCGCGCGTCACGCGCTCGAAGATCCCACCTTGCACCTTCACGCCCTGGGGCTCGCCTACGGTGTGTACGTGCACGCGCACGCGCACCACGGCGTCCATCGCCACGCGCTGCAAATCCAGGTGGAGCAGGTCGCCGCGGACGGGATCCACTTGCCAGTCCTTCAGCATCGCCGGCGCGGCTTCGCTCCCTCCCACCTTGACCTTGTAAATCACATTGTGTCCGGCCGAGCGCAGGATCTGCTGCGCTTGATGCGCGTCGACCGCCAGGGCCACCGCCTCCCCCGGCGCGCCGTAGAGCACCGCCGGCACGCGGCCCGCTTTCCGCAGGCGCCGGACGGCGTTTTTGCCGCGTTCCTCGCGGCGCTGCGCTTCAATCTCCATGGGACTTTACCCTCATCCTTTCCTTAGAGGAACAGCGCGCTGATCGACGCCTCCTCGTGAATCGATCGGATCCCGCGCGCCAGCAGTTCGGCGACGCTCAGGACCCGGATCTTCCCGCTCCGGCACGTCTCCGGCCGCGGCGGAATCGAGTCCGTCACCACCAGTTCCTCGAGCGGGGAATGGCACACGCGTTCGACGGCGCCGCCCGAGAGCACGGCGTGCGTGCACGCCGCGTAGACCCGCTCAGCCCCCTGCCCCTTCAACGCCTCGGCCGTCTTGACGAGCGTGCCCGCCGTATCCACGATGTCGTCGACGATCAGGGCAGCGCGGCCCTCCACCTCGCCGATCAGGTGCATGACCTCGGTTTGGTCCATCGCCACGCGCCGCTTGTCCACGATGGCCAACGGCGCGTCCATCTTCTTCGCGAACCCGCGCGCTCGCTCGACGCCGCCGGCGTCGGGGGAAACGACGGTGAGGTTGGGCAGATGCTTGTTCCGGAAGTGCTCGATGAGGACGGGCGAGGCGAAGAGGTGGTCGACGGGGATATTGAAATATCCCTGGATTTGTGGCGCGTGCAGATCCAGCGTCAGGGCGCGGCTCGCTCCCGCCGTCTCGAGCAGGTCGGCAACCAGCTTGGCGGAGATGGGCACGCGCGGCTTGTCCTTGCGGTCCTGGCGCGCATAGCCGTAGTACGGGACCACGGCGGTGATCCGGCGCGCGGAGGCGCGCTTGAACGCGTCGATCATCAGCAGCAGTTCCATCAAATGGAAATCCACGGGCTGCGAACACGGCTGCACGACGAAAACGTCCGTGCCCCGCACGTTCTCGAGGATCTGGATGTAGCATTCGCCGTCGGAAAACGAGCTGAGTTCGGCTTGCCCCGGCTTCGTGCCCAGATACCGGCAGATCGATTCGGTCAGCGCGGGATTGGCGCGCCCGCTGAAGATCTTCAATTCGTCATTGGCCAAGCGTGATCCCTCAACCTCGCTCCGGCCCTCGCGGCACACGGCGAAATTCGCCCCGCGTCAGCGTGCGAGCGATGAAAACCTGGTCGTCCAGGAACTGCCGAGCGGCTCGGCGCGCCTGCGCTGGGTGGCGGAACATGCCAAACACCGCCGAACCGCTGCCTGCCAGCGCGGCTCCCGCAGCCCCCGCCAGAAGCAAGCGGCGCTTGATGCGCCGGAGCCGCGAATGGCGGAGAAAGACCGCCGCCTCGAAGTCGTTTCGAAGCTTCGCGTCCCCGGACGTCCAGCTTGGGGGGCAGGAAATCCAGAGTTTAGGGGCGCCGGCCGCGGTTGTCAACCGCTGGCGAAGCCATGCGTAGGCGTCGCGTGTGGGGATGGCGATCCCGCAAGGGAAGACGATCACCACCCAGCGTGGCGGGCCGTCGTCGAGGGGGGTGATTTCGTCGCCTCGGCCCGCGCCGAGCGCGCGACCCCCCACCAGGAAAAACGGCACGTCGGCGCCCAGCGCGGCGGCAATCTCGACGCGCCGCTCCGGCTCGAGGCGCCGGCCCGCCAAGCGTTCGGCTCCCACGAGCGCTGCGGCGGCGTCGCTCGATCCCCCGCCCAGCCCCGCGGCCATGGGGATGCGCTTCCGAAGCCGGCAGCGCCAGCCGCCTCCGAGTCTCAGCTCTCGCGTTACCGCATCCAGGGCCCGCCAAACCAGATTCGACGGTCCCGGGTCCAGCGGCGCGCCCACGATCGCCAAATCGATTCCGCGCCGCCAGACGCGCTCGAGTTCGAGCGTATCGTGAAGGGAAATGGCCTGGAAAACGGTGCGCAGCTCGTGGTAGCCGTCCGAGCGCGCGCCCAAGACGCGCAATTGCAAGTTGATCTTGGCGTAGGCGTTAAGACGCAAGCGCAACGTCCAGGCGCTCAGCCCCGATCCCGAAGTTGGGGGCGCGTCTCACCCAACCCTTCGACATCCGGCGAGCCTGGGATTATCGCACGTGCCGTCGTGGTTCGGAAGGCCTTGCCGGTGGTCGCCCGCGCGCCAGTAATTTCAGGATCGGGGCTCAGTGCGGCTCGATGCCGGCCGTGTGATCGCCGCGCGCGGCCTCGCTCTTCGCGCGGTCCAGTTTCCGTTGCACGTCGCGCACCCGGCTCGGGTCGTAATCGGCGGGCAGCGCGCGCCGCCATTCGGTGAGCGACCGCTCCCACGTGGTGATGGCGAGAGGGGTCTGGCCCAGGCGGTCGTAAACCTCCGCCAGATGGCCGAGGATCGTCGGGTCGTTCGGGCGGTGAACCAGGGCCTTGAGGAGATAGTCGCGCGCGTCGTTGAACCGGTTCTGTTTGTAGTAGGTCCACCCTAGGCTGTCCAGATAGGCCCCATTGTCCGGTTTCAGAGCCACGGCGTGTTCGAGCATCTTCGCCGCCTCTGGGAGACGCACTCCCTGCTCGGTGAGCATGTATCCGTAGTCGTTCAGCACTTCGTCGTCGTTCGGGTCCACCCCGAGCGCCTTGACGAAGAGCGGCTCGGCGTCGCTGTACTTTTTCTCCTGCTGGTAGATCGCGCCGAGTAGATACCACGCCGTGACCTTGTCTTCGGGCTTGCGCGACATCCCTTCGGCGATGCGCGCGTTCTTCTGGGCGTCGGCGTACCGCCGCCCTTCCTCCTGCACCTGGGCCAAGGCGAGGTAGATCTCGCGGTCGGCGTCGCCGCCCGTTAGCAAGCCTTGAAGCATCTTCACGGCCTGGTCGGTCTGCCGATTTTCGGCGAGCAGGTTCGCATAGGTGATCTTGAACTGCGCGCTCCGGGGATAGGCGGTCAAGGCCTGCTGCGCGGCCTGGATCGCTTGACCGATCTGGCGGCTCTCGCGGTAGGTCTCGATCAGCTCGAACCGGCCGCTCTCGTCCTGGTCCGGGCCGAGCGCCATCATGTGGTGGAACGCGTCGAGCGCGGCAGGGTAGTTGCCCTGCTGCCGATACAGCTCGCCGAGTTCCTCGTACAGGTCGCCGTAAACGTGCGGATTCGCCGGCGCGGCGGGGGAGCCCTGCTTCAGATTGGCGATCGCCTTCGAAATCGAGGCGACGGCATCGCCGTAGCGGCCTTGGGCGCCGGCAATCAGCGCCTCGCTGTAAAGCACTTCCAAATCGTCCGGGTCGAGGCTCTTCGCCTGCTTGACTTCGGATTCGGCCTGGTCGAAGTGCTTCAGCTGGTAATCGATTTCCGCCAGCCGCACGAAATTTCTGGCTTCGGTGGGATCGATCTCGGTGAGGTGCCGGTAGGCCTCGGCAGCCGCGCTGAATTTGTTTTCGTCGAAAAGCGTCCGCGCCAACCGCTGCCAGCTATCGGGGATATCGGGCTGAAGCTGGGCGGCTTGCCGATAGGCCTCGACGGCTTGGTCGGTCTTGTGCAGCTGCGTGTACGCGTCGCCCAGTAATTCGTACAGACGGCCGCTGCGGTCGGCGGCGGCCGCGGAGGATAGGCGGGCGATGGCTTGATCGGTGTGGCCTTCCTCCATCAGCAGTTGTGTGTATTCGGCCAGCGCCGGCTCGTTGGTGGCATCGCGGCTCAGAATCTGCTCGAGCACCTTGGCGGCTTTCTCCGGCTGCTTCTCCAGGCGGTAAAGCGGCGCCAACTGGAGCGCGGCCGCCGTGCTCGTGGGATTGAGCTTGAGGATCGCTTCGTACTGCTCGGCGGCCAGTCCCGCCGCATGCTGCTGGTTGGCGTCGGTGCTCGTCGCGTCGACCTCGCGCACGTAGATCTTGGCCAGGAGTTGGTGCGCGGCCAGATTCTCCGGGTGGGTCTTGAGGATCGCCTGCGCCGTCTGCACCGCGTCGTCCCACCGCTGCGCGGCCGCGTAGATCTGCGCGAGGTTCAGTGGTATCGCCACCGCGTCGGGATCGAGCGCTTCCGCCGCCTTGTAGTAGGCAATGGCCTGATTCGCGTACTGCTGGATTCCCGTATCGCTGAACTCGAGGTAATTGATGTGCCCGAGAATGAAATTGGCGTAAGCGCCGGCCTTCTGCTCCACCGGCTTCGGCGTCGGAGAGACCGAGGCTTGCTGACCGGCGACGGCTGCCAGAGGGAAAAGTATCCACAGCGCGGAAACGGCGATGGGCCTCACAAAAGTGCTCCCCTTCCTCGGACCATTATCGTTGGACGCCGCGGGACCGTCAAAGTTTCCCTAGTGCCAGAAATGGCGGCGGCCGGTGGCGATCATCGCCAGGCCCAGCCGGTTGGCGGTTTCGATCACTTCCTGGTCCCGGACCGAGCCTCCCGGCTGGATCACCGCCGTCGCGCCGGCCTTGGCGGCTTCCTCGACGCCGTCGGGAAAGGGGAAGAAGGCGTCGGAGCCGACGACTGTCCCCGCGAGCGGCAACTGCGCCTTCATCGCCGCGATCTTCACCGAATCCACGCGGCTCATCTGACCCGCGCCCACACCCACCGTCTGTCCCGCGCGGACGAAGACGATGGCATTCGACTTCACGTGCTTCACCACCTTCCACGCGAAACGCAGCGCCGCCATCTCTTCTTCGCTCGGTTTCCGCGCCGTCACCACTTTCCACGCGCTTTCCTGTGCCGGCGCGCGATCCGGCTGCTGCGCCAGCCAGCCGCCCGAAATGGCCTTGAGCTCGAGCGCCGGAGGCGCGGGCGCCGTCAGCTCGACGAGCCGGAGATTCTTCTTTCCGCCCAGCGCCTGCCGCGCCTCCGCCGAATAACCCGGCGCCACGATGCACTCGACGAAGAGCTTCGCCACTTCCGCCGCGGTTTCACCCTCGAGCGCCCGGTTGAAGGCGATCACGCTGCCAAACGCCGACACCGGATCGCAGGCGAGCGCCAGGCGATACGCCTCGGCTTGCCGCTCGTGCTCGGCGGCCCCCGCCGGATTCGAATGCTTGATGAGGATGGCCGCAGGCCGCGTGAACTCCTCGGCGAGCGACCACGCCGCTTCGAGGTCCACCAGGTTGTTGTAGGAAAGCTCCTTCCCCTGCAGTTGCCGCGCGCCCGCAAGCCCGGCCGGAGGCCGGCCTCCGGGAACGTAGAGCGCCGCGTCCTGATGCGGATTCTCGCCGTAGCGGAGTCCTTGATGCCGTTCGAGCGCGAGATGAAGCCGCGCGGGCAGCGCCGCCCCCGCGACGAGGGCGAGCCCGCCGCCGGCTGGCGCCAGGCGCTCGAGTTCGGTGGCGATCGCGCCGTCGTAACGCGCGGTCGTGGCAAAGGCCTTGCGCGCCAGTTCCAGCCGCGTCTCCAGGCTCAGCTCGCTCCCGCGCTCCAGCTCCTCCGCCACGCGGTCGTAATCGACGGGATCGGTCACCACGCCCACGAACGCGAAATTCTTCGCTGCCGACCGCACCATCGTCGGACCGCCGATATCGATGTTTTCGACGAGTTCCTCCGGCCCCACGCCGGGCCTCGCGGCGACCGCCTCGAATGGGTACAGGTTCACCACCACGAGATCGATTCCGGCGATGGCGTGGCGGGTGGCCTGCTCGCGGTCGTCCGCGTTGTCGCGCCGGTAGAGGATTCCCCCGTGTACCTTCGGATGCAGGGTCTTCACCCGGCCGCCCAGCATCTCCGGCCATCCGGTCAGCTCGGCCACGTCGCGCACTCGCACTCCGGCATCGCGCAGCAGCCGCGCCGTTCCGCCCGTCGAGAGGATCTCGATACCCAGCGCGGCGAGCCGCTTCGCGAATTCCGCCACTCCGGTTTTGTCGTACACGCTGATCAGCGCTCTTTCTACCGCCAAGGTCTCCTCCCGTTCCTGCGAAAAAAGAAAAGCTAGTCATTGTATGCGCCGGCGACCCCGGGCGAAAGCTGCGCGGCCGGCCGTCGCAAGCCGCGCGTGAAACAGCTTAGGTGGTAGGGGCGGCCCTCGTGGCCGCCCGCGTTCGCATTGCCTTGAGGCGACCGCTATGCTGAAATAGCACCGCGATGGCTACCGATTCCGCTTCCCGCGGCGTTCGGGACCTTCGGGAGAAGATTCCTTCCGTCGATCAGTTGCTGGCTCGCCCGCTGCTGGCGGACCTGACGGGCCGCGCCGGACGGCCGCTCGTGCTCGACGCTACCCGGCGCGTTCTGGCCGCTCTGCGCGCCGAGTTGGCCGGCACCACCGCCGCGCCCGGCGAGCTTTCCGGGCACGCGGACATTGCCGGCGAACTCGAGCGCCGCATCATCCTCGAAGTCGAGGATTGGCTCCGGCCGTCTCTGCGCCCGGTTATCAACGCCACGGGCGTCGTTCTGCACACGAATTTGGGCCGCGCGCCCCTCTCGGCCGAGGCCTTGGATCGGGTCCGCGAAGCCGCCGCCGGCTACTCGAATCTGGAATACGATCTCGAGGCCGGCGCCCGCGGCAAGCGCGACGCGCACACCGCTCGCCTGCTCGCGCACCTCCTGGGCGCCGAAGCCGCCATCGTCGTCAACAACAACGCCGCCGCGGTTCTCCTGGTGCTGCACGAGCTGGCGCGCGACGGGGAAGTCATCGTCTCCCGCGGCGAGTTGATCGAGATCGGCGATGGATTCCGCATTCCTGAAATCATGGCGGCGAGCGGGGCGCGGCTGCGGGAGGTGGGCACGACGAACCGCACGCGCCTGGTCGATTACGAGCGCGCCATCGGCGCGGAGACGCGCCTGCTCCTGCGCGTTCATCCGTCGAATTTCCGCGTCGTCGGATTTACCGATCGGCCGTCGCTCGAAGAGTTGGTGGCGCTTGGCGCCAGGAGCGGCTTGCCGGTTTACGAAGATCTCGGCTCGGGTTGCCTGCTCGATCTCGCCGGGGCGGGAGTCGGCGAGCCCGTGGCGCGCTCGAGCCTCGCCGCGGGAGTGCCGCTGGTCAGTTTCAGCGGGGATAAGCTGCTCGGCGGGCCGCAAGCCGGCATCATCGCAGGCAAGAAGGAGTTCGTCGCCCGCGTGCGCCGCAACCCGCTCTTCCGCGCGTTGCGCGTCGATAAGCTGACTATCGCGGCGCTCGAAGCCACCCTGCGCGCCTACCTGCGCGACGCCGCCGACGATGTTCCCATCCTCCGGATGATTCGCGCGCCCGCCGGCGAGATTCGCCGCCGCGCGGCAGCCTTCGCCGCGCTCCTGGCTTCCGCCTCTCCGGCCGCCCAAATCGAGATCGTCGAGGGAAACTCCGTTGTGGGTGGCGGGTCGACGCCCGGTCAGTCGCTGCCCGGATGGCTCGTGGCCGTGCGCGCCACCCGGCATTCCGCCGCGGCGCTCGAGGAGCGGCTGCGCCGGCCCCCTGGCGGCGTCCCTGTCGTCGCGCGCATCGCGGAGGATCGGCTGGTGCTCGACCTGCGCACCGTGCTCCCCGAGCAGGAACAAGCGCTTGCCGCCGCGCTTCTGGCCGCGCTGGCCTAGCCGGCATTTCTCCAGACCGTCGCGACCAAATCATAAAATGTCATTCTGAACGGAGTGGCGCGCCGTTTTATTTCCCGCGTCCCCCGCGGCGGACGGGCGCGCCACCGAGTGAAGAATCCGCTTTTGCACTCCGGCCTCCAACCCGCTCCGCTTCAGCGCATCAACGGCCCCCATCCCTTTCCCGCGAGGGATACGCACTGGTTCCGGGCTGTGCACCGGCGCGGATCTTGGGTTCTTGGGAGGGAAGGCCCTGCTACAGCCGGTTGATGGCGCTGGCCACGCAGCCGGCGCCGAAGCCGTTGTCAATATTCACCACGGAGACGTTGGCGGAGCAACTGTTCAGCATCGCCAGCAGCGCCGCCACCCCGCCCAAACTCGCGCCGTAGCCGGTGCTGGTCGGCACGGCAATCACCGGCGCGCTGATCAGCCCGCCGACAACGCTCGCCAGCGCCCCTTCCATCCCCGCCACGCAGATCACCACGCGCGCCCGAGCGAGTTTTTGGCGATGCTCGAGCAGGCGGTGCAGCCCCGCCACACCCACGTCGTAGATCGTTTCGACCGAGTTCCCCAGCGCTTCGGCCGTCACCGCCGCCTCCTCGGCCACCGGGATGTCGCTCGTGCCCGCGGATACCACCAGGATCAGCCCCTGGCCCCGCCTTTGGCGATCGCGCCGAATCAGAATCGCGCCGGAGAGCGGATGGAAGCGGGCCGAACGCGACAGCCGCCGCACCCGCCGCGCGATGGCGCGATCGGCTCGAGTTACCAGGATATTGTGGGAGCCGCCGTTGCGCAGCATGCTGCCCACGATCTTGGCCACCTGCTCGGGCGTTTTCCCGCGCGCGTAAACCACTTCGGGGAAGCCTTGCCGCAAGGAGCGGTGATGATCGATCTTGGCGAAGCCGAGATCCTCGAAAGGCAGCTTCTTCAGCCGTTCGAGCGCCCGGGCGATTCCCGTGCGGCCGCCGCGCACCTCGTCGAGCAGTTTCCTGAGGTCTTGTTCCGTCATTTCGCAGCCGATTCTACCGCGCGGCCATTGTTTCTGTCGCTCGCCCGCAGTATCCTCGACCGCCCATGGGCTCTCTCTCTCGTTCCCGCCGCGCCCTCCGAGGCGGGCCACGCGCCTTCAACGACCAGGCCAAGATCCGCAAGCACTACGACCTGATCAGCCCCTACTACCGCGCTCTTTGGGGTGAGCACATCCACCACGGCTACTGGATTCGCGGCGATGAAACCAAGGAGCAGGCCCAAATCCAACTGATCGACCACCTCGCCCGCGCCGCGCGGCTACAGCCCGGGAAGAAACTGCTCGACGTCGGTTGCGGCTTCGGCGCTTCTTCCCTCTACCTCGCTCGCCGCTACGGCGTCGCCGCCACCGGCATCACGATCTCCCCCGTCCAAGTTGAAATGGCCGGGGCGGCGGCCGCGGCCGAGCGCGCCCGCGCGAAATTCCTGCTGATGGATGCGCAGGCGATGACCTTTCCTCCCGCTTCCTTCGACGTCGTTTGGTCGGTCGAATCGATTTCGCACTACGAGCGCAAGCGGCAGTTCTTCGCCTCCGCCGCGCGCCTGCTGCCGCCGCGGGGAACGTTCGCCCTCATCGATTGGTTCAAGAAGGACGGCCTCGATTCCGCCGCCTACCGTAAATTCCTTCGCCCCATCGAGAAGGGCATGCTCGTCTCGCTCGATACGGTCGGCGATTACGCCGCGCTGCTCGAGGCGAACGGCTTGGCAATCGTCCGCCGCGAAACCCTCAACGAGCGCTGCGCCAAGACGTGGGACCTTTGCCTCGAGATCATCCGCAAGAAGGAGTTCTGGCTGCTGGCGGCGCGGCTCGGCCCGGAATTCTTCGATTTCCTCCACGCCTTCCGCGCCATGAAAGCCGCCTTCGCCTCCGGCAACTTCGTCTACGCCCTCCTCGTCGCCCGAAAAATGTGACGCGGTCGTCCGTCCGCCTTCGGCGCGTCCTTGGCCCCATGCCGGCGTGAAGTCGCCCTTGACCACCTGTACAGGAAGGCTGTACGCTACAAAACGGAGGGAGCCATGGCACTCGAGACGACCTACACCGCACTGCGGGAGCAGTTGGCTGCGGTCCTCGATCGGGTCGTCGACGATCGGGAGGTGGTGATCGTGCGCCGCCGTGGCGCCAAGGCCGTGGCCCTGGTCCCCGCCGACGAGCTGAGCAGCCTCATGGAAACGGCGCATTTGCTGCGCTCGCCCGCGAACGCCAAGCGGCTGCTGGCGGCGCTCGCGCGGGCCACACGCGGCAAGAAGAGGCCGGAATCGGTCGACAAGCTTCGACGGGAGATGGGGCTTGGCGCGCCCCGCTGAACGCGAGGCGGTTTTCCATCCGGAATTTCGCGACGACCTCAGCCACTGGGTGAGAACGGACCGCAGGATCGCGCTCAGGATCCTGGAGCTTGTGGAAGCGGCGTGCCGGGAGCCATTCGCGGGCGTGGGCAAGCCGGAACCGCTCAAGTTCGTCCTGGCGGGCTGCTGGTCGAGACGGATCACGCAGGAGCACCGGCTGGTCTACCGTGTGAGCGCGCTCCGAATCGATTTCCTCCAGGCACGGTACCATTATTGATTCCCCCCAGCGGCTTGACTTCCCGCGCGGCGGCGGCTATCACTTGCCGCTATGGCAGGGAAGACCATCGTCGTCGGCGTGACGGGAGCGAGCGGAGCTGTCTACGCGCGCAAGGCGCTCGAGCTGCTTGAAGCGGATGAGCGCGTCGGCCGCGTGCATCTGGTGATCAGCGAAGCGGGCCAGCGCCTGCTGGCGATGGAGCTGGGAATTGTCGCCGCGGATTTGAAACGCCTGCCCCAGCAGCTCGTGCCCGGGGCGAAGAAGATCGATCTACTCCCTAACAAGGATATTGGCGCCGCCATCGCTTCGGGCAGCTATCCGCTGGACGGCATGATCGTCGTCCCTTGCACCACCGGCGCGCTGGCCGCCATCGCCACCGGCATGAGCGACGACCTCATCGCGCGCGCCGCCGACGTCGCGCTGAAGGAGCGCCGCCGGCTGGTTCTCTGCGTGCGGGAAACGCCCCTCAGCCGCATTCACCTCGAAAACATGCTTCGCGCCGATGCTGCCGGCGCCGTCGTTATGCCCGCCGTGCCCGCCTTCTATTTCGCTCCGGAAACGATCGACGACCTCGTGACGCAGTACGTTTGCCGCGTGCTCGAGCAGCTCGGCTTGCCGCAACCCCAGGCCTATCGCTGGCAGGGCGCGGCGAAGAAGGAGAAATGACGAGCGCGCCGCCCGCGGCGCGAAAGTCGTAGCCGCCGTGTTCCGCCGACTTCGCACCGTGCTCGAAATGATCAAATTCGAGCACTCGGTCTTCGCCTTGCCGTACGCGCTGGTCGCCGCCTTGCTCGCCGCCCGCACGGAAGGCCCCTCCGGCGGCTGGCCCTCCGCCGGCCGCATCGCCTGGCAACTCGCGTGGATCGTCGTGGCGATGGTGGGTGCGCGGTCGGCGGCCATGACGATGAACCGCATCGCCGATCTCCGCTACGACCGCCTGAATCCCCGCACCCGCGGCCGGGCCCTCGTCACCGGCGAGTTGTCGCTTGGCTTCGCCTGGGTCTTCACGCTGCTCGCTTCCGGCGTGCTGGTCTTCGCGGCCTGGGAACTCAATCCCCTGGCCTTTCGGCTTTCGCCGCTGGCCCTCGCGATCCTCCTCCTCTACTCCTATACCAAGCGCTTCACCCTGTGGTCCCATTTCGTGCTCGGCTTCTGCGACGGCTTGTCGCCCGTTGCCGCTTGGATTGCCATTCGCGGCTCGATCGATTCCCGGATGTGGATTTTGTGCGCCGCGGTCACGCTGTGGGTTGGCGGCTTCGACGTGCTCTACGCCTGCCAGGACGTCGAGTTCGACCGCGAAGCGGGCTTGCACTCGATTCCGCGCCGCCTGGGAATCCCCCGCGCGCTCGCCGTGGCCCGGCTCATGCACGCCGGCATGATCCTCTTGTTGGCTTGGCTTGCCGGGAGCTTCCATCTGCCCTGGCCGGCGTGGGTGGGAATCGCGGTGGTGGCCGCGCTGCTTGCCTGGGAACACCGCTTGGTCCGCCCCAACGACCTGAGCAAGATCAATGCTGCATTCTTCACGATGAACGGCTATATTAGCGTTTTATTCCTCCTTTTCTGGAGCGCGGCGGTCGTCTTCAGCCGCCCGTGACGCCGCAGGCCGACGTGGCCGAACTGACCATCCGCGATTCCCGGCTCGAGCCCATCGCTCGAAAGGTCCTCGCCGGCGACCGCCTCAGCTTCGAGGATGGCGTGGCGCTCTTCGACTCGCCCGATCTGCTGGCTCTGGGTTGGCTGGCCAACCATGTGCGCGAGCGGCGGCACGGCAATACCTGCTATTACAACGTCAATCGGCACATCAATCCGACGAACGTTTGCGTCGCCCACTGCCGCCTCTGCGCCTTTGGCCGCTCGCCCGACGCCCCCGGCGCCTACACCTACGCCCTCGAGGAAATCTACGAGCGCGCCGCGCGTGGCGTGGAGGAGGGCGCCACGGAATTTCATATCGTCGGCGGCCTGCACCCTTCCCTTACCTTCGAGCACTACCTCGAGATGATTCGCGGGCTCAAGCAGCGCTTTCCCCAGGTGCATTTGAAGGCGCTGACGATGGTGGAAATCGGCTATTTCGCGCGCATCACCAGGCTCTCTCCGCGCCAGGTGCTCTTGCGGCTCAAGGAAGCCGGGGTCGATTCGATGCCCGGAGGCGGCGCCGAAATCTTCAATCCGCGCGTCCGCAAGGTGATCTGCGACCACAAAACCAGCGGCCGCCTCTGGCTCGATATCGCCCGCACGGCGCACGAAATCGGCTTGCGCTCGAACGCCACCATGCTCTACGGCCATATCGAGACCCACGCCGAGCGCGTCGAGCACCTGCTGGCCTTGCGCGCCCTCCAGGATGAAACCGGCGGCTTCGTCGCCTTCATTCCCCTCGCCTTCCATCCCGAAAACACCGCCCTCGCGCATCTCGCCCAGCCGACCGGCATGGACGACTTGAAATGCATCGCCGCCTCCCGGCTCCTGCTCGATAATTTCGACCATATCAAGGCCTACTGGATCATGCTCACCGCTCCCGTTGCCCAGATCGCCTTGCGATTCGGCGCGGACGACATCGATGGCACCGTGATCGAAGAGAAGATCTACCACGACGCCGGCGCCACCACCCCGCAGCACATGACGCGCGCCCAGCTCGAGCGGCTGATTCGCGCCGCCGGCCGCGTCCCCTGCGAGCGCGATACGCTCTACCGGCCGATCGATCGCTCGAAGCTCCCGCCCGTCGCGCCGCGCCCCGACGTCATCTTCTCGATTCATGTCTAGCGCCACTGCCATGCGCGTTCGACGAGCGCGCGGCTTCGCTTGGATCTTGGCGCTGGCCTTTCCCCTTCTCTTGCTGGCGTCCGCCCGCCGCGGCGGGCTGCCCGCCCGGCAGAAAGTCCGCATCGTCGTCAACGCCTCCGCGGCCGAAGGCCCCTTCCCGCCGGTTTGGGCTTGGGTGGGCCATGACGAGTCGAACTACACCTACAGCGAGGAAGGGCGCGAGCTGCTTCGTCAACTCGCTTATCTCTCCCCCGTTCCCGTTCACGACCGCACGCACAATCTGCTGACCAGCGGCAACGGTGCACCGGCCCTGAAGTGGGGCTCGACGGATGCCTACACCCTCGATGCTTCCGGCCACCCCGTCTACAACTGGGCCATCCTCGACAAGATCTTCGACGCCTATCGCGCCGCCGGCATCGCTCCCTACGTCGAAATCGGGTTCATGCCCAAGGCGCTTTCCACCCGTCCCGAGCCGTACCAGCACCACTGGCCGCACGGGCCGCTCTTCACCGGCTGGTCCTATCCGCCCAGAAGCTACAAGGCCTGGGCAGACTTGGTGTATCGCTGGGTTCGGCATATGGTCCGGCGGTATGGCGTCGCCCGGGTGCGCGCGTGGGAATGGGAAGTCTGGAACGAGCCGGACATCAGCTATTGGCACGGCACGCCGGAGCAATACGAGAAGCTCTACGATTACACCGCCGATGCCGTTCGCCGGGCGCTGCCCGGCGCCCGGGTGGGCGGGCCTGCCACGACCGGTCCGTCAAGCCCCGCCGCCGCCCGCTTCCTCGAAGGCTTCCTGCGGCACTGCGTCAGCGGGAAAAACTACGTTACTGGAAGGACTGGCGCTCCGCTCGATTTCATCTCGTTTCACGCCAAGGGCATTACGCGGTTCGCCGATGGCCAGGTCGAGATGAATCTTGGCAAGCAGCTCCGCGACATCGATCGCGAATTCCAGATCGTTGCCGGCTTCCCATCCTTGCGCCGGCTGCCGGTCGTGCTGAGCGAATCGGATCCGGAAGGCTGCGCGGCTTGCGATGCCGCTTCCCATCCCGAAGAGGGTTACCGGCTCACTTCCCAATACGCGAGTTACGAGGCGGACTTGCTCGAAAACACCTTGGCGCTCGCCGGCCGTTATTCCATTCGCTTGCAGGGCGCGGTGACCTGGGCATTCACGTTTCCCGGCCAGCCGCTCTTCGCGGGTCAGCGCGCCTTCTCCACCGATGGCGTCGCCCTCCCGCTGCTCGATTTGTTCCGCATGTACGGATTGCTGGGGCGCGAGCGCGTTGCGGCCCGAAGCACCGGCGCGTTGAATCTCGACGAGATTCTGGAGTCGAGTGCGCGAGCTTCTCCCGACGTCGACGCCATCGCCACGCGCGGATCGCGCCGAATCGCCGTGCTCGTCTGGAACTACGACGACAGCTCGGCTCCCGCTTCGTCGGCCGCGATCGATTTCGAAATCCAAGGCCTGCCGCCGAACGCGCGCCGGATCCTCGTCGAGCGCTTCCAAGTGGATCGGGACCACAGCAATTCCTACACGGCTTGGCGCGAGATGGGCTCCCCGCGCGATCCCACGCCCGCCGAATATGCCCGGCTCAAGGCCGCCGGCCGGCTCGGGCTCGCCGATTCCCCGCGCTGGCTCTCGGCCAAAGCCGGCGTAGCCGCCCTGAGCTTCCCAGAGCCACGCCAGGGCGTTTCCCTCGTGATCGTTACTTGGTGAAGCCGGACCGGAGGATAACCCGCCTGATGCATACGGCACGGAATCCTCCGCCGCGCGGCCCGGTCCCAGGCCGGCATGGTATAAAGTCTCAACCGTGTTTAGCCTACGCAAAGGCTCCATGCGCCTGTTCGCGATCTCGGGGATCGAAGTCTATCTGCATTGGACCTGGTTCCTGGTGGTGATTTACGAATTCGAACGCCCCATGGGCCGATATTCCTCCCCCATCTGGAATGTTCTCGAGGTTCTCGCTCTGTTTGGGATCATCACCCTGCACGAATTCGGCCATGCCTTCGCCTGCCGCCAAGTGGGCGGAACGGCCAACCGGATCGTGCTCTGGCCGCTGGGCGGCGTGGCGTTCGTTAGCCCCCCGCAAAGGCCCGGCGCCACGCTGTGGAGCATCGCGGCGGGCCCGCTGGTCAATGTGGCCCTCTTTGTGGCCCTCTTCCCCATCGGTCTCCTCGGCGCCTGGTACGACTGGTCTCGCACCGCGCCCAACCTCCACATCTTTATGGATATGGTTCTGGGGATAAACGCCCTTCTGCTGATTTTCAATCTGCTGCCCATCTATCCGCTCGATGGCGGCCAGATTCTGCGCTCCCTGCTCTGGTACGGTTTGGGCCGCGCGCGGAGTCTGATGGTGACGACGGTAGTCGGCTTCATCGGCATGTCGGCGCTGGTGGTTTATGCGGTCTTGGTCCACTCGCTCTGGATTGGGATCATCGCCGCGTTCGTCCTCTATAGTTGCTGGGGAGGGCTCCAGCACGCGCGTGCGCTCGCGCGCCTGGCGAAACTGCCGCGTCGGGAAGGATTCGCTTGCCCCTCTTGTAAGTCCACGCCGCTCGCCGGAGCTTACTGGAAGTGCGAAAGCTGCCAGCAGCGATTCGACACGTTCCTCACCGGCGCCGTTTGCCCCCACTGCGGTCACCAGGACGCCACCACGCAATGCGCCGACTGCGGCCGTTTCTACCCCTTCGCGGAATGGGTAGCGCCCGCGCCCGTCACCACCGTCACCGCCCGATAACCCCAGCCCCAGCGCTGTTCTATACTTCCCCGGTGATTCCGCAATCGGAACTGCTCGCGGCGCGTTTCTCCGTGATGCTCCGGCCATGACTCTTCGCGAAGCTTTGAAGCAAGGTGCCGGCGAGTTGCGCGGCGCGCAGGTGCCTTCGCCCGTGCTGGCGGCCGAATTGCTCCTGCTCCACGTCCTCGAAGTCGATCGCGCCTGGCTCTACGCCCATGCCGCCGATTCGCTCGATGCGGCCTCCGCCAGCCGTTTCCACGAGCTGATTTCGCGGCGCGCCGCCGGCATGCCGACCCAATACCTCACCGGCCGGCAGGAATTCTGGGGGCTGGATCTGGAAGTCACTCCCGACGTCCTGATTCCGCGGCCGGAAACCGAGCACGTCGTGGAGGTAGCCCTCGCGCGGTTGGGGCAGGAGCGCTCGCAGGCGCCGCTGGGAATCGCCGACGTCGGCACGGGTTCCGGCTGCCTGGCCGTTGCCCTTGCTTCGGAACTCGCGCGGGCGCGCGTTTTCGCTTCCGACATCTCGCCGCGTGCGCTCGCCGTCGCCCGCCGCAACGCCGCCCGCCACAGCCTCGCCGCGCGCATCGCTTTCGTCGAATCGAATCTGCTGGCGGCGTTCCGGGCGCGCTCGCTCGATTTGATCGTGAGCAATCCGCCCTACCTGGGGTCGAAGGAAGCGGCGTCGCTTCCGCGCGAGGTCGGCGAGCACGAACCGCACGCGGCATTGTTCGCCGGCGAGGAAGGCGTCGAAATCTATCCCGCCCTGATTGCCCAGGCCGCCGAGCGGCTGGTTCCCGGCGGCTTGCTCGTTTTGGAGTTGGGCTACGGCGCGAGCGTGCGCGTGCGGGCTCTCGCCGACCCGGCCCTCTGGCGCGAAATCGAAATCACCAACGATCTCGCCGGTATCCCGCGCGTCTTCGCCGCCTCTCGCCGCTGACGGCAAAGGTGTGATAATGGCCTCGGTGTCCGCCGCGTCATGCCGAAACTCGCTCAGTTCCGCAGCGCTTCCTCTCTCCCGGCGCCCGCCCCCTCGGCCGCGTCCATCCTCCACGTGGATATGGACGCCTTCTTCGTTTCCGTGGAACTGCTCGAGCGGCCGGAGCTGCGCGGCAAGCCGGTGATCGTCGGCGGCTGGCCGGAAGATCGCGGGGTGGTTTCGGCCGCCAGCTACGAAGCGCGCAAATTCGGGATCGGCTCCGCGATGCCTCTGCGCACGGCCGCGCGGCTCTGCCCCGCCGCCGTCTTCCTTCCCGTTCGCCATGATCTGTACGTGGAATACAGCGACCGCATCGCCGCCATCCTCGAGCGATTTTCCCCCGTGGTCGAAATGGCCTCGATCGACGAAGCCTACCTCGACCTCGCCGGCACCGAGCGGCTCCACGGCCCGCCACTCGCCGCCGCGCAAAAGCTCCACCACGCCATCGTTCGCGAAACCGGCCTGCCGGGCTCGCTCGGCCTCGCTTCCACCCGGCTGGCCGCCAAGGTCGCTTCCGACCAGGCCAAGCCCCACGGCCTCCTTTGGATTCCCGCGGGAGCGGAAGAATCCTTTCTCGCTCCGCTGGGCGTGCGCCGCATCCCCGGCATCGGCAAGGTGACCGAAGCCGCGCTCGCCTCGCTGGGCATCCGAACCGTGGGCCAGCTCGCCGCCCTCTCCGCCGAGCAGCTCGAGCGCCGCTTCGGTCGCTGGGGCGAAGCGCTGTATCGGAAGGCCCGCGGCCAGGATGCCTACGAATTCGTGGTGGACGCCGAGCCGAAATCGATCTCCCACAATCGCACTTTCGCCGCCGATACCTCCGATCGCGAGCGGCTCGGCTCGACTTTGAGCTGGCTCTGCCAGAAAGCCGGCAAGCGGTTGCGCGACGCCGGCCTCCGCGCCCGCACCGTCACGCTCACGCTCCGCTACGCCGGCTTCCAAACCGTGACGCGCGCCAAGACCCTTCGCGAGCCTTCCAGCCTCGATGACGTCCTCCTGGCGGAGCTGCGCGCGCTCTTCGACGCCCACTGGACCCGGAAACCCCTGCGCCTGGTTGGTGTCGCTCTCGGCGGATTCACCCACGCCCCGCCCCAACCCGATCTGCTCGATCCCGCTCGCGACGAAAAACGCGAGAGCCTGGCACGCGCCGCCGACCGCCTCCGCGACCGCTACGGCTTCGGCAAGATCCGGCTGGGCGGCTCGCTCTCCGACCATGAAGGCTAATCGCGTGCCGGTCCGCCCCTGCGGATATAATCGAACGAATGGCGACCCCTACCGCTACCCCGCCGCCGCGTCGCGGCCATAAATTCGGCGAAGCCGTGCGCGGCTTCTGGCACGGCGTCACCGAAGGCGCCGAATTGACCCAGCTCTGGCGCCAGTTCGTTTCCGAAGCGCGCTCGAGTTACGACCTCTACTCCCGCGAAGTCGATTGGGAGAAGGTGAGCGCGACCCGCGGCTGGAAACGGCCTTTCCGCGCCGCTTGGGCCCTCTTCCAGGTGCTCCTGATGAAGCTTTCGCCGGCGCGGCGCGTGCTCTTGCTCCTGGCGCTGCTTCTCCTGGCTTGGCCGCATGTGGTCGTCGCGAACAAAGTCGCGGTGGATATCTATCCCGGCTTGTTGGGTGTTCTGCTGCTCTTCGTCCTGCTCGCTTTGGAACTCGCCGACCGCGTCACGATGAAACGCGATCTCGAGATCGCCCGCGACATCCAGACCCGCCTGCTGCCCGAGCAGCCCCCCCAAGTCCCGGGCTGGCAGCTCGCCTTCCGCACGCGGGCCGCGAACACCGTTGGCGGCGATTACTACGACGCTTTCCCGCGTCCGGCCGAGCCTCGCCGTCTGCTCGTGGTGGTTGCCGACGTCGCGGGGAAGAGCGTTCCCGCCGCCTTGCTCATGGCCACTTTCCAGGCCAGCCTCGAAGCGCTCGCGGCCTTGCCCGGCACGCTCGTCGATCTAGCGGTCGGATTGAATCGCTACACCAGCGCCCACAGCCTCGACGGGCTCCGCTTCACCACGGCGTTCCTCGCCGAGTTGAACCCGTCGACGGGCGCGCTCGAATACGTCAACGCCGGCCACAACGCTCCGTTCCTGTTGCGCGTCTCGGGAGCTTGCGAGCGGCTCGAAGCCACCAGCCTGCCTCTGGGCATCTCGACCGACACGGCCTTCGCGGGGCAAAGCGTCGGCATGGATCCGGGAGACGCGTTGGTCGTCTTCAGCGATGGCGCGATCGAGGCGGTCAACGAACGCGGGGAGGAATACGGCGAGCAGCGGTTCCGCGACGTCCTCGCCCGTTTGCGCGGCGCCGGCGCGCAAAACCTGCTCGAAGCCATCTTCTTCGATGTCGATCGCTACGTCGGCCTCGCCCGCCAGCACGACGATATCACCTGCCTCGTCCTTCGCCGCGATTGACCGCCGGGCCCCTCCTCGCCGCGCTTCCTTCGTGTTACCCTTTGGCCGCAAGGGGGCGCACCGATTCATGGACGCGAAAGCAGCCGCGCGTGAACGCTTGGAGACCGCGACGGGCGGCCTCATCGAACTTAGTCACCGCATCCACGCCCACCCCGAACTGGGCTTCGAGGAAGAGAAGGCCGCTCTGTGGCTTTGCGAAGCGCTGGCCGACGCCGGCTTCGCCGTCGAACGCGGCTCCTGCGGCCTGCCCACGGCGTTCCGCGCTCGCGCCGGCTCGGGACCGCTGCACGTCGGCATCTGCGCGGAATACGATTGCCTGCCCGGCATCGGCCACGCCTGCGGGCACAACATCATCGCGGCCTCCGCCGTGGGCGCCGCCCTGGCCGCGGCAAGAGCGGCGGACGATCTGGGCCTGACCATCAGCGTCATCGGCACGCCCGCCGAGGAGGTGGGTAATGCCAGCGGAAAGATCCTGCTGCTCGAGCGAGGCGGCTTCGACGGAATCCACGCGGCGATGATGGTCCATCCGGCCCCGTTCGACATGCTCGCCGCAAGAATCATTGCCGCGTCGATGTTCGACGTTCGCTATACGGGAAAAGAATCTCACGCTTCGGCGTTTCCCGAGTTGGGAGTCAACGCCGGCGACGCCCTCACCATCGCGCAAACCTCCCTCGGATTGCTGCGCCAGCATATTCGCTCTACCGACCGCATCCATGGCATCGTCACCGCCGGTGGCGCGGCGCCCAACGTCGTTCCCGCTCATACCTCCGCTCGGTACATCATCCGCTCGGAAACGCTCGATCAGCTTCGCGAGCTGCGGCCCAAGGTCTATCGCTGCTTCGAGGCGGGCGCGCTGGCCACCGGCGCCAAGGTGGAATTCGTCGGCGGCGATAAGCCCTACGCGGAGATGCGTCACGACGCTGCGGTCGCGGCACTCTACCGCCGCAACTCGGAGGCCTTAGGCCGCCCGTTCCCCGATCTCGGCGAGTGGGAAACGCGGCCCACCGGCTCGACGGATATGGGCAACGTCTCCCTGGCCTTGCCCTCGATTCATCCCATGGTCGGCATTCACTCGCTGCCTGCCGTCAATCACCAACCCGAATTCACCGCCCACTGCGTCACCCCGCACGCCGATAAGGCGCTGGTGGACGGCGCCCTGGCCATGGCGTGGACCGCGATCGACTTGGCTTCGGATCCCTCCCTGCGTCAACGCCTGCTCGCCCGCGCGTGAATGGGATTGGCTTCGGCACGGCTCCGCGTCCATAATCTCCGCGTGACTCCCCGCGAACTCGCCGAGAAAATCTGCCGCGTGCTCGCCGCCGCAGGCCACCAGGCGTATCTCGTCGGCGGCTGCGTGCGCGATATCGTGCTCGGCCGCGAGCCCGCCGATTACGACGTCTCCACGGACGCTACGCCCGACCGCGTCGAGGCGCTCTTCCCCGGCAGCCTGACCGTTGGCGCGAAATTCGGCGTGGTCATCGTGGTCGAAGGCTCCGCGCAGGTCGAAGTCGCCACCTTCCGCTCCGACCTTGGCTATGCCGACGGCCGCCACCCCGACGCCGTGGTCTATTCCCGCTCGGCCGCCGACGACGTGCGCCGCCGCGATTTCACCATCAACGGCCTGCTGCTCGATCCGCGCAGCGGCGCAGTGATTGACCTCGTGGGCGGCCGCGCCGATCTCGACGCCCGGCGCGTTCGCGCTATCGGCGAGCCCGATCGGCGTTTCGCCGAGGACAAACTCCGCTTGATCCGCGCCGTCCGCTTCGCGGCTCGCTTCGGCTTCGAAATCGAACCCGCCACCTTCGCCGCGATCGGCCGGCACGCCGCCGAAATCGTCCAGGTCTCGCCCGAACGCCTGCGCGACGAACTCAGTCGCTTGCTTACCGAAGGAGCGTCGCGGCGTGGATTCGAGCTGCTCCACTCCGCCGGCTTGCTCGCCCCGGCCTTGCCGGAAGTCGCGCGCCTCGAAGGCGTTCCCCAACCCCCCGAATTCCACCCCGAAGGCGACGTGTGGATTCATACGCGACTCATGCTCGAAAATCTTCCTGCGGACGCCTCCGCCACGCTCGGGTGGGGCGTTCTCCTGCACGACATCGGTAAGCCGCCTACCTTCACTCCTCCGACAGCGCCCGGCGGCCGCATCCGCTTCGACAACCACGCCGAAATCGGCGCTGTGATGGCCGAGGCCATCTGCCGCCGCCTGCGCTTCTCCCTCGCCGCCACCGGCCAGATCGTTGCGCTGGTACGCCAGCATCTGCGCTTCATCGACGTCCCGCGGATGCGCCCGGCAACTCTCAAGCGGTTCGTTCGCCTGCCCGGCTTCGCGGAGCATCTCGAACTGCATCGGCTCGATTGCCAGGCGAGTCACGGCAAACTCGATACCTACGAGTTCCTGGTGCGCTTCCTCGCGGAAACGCCAGCTCAAGAGATACGCCCGCCGCGCCTCGTCACCGGCGACGATCTCATCGCCCTTGGCTTGCGCCCAGGGCCGGCCTTCGGAGCGATCTTGCGCGGCGTTGAGGAAGCCCAACTCGAAGGTCAAGTGAGTTCCCGGGAAGAGGCCCTGGCTCTGGCAAGCAGTCTGGCCAAGGGAAGTGCCGCGAAGGATACCAAGTGATTTGGGAAAACCTTGTATATTCGGTGGCTTGGGGTTAGTGATAGCGGCAGCTGCGTTGCGAGTGAGGGGGTGAAACGCCTTGCGGAGGCTATCCTGCGGCGGGAAGCGAAAGTTACCGGCGGTAGCCCAACCTCTGAGAAGCAGTATGTGTAAGAAAATAAGAACGTTAACATGAGTTCCAAGCCGCTGGGATGGTGTTGCGAAATGAAGTTTAGTCGATTATACTAAACAGGACTGATAAAAACTTTGACTGGCATGGAACCTTCCCCGAGTTTCGAGCATCCAACCGTCTGGGTCTGCGTTTTGCTCGCGACCCAAGGGAGCCTCTGAGTCATGGCTAAACCCGTCGGGCTTGTGCAAGAACTTCCGATTCTCCCCGTTCGCGATACGGTGCTGTTCCCCGGCATCGCCCTGCCCCTGACGATTGGCCGAGAGTCCTCGCTCGCTTTGGTCAATTCACTCGAAGGCGAAGATAAGGTGATGGGCGTGATTGCCCAGCTCGATCCCCGCGTCGAGGACCCGGGACCCTCCGACTTGCACTCGGTCGGCACCCTCGCCAAGGTGCACAAACTCGTTCGCTTGCCGAATGGCAATATGGTCGCCTTCCTCGAGGGGATCGAGAGGTTCCGGCTCAACGAACTGGTGGGTATGCGCCCGTTCCTGCGCGGCCGCACCGAGCCGGTGGCCGACGTCTTCACCGGCCCGGTGGCCGAACGCGAGGCGCTCAAGCTCAGCGTCCTGGATCTGTTCCGCGACGTCGTGGCCCGCTCCCCCCAGCTCTCCGACGACCTGGCGAACACCGCCGCGGCCATGGCCGATCCCGGCCGGCTGAGCGACTTCATCGCCGGCAATATGCCTTCCCTCGCCACCGAGACTCGCCAGGAACTGCTGGAGACCTTCGACGTCTACCAGCGCCTGCAAACCCTCGTTCGGGAACTCACGCGCGAGCGCGAGGTGCTCGAGCTGCGCACGAAGATTCAGGAGCAGGTGGAAGAGCAGGTCGGCCAGAGTCAGCGGGAATACCTGCTGCGGGAGCAGCTCAAGGCCATCCATAAGGAACTCGGCGAAACCGACGACACGGTGGCGGAAGTCGAAGAGCTGCGCAAGAAAATCGAAGAGGCCCAGATGCCTGCCGAAGCGCGCAAAGAATGCGACCGGGAACTGAAGCGGCTCCAGAAGATGACGCCAGCTTCGGCCGAGTATATGGTCTCCCGCACCTACCTCGAGTGGATGTCTTCGCTGCCGTGGAACAAGACCTCCGGCGCCACCGAGATCGATATCGCCAAGGCGCACGAGATCCTCGACGAAGACCACTACGACCTCGAAAAGGTCAAGGAGCGCGTGCTCGACTACCTCGCCGTCCGCAAGCTCCAGCCCGGGGCCAAGGGCCCGATCCTCTGCTTCCTCGGCCCGCCGGGCGTCGGCAAGACCTCGCTCGGCCGCTCGATCGCCCGCGCGCTCGGCCGCAAATTCGCCCGCATTTCGCTCGGCGGCATGCACGACGAAGCCGAAATCCGCGGCCACCGCCGCACCTACATCGGCGCCTTGCCCGGCCAGATCATTCAAGGCATCCGGCGCGCCGAGACCAAGGACCCGGTCCTCATGCTCGACGAAGTGGATAAGCTCGGCCACGATTTCCGGGGCGATCCCTCCGCCGCGCTCATGGAAGTGCTCGACCCCGAGCAGAACGTGGGTTTCCGCGACCACTATCTCGACGTTCCGTTCGACCTGTCCCGCGTGCTGTTCATCTGCACCGCCAACTGGCTCGATCCGATTCCCGAGCCGCTGCGCGACCGGATGGAGATCATCGAGCTGCCCGGCTACACCGAGGAAGAGAAGATCCACATCGCCCGGCGGCACCTGCTCCCCAAGCAGGCCACCGATCATGGCCTCACCATGGACGAGCATTTCGAGTTCACCGAGGAAGCCCTGCGCGAGATCATCCATAGCTACACGCGCGAGGCGGGCGTGCGCAACCTCGAGCGCGAAATCGCCACCCTCATCCGTAAACAGACGCGCCGGCTCGCCGAAGGCGCCACCGATAAGCTCGTCATCACGCCCGAAGTCGTGCGCGAAAAACTGGGCGTGCAGCGCTTCCGCGTCGAGCGCGAAGTCGCCGACCGCGTCGGCAAGCCCGGCGTCTCCGTCGGCCTTGCCTGGACGCCGGCCGGAGGCGACGTCATCTTTATCGAAGCGACGGCGATGCGGGGCGGCCGGCAGCTCACGATGACCGGCCACCTCGGCGAGGTGATGCAGGAATCGATGCGGACCGCGCTCTCCTGGGTCCGGGCCAACGGCGAGCGGTACGGCATCGATCCCGATTTCTTCCGCAAGCACGATATCCACATCCACGTGCCCGCCGGCGCTATCCCCAAGGACGGGCCGTCGGCCGGCGTGGCCATGATCACCGCCCTCGTCAGCCTGCTCGCCGACCGCCCCATGCGGGCGGGAGTGGCCATGACCGGCGAAATCACCCTGAGCGGCCTGGTGCTTCCCATCGGCGGCATCAAGGAGAAGGTGCTCGGGGCGAAACGCGCCGGCATTCAGGAAGTGATCCTTCCGGCCGAAAACGAGCCGAACGCCAAGGAGGACCTGAAACCGGAGATGCTCGGCAACCTCCAGCTGCACTTCGTCCATACGATCGACGAGGTGCTCGCTTTGGCGCTCGGCAAATTCGAGCCGTTCGTCAAGCGCTCTCCCGCCATTCCGCCCAGCGGGCGCCCGCAACCCGCGCAGCCCTCGCTCCAGTAGCGGAGGTGGCGCAGGCATCCGCTCCTGGGCATTTTCGAATGGCTCGTGCCATTTGACCCGGCACTCTGGTATAAATCCGGGTTGTGCTGGCCGCCGACGAAGCCCACGCCCTGGCCGCTCGCGCGCGATTGGTAGCCCGCGCGGTGGTGGGGCTTGTGTTCGAGGAGCAGCGCGCCGCACGCTTCGTCCACGCCTACTGCTCCGACTATCGCCGGCCGGGCCTGGCAGGCGAAGCCGAGCGCAAAGCCGAATTCCTCGGTGCGATCGAGCGGGAATCGCTCCTGCTCGTTGCCGCGCGCATCGAGCACACCCTGCCCCCGCTCGTCGGCTCGCGCTTTTCCAGCTTGGGCCAGAGCGAAGTCGCAGCGCGTTTCCGCGAAGCCTATCTCACGTTTCTCGGAGGCTCGCTCGCCTGGGATGGCGAGGAACGCGAATCGTTTCGCAAGGACCTGGCGATGTATCTGCGCCTGGCCAGCCGCGAAGCCGGCGCGCTGGAGCCGCGGGCGCCTGCCCGCCTTGGCGGGTCTCGCGGCATGCCGGCGTCCGCTGACTCCGCGCCAGCCGCCGGCGCGTTCGTCGACCGCTGCGCCTTCCTCGTTGACCCCTCGATGCTCGTCCAGGCCCGCGAAGCGGCAGCGCGTTACCAGGCGGAACTTGAATCCTGCGCGGACGAGGCCGTGCGCGCCGCCTTCCGCGGCCTCCGCGCCAGCGCCTCGCGCGCTCGTCCCAGGCGATCGTCGCCACGGCGCAAGCCCTCGCGGCCAGCCAAGCGACGGTCGCGTCGTCCGGCGCGGCGTTCGCGCACTCGCGCCCCCGCACGCAGGCCGCGGCCGCGCCAGCGCCTCGGCACGGCCCGGCAGGAAAACAGCTCGCCGCGGGCTCGCCGCAAATCCCGGCGTCGCCGGCGGCGGTAGCGCCGCACGCCTCGATGCCCCGCGTCGTGGCGGCCCCGCCGAGCGTCGTAACCGGAACTGCCGCTTACTTCCCGCCAATCCGTTCGATACGAATCGTCTGGATCGCCACGGGAGTCTTCGGACGGTCCTGCCGGTCGCGCGGCGTTTGAGAGATATGGTCAGCGACGCTCTGCCCTTCCACCACCTCGCCGAAGATCGTGTGTTTGCCGGTGAGCCAGGGCGTCGGCGCCACCGTAATGAAAAATTGCGAGCCGTTCGTGTTGGGGCCGGCATTGGCCATGGCGAGCTTGCCGGCTTTGTCGAACTGCCGCGCCGAGCCCTTCGTCTCGTCTTCGAATTGGTAGCCCGGGCCGCCCATGCCCGTGCCGCTGGGATCGCCCCCTTGGATCATGAAATCGGGAATCACGCGATGGAAGATGGTTCCGTGGTAGAGCGGCCCCGGCCCTTTCTTTCCGCTGACGCTGTCCTGCCAGTTGCGCCGGCCCTCGGCCAGCTCCACGAAATTCTGTACGGTCTTTGGCGCTTCCTTTTCGAACAAGCGGCACACGATGGTACCCATCGTCGTTTCCATGACGGCGTAAACTCCCGGCTCGGTTGGCATCGGACAGTCCTTTCCCTTCGGTGGTTGTTTCCCCACTAGCTTACCGCCTGAAGCCGAGCGAGCGCCCAGCGCGCGTGCCCGGCAATCAGATCGTCGGGAGAGGCGGCGAGGCGTTCGAGTAGCTTTTCGATCCGCGCGCGCGCCTCGGGCCCCAGCTCGCCGCCGGCGTTGCCCAACGCGACGCACGCGTTGCGAACGAGGCCGCGATACTTGGCGCGCTTCACCGGGCTGCCACGGAAGACGCGCCGGTACTCCCCTTCGTCGAGCGACGCCAGCCACTCGAGTTCGGGCGCGAAAAACGAATGCGCGCCGGACGGCCCGTGGGCGGAGGCGGTGGCCCGAGCGGTCGTCGCCCCTGCCGGCGCCGGGCCCCGGGGATCGGCGGGCGGGGGAACGACGCGGGGCAGGAATTCGGGAATCCGGCCGAGCGTTGCCGAGCCGGCTCGCGCGGCTTTCTGGTTCCACGGGCAAACGTCTTGGCAGATGTCGCAGCCGAAGACCATCTTCCCCATCGCCGGACGGAACTCCTCGGGTATCGGCCCGCGCAACTCGATCGTGAAATAGGCGATGCAGCGCCGCGCATCCATGACGTACGGCTCGACGAACGCTCCGGTGGGGCAGGCGTCGATGCACCGGCGGCAGGAGCCGCAGAGATCGGGCGGGGGAGCGGCGTCGGGTCCGAGCGTTGGCTCGAAGGCGAGTGTGGTGACGATGACGCCGAGGAAGAGAAACGAACCCCATTTCTGGTTGATCAGGCAGGTGTTCTTCGCGAGCCAGCCCAACCCCGCATATTTGGCGGCGACCCTCTCGACGATGGGCCCGGTGTCCACGTAGGCCCGCGAGTCGAGGTCCCCAAGCTCCGCCCGCATGGCATCGAGCAGCAGCCGCAAACGCGGCAAGAGCACGTCGTGGTAGTCGTCGCCCCAGCCGTAGCGGGAGATCCAGCCGCGCGGCCGTTCCCGATCGCCTTCGGAAAGGATCTGAGTGGAGAGCGGCTCACCGGTGCGGTAACTGGCGCCGCAGACGATCACGCTCTTGGCGCCTTCCAGGGCGCGGTCGAGCGAGCGCCGCCGCGGGTCGTGCAGGTAGCGCATCTCGCCCGCGTGGCCGCGCTCGAGCCATTCCGTCATGCGGTCGAGTTCGGGGAAGCGGCTCGCCGGCGCTACGCCGCACAGGTCGATCCCCGCTTCACGAGCCTTGGCCGTAATCCATTCCGTGCGTTCCCGCTCGCCCACCGGAGCCATCGAAGCCATTCTACGCCGCGCGTGGCGTGGGCTCCCGAACCTTCGGGATTCGGGACCTGCCCGCGCGCTTCTCTTAGCTGCCACCTGCCACCTGCCACCTGCCCCATCCCCCACCAAGCCGCCCCCTCCTTGGCTCCAAGCCTCGGAATCATAGGAAGAAAGCGCCCGCTTAGGTTAGAATCCGCTCATGGCAGACTGGAGACAAATTCGGGCGCGGATCCGCCGGGCGAAAGCCGGCTCCGACGCGACTTCGCGGCTCGAACAGCTTTTCGATAAGACGCGCGATGGCATGGTCGCCTTTGAGCTAGCCCAGCTCGAGGAGGCCGCCGGGCGGATCGAGCGCGCCGTCGATTGGTATCGGCGCGCCTGGGAACGTTTCCGCCGCTCGGAATGGAAGCAGAAGGCGGAGGAAGCGCTCGGGCGACATGGCGCTCCGCTCCCCGCGCCCGTGCCGGAAGAGCGACCGGGCCGGCATGCGGCTCAAGAGGCTTCTGCCGAGGCTGGCCCTGCCGAGCCGGCTCCGTGGCAGTCGGAACCGGATGCCGAGCCAGAAGCAATTCCGGAAACCGAGCCGGACGAGCCGCAAGAAGCAAGGAGCGTTCCCGCCGTCGAGGCGGTCTCCGCGGCGGCCGCTGAAACTCCCGCTCCCGCGGAGGCGCCTTCCGGGCGCCGCCGCCGGCGCCGCGGCGGCCGCGGCAGACGCCGGAGTCCTGGCCGCAAGGAAGGAACGGAAGAGGCAGCGCGGCCTCGAAGCGCCCCACCTGCCGAGCCGCCCCCACACGCCGCGGCACGACCGGCAGCTCCAGCGCCTGCGGCGCGCCCGGCAGCTCCAGCGCCTGCGGCGCGAGCGCATGAAGATGAGCCGCGCCCGGCAGCCGCGCGCCACGGCCAGCGAGAGACCCTGCCCGCCATTCATATCTACCGCCGTGGAGAGCCGGCGCTGGCTTCTGAGATCAAGGCGCTCGAAGGCAAGCTGCGGCAACTGCTCGCCTCCCACCCCTATCCCCTCGAAGAGTTGCACGAAGTGCCCGCGAGTCCGGGCGTCTACCTCGTGTCCGATTCGGATCTCACGACGATGTACTACTTGGAAGCGTGCAGAAATATGCGCTCGGGAATGGATCAGTTCGTTTCCGGCCGGCGCGGGCGGCAGGGCTCGGTGCGGGCGCGCCTGGCGAGCTATCTGGGGATCAGCGATTCCCAAGCCAGCCGCTACATGCGGCAGCATTGCGCCGTGCGCTGGATCGAGCATGAAGAGAGCGACGCCGTGGCCTTGGGCCACTTCGCCGCGGCGCTGCTTCGCCCGGAATTGATGGACGAAACCGATTGAGGCCTGCCGGGCAGCGTCCCGCGCACCCCTCGCAGCCTCCTTTTTCGCTCCAAATGCTTTGCCCTTCATGGGTTAGGCCAACTTCGGGCTTCCCCGCTCGGTGTCTCCAGACGACCGTTGAACCCCGGTTTTAGACCCTTGGGCGTAACCCTCTGGACACTTTGGCGCTGCCGGAGCGAGACTCGTCTTCGTTCCAGCCTGGGTTCGCAGGCACATCAAAGGGCCTGCGGGGAGCAAGCGGGCAATGATCGAAGGCCCCAGGCGCAATCTTAGAAAACCCAATAGGGGGTGGTGCATGGCTGTCAATCAACGACTGTTGAAGTGCTTCGATGCGGCCCTTTGCCGGACTGCCGGCGTGGCCTTCGATGCCATCCAGTACTTCAACAAGCGCAGCCCGAATCCCTCGTTCACGCCGAAATGGTCCGACCGGCCGATGCTGAAATCCTGGGAGAAATCCAAGCCGACGCTCGGCTGGCCCCGCTCGACCGACTCGCTGTGCCCCGATTGCGTGAAGGAGGCGCGTTCCGCGATTCTGAACGGGGGAAAGGACTGGCAGGACCTCGTTCACGAGAAGGTGGGAGAGATCAAGGCGCAGATCATCGAGCGCGATGGCCAAGTGTGGATGGTGAAGGAGTGCCCCATCCACGGCCGGTACGAAGACCTGATGGCCAAGGATTCCCGTTTCCTGACCTGGATCGAAGCGAATTTCCCCGGCCGCGACATTCCCGCGCATAACGACGAGAGCGTGCACCACCACGGCTCGAGCACGGTGCGCTACGGCCGCGGCTCGGTCCTCACCGTCGACCTCACGAACCGCTGCAACATGATGTGCGATCCCTGCTTCATGGACGCGAACCAAGTGGGCTACGTGCACGAGTTGAGCTGGGAAGAGATCCAGGAGCTCCTCGACAACGCCATCCAGGTGAAGCCGCGGCGGCAGATGTCGGTGCAGTTCTCCGGCGGCGAGCCGACGATGCACCCGCGCTTCCTCGATGCGGTCCGCTACGCGCGCAAGGTGGGTTACAACTCGGTTCAGGCGGCGACCAACGGCATCGAATTCGCCAAGAGCAAGGAGTATTCGAGGCAGGCGTTCGAGGCCGGGCTCCGCTACGTCTACCTCCAGTTCGACGGCATCGGCAACGACGCCAATAGCCATCGCCACGTGGGCAACCTCTTCGACGTCAAGCTCCGCGCCATCGAGAACCTCCACGAGGCCGGCATCGAAATCGTGCTGGTCACCACCATCGTCAACAACGTGAACAACGACCAGGTCGGCCCCATCGTGAAGTTCGCGATGGAGAATCCCGACAAGATCGCCTTCGTCAGCTTCCAGCCGGTCAGCTTCACCGGCCGCGACGAGGACATCACGCCCGAGCGGCGCATGCACCAGCGCTACACGCTCTCCCACATGGCGATCGACGTGAGCAAGCAGGTGGGCCAGATCGAGCCGACCCGCGACTGGTTCCCCATCTCCCTCATCAGCCCGTTCGCCGATTTCGCCGACATGGTGGCCGGGCCCGAGGCGCAGTGGGGCCACCTGAGCTGCGGCTGCCACCCCAATTGCGGCGTGGGCACGGCCGTCATGATCAACAAGACGACGAAGGAATGGGCGCCGGTGCCCAAGTTCCTCAATGTCCCCGGGCTCATCGAGGATATGAAGAAGATCACCGACGCCGCGCGCGGAAAGAAATTCTCGTCCGCCATGATGGTGCTCGCCCTCCTCAAGCACTACCGGCCGTTCCAGGCCCCGCCCAGCCTGAGCCTGCGCGACATCTGGATGAAGTTCGACAAGACGTGGTCCGTATCGAAGGACTCGGACAAAAAGTACGGCCGAACCAACCCGAATCGCACCTACCAAGACGCGATGAAGCGCCGCCAGTCCGACCCGTGGAACTTCCTGTTCGTCGCCGGTATGTGGTTCCAGGATCTGTTCAACTACGATTTCCGGCGGACCGAAATGTGCATCATCCCCTACGCCACGCAGCTCGGCGAGATCTCCTTCTGCGCCTATAACACGGGCATCGGCTGGCGCAAGATCATCGAAAACATGTACAAGAACGCGACCGTCGCCGAGTGGTACAAGACGCACGGCAAGCACGAGATCTACGCCAAGGGCAAGTCGGTGAACCTCGATCGCTACGAGCATTCGCTCCATGTCGATCCCGCCGATGCGGCTCGCGTCCGGCCGAAGTACTCCGAGGAGATCCCGCTCTACGCGGCCGACGAAGACCGCGCGCGGCGCCGCCAGGCGATGGAAGAGGCGGCCAAGGTGCGGCAGATCTACGAGGAGATGGTGCTGAAGAAGCCCGCCGAGCAGCTCGTCACGATCGGCGCGGGAATCGCTCCGGCGGCGCCGGAAAACGGGAACGGCCACGCGAATGGCAACGGCAACGGCCAGCACGCCGATGCCGCCAACGAAACGCCCGTCGGCGCCCGCTAAACAGTCTCTTTTGCCCGCTGGACGAAACGCCCCGGCCCCAAGCCGGGGCGTTTTCTTTATAGGCAGGTGCCGCGGAGGGCTGCCCTGCGTAAGGGCACGACTTCAGTCGTGCCGTAAGCCGCGCGACGGTAACGCGGCTTCAGCCGCTGAGGGCCCTTCAACTACTTTGTGTCGCGCTTTCCTAGTGGCAGCCGCAGCCGAAGGAGTTGCAGCCGCAGGAGGGTGCAGCCCCGGCCGAGGAATCCGCCGACGAGTCTTCCCCGTGCGGCGCGGCGAAAACGGAGAATTGCAGCGAGCCCTTGCGGCTGCCGCATTTCGGGCAAGAGGCGTCGCCGTTCTGTCCGAGCACGAGCCGCTCGTAGCGCGTCTTGCATTCCTCGCAAACGTATTCGTAGATAGGCATCTCTCAAAACCTCTTCCCAAATCTTATCGAAAAACCGCACCCCCTGCACGGATCTTCGCCCCACCTGGGGACTCTCAACTCTGAACTCTCGACTCTCGACTCATTTTGCCTCGCCGTCTTCGGCGGATATCATGGGTGTGCTTTCGCGCGCGCTGGGAACTTGAGGAACGGCGCGAAGCTGTCGCGATGAACGGACATCGGAAATCCCAAGCCAACGCCGTGTTCGCGCCCGAAACGTTCCGCTTTTTCCGCGAACTCGGGCGCAACAACCGCAAGGCGTGGATGGACCAGCACCGTGACCGCTACCGGGCGGTCGTGGTCGAGCCGATGCGCGAGCTGCTTGATCGCTTGACGCCCGCCGCGCTCCGGCTCGATCCGCGCTTCGACGTGAGCGGCCGCACCGGCCGCAACTTCTCGCGCATCAATCGCGATATACGGTTCGCTCGCGACAAGTCGCCTTACCGCGCGCAGATGTACCTGAAATTCGCGGCCAGCGCTCCGGGCGAAGCCGAAGAGACCGCCGAACTCTACGTGGGCGTCGCCGCCGAGACGGTCACCACCGGTTTCCGCATGTATCACAACGGCCGCCGGTCGCCCGCCGCCGCTCGGCTGGTACCGCGCGCGGCCGAGCATCGCGCCTGGCTCGAACGCCACCGGCGCCGGCTCGCCCGCCGCTACGAAAGCTATTGGTATGCCACCGAGCGCGGGGAGTGGACCAAGCATGCCGGCTGGCCGCTCGAGCCTGCGGAATGGAAGAAGCTGAAAGGGTGGGTTGTGCGGCGGAAGCTGGCGCCGGCGGCGGCTTGCCGGCCTTCATTCGTTTCGGAGATCGAGCGGACCTTCCGCGAGCTGTTTCCGCTCTATCGCTTCGCCGCCTTTCAAGCTTGGAAGCCTTGAAAGTCCGAGCGAGGACTCGGTCTTTGTGTAAGGGCACGGCTTCAGCCGTGCCGTAACCGCCTCGGCGTCAACGCGGCTTTAGCCGCTGAGGGCCGGTTTCGTCCGTTCTCCCGGAAGCTCTCGATCCCGGCGCAAGGAGGAAATTGCCGATGCACGTTTCGCGCGAGGAAGCGCGCCGCAAACACAGCGAGCAGACCGGCCACGGCGATTACGTCGAGACGATGTACGGAATCGTCTGTTCCGCCTGCCACAACTACATCGCCATCGACTACACCAATTGCCCTCAAACCTGCCGGGAACACGAAGCCTGCCGCCAAGCCTACGCCGCCGAATAGCCTGCCGCGGGCGGACAGCGTGCCCCTACGCCTCGTCACTAGCCACTTGCCGCTAGCCACTGCTTTTCTACGGCTTCCAGAGCTGGATGCCGAGAAGGTGCCAATAGGCCATGTAGATCGTTAGCCCGCAGCAGGCGAGGATGACGACGAGCGAATGCCAGAACACGCCCCGATGCACCCCCTGCCACCGCGCGCGCCATGCCAGGACAAGCCCCAGCACCGAAAACGCCGCGAAAAGCCAGGTGAGCAGCCAGACGCCAACCGACGCCATCGTGTATACGCCCAGCACCCAAATGGGTGTGTACGCCAGAATCAAATAGGCGCCCACCAGGCTGAGGCCGGCGAGTATAGGCATCAGCCGCAGCGCGATGCCCGGCGTTCCTTTCCTTCTCCCGAGGAGTTTGAGCGGCATCCACCAAAGCGCAAAAACGAACGAAGTGGCGATCAGGAACAGCGCCAGATGCACCAGAACGAATCGCAGGAACGGCCACAGCTCGCCGCGCCGCTCGCCAAAGAATTCTTCGCCCGCCGCCGTCGCCAGGACCTCCCGGCCGTCAGGGCCGCGAAAGAAGATCGTGCTGGGCGCGGCCTGGTCCACGAGCCGGAACTGGTTCCCGCCGGTCGGCACCAGCGGCTGGGCGCGGCCGAGCCAACCCGACTTGAGATAAAGCTGGCCGCGCGAAAGCGAGACGTGCGCGCCGTCGAGGAGAACGTCGAGGAAGGTGGTCATCTGGTTCCGCGGATTCTCTTTCTCGTAATACCCTGTGAATTTCGCGAGTTGGTCGGGCGGAATCGTGGCCGTGGGCGGCGCGGGTAGCGACTGCCCGGCGAGCAGGTAACGCGCCAGGAGGTGATCGATCGCCTCGAGCGCCGCGTCGCCGGAATCGCTGTTGATCATCGCGACGAAGCCGACTCCCTGATGGGCCATGTATTCATAGCTGGAGAGGAAGCCGGCGATGCCGCCGTCGTGCCCGTGCCCGACCACGGGACCGCTGAAATTGGCGGCGTTGGCGAAGCCGTAGCCCTCTTTCAAGCCGGCGCGCGCGGCGAGCGTGGTTTCCGGGTATTCCATTCGCTCGATGGACGCGGCGCTGACGATTTGCTGGTCGCCGGCTTTGCCGTCGTTCAGAAACATCTGGACGAGCGCTGCCAGTTCCGCCGGCGAGGATTTTAGGTCGCCGGCAGGACCGAGGTAGATGTGCAGGTAGGGAACGGGGTGGGGCGGCACGCCGTCGTAGCCTTGCGCCAGTTGCGCGTACATCTTGTCGGTCAGCGTGAATCCGCTTACGTTCATTCCGAGCGGCTGGAGAAGGTTCTGCTCGATGTACTGATCGAACTGCAGGCCGCTGGCCTTCCAAATCAGATAGCCGGCCACGCCGTAATCGGGATTGGAATAGGCCATGCGCGTCCCCGGCGGCCAGCGGGAGACGAGTGCCTGGGAAAAGCGCTGGCTGGCGTCGAACGGATCCATCTTCTCCGGTCCGCTGAGGTTGTAAACCTCGCTGGGCGACATGTCGTCGAAGCCGGCGGTATGCTCGAGCACTTCAGCCACCGTGACGGGATCGGTCGCCTCCCAAGGATTGCGAAACGGGAGCATGGGGGCAACGGCCGCCAGTTTCGAATTTAAGTCGATCTTGCCCTGTTCCTGAAGCTGCAGCAGCGCCAGAGCCACGAAGCTCTTCGTGATCGAGCCGAGGCGAAACATCGTGTCCGCCGTCACCGGAGTGTGGGTAGCCAAGCGGGCTTCTCCCACCCCGCCCTCCCAAATGATGTGATCCTTGGCGACGAGCGCGATTCCGGCGCCCGGCACGTGATTGCGCGTCAAGATCGCCTGGATCTCCTGTTGAAGTTCGGGAAGGGAAGCGGGAACGGGGGAGGCAGGCTGTTGCCGGGGCGGCGGGGTGGCGCGGCCGGCAACGAGCGCCGCGGCCAATATCGCGCACAATGTGGCGAAGATCCAGGGATACCGGTGCGCTTGCTTCGTCATCGTACCAGCCGCCGCGATTGTAGCGAAACTGCTCCGCAGCCGCTATGGTGAAATGGCAATGGAATTGGAAAGGCTGGTCCGAATCGGCCGTTGACCCGCCGCCCCGCCTGCCAGGCTTGGGTGCGGCAGAGGAGTGGAAAGCGCAATGAACGCGAGCGACTTGAGAAAAAAAGCGGAACGCCTGCGGGCGCTGCACGCGGGGCCGCGAATCCTGGTGCTGTGCAATGTATGGGATGCCGCCAGCGCGCGCATCGTCGAGGAAGCAGGTTACCCCGCCCTGGCCACCACCAGTGCGGGAATGGCCCACATGCGGGGCTATGCGGACGGCGAGAACATCCCTCCCGAGGAGATGGCCGCGGCGATTGCGGCGGTCACTCGCGCGGTGCGCGTGCCCGTGACGGCCGACGTGGAAGCCGGCTATGGAACCACACCGGAATCGGCGGCCGAGACGGTGAGGGCCGTGCTCGGAGCGGGCGCGGTGGGCATGAACCTGGAAGACTCGCTGGGGGAGCGGGAGTTGTTCGACGTCGCGCTGCAGGTGGCGCGAATCCGCGCGGCGCGGGAAGCCGCCGAGCGGGCCGGCGTGCCGATCGTCATCAACGCCCGCACCGATGTCTATCTCGGGGCAATCGGCGAGCCGGCCGAAAGATTCGGCCACACCGTGCGCCGCGCCAACGCCTATCGCGAGGCTGGCGCCGATTGCCTGTTCATTCCCGGCGTGACGGAAGCGGCGGTCATCGAGCGGCTGGTGAAGGAGGTCACGGGGCCGATCAATATTCTGGCCAATGCGGCGGCGCCGCCCGTTGGAGAGCTGGAACGGATGGGAGTGCGGCGGGTGAGCGTGGGGTCGGGACCGATGCGCGCGACGATGACGCTGGTGCGCGCGATCGCCCGGGAACTCGCCGACCAGGGAACCTATTCCTCTTTTACCCGCTCCGTGATGACCTACGCGGAAGCCAATCGCTTGTTCGAGCGCGGCCAGGACGACAGCCTGTAGCCCGCGTTATCCCAAGCGAGCGGCGGTTTTCCTTCCTTTGGCAATACGATTAAGATATGGCGTTAACGGGATGCGCTCGGCGTTGGGAAGAAGCTATTTTCGTCCGCTGATCTCTTGACTGGAAGTCCGGTCGGATGCTTTAAGGAACCGGGAAGGCAGATGCCCTGATGCGGAAGTCCATCTCCCTGGCTCTCTCCTTGGTGGGGTTGTTTGCCGCCCTTTATCTCCTTTGGAGCTACCTCTCACCCTCCCGCCCGATGGTCTGCCTTGGAGGCGGCTGCGACGCCGTTCGGGCCAGCGCTTATGCATACCCAGGCGGCGTGCCGATGCCCGTCTTCGGCGTCGCCGGATACGTGCTGATCGTTCTTCTGATTGTCGCTACGCCGCTGGTTTCCTCCGGCTACGCCCGCTGGGTACGCTACGCCTTGGCGGGTGGGACGGCGTTAGGATTCCTGGTTTCCGCCTATCTCGATTACCTGCAGGGGTTCGTGATTCACGCCTATTGCGCCTGGTGTGTGACCTCCGGTCTGGTCATGACGGCCCTCTGCGGTTTGGCTTGGTACGACGTGTGGCGCCCGGAACCGGAAGGGGACGCTTCCGCGCGGCTGGCTCTGGCGCGCAACTTCCTCGCCATGGGCGTAGCGGCATTGGTCATCGGCATTCCGGCCTTCTACGAGCTTGCCAGGCACGTGGAATTGCCTCCCGCGCCGAAGCCCCCGGCGGTTACGCTGGCCGCGCGATTGGTGAGGCCAGACAGCCATGCGACGGGCGATGCCGATGCGTCCCTGACCGTGGTCGAGTTCGGGGATTTCGAGTGCCCGGTCTGCGGGTCGGAAGAAAAAGTCATGCGCGAGATTCGCTCGAGGTATGGGAACAAGGTCCGTTTCGTCTTCCGGCAATTCCCCCTTACCCGCATCCACCCCTACGCTTGGCGTGCGGCGGAAGCATCCGAATGCGCCGCCGAGCAGGGAAAGTTCTGGCAGGCGGTTGACGAGATTTATTCCCGGCAAACCGACTTGAGCGACAAGGGACTGCTGCGCGACGCCGCGGACATCGGCTTGGATCAGGCCAAATTCGGCCAGTGTATGGACAGCGGGGCAGTGGCCGGAAGGGTTCGCCAGGACGTCGAGGATGGCAAGGCGCTGGGGGTGAATGCAACGCCCACCTTTTTCATTGGGAATCAGGCGTTCGTGGGCGGCTGGGATGTGGAAGATTTTTCGCGGCGGATCGACCAGGCGCTTGGCGCTCACCCCGTCGAGTCGACTTCCGCTTCCCTGCCGCCTGCCTCCCCAGCACTTCCTCCCGCGTCTTCGCCGGCTCGCGCCAGGCGTTCAGCCCACCCTGCGACGGCTCCCCGGAGCGCAGCACCCGCGGCGCTGGCCCCCCAACCCAACCTGCCGGCCCTCGGTTCATCCGGACCGGCTACCGTCTTCGGGCAAGCCCCTATCGCGGGTTCCGGGATCGGGTGCAGCGAAGCGGAGGCCGCCGAACAACAACCCACGCTGATCGATACCGCGGAGCTGCGGCAACTGCTCGCCGGTGGTACCAAGCCCCTGTTTGTGGATGTGCGGTCTCCGCGAGACTACGCGCAGGCGAAAATTCCCGGGGCGTTGAATATCCCCGCGGCCGAGATGGCGCAATTCTGGGGCACGCTTCCCAAAGGCCGCGTCATCGTTCTCTACGAAAGTGGGAAAACGTCCGGCGACGTCTGCGCCGCCAGCCGGGCTGCGGCAAGAATCCTCCTGCAACACGGGTATCCCTCGAGCCAAATCAAGGTGTATCAGGATGGGCTTGCTGGCTGGGAAAAATCCGGGCTCGGCCGCGTTCCATAGAAGGTGTTACATAACCCACCTGGTTGTAGGGTACGTCCCGAAGCTTCGGGATCAGCCGTGCCGTAAAGCCGGCCAAAAAAGAGGGCTTTAGCCCCTGAAGTCCGTTGGCAGCGGGTTATGTAACAGCTTCTAGCCCAACTTCGTCACGGGAAGGGCTGAGGCGTAGGTAAGTGCCGTGGAATCAGTTCAGGCTGTCGCCGAGTCTACACTACATTTCTGATCGAAGTTGAGCCGGTCGGGCACGGCAAGGTGGAGCTCGCCCAGTAACGCTTTTTGCTCGGCGCTGGGCGTGGTCACCCGGCGGAGGCGAATCTCGCGTGCGTCGGTGGTGGGCAGGACGATA
>JAJYLB010000052.1 GCA_021788095.1 Acidobacteriota bacterium | reverse complement strand
GCTCCACCTTGCCGTGCCCGACCGGCTCAACTTCGATCAGGAATGTAGTGTAGACTCGGCGACAGCCTGAACTGATTCCACGGCACTTACCTACGCCTCAGCCCTTCCCGTGACGAAGTTGGGCTAGGGAGGGAAAGGGAGGCGCGATGAGCGTGGTTGTCTTGCTGGCGGGCCAGCCATCTTCTCGTACGATGGGCGAGAGCGAAGCACACCCCCACTCCTCAAGTTTCGCCTTTCCTTTTCCGTTGGACTGGGGAGGGGCCACCCCGTGGTTTTACCTCGTGGGGTAGGGAACTTCCCGAATTGCGCTTATTTGCCCATGCAGGTACCTTCACTCCCCTACGCTGCGCCTTGCTCCGATTCGTTGGCTGGTCGCGGTTGCGGCCGCGGCGCTGTAAGAGGAGCAGGTAAGTTCGGAAGCAGGACAGGCCATGTCTGGCTCACCGGTCGGCCTCTGGAGGCGCGCAGTAACTTTCCCGGCAGTCCCGGATGGCACCCGGTGGCTGAGCCGGGCGGAAGGTGGGGGGAGCGAGGGTTTGGCCGAGGGGATAGGCCGCGTCGTGGATATCTTGGCGAACCCAAACTCCAGGGGGAGGAGAGCGATGAAAATCGACCTGGACGCAGTTGAAGAACACGCGCGGCATGTTTCTGCCCAGCGAAAGACGGGCATCTCGTGGAAGGTAACCGTGGGGCCATCGGGCCTCGTCACGCTGATCTTTGAGGATGACAGCGGCCAAGCCTTGGACACGGCTAGCGCAGAGACCTTTGCCTTACTACCGCAGCCGGTCGAGCGGCCCCGGCAGCTGTCCTTGCTGGGCTGAGTCCCGGCAGGGTTAACAGAGCGGCGCCGGCCCCGGGAGGCGGCCCGAAGGCCAAAGTCCTCTGCGGGCAGGTAGCCCGCCGTGTGTGCGCGATAGGAGTCTGGCAGTCATGAGAACGCCGAAGACGAGTTTGCGAGGGAAGCCTCTCGGGGAAAGGCTGGCAGGCGCGCTCCGCTCGCTCCAGCGGAGCCGCCTGACCGCCAGGCTGCTGTCGAGTGCGCGCGGCGCCGGCCTTCTCGAACTCGCGCTGACGATCCCCGTGCTTGTTGTGGGGCTCCTGACCGCGGGGCTGTGGCGCTACTGCTCGGTGGCTACGCTCAAGCAGGAGATGACCGCCGCGGCTCGCGTAGGGGCGCAGGTCTCCCTGTCGCGTCCGTCCCCGGCCCGGACGGCCCGCGCGGCCGCGTGCTCCGCCCAGACACCCGCTCCTTGCAATGTCGTGGCGGCTGTTCGCGCGCTGACGACCTACATGGGCCAAAAGGGCGTCGACCTCTCTTGTGTCGATCCCGCATCGCCCAGCATCCCCGGCCCGGATCCGCGGGAATACACCTACACCTGTTCTTCCATCCCGGCTTTGCGGATCGTGATCGATCCTGGCGCGGCCCCGGCAGGTTATGGATCGGTCCACACAAGCGCCGTCAGCTTTGCGTATCCGCTCCCGTGGTGGCTCTCGAAATTTGGGCCGTGGCCTTCCGCGCCCGTCGCGACGCTCCACGCGTCGGTCCGGGTGGCCGCAAGCCCTGCCAAAGGCGGTGGCACGAGGCTCTAATTTCAACGGTCTTGCCGAGGGGCTTCCCGAATGCCGACCAAAGGGGTGCGTACACACCGCGTGCCCCTACTCCAGCGCCCCTCATGATGCTGGGAGCCGAGGCTGCGCAGGGCCACGGCTCCCGGCCCCTCCTTCCTTCGAGACACCTCCCTTGGGGACTCTCGCCATCCGGGGAAGAAACCATTAAGATGATTTCGCCTGCCTGTGGGCGTGTAGCTCAGCTGGGAGAGCATCTGGTTTGCAACCAGGGGGTCAGGGGTTCGAATCCCCTCACGTCCACCAGCCTTTACGGCGCCTCGAGGCGGCGGAAGCGCGCGGTGAAGTGGCGGAGGAACGGGGCCTCGTAGGTGAGTTCGACCCCGCGAATCCCTTCCCGGTGCGCGAAGACCCCCAGAATGATCTCCACCACATAATCGATGTGGCTTTGGGTGTAGACGCGCCGGGGAATGGCCAGGCGCACCAGGTCCATCTTGGCATGGCGGCCTAGCATCAGAGTGCCAATCTCGCAGGAACGGATGCCGCCTTCCAGATACAACTCGATGGCCAAAGCCACGCCCGGGAACTGCTCGATGGGTAGGTGAGGAAGGAAAGCCCGCGCGTCGATATAGATGGCATGGCCGCCGGGCGGCTGCACGATGGGCACGCCGGCGCGCGCGATGTGATTGCCGAGATAGGCGGTCGAAGCGATGCGGTAGTTGAGGTAATCCTCCTCGAGCGCTTCGTTCAAGCCGACCGCAATCGCTTCCAGATCCCGGCCCGAAAGCCCGCCGTAGGTGGGAAATCCCTCGGTGAGAATCAGCAGATTCTTCTCCTGCTGCGCCAGCGCGTCATCGTTGGTGCAGAGGAACCCGCCGATATTCGCCATGCCGTCCTTCTTGGCCGACATCGTGCAGCCGTCGGCGTGGGAGAACATCTCCCGAGCGATCTGGCGAGCGGGCCGGTTGGCGTAGCCGGGCTCGCGCAAGCGGATGAAATGAGCGTTTTCCGCGAAGCGGCAAGCATCGAGGTAGAGCGGAATCCCGTGCTTGCCGCATACGGCGCGTACGGCGCGAATGTTTTCCATCGAGACCGGCTGGCCGCCGCCGGAATTGTTGGTGATGGTGAGCATCACCAAGGGCACGCGCGCCGGACCTGCCTCCGCGATCAGCCGCTCCAGGCCGGCGACGTCCATATTGCCCTTGAAGGGGTGAACCAGGGCGGGCTGGGCCGCTTCGGGAACAGGCAAGTCGACCGCCTCGGCGCCTGCGAACTCGCAATTGGCGCGCGTCGTATCGAAATGGGCGTTGTTGGGGACGACGTCGCCGCGCTTACACATCACCGTGAACAGGATGCGCTCGGCCGCCCGGCCCTGATGCGTGGGAATCACGTGCCGGAACCCGAAAATCGCCTGCACCGATTCCCGGAACCGCGTGAAGCTGGGCGAGCCGGCATAGGATTCGTCGCCGCGCATCACCGCCGCCCATTGCGCCGTCGACATGGCTGCGGTGCCTGAATCGGTGAGTAAATCGATGAGGATGGCTTCGGCGGGAACGGCGAAGAGGTTGTAGCCGGCGGCTTCGAGCAGGCTCTGGCGCTCTTCGCGCGTCGTGGTCCGAATCGGTTCCACGCTCTTGATTCGGAATGGCTCGATGATCGTTCTGGCGGGCATCTCGACCCTCCGCAAGTATAATGCTGCCGTGCGCCTCGCCCGTAAGGCTGCTTGGGTTGCCGGCACGATCGCGGCCCTGCTCGTGGTGGGCACGGTGGGGTTCCGGCTCACCGAGCATTGGAGTTGGTTCGAATGCCTCTATGCCACGCTGATGACGGTTTCCACGATCGGGGCGGAGCCGGAAAACCGGTTATCGCACCACGGCCAGATCTTCAATATCGCCTTGATTTTCCTCGGCCTCGGCGTGATCGGCTTCGGCATCGGAACCCTGACGCAGGCGGTGATACAATCCGAACTCGGCCAGTACTTTGGCCGCCGCCGCATGGAACGCGAGATCTCCAGCCTCCGCGATCATTTTATTATCTGCGGCGCGGGCCGCGTGGGCCGCAGGACCGCTCGCGAAGTCCAGGCGCGCGGCTCGCCGGTTGTCATCGTCGATCGCGATACCACGCGGGCCCAATGGGCCGAAGAGCGGAAGATTCCCGTGGTGTTGGGCGACGCCACAAGCGAGGCGGTGCTGCGGCAGGCGGGAATCGAACGTGCCCGCGGCTTGGCTAGCGCCGTCACCACCGACGCGCAGAACGTCTATATCGTTTTGACGGCGCGCAGCCTCGCGCCCGACCTCTTCATCGTGGCTCGCGCCAGCGAGGAAGATGCCGAATCCAAGCTCGTCAAGGCCGGCGCCAATCTCGTCGTTTCCCCCTACTACTTTGCCGGGCAGCGCATCGCGCGCCTGCTCACGCGCCCGCACGTTCAGCGCTTCATCGATCTCGCCCTCTCTTCCCTGAGCAACGAGCTGGACCTGCAAATCGAAGAGGTGGAAGTCGTCGCGAGGTCCGATCTGGCCGGCTCCACGCTCGCCGAAGCTCATCTCCGCAATCGCCTGGGCGTCCTCGTCCTGGCCATTCGCCGGAAAGCCGGCAAGATCGAATTCAATCCCTCCGGCAGGGACAAGATCGAGCCAGGCGATTTCCTGATCGCCATGGGCGAAACGCAGCCGCTCAAGAACCTGGAAACGCTCGCCAACGGCGGGTAGGGCCAAAGCCAGCGCCTGCTTCACCCTCCTTTTCGACAGGCGCGCACGCGCTTGGTTTGCCGGTACTATAATCGGGCGCGGCCGAATCCAAGCTGAGGGGTAGGGGCATCGAAGGAGCGATCATGGAACGCAAACGATGCGCGTAGGCGTCACCTGCTATCCCACGTATGGCGGCTCGGGCGTCGTCGCCACCGAGCTGGGCCAGGAGTTCGCCGCCCGCGGCCACGAGATTCATTTCATCAGTTACGCCCCGCCGATTCGCATGAACCTCGCCGAGCCCAATGTCCACTTCCACGAAGTGGAAGTCAGCACCTACCCCCTTTTCGACCACCCGCCCTACGCGCTCGCCCTGGCCACGAAGATGCTCGAGGTGTTCGAGCTGGAATCGCTCGACCTCCTCCACGTCCACTACGCCATTCCCCATTCGGTGAGTGCGATCCTCGCCCGGTCCATGGCCGCGCCGCGCCGCCTGCCCTTCATCACCACCCTGCACGGCACCGACATTACCCTGGTCGGCGCCAATCGCGACTTCCTCCCCATCACCCGCTTCTCCATCGAGCAGAGCGACGGCGTCACCGCCATCTCGAGCTACTTGCAGGAGCGCACCATCCGCGAATTCGATATTCGCCGGCCCATCGAGATCATCCCCAACTTCGTCAACTGCGATATCTACACCCGCTCCGCCGATGGCGCCTTGCGCGCCCGGATCGCGCCCGCGGGCGAACCCATTCTCATGCACCTGTCGAATTTCCGGCCGGTGAAGCGGGCCTTGGACGCGGTCGAGATCTTCGCCTTGATTCGCGACAGGATGCCCGCCAAGCTGGTGATGATTGGCGACGGTCCCGATCGCGCCGCGGCCGAATATCTGGCGTACAAAAAGGGCTTGCACCCGGATGTGCGCTTCCTCGGCAAGCAGGACGCCGTGTATCAGAAACTGGCCAGCGCCGACCTCTTTCTGTTGCCGTCGCAGCTCGAGTCGTTCGGCCTGGCGGCCCTCGAAGCCATGGCCTGCGAAGTCCCCGTCATCGCCACGCGCGTCGGTGGAGTCCCCGAAGTGGTGGAAGACGGCGTCGATGGTTACCTGGTGGAACCCGGAGACGTGGCCGGCGCGGCCCGCCATGCCATCGAAATCCTCTCTCGCGCCGACCGGGGACGCGAAATGGGCCAGCGCGCCCGCGCCCACGCCAAGAAGAAGTTCTGCTCCCAAGACATCATCCCCCTGTACGAGCGCTATTACGAGCGCGTGATTTCGGGATCGTGACGCTCCTTGCCGCCCCCCAGACACAGCGCGCCGCCGGGTGGTAACGGGACGTTGGTTCGCGGCCTCGACCTCGGCGGCTCGATTGCCCTCAACGTCAACCTCATGATTGGCGTCGGGCCGTTCATCACGCTCCCTCTCGTCGTCGAGGCGATGGGCGGCCCGCAAGCGATGCTGGGCTGGCTGCTCGGAGCCCTGCTCGCGCTGTGCGACGGCTTGGTGGTGGCGGAACTGGGCGCGGCGATGCCCAATGCCGGCGGCAGCTACGCCTACATCCGCGAAATCTACGGCCGGGACGGCCTGGGCCGCCTGCTTTCCTTTCTCTACGTTTGGCAACTCACCTTCAGCGCTCCGCTCAGCATCGCTTCCGGCTGCATCGGCTTCTCGCTCTACGCCGCTTACCTCTGGCCCGGCCTCTTGCACCCGCTGGGCCTGCCCGCCGCGGCGGGTGGCCACGTTGTGACGCGCGCCACCGTGCTCGCCGTGGTGCTCTGCTTGCTGGCGACGGCCCTCGCCTACCGCCGAATCGATTTCATCGGCCGCGTCTCGAAACTGCTGTTCTGGGGCGTGCTGGGCACGATCCTTTGGGTCATCTTCGCCGGCTTCACCCATTTCCATCCCGCGCTGGCTTTCGATTTCCCGCTGGGAGCGTTCCGGTTTTCCGCCGGCTTCTTGACCGGCTTGGGCGCGGCGATGCTGGTCGCCACCTACGACTACTGGGGCTATTACAATATCTGCTTCCTCGGCGGCGAGGTGCGCGATCCGGGACGCAACATCCCTCGTGCGGTGATCTACTCGATCGTCCTGGTGGCGGCCCTCTATCTCTCGATGACCTTGGGCGTAATCGGCGTGATTCCCTGGCGCGAGCTGCTCGTCACCGCACATTCCCCCGCCCGCAATTTTGTGATTTCCGCGTTGATGCAGCGCGTCTACGGCCACGCCGCCGCCGTCGCCGTTACCCTGCTGATCCTCTGGACGGCGTTCGCTTCCGTCTTCTCCTTGATGCTTGGCTACTCGCGCGTGCCGTATGCCGCCGCGCTCGATGGCAACTATTTCCGCGTCTTCGGCCGGCTGCATCCGCGCCAACGGTTTCCCCACGTCTCCCTCCTGGCGATGGGGCTGGTGGCGGTGGCTTTCTGCCCGTTGAGCCTGGCCGATGCGATTGCGGCGCTGGTGGTAATTCGCCTGCTGCTGCAGTTCCTGGTGCAGGCGATTGGGGTGATCGTGCTGCGGTGGCGCCAGCCCGATCTCGAGCGGCCGTTCCGGATGTGGCTCTATCCCCTCCCGGCGCTGCTGGCCATCGCCGGCTTTCTCTACATCCTGATCTCGCGCCCGCATTTCGCTACCGAGTTGCGCTACGGCTTCGCTATTTTGCTTGCGGGTTTGGTAATTTACGCCTTGCGCGCCTGGCGCCGCGCCGAGTGGCCCTTCGCCCCTCGTCGCGGTTTGTTGTAGCGCCGTCCTGGCGGCCGGCGGCGGTGTTTGCGCCGGTCGGGGGGCGATCCGCCGCAACGGGTGGACGCCTGCATTTTCGGTCGTAGGGACGACGCCCGCCGCGGCGGATCGCCCCTACCGGTTAGATCCGGCTGTAGGGGCGGCCCTTGTGGCCGCCCGCCTCTCCGGCTGCGGGCGTCCCGCGCGTGTGCCGGGGAGCGGCTCGGCCGGCTAGAGAATTTCGCTTGGGGGAGGAAACATGCGAATCCATCGAAGAGTGCGCTTGGCGGCGCTGGTCGCGGGTTTGGCCCTGCTCGCGGGGGCCGTAGCCACGCGCCTGGTCGCCGTCGCCCCGCGCGCGGTGAGTTTCAGTCCCGCCACGAGCGGGCGTCCTTTGGAAATCGATCGCGGCGCCGCGGCGCTCTGGCAGGCTTTGCTGAAACTCGATACCCGCTCGAGCCTCCTGATGATCGTCGCCCACCCCGATGACGAGGATGGCGGCTTCCTGACCTACGAATCCCGCGGGCAGGGCGCGCGCACCGCCCTGCTCACGCTCAATCGCGGCGAGGCGGGCCAGAACCTCATGAATTCCGACTACCTGGACGACATGGGCCTGCTGCGCACGGAGGAGCTGCTTGCCTCCGACCGCTACTACGGCGTCCAGCAGTACTTCACCCGCGTCATCGATTTCCACTTCTCGAAGTCGAAGGCGGAGTCGTTGCGGGAATGGACGCTCGAGCGGGTTCTTTACGACACTGTCCGCGTCGTGCGCCTGGTGCGGCCGTTGGTGGTTGCTTCCGTATTCGTGGGCGGACCCTCCGACGGCCACGGCAACCACCAGGTCGCCGGCGAAGTCGCCCAGTTGGCCTTCAAGGAGGCGGGCGACCCCAACGTCTTCCCCGACCAGATTCGCGCGGGCCTGCGCCCTTGGGCCCCGCTGAAAATGTACGCTCGCGTGCCCACCTTCTCCGTGCGCGGCAACCACATCTTCGATTACTCCAACGGCCGCACCTACCCGCTCCGCTTCATGAACTACATCACCGGCAAGTGGATCGAAGGGCAGCTATCCACGAGCGTCGTCATCGCCGAAGGCGGGTACGATCCCCTGCTCGGCGGCACCTACGTCCAGATCGCTCGCCAAGGCCTCGGCTTCCAGAAATCCCAGAACGGCGGCATCGCCGTTCCGCCTCCCGGACCCGCCAATTCCGCCTACCACCTCTTTGATTCCCGGGTTCCGGCTTCCGGCCAGGAAGCCTCGCCCTTCGCCGGAATCGATACTTCGCTCCTGGGCATCGCCGACCTCGCCGGCGGTCAGGATGCCGCATTCCTCCGGCCGGCTCTCGAGAACGTCCAGTCGCTCGTCGAGCAGGCGATGAAGCAATTCTCCGCCCGCCAGCCTGCCGCGATTGCGCCACTGCTCGCCGAGGGCGCCAAGGCCAATCTCGCCCTGATCGCCCGCGTCGCTTCGAGCCCGCTCGGTCCCGGCGCGAAGTCCAACGTCCTCTTCGAGCTCCGAGTCAAGCAGGCGCAATTCAATGCCGCCTTGGCGGACGCCCTCGGCCTTTCCCTGCGCGCCAGCGTCGCCCCCGCGCGTTCCGGTCCTCCGAGCCCCGGCCCTTTCCCCCGGCGCGGCTCCGAAGACAATTTCCGCATGGCGATCCCCGGCCAGAAGCTAGAAGTGAACTTGCGCGCCGCCGATATGGGAAGCGTACCGGTGACCGTGCGTCGCTTCCGGATCGCCACGCCTTCGGGCGAGGCGTGGACTTCGTCTCCCCAAGGGCAGGCACCCGCGGAATTGGCGAGTGGCGGAGTGGGAGACCAGGATTTCGAGGTCCAGATCCCCTCGACCGCCGCCTACACCGAGCCGTACTTCTCCCGGCCAAACGTCGAGCAGCCTTACTACAACATCAACGACCCGAAATACCTGAATCTGCCTTTCGCGCCTTATCCCGTTTCCGGCTGGGCCGAGTTCGAATACCAGGGCGTGCCGATACGCATCGGGCAAGTGGCGCAAACGTATCAGCGGGAAACCGGCCTCGGCCAAGTGGCCGAGCCGCTCGCCGTTGGCCCGGCCATTTCCCTCTGGATTTCCCCTCACGCCGGTGTGGCTCCCATCGGTGCCAAGTCGTTTCCCGTTTCCGTCCTCGTGCGCAGCAACGTGAAGGGCCCGGCGAGCGGAACCGTCCGCCTCGCCCTGCCACCCGGCTGGGCCTCCACGCCGGACTCAGCGCCCTTTTCGTTCGCCAAAGACGACCAGAGCCTCTCCGTGCGCTTCGAGGTGCATCCTTCCGCGATTGCCGCGAAAACCTACGATCTCGACGCCGTAGCCGAATACGCGGGCCACGCGTATCGCCGGGGCTATCGCACGGTGGCCTATTCCCACCTTCGGCCTTACTACCGCTATCGCCTGGCGGAGTACCGGGCGAACGGAGCGAGCGTCAAAGTCGCGCCCAGTCTGACCGTCGGCTACGTCGTGGGCACGGGCGACGAAGTGCCCGAATCGCTCGAAAACCTCGGCCTCCACGTCGTCTTCCTCGCCTCGCAAGAGATCGCGTCCGCCGACCTCTCGAAATACAATGCGATCGTTATTGGCGAGCGCGCCTATTCCGTGCGCCCGGAACTCACCGCCTACAACCAGCGCCTGCTCGACTACGTGCATGGCGGCGGCGTCCTGATCGTCCAGTATCAGGATCAGAATTACGACCACAACTTCGGCCCTTATCCCTTCCAGCTTGGCCGCGGGGAGACCGTAACCGAAGAGAATTGCGCCGTCGCCATCCTCCAGCCGCGGAATCCGGCGCTGCGCTGGCCCAACGCGATCGGCCCAAGCGATTTCCTCGATTGGGTCGAGGAGCGCGGCCACGGTTTTCCCGAATCCTGGGATTCGCGCTGGCAGCCGCTCGTCGAAATGCACGACGAAGGCCAGGCGCCGCAGAAGGGCGGCCTGCTGATCGCTCCCTACGGCCAGGGCGAATACGTCTATCTCGCGCTCGCCCTCTACCGCCAGCTTCCCGAAGGCGTACCCGGCTCCTATCGTCTCCTCGCCAACTTGCTCAGCCTGGCCAAGAATCCCCTGCTCCGTCGCCGCTAGCTTTGAATGGCCAGGGGTTGGCGTCGCGACCGCGTGCCGACGGAAGTTCCACCGCAGAGGCGCGGAGAACGCGGAGACGTGCCCTCCGTGTCGGCGCAGTGATCTCTGCGTCTCCGCGGTGGGCCCGGGCTTTTCAACGCACCGTGAAGCCGGTCGCTCTCTGTGGGGCGGGCGTCTCGCCCGCAGTCTTTGCCGGCTAGGGTGCTGTCCACGACCTTCACGCGCCACCGTTTCTCGCGACTGCCATTCTCCCGACTGTCCCGAATGTCATGTGTCCCGACTGCCATGTTGACTTTCCACATGAGCATCGGTTACCCTTTGACCTGTTGGTCGTCTAAAGGAAGGTGATCGATGAGCGGAGCCAAAGCGGAAGTCCTGCAGGGCACCTTGGACCTGATGGTGCTCAAAACGCTCGACACCCTGGGACCCATGCATGGCTTCGGCATCGCCCGCCGCATCGAGCAGGTTTCCAGGGATTTGCTGCGTCTGAACCAGGGCACGCTCTACCCGGCGTTGGTTCGCCTCGAGCAGAAGGGCTGGATCATCTCCAAGCGGGGAATTTCGGAAAACAACCGCCGCGCGCGGTTCTATTCCTTGACGCGGGCAGGCCGCACCCAGCTTAGAAAAGAAGCGGAGAACTGGCAGCGAATCGCGGGTGTCATCGGCCGGCTGCTGTCGGAAAGCCAAGGAGTCTGACATGACCTGGCTGAAGGTAGTATTTTCCCGCCTCACCGGCCTGTTCCGCCGCAAGCGCCTGGAACATGACCTCGACGAGGATGTGCGGACGCACATCGAGATGCTCGCCGAGGAAAACCGGCGGAAAGGGATGACTCCGGAAGAAGCCCGCCGCGCGGCGATGCGGCAGTTTGGCGGGGTCGAGCAAGTGAAAGAAGAATGCCGCGACACCTGGGGAGTGCGCTTTCTCAGGGAAGTGACGCAAGACGTTCGCTACGGCCTGCGCCTTTTGGGCCAATCGCCGGGATTCGCGGCATTTGCGATTCTGACGCTCGCCCTGGGCATCGGCGCAAACACCGCCATCTTCCAACTGATCGACGCCGTGCGCCTGCGCACCCTGCCCGTGCGCGACCCGGCGAGCCTCGCCATCGTCCACCTGAATATGAATCACTGGGGCAGCGGCAGTTTCAGCGGCTCGTACAGTGAGTTCACTTTCCCCCTATGGCAACAGGTCGAGAAACGGCAGCAGGGTTTTTCGTCGATTGCCGCATGGGGCGGGACCCAGCTGAACCTGGCCAACGGCGGCGAGGTCGACCAGGCGCAAGCGATTTGGGTCAGCGGAGAATTCTTTGAGGTGCTTGGCATACGGCCGCTCTTAGGCCGGCTGATTTCTCCCTCGGACGATCCTGAAATTGCGGGAGCCGGTTGCGCGGGCGCCGTGGACTTGAGCTATTCGTTTTGGCAGCGGCGCTACGGCGGCGATGCGTCCGTCATCGGCAAGACGCTTACCCTCGACGGCCATCCGTTTCCCATCGTGGGGGTCACTCCGCCGACCTTTTACGGCGTTTCCGTTGGCGACCGTTTCGACATGGCCGTGCCCGTCTGCGCCGAACCGATCGTCGACGGCCAATACAGCTTCATCACCGGTGCTCGCGCTCGCATAGACTGGTGGCTCGCGGTTCTCGGCCGGCTCAAGCCCGGATGGACCCTCCGACGCGCCACCGCGCAGCTCGAATCGATTGCCCCCGCGGCGCTGCACGCGACGGTTCCTCCGCAATACGATGCGGATGGCGTGAGGCATTATCTGGCCTACAAGCTGGAGGCGCGTCCCGCGGCGAATGGCTTTTCCAATGCCCGCGACCAGGCGTCGGACTCGCTTTACTTGCTGCTCGGCCTTTCCGGCCTCGTTCTGCTGATCGCCTGCGCGAACCTGGCGAACCTGCTGCTCGCCCGAGCCAGCGCGCGGGAGCGTGAAATCGCCGTGCGTCTGGCGATGGGCGCCTGGCGCGCTCGGCTGGTCCGGCAGTTGCTCGCCGAGAGCGCGCTCCTGGCGATTGCAGGCGCCGGTTTCGGCGTGTTGCTCGCCTCTGGGCTGAGCGGCGCGCTGATAGCCTTCATCAGCACGCCCGACAACCCCGTTTTCCTCGATATGCCCACCGATTGGCGCGTGCTCGGCTTCGCCGCGGCTCTGGCCATGGTCACAACCCTGCTTTCCGGGCTGGCGCCTGCTTGGCGCGCCGGCGGCGCCGCGCCGGGATCGGCGCTCAAAACGAGCGGACGGGGCATGACCGCGGGACGCCGGCGCTTTCGCTTCGAGCGCGCCCTCGTCGCTTCGCAAGTCGCGCTTTCCGTTGTCCTGCTTGCCAGCGCGCTGCTCTTCACGCGCAGCCTGCGCAACTTGCTGACCCGGAATCCCGGATTTCAAGAGAACGGCGTCCTCGTCGCCAACCTGGACACAACCCCGCTGAAACTGTCGGTAGCGCAAGGCAACGTCTTCGAGGGGAACTTATTGGCGCGCATTCGGGCGCTGCCCGGCGTTGCCGCCGCGGGCATTTCTAATCGCTCGCCCGTGAGCGGAAGCTCCAGCAATGAATGGGTTCTGGACGGCAAGGGCAATCATCCCAACGGCGCTTCGGATCTCGAATACATCAGCCCGGATTACTTCCCTGCGTTGAAAATACAGATTCTCGCCGGCCGCGACTTTGGCGATAAGGATACCGCTGCGTCTCCCAAGGTTGCCATTGTGAATCAGGCGTTCGTGAAGCGTTTCCTGAACGGGGCGAAAGATCCCATCGGCAAGGAGTTTCGGATGTGGGCATCGCCCGGCAAGCCGGAGCCGTATTACACCGTTGTGGGTCTGGTGCGCGATTCCATCTATAACGACATGCAAGCGCCGATGCCGCCCATCATGTACTTCGCGCGCGCGCAGTTCCCCGACCCGGAGCTCTTCACGGGACCGGTTGCTTTGATTCGATCGCGCGGCGGGATGGCTGGGCTGCTCGATTCGGTCAAGAACGCGATTGCCGGCGTGAATCCCGCGATCAACATCCAGTTCCGGGTGCTGAGCGCGCAGGTTCGCGACTCGCTGTTGACGCAGGAATTGATGGCGACGCTGTGCGCGTTCTTCGGCGCGCTCGCGCTCCTTCTCGCGGCGATTGGGTTGTACGGCGTGATTTCCTGCGCGGTCGCGCGGCGCACGAAGGAAATCGGAGTCCGCATGGCGCTCGGATCCCACCCAGGCGGCATCGTTCGCCTGATTCTGGGCGAAATGGCGGTCGTCGTGGGGATCGGCCTTGTCGTTGGGCTCGGGCTGACGCTGGCGGGCGGTAAAGCGGCCAGTTCGATGCTGTTTGGCCTGAAGCCGCGCGATCCGCTGACCCTCGCGCTCGCGCTGCTGATTCTCGCCGCAGTCGGCTTCGTGGCGAGCTTCCTCCCCGCTCGCCGGGCGTCGCGCCTCGACCCCACGACCGCGCTCCGGTACGAGTAGGTCAACGGTTGACTCAGGGAATCGAAAACAGGGGTTTGCCAAGCACGTCCCAGCGCGGGTGGATACCCAAGCCGGGAGCGTCTCCGGCGGCGAGCCGCCCTGCTTTTCGCTCGGGCGCGCCCTCCGCAATCGATACGGTCACGTAGCTGTTGAAATCGGTGGATGTGAAGAGCGAAGCGGGCGGCGTGCTATGGGCCAAGTGGGCGATGGCGGCCGTGACGATATCCCCGCCCCAGGTGTCTTCAATGGTCAGCGCGATACCCAGCGACACGCACAGATCGCGAATCTCGCGCGCGCGGGTCAATCCGCCCACCTTGGAAATCTTCAGATTCACCACGTCTGCCGCGCGATCGGCGGCGGCTCGGACGACCATGGAGAGGTCCTCGATCGCTTCGTCGAGTACGAAGGGCCTGTTGGTATGTCGCCGCACCGTGAGGCACTCCTCGTACGTCAGGCAAGGCTGCTCGATGTAGACATCGACGTCGCGCAGGGCGTCGGCCACACGCAAGGCGTGGTGTTGGCTCCAGCCGGTGTTGGCGTCGGCAACCAAGACGTCGCCCGGCTGCAAAACCGAGGCCACCTGCCGTACCCGGCGGATATCCACGTCGGGATCGCCGCCAACTTTGAGTTGGAACTTGGTGTAACCCTCCGCGCGATATTGCGCGACATGGTCGGCCATCTCCTCGGGACCTTGCTGGGAAATCGCCCGATACAGCGGGAATGAATCGTTCCACCGGCCCCCGAGTAGGGTGACGAGGGGAAGGTCGGCGGTCTTGCCCAGGATGTCCCAGCAGGCGATGTCGAGCGCGCTCTTGACGTAGGGATGGCCCCGCAGGGCGCGGTCCATCCTGTCGTTTACCAGCGTCAAGGCCGTCGGATCGGCGCCGATCAGGTGAGGGCCTACTTCGGCAATGCCCGCCCGCGCTCCGGCGGCATAGGCCGGCAGATACGCCGGCCCCAGCGGGCAAACCTCCCCGTATCCGGTGACCCCGGCATCGGTGTGGACGGCGACCACGGTCGAATCGAAGACCTCGACCGAGTTTCCCCCGGACCATCGGTAGCTGCCCTCGCGAAGCGGCAGGTTTACCTGGAATACTTCGATCTTGCTGATCTCCAAGGTTGCTCCTCGCCCGTCTCAGCGCTCGCCATGCGCATCACCGCCAAGGGCCCTCTCGGGTGCGAATGGTGGACGGATTCCGCGCTGCGGCGCCGACGGTAGCATAGTCTGCCGCGAAAGTCATACGGCGTATGCCACTGTGTCGTTGTGGGTTGCCCAGCTTATTGCGTAAAGCTTGGGAGCGCTCGTTCTACAGGGCTGAAGTCGCCGGCGCCGGAAGCACCCCGCAGCTCCCAATATGGATCGGTCTCGCCGAATTCGTCTGTGCTCGCCGCTCCGGGGATGTGGAGCGTCCTCTTGGCGAACACGAACGCCTGTTCCCCGAGGGCTAAACGTTGGATGTGATCCTCTGCGACGGTCCCGGTTGGGACGGAGGGAACCGGTGCAACCGTTGGACGTTACCGAGGCTCGGCGGATAGAGGTGACATGCCCGGGACCGCAATCCGCGCCGGGGCCCCCGCAGCTTGCTGGCGACCCCTCGGGACAGCGGCCCGCTCGGTAAGGGCGGCACCGCACAGGACTGATTTTGCCGGAATTCCCGCTCCTCCAAGGGGCGTTTTCTTGCTCGCTCTCCGCGCCATATACCCCAATTCCCTACGGCGGAATGCTAGAATTCCCTCAAGCCGGCACACAAAGAGCGAGGAGAATTCACGCGCAAGCGATAGCAACCTTCAACTCTCTGCGGGGAACCGCCACGCGCCCCTCCGGAATGGTTTGGTCCTTCGGATGCTCGGTTGACGCTGGAATTGTGTCCGCCGCTGCGTCGAGGATTACCGAAACTGCGATGGCTCCCGCCGGACAACCAAGGCAGGGCGAGCGAAGCAATGCGCTGCCCTGCCACTCGGTTGTTCGCCGAAACGGGCGACCCAGCCAGGAAAAGGAGGCGGCTCATGGATAATGTATCTAGGGGGAATGCAAGCGGGGTCTCCCGCCGTTCGTCGTCGGAGTGGCTGCGGTGCGATGTGAGGAATATGGCGATTGCCGAGGCGTGCCTTTCCGGCCTTTGCGAATTTTGCCTTCAGCACCGGACAGCGTTGTGCGTTATTTTCGGACCCGAAGGCAGAAGCCTCGAAACTTCCAGGCGTCCGAACAAGCTTAAGAACAATTCGGGAGCAAAACAGTGAGGGACGTGGCCATTCTAGGTGCGGGAATGACTCCCTGCCGTTCCCGCTGGGTCGAGAAGACGTTTTGGGAACTGGCGCAAATGGCGGTCAGCGAAGCGGTACACGACGCCGGCATCCACATTCAGGAAGTCGAAGCCGGCGTCGCCGGCATTTACAACGATATCTTCGAATTTCAGGCTATCCCGGAAAGCGGTTTCCAGGGAATCATCGGCTTGCAAAACAAGCCGCTCATGCGGGTGACGAATGGCGGCGCCACCGGCGCCTACTCCATGTTGGCCGCGTACAACATGATCGCGAGTGGGCAGTACGAACTGATGGTCGTCCTGGGCGTCGAAAAGGCGCTCGATGCTTACGACTTCGAGGCCGAAAGCAATACGCCGGCCGTCGTTCAAACGATCGGCTACTCCTGGGATCCGTGGTTTGAACGGCCGCTGGGCGCGCACGCCTCGGAAAGCTATGCCGAAGTCATCCAGGCGTACATGGACGAGCATCCGGGCGACCTCGCCCCCCTGGCGCGCGCCAGGATCGTGGAACTCCTGTGCCAACAGGCCCAAAACAATCCTTACGCGCAGCGCCGCGGGGAGAAAGTGACCGCGGACCAGGTGCTCCATTCCCGCTACGTCGTTTACCCCGTGCGCGTGCTCGAAACCTGCGTGTACACGGAAGGGGCGTGCGCGCTCATTTTCGCCTCGCCGCGAATGGCCCGGAAAATCAAGGAACGCACCGGCCGCGAGCCGATCTGGCTGACGGGCGTCGGCGCCGCCAACGAGCCCTACTTCGTCGGCAACGATATCACGCGGTACAAAGTGCTCCACCGTATCTATTCCGATTACTTGGCGACGAAAACGGCGCTCGAAATGGCCCGCATCGGAATCCAGGACGTGCAGGTGATCGAACTGCACGACGCCTTCATCCCGCAGATGATGATCACGCTCGCGGAGATGGGCGTCGTTCCGCTGGGTCGCGCCAACGATTTGGTCGAGAAGGGCATCATCCTGCCGGGAGGGAAGCTGCTGGTGAATCCCTCGGGCGGGCTCGTGTTCGGCGGACATTTCGTGGGGGGATCCAACATGATGTCCACGTGGAGCGCCATGCGCGAGATGAGGGCCAGGAATTTCGAACATGGCCTGATTCATGGAACGGGCGCTTCCCTTTCGATGTATGGCGTGGCGATGGTGCTGGAGAGGAGAGCGTGACGATGGCGCACGGGAGAAAAGCGGAAACCCCCGCAAAAGGCAAGGCCAGGCCGGTCATCCCGGCCGCGATGCTCCCCCTCGAGGGAATCACCGAAGTCCAGGCGGGGGATGGCATCTACCTCCAGCGAAACGACGCGATGTTCACCGGCATGAAGCATTCGCAAGGTGAATTCTCGGATTTCTTCCTCGCCCTGCGCGACGAAGGCAAGCTGTTCGGCCATCGTTGCCCCGAGTGCCGGCACCTGATTGTCCCGCCTTTCATGCGGCGCTGCCCTGCCTGTAATTTCGTGGAGATGAAGAAGGAGTACGTTAGGGACACCGGGTTCATGGCCGCGAGTCCGGTCATCACCGTCTTTGCGCCCAGCCGTTTCAAGGGCCAGGAACCCTTCGGCACCGGCCGCGTGTTTCTGGAAGCGGAGGATGGCAAACTCAGCGATACCGCGATGCTCGTTCGCGTCCGCACCACCACGGGGACCATTCGGCCGGGGATCTATAAGAAAGCCACGCCGGTCAAGATCGCCTTCTGCGACTCACGACGGGGGGAGATGCTGGATATTTTCGCCGTTCCACAAAGCGAACTGACACCGAAGCAACTGGCCAGGAGCCCGCTTCTCGAAAGCGAGATCGAGTGGGGGAAGCTCTCGGAGATGGAATTTGGAAAACCGACGTTGCAACTCCAAAAAACGTTGCGCGAGGTGAAAGCGCATTTCGGGAAGCTAGCCAAGTTGATTGCGAAAAGTCCTCGCGCCACGGCGAACCTGGCCAATTGGCGCCGCACGGTAGCGGTCCGCACCGGCGGCGGGACCTTCAGCCTGGTCTTCGGCCAGGGCAAATTGGGAGTGCGGGACGGCGGTGTGCAGGGCGCGCAGCTGGTGGTAGCCATACGGGACCCGGCGATTCTCCTGGCTTGGTTGCGCGAGTGTGTCTCGCCTGGCGGCGACGGCTCGAAAAGCCCGGCCTTAACGGATTTGGTGATTGAAGGCACCCTCGTGCTCGATAGGCCCGAGCTGGAGACCATTACGCGACTGGACCGCGTTCCTCGTTCGCTTCGGCGCGATAATGTGGTGCGGCCCCCGGTGGCGTCGGCGCAAAAATAAGATCCCCTAGCCCGCTCACAGACTCAATCCCGTGTAGATCCACGCCGTCCCCGATCGCCAGGGGAAGCTCGTCCTCGGCGAACGCACACCCCATCCTCGGTCATTCCCGCGGAGGCTTGACCTCCGCGAAAGCGGGGGGCGGGAATCCAGTCGCGCTCACCCCCGCCAGGATGTTAGAAAAACAAGTTCTTACGATAGCGCCGGCAGGGGCGGAATCGCACCCTAGGGTGCCGATTGCGAAAATGGGCTCGCGAGCCCCGGGATGGATTTATACTGCGCTTGCCTAGAAAGACGACCAGGAAGGCAAAGAGGATAGGCATGAAAAAGGGAATCCCGATTGCCGTTACGCTCGCCGCGGCGCTCGCGCTCGTCGGCGCCACATGGACCATGGCGCAGCAGCCCAGGTCTGGCTCTAAAGTTGCCGCAGCCGGGCCGGAGGGCCCGTGCGATATCTACGCCGCCGCCGGCGATCCTTGCGTGGCCGCCTACAGCACCACGCGCGCGATGTACGCCGGCTACCACGGCCCCCTCTACCAGGTGAAGCGACAGTCCGACGGCAAGGGTCTGAACGTTGGAGTCGTCGAGCCCGTCGCGTCCCCGACTCCGAATCCGGGTGGATACGCCGACGCGGCCGCGCAAGACGCCTTCTGCGCCAACACCTACTGCTGGATCGCCAGGATTTACGACCAGTCTCCCGAGCACAACGACCTCACCCAGGCGCCTCGCGGCGCCTTTAGCGGTCCTGCCATGGGTGGGTTGGATAACGTCCCGATAGCAGACATGGCGCCGGTGATGGTCATGGGCCACAAGGTTTACGGCGTCTTCATCGAGCCGGGGATGGGCCTCCGCAACGACGATCCGAAGCACACCGCCGTCGACGACCAGGCGGAGGGAATGTACTGGGTGCTCAACGGCCAACACTTCAACTCCGGTTGCTGTTTCGACTTCGGCAACGCCGAAATCGACAGCCGCGACGACGACAACGGCACGATGGAAACGTCCTACTTCGGCGACGCTCCCTGGTGGTTTCACGGGAACCCGCCTGGCCCGTGGGTCATGACCGACCAGGAGAACAACCTGGTTGGCTGCGCCAACGAAGATGGATCGAATCTCTGCAAGGGGCTGCCGAACATCACGTGGCGTTTCGTCACCGCCATCGCCGAGGGCGAACCCCACCACTGGCGCTCCATGGGAGGCAATGCGCAGGGCGGGACCTTATCGGTGATGTTCAGCGGGCCGCGCGTGAACTCCTCCTACGACCCGATGCGCAAGCAGGGCGCCATCGTCCTCGGCAACGGAGGCGACAACAGCAACGGCTCGCAGGGCACATTCTACGAAGGCGCCATGACCGCCCCAGGCGCCTTCCCGACAGCGGCCACCGAGCAATCGGTCCAGGCCAACATCGTGGCTGCCAAGTATCAGGCGCTGCCGCTCAGCCTCGGGCCGGCGTCGGAAACGACCGCACCCCCGGGCCTCCAGACGTTTTCACCGCGGTCTTCGCAGGAGACCACCGTCACCTTCACCAACACGACAACTGCGCCTACGGTGGGTCTTAAGCTGAGTCTTTCCGTGCCCGGAAAGCAGTGGCGCTCCGTCGTCGCGGGCGGCGGCAAAAGCTCGATGACGTTCGCTCGCCCCATTGCCCCCGGTGCGAGCGTGAAGGCGACTTTCAAGGTCACGTCCGGGCCGACAGCCTCGAATGGCGACCTCGTCGCCAGCGCCCGGTGGACGAACGAGAAGAACGGCAGAAAAGAATTCGTGACGCGGGTCGAGAAGGTGCGGAACGTCCTCCCGATCCGCATCAACGAGTTCCGCATTGACACGAGTTCCCCTGCCAATCCAACGAATTCCTTCATCGAACTCTACAACGCCGGCTCCCGCAGCGTTGACATCTCCCGCTGGTCCCTCACCGAGCGCCCAGACGCACAAGCCACTTTCTCGGCGGTAAAGATCCCGGCCGGGACGAAACTCGCGCCGCGCGGCTTCTACCTGCTCGGCCTCTCCAGCTCCGGCCTGGCAGCCCCCGCACGCGCGGGCGATACCACCCTCTACGTCAGGAGCACGGCGGGCATGAACGCCGGCGATACGATCCTTATTGGCTCCGGCCCTGGCAGCGAGACTCGCAAAATCGCGAAGGTGGGGACGGCGGCCGGCAATCCTACGACGCTCTGGCAGCCGCTTCCCGAAGGTCCGATCGTCAAGATTCCCGTTGGCTCGACCAACGTGCCTGTTACGAGCGCGTCCGGGTTCGCCGCCGGCGAGAAGATCGCTCTCGCCTACGGCGCTACCTACCCGACTGTTCCCGACCCTACGGAGCGTTACGAGCTGGCCACGGTTACGATGGTCGGCAAACCGGGCACGCAAGATTATCTGGCAGCGGACGCGCCTGCCGGTGCGACGAATATCAAGGTGACGTCGGTCGAGAACGTCTCGGTGGGTGACGAGATCAGGCTCGACGTCGCTAGCGTGGGCCATGGGATCGAGCGAGTCACGGTAACGAAAGTGGGCACGCCGGCGAGCCGTTCGTGGCTCGCGGCTGACGCGAGCGCCGGAGCAAGCAAAATCAAATTGGGCAGAGTACGCGACTTCACTGTGGGTGAGAAGATGACCGTGGGCACTCCCGCGAACTGGAAAACGGTGACCATCACTGCTGTGGGTACCCCGGGCCCCGCCGGCACCGGTGTCGCTTTCACACCCGCTTTGACTCAGGACTATCCGATGGGCGAGCGGGTGGTCGCTCAGGGCACGGGCCTCGATCTGGCCGCCCCGCTGCGGTTCAGCCATTCGGCCAACCTGCCCTTCAGCGATCGAGGAACGGGAATCAGCTTCCAGCCGGCAACGGCCTTCGCTCACTCGAGCGACGAGCCCGTCCAGCCGCTCGGCGCCGGCATCACACTCGATCGCCCACTTGCCAAGGACCACGCGATCGACGCCGTGGTGCGTGACCCTTCGGTCGAAACCGCGGGCTACCAGGGTACTCCGCCACCCGACCTGTGGTTCGGTGGCCCTGCTCTTTCGGCACGTTCCGGCAGCATGGTTTTGCGGGATGCCGCAGGCTTGGTTGTCGATAGCCTCAACTACGGCCTCCTGGTGGACCCCTGGGCCGCCGAGGGTTACCAGGCCAAGTCCGGATTGGGGGAAGGTGGCTGCTACGTGACCGCGCCCGGTCCGTCCAGTGGCGCCGGCGTCAGCGCGGGCCGAGCCGAGGACGGCTTCGATACCGACAGCAACTGCACGGATTTCGTGGCGTCGCCGGTCACGCTCCTGTCTGCAGACTCGCCTGCCGGCGCGACGAATATCAAGGTCGCCCGAGTCGATGGCTTTGATTCCGGCGAAACGATTCGGATTGGTAACGATGCGAACCCCGAGACTGCCGTCATCGCAAAGGTGGGGACGGCAGGCGCCACCACGGTCCGCGGCGCCACCGCTGTGGGCGCGACGGTGATTCCTGTCGCCGATGCGCGAGGCTTCCGGCCCGGCCAAACGATCGCGATAGGCGGCGGCGAGAGCAGCGAGACGGCGGTGGTTGTCTCCGCCAATGGGTACCGCGGACCCACCATTCAAGTCGACGCGCCGCTCACGCATGCCTACCCGGTTGGGGCCGAGGTCGCCGGAACCGGCATTACCCTCACCGCGCCTTTGTCGCGAGAGTACTTGAAAGGCGCGCACGTCGCTGGCAGCGCCGCCACGCCGGGCGCGCCCAACCACTACTACCGAAAGCCCCAATGAACGCGCGAAAAATCCGCCCAGGCCGCGGATAAGCGCGGATTGAAGCGGATGAGCCCATCGCTTCCGTCCGCGCCGCGGCCACGGGCTCGCGTCCCACGCGTTTTGGTAAGGTAGCACATCAGGCTTTAGAGTCTGTGTGGTAACTCGGCCTCAGTAAGCCTTCTGGGCGCGGCCGGCCCAGTTCTGGCCCTTCGCTCGCCGCGAGCAGCGAGCCTCGGCACGCCGCGTGGTGCCTACCAGGCCATCCCGGCCGA
>JAJYLB010000100.1 GCA_021788095.1 Acidobacteriota bacterium | reverse complement strand
CGGTGCTTGCCTCGCAACCAGTTCCCCGTCCCCCCCCCCAGGTATCTGTTGTGGCCCGTCGCCTGTCGCTCTTGTAACGCCGGCATCCTGCCGGCTCCGTCATCTAGCCACTTGCCACTGTTTCTCGCTTGCTGTCACCTGTTGCCTGTTGCCTGTTCCCTGCTTCCTCCGCCTCTCATAGTATTTGCACGCGCAACTCCGCCTCGGCTTTCCACGAAGGGTTTTGCGCCGACAGCTCGAGCGGCCAAACCGCTAGGATCTGCGAGCCCTGATACACGCGCTCGAATCCCTCTTCGGATTCCGAAATCGTTTCGATGGGCGCGATCCAAAACCCCTCCGCGCCCGGGGCGGAAATTTCCACCGCCAGCTTCCGCCATTCGTCCACTAGCCGCAAGGAGCCGGAGGGAGCGGCGCCTTGCCAGCCGAGCGGCTGGCGCTCGCCGGCGAATGCGAAATAGCGGTCCGCGCTCGCCGGCGCGAGCAGATTCAGCACCAACTCGATTCCGGCACGGCAGCGTGCCCAGGCGCCGTCGCTCCAGTGGAGTTCCACCGCGGCTCGCAGCGAAAAGCTATCGTCGCCGGGTTGGAATTCGAAGCGTTTGACCGAGCGCGCGCGGCAGGGGGCGGCGCGCTCGAGGGAAACTTCGGCTTCCAGCATGGCGCGGCACGCCGAAATCCTCTTGGCGCGATAAGCCGCCCCTGCAGGTTCCGGCGCTTCGCCCAGGGACAAACTGGCATAATCCTCCGGCTGTTTGCCCTCGGGGAAGACCAGCAACCGAAACAGATGCCGGCGCCAGCGGTCGTACCGCAACAGCCGCTCCAGCCCCGGCTCCTTCACACGCGCCCGGTCGTGGATCGAAGCGGGTTCGCCGCCAGGCACGATCGTCGAAGCGTGAGCCAGCCGCTCGTGATAGGTCTCCGGCCGGCGAGCGACGGAATTCACGAGCGGCGCCCCGGCAGACCGGAAATCAAGCGAGGAGATGGTGGCGCCGTCCGCCGAATCGAGGATCGCCGAGTAGGCGCCTGCGGTGAAGTAGAGTTCCGCGCGGCGCGGCGCTCCTAGCCCCGCGCGGCGGACGCGCGGCGCGGGAGACGCGCCATCGAGCAGCCCTTCGGCGGCGGAGAGCTCGTGCCAAAGCGCCTCGCGCAGGTGAGGCGAGTAGAGGCCGCCGAAAACCCCATGCCAATAGGCGTCGTTGCATTGCGCGCGGAGCAGATGCTCGCGCGCTTCGGCAAGCCGCTGCGGCTCCGTGCGCCCGAGCGGCCTCGCTCGGCGCGCCCAGTGGCGGGAGACGTACTGCATTTTCCGCGCGAGGAGATCGGCTTCGGGGTACTTCACCAGGAAGTTTCGCCAGACGCCGCTCCCGAGCGACCGCTGCACTTCGGGCCTGGAGGCGAATTCGCGCTCGAGCCGCTCGACGCGCCGCCGCGCCGGAGTTGGCAGCGCCCACTCCATCATTTCGCGGTACGAGGCCGTCGGCAACGCCGCGCACCCGAGCGGCGCGTGCTCCCGGCGGTATTCTCCGGGCGGCACGGTGGCCAGCCAGTCCGCGTTGGCGTCGAGCGCGCTGAAAAACCGTTCCAGCCAGCCGTTCGTATAGCAATGGTCGAACGTTCCCGGCCAGACGCCGAACTTCTCGAGGTCGTCGCCCATGGCGGCCATGCCGCCGGGGTGATCGGCGGCGGCGGAGCGGAGGAAATCCAGAATCTCTTCGACGCCGCGGAACGGAACGAGGTAGCGAAGCCGTTCGAGGCCGGGAAAGACGTCCAGGGCGGCGTCCAGATCCTCGACGCGGTAGTAGCCGAAAAGCTGCTCGGGCTCGAACCCGGGCAAAAGGAAGTGATTGTCATCGACCAGCGTGTACTCGACGCCGCTCCGGGCGAGCGTGGTGGCGAGATGCGGTTCCCACACGCGCTCGGTGAGCCAGGCCCCTCGGGGCCGCTCGTGGAAATGCTTGGCGAGGAACCGCTGCATTCGGGCGATTTGTTCGGCGCGGTCGGCTGGCGGAATCGAGACGAGGATCGGCTCGTAGAACCCCCCTCCAACCAACTCCACCTGCCCGCGGTCGACCAGCGCCGCCATCCGTGCGAAGTAGTCTTCGTGCCGCGCCAGGATCCATTCCCAAAGCGGGCCGGAAAGGTGCAGGCCAATTCGCACACCCGGATGCCGCTCGAGAGGATCGAGGAATGCCAGGTAGGATTGGCGGTACGCGCGCTCGAATACGTCGTCGAAATTGCCTACCGGCTGATGCGCGTGCAGCAGCAAAACCAGATGAAATCGGCTCAATTCCGCGCTCCCGTCCCTAGTGCCCGTAGCACAGCCTCCCGAACCTTCGGGACCTGGCTGTGCGCCCTTCGTCCAAACCACCAGAGCGCCGAGTCCGCTCCGCCGTTCGTGCCCCCGGTAGCACAGCCTCCCGAACCTTCGGGACCTGGCCGTGCGCTTTTCGCTCAAACCCGCACAAGCAGGCCCCGAGTCCCGAACGTTCGGGACGGGAGCCTGTGCTACTTTGCCGCCCCGACTTGCGCGCCCGTGCTTGCTGCGAGTCACGCATCACTTTCGGGAGAGGAACTCAACCCTGCCGGCAGGACTTCCCAGCGCGCTCCTTCGGCGCCCGCCCAGCGCCCAAGCCGCTCGGCCATCCGCGCGAGCGCCTCTTCGACCGCGCCATCCGACGAAAGCGCCGGCGCATAGATCACCGCAGCCAGCGAGCGCGTCTCGGCGGTCACTTGCGTGCGTGTCGAATCGCTGATCGGGCTTCCGAAAGGCCCTTCCCGGTCGGCGAGCACGGGCCGGCCATCGAGGTGCCAAACGCGCCGGCCAATCCCTTCGTATTTCTCCCCGCTGCTGCCCAGTCGGAGCGTCACCGGCGGCTGGACTCGGTCCCGGTCGTACCCGCCGTAAGGCCATCCGGTTTCGAGCGAGCCGAGATTGACGATATCCACGGCGTTCAGGATGTGGGTAAGCCCCTTGCCCTGTGCCACTCGCCGCAACAAAGCTTCCGACGCCGGCCGGTATTTCGAAGGGTCGAGTCCCCAAGCGCGGAACATCGCGCGAACCGCCCGCACCGATTCCATTTCCGCCACCTTTTCCACGGTCAGGTTCCGCGCGAGCCTGCCCGCCACCGACGCGAATTCGGCAACCAAATCGGCTCCAGCGGGCTCGACGCGCACTCGATCGGTTTCCAGTATCCCCAGCCGAACCGAACTGAGCGCAGCGCGAATGGGCAGCATCGGCATGAGAATTCCCATCATCGCGACCGAGCGCCGCCGCGTCAACCGTAACCGTTTCCTCCGCAGCCTAGCTCTCGCTTTCCTCCGCGGAACTCGGTGACACAGCCGTAAATTCTTGGTCTCTTGGCGGACTTTTACGCACAGAGCCCCTTCGGCCGCGGTAGCACTTCAGTCTGTGGTCTTTGTTTTCCAGGGTGCAGGGAACGCAGGCTGAAGAGTCTGTGTGGCAACTGGCATTTCCACAGTTTGTATTTTTCATAGATTCGCGCAAGTCGTTTGCGGACAACGCACGAAATTTGCGCCAGGGCTGTGGAATTCGCACCTTTTCGCGTTGCCACACAGATTCTGAAGCCTGTGCTACCTGGCTGCGGCCGAGCCCTCTCCGCGCTGCACGATCGTAAAAGCTTGTTTTTCTGACAAACATCTTGCGCCGACAGGTGGGCACGGCTGGATTCCCGCTTCCGCGGGAATGACCCGGTATGGGGCGGTGCGCTCGACAGCTTCGATGCGGGCCGCGCGGCGGTTTGGTTGCGCCCGAAGCCTCTCCGTGTCCTCCGTGGTGAAGCCCTTCGGCCCAGTGGCGCACGAGCGCTTTGTTCTCGCCTTTCTCCGCGGAACTCCGCGTCCTCCGTGGTGAAGCTTTTCGGCCCCCAGAGGAATGAGCGCCTTGTTCTCCCTCTGTTTTCGCCTTCCTCCGCGGAACTCCGCGTCCTCCGCGGTGAAGCCTTCCGGCCCCCAGAGGAATGAGCGCCTTGCTCTTGCTTTGTTCTTGCTTCGCTCTCGCTTTCCTCCGCGGAACTCCGCGTCCTCCGCGGTGAAGCCTTTCGGCCCCCCCAGACGTCTCCGTTCCGTTGACACACCTCCCCTCGTATGGGAACCTTTCGAGGAGAAAGGGTGGGACCGCAGGATGCGAATCAGCGCCAAAGGGGAATACGCAACCAAAGCGGTCTTGTACCTCAGCCTGAAGTATCCTCAGATTGCCACGATCCACGAGGTTGCCGAAGGCCACCGCATTCCAATCAAATACCTCGAACAGATCCTGCTCGCGCTCAGGAAGTGCGGGGTGCTCGAGAGCCGGCGCGGAATCCACGGCGGTTATACCCTCGCTCGTCCCCCCGAGCGGATTTCCCTGGGGGAAGTGCTGCGGGCCGTGGACGGGAAATTCTCGCAGACGGCGTGCCTGCGCAGGGATCGCGATTCCCCTTGCGCCTGCCCGGAGGCGGAGGCCTGCGGCTTGCGACGGCTTTGGGAAGAGCTTCAGGAAACCCTTGACCGCGTGCTTTTCGAAACCAGTTTCGCCGAGATTCGTCGCCGCACTTTCGCCGCCCGCGAGGACCGGCCCGGGCAGGCACTCGACGCCGTCACGGAAAAATAGGACCGGCGCGGTGCCCGTGGGGTAGCACAGGCTTTAGAGTCTGTGTGGCAACTCGGCTTGACACCAGCCTTATACTGCGCGCGGGAGGACGCGCGATGCCAAATTTTCTCGAATATAACCCGGAGCAAGCCTACCTGCTGCCGCCGA
>JAJYLB010000099.1 GCA_021788095.1 Acidobacteriota bacterium | reverse complement strand
CATTTCCACAGTTTGTATTTTTCATAGATTCGCGCAAGTCGTTTGCGGACAACGCACGAAATTTGCGCCAGGGCTGTGGAATTCGCACCTTTTCGCGTTGCCACACAGATTCTGAAGCCTGTGCCACTACCCGCAGCGCTCCCGCAGCTTTCGCGCGGCCGCGAGGACCGAATCGTAGATCTGCGTATAGCCGGTGCAGCGGCAGAGGTTGCTCGAAAGCGCTTCCCGAACCTCCTCCAGCGTCGGATCGGGATTGCGGTCGAGGAGGGCGCGGGTGGTCATGAGGAAGCCGGGGGTGCAGAAACCGCATTGCGCGCCGCCCCAACTCACGAAAGCTTCCTGCACCGGATCCATCTCGCCGTCGCGCGCCAAGCCTTCCACGGTGGTGATCGGGACATCCTGGTAGCTCGAAGCGAGCGCCACGCAGGCGAGCACGGGCACGCCGCCCGCCAGGACGGCGCAACAACCGCAACTCGAATCGTCGCAGCCGCGCTTCGCGCCGGTGAGACCGAGTTCCTGGCGCAGGACGTCGAGCAACAAAGCATTAGGCGCCGCGGCCAGTTCTCGCGCCTCCCCATTCACATGCAATCGAATGAGTTCTTTCGTCACGAAGCCATCCTCAGGGGCTGAAGCCCCTGGTTTTCGGCTGCTCTTACGGCACGGCTAAAGCCGTGCCCTGCAGAGACGGGGGCTAGACGACACTGCTCAGTGTCCCGTCCATACCGGCGCGCGCTTTTCGAGGAAGGCGCGAATGCCCTCGGCGGCATCGCCCGTGCGCATCAGCCGCTCGAGGTAAAACGCCTCCACCTCGCTCAATTCCTTCTCGAAGTCCGGCCGCGCGCGGCGCCACAGCTCCTTGCGCGCCATCTTCAGCACGGCCGGGCTAAGCTCGGTCAACTCCTCCACCAGCGATCGCACGCCCGGATCGAAGCCTTCCTCGGGCACCAGCCGCGTGACCAAGCCCAACTCGCGTGCTTCGCCTGCGGGGACGTTGCGCCCGGTGAGAATCATGTCCCAAGCGGTGCGCGGGCCAACGAGGAGGGGCAAGAGAACCATGGCCACCGGCGGCAGCGCTCCCAGCTTGATTTCCGGCTGGCCGAACACCGCCGATTCCGCCGCCACGACGAAATCGCAGGCCATCGCCAATTCGCAGCCGCCGCCCAGGCACCAGCCGTGCACGGCGGCGACGGAGAGCGCATCGGCATTCCACAACGCGCCCACCACCTGGTGAAAGGCGCGAAGCATCTCACCCACCTGGCCGGGCAAGTGGTCGCCGACGTCGGCTCCCGCGCAGAAGCCCTTCGGGCCCGCGCCGGCGATCACCATTACGTCGAATTGGCCTGCCGCCGCCCCGATCGTTTCCGCGAGTTCCTGCATCATGGCGACATTCAAGATATTGAGCGGAGGGCGATCGAGCTGGATCCAGCCCACGCGCCCCTCGTCGCGAAGATGAACGGCCTTCTCGCTCATATTTCGAAATTCCACACCGTAGAGCTTCTTCGGGGCCCAAAGCGCCGCTCAGAATGACAGACGGCCTTGTCTGTCATCCCGAGCGAAGCGAAGGATCTCTCCGGCTCTCGTCGCAATGTCTCCACACGGCCCAATCTCTGTGAGAACCCCGCTCGAGCCCGCCGCCACGACCCGCGTCTCACGGATCGCGCGTCACGGAAGCTCAGGCCATGGCGCCTTTCGGCGCGACCCACTTGGGTTCGTTCGCCTGAATATCGAGCACGAGCTTCACGTCCGCGGGGCCAGGCAACACCTCGCGCAGATACTCCTGGTAGTCTTCGCCGTCCATTCGCTCGCCGCGAACGCCGTACGCCTGCCCGGCCCACTGGCCGATATGGCGATTGAACTTGATGTCCGGCACGAAGAGTTTGGGCTGGCCCTCGGGTACGTGCTTGTTGATTTGGTCGATCAGTTTCCGGCACTCCTCGTGGTAGAGGAGCCGGCTGTGGTCGTTCAACTCGCCCAGGTCGGCTTCGGCCGGGGCGCTCGGTTCGTCGTAGCGCCCTTTCAGCCCCCAGACGTAAAACCAGTGGGCCGAATTCGACCGATCGACGCCGAAAAGATCGCAACTTACGGGAATCCACTTGTTGATGTACTTCTGGATCAGGGCCAGCGGCACCACCCCGGCGCGCACCACGCGTTTCAGGCCGTCCTGGCCGGTGCCGAGGTGAAAGGATTCCTCCTTGAGCATGGGAATCATGGATTGCGCCAGCGGAGCGAAGCCGGAAAAGCTGAGCATGGTGAGCTGGAATTTGCCGTCGCGATCGACGAAGTCGGTATAGGTGTAGAAATCGAGCCAGTGCTTGACGTCCTGATTGAAGGCGCCAAGCAGGCGCTTCTGGTCGAAGGCGCGCCGCTCGAGCATCTTTTGCGCTTCGATCCGCCCGCCATAGCCGAAATGGGAGACCAGGAGGTGGCACATCTGGAATCCGTGACGCATCTCCTCGGTCACCACGCGGCACAGCGATTCGCGATCGTGCTCGCTCGGCGCGGTCTCGAACAGGCGCCGCTGCTGCTCGACCGAAGCGAATTCCGTGTCGCCCTGGTAGACGATCAGGTTCAGCAGCGCGTCGCGAATCCTCTGGTCGGGAACGGCAACCACCTTCTCCCATTTTCGCCGGCCGCGGAAGGCTCCGAACTCGATTTCGTTCGAGCGCGTGGTGCCGAATTTCGCCTCGAACCGGTAGTTCTCGATTTCCGGGTAGTTGACGCCGATGTCCTTGCGCCACTCGCCGAACAGGTCCACCCAATCATCGAAGGTGCCAATTCGCGCCGCACGCATGAGTTGTCCTCCCCCCTTCCTGCCGGACGGCCGAAGGTTCCCGCCCGCCGCCCGCCCGAGCGGCAGGGGCACGCGGCAGCGTGCCCCTGCGCGCGCCGCCGATATAGAGTTTTCCCCGTTTGACCTCGACCCCAATGGCGCTGGCCACTGCTTTTCCCCCCATCGGCCGCCGCTCACTTCCCGCGGAATTGCGGCTGGCGCTTTTCGACGTAGGCGCTGAGGCCCTCTTTGGCGTCCTCACTGGTGAACAAGAGCTGCTGCAATTCGCGCTCGAGCCCGAGCGCTTCCTTGAATCCCATTTCGCATCCCGCGATGCACGAGCGCTTGATTCGCCCAACCGCGCGGGCCGCCTTATTCGGCGGAACGAACTGCTGGGCGTAGGCCATCACGTCTTCCCAAAACGTCTCGCGTTCGTAGATGTAATGGATCAGGCCCATGTCCAGCGCTTCCTCGAAGCTGAACGTTCGCCCGGTGGCCATCAGCTCGAAGGCTCGCGCGCGTCCCACCAGCCGGCTGAGCCGCTGCGTGCCGCCGGTTCCCGGCAGCACGCCCAGATTCACTTCCGGCAAACCGATTTTCCCCGCCTCTTTTCTAGCGATCCGGATATCGCAGGCAAGGGCGATTTCCAGGCCGCCGCCCACCGTGTGGCCGTTGAGCGCGGCGATCACCAGTTTCGGCGTCTCTTCCAGGCGATTCAGCGTCTCGTTGGCATGGAGGCAGAAGTAGTACTTGAATTGCGGGTCGGCCTTGGCGAGCATCGGGATGCTCGCCCCCGCGGAAAAGAACTTCTCGCCCGCGCCGCGCAGCAGCAAGACGTGAACGGCGTCGTCCATGCGGGCGCGCAAGATCGCGTGATCGAGCTGGCGCATCATGGCGTAGGTGTAGGTATTCGCGGGCGGGTCGTCCATCTCGAAAACGCCCACGCCGTTTTCCACGCGGTAATGCACCAATTCCTTGGCTTCCACGGCCGGTTGGCTTGCCATCGATCTCCTCCCCCACTTTAGGCGGACTTCAGGAACTCGCTCGGGCCGGCGCCTCGGCCGCCATCGGCGGCACGCGACGCGCGCGCTCGCCCGCCGCGACGGGCCGGGCCGGCCTCGCCGCGGTCTGGCGGGCCGCCAGCCGGTTTTCGAGCACGCCATCGAGAAAGATGGTCGCGATGGCGCGCCCGAGCTCCTCCGCCCCGGGATCCGTTCCGGAGCGGTGCCACGTATGGATCCAGTTCATCATCCCAAACAGGCTCAGCACCGCGACGCGCGGGTCGAGCGGCCGAACGCGCTTCTTCGCTTCGAGCGCCTCGAAAATCTCCATGGCTTTCCGGTAGTAGCGGCGCTTGATTTCAGCGACTGCCTTGCGCTCGCGCCCGGCGAGCGAATCGGCTTCGTGGGCGAGCACCTTCATTTCGTCGGGATGCTCGAGCGAATACTCCAGGTGGTTGCGGACCAGGGCGCGAAGCTGCTGGGCGGGGTCGTCGGCCCCGGCCAGCCGCGGGGCCAGCCGGGCGAGAATCTCCGTAAACGCCGTCATCTGAATCTGGAAGAGCAGGCCCTGCTTGTTTCGGCAGTAGTAATAGAGGCTGGAGAGCGCGACGCCGCTCGCCCGGCTGATATCCCGCATCGACGCGCCTTCGTACCCCTTCGCGCAGAAGACGCGAGCGGCGGAACGCAGGATGAGCAGCACCCGCTCCTCGTGGAATTGCCGGCGACCGCCCAAACGTCCTTCCCCCGTTTCCCGATCGAACGTTCGTTCTACAAACTATTCATCTCACGCTTCCGCCCACAAGTCAACCCCTGGGCAATCCCTCTGGCCCGGTCCGTGACTCACGGCCGTAAATTCTTGTTTTCCTGACAGACTTTTCGGCGCAGTGCCGCCTCCGCCCCGGTAGCACAGGCTTCAGAATCTGTGTGGTAACTCGGCCTCAGTAAGCCTTCTGGGCGCGGCCGGCCCAGTTCTGGCCCTTCGCTCGCCGCGAGCAGCGAGCCTCGGCACGCCGCGTGGTGCCTACCAGGCCATCCCGGCCGACCAC
>JAJYLB010000012.1 GCA_021788095.1 Acidobacteriota bacterium | reverse complement strand
TTTGGCTCGCAAACTGCGACGCTACATCAACGCCTACTCCGCCAATGCTCGGCCGATCCAGTGGAAATACTCTGACCCCACCCGCCGCGTCCGCACTAACGAACTCACTGCGACAAACCACTAGGAGTCTTTTTGCCGCTTTGATCCCTTGCTCCCGCCGCGTGCACCTCTATTGTTGGCCCACCGCTGCGTCGCTCGTTTCTTGGCGTCGAGCTGCATCTGTGTTTCGACGCGATTCGCTTCCCGATGCTTGTGCATGGGGGCGACCGAGCCTCTCGGCTGGGACCGGCCAAGAGCCTTCGCGCGCAGTGGGCGGATCCCGGCGTCCGGAAAATGCAGCGGGTCCCTGAGACTCTGCAATTCGCGGTAGTAATAAAACGCCGTGGGGCGGGAGCCCTTGAACCTCAGCGCTTTTAGAAACTCGATTTCTTCCTTCGATGCATCGCCGCTCATCGACGGATTGCCGAGGAACTCCCGCAGTCCAGGCTCTTCCTCCAGCGGTCCGCCCTCCGCTTCCACGAACTCGAGTCTCTTGACGTGTGCGGGGACCAGCCTTCGATTCAAGACAATTTCCATTCCATAGTTGGCCAAGTCGATATTCCAGAAATCGATCACCGGATCGAGATAGGCGATGCAATTTTCGGCAGAAATCGTGAAGACATCGGTATCGAGGAATTCCAGGACGCTGACGCGCATTTCCTCGTAACTGCGGCCACTTAATTGAGCGACTAACTTCAGCCAATTTTCGTTTTCCAACTCCTGCTTGGCGACTTTCTGGACGACGCCCAGAAGCTTCTGCGTGACGAGACGCTCCAATTCGCCAAACGGGTGCCTTTCGAAGATCGAGCGAATCTCGCTCCGCTTTTCGGGAGTACACTTGTGCAAGATCAACTCCCGCACTTCCTTGAGTAGCGGCACGGGCGGTTCGGAGAGCTGCTTCTTCAATTCTTCCATGCGTTGATGTTCAGCCAACTCAGACAGCTTGCCGGCCGGAAGCTTCAGAACTTTCCCCATCTTGACGTAGATGTCCGTGCGATCAGGCGCCGGCGGCGATTTCTTGCGAGTGAGCAACTGGGAAACATAGGAGTCCGTGACCCCGGCGGCGGCCGCCAAATCCTTCTGCTCTAGCCGCAATTCCTCCAGCCGCTGTTTGATCATGACGCAAATGTCCACAGAGATCCTCCATGTAACCGTATGAAGTGAACCCATAAATATAGTCTCAGAATGTGATTGACTTGTGAAGTAAATTAACCTAAACTGGTTAACGGACTGAGGGATTCTTCAGCTGACCTAACCGTTGCAAGTTATCTGGACCACCCCTTGGCCGTGAACCCCAAGGAGACCAACATGTTTGCACGCAGAGTGTATGTGCACCTGAAACCGAACAGCGTAGGCGAATTCACTCAGAGGATCGAAAAGGATGTGCTCCCGACCCTTCGAAAGCAGAAGGGCTTCCAAGAAGAAATCACGTTCGTGTCCCCGTCCGGAACGGAAGCCTTCGCAATCAGCTTGTGGGACCGGGCGGAAAGCGCGGAGGCCTACAACCGCGAAGCTTATCCCGAGGTGGCCAAGAGCCTAGCGACGCTGATCGACGGGCAACCCAAGGTGGAGACCTTTAACGTTGCCAACTCGACCTCACACAAAATTGCCGCTGCGGTAGCGGCCTGAACTGAGGTCTCTCAGAGAGGGCGGAAGGATACTTACGTCCGCCCTCCCCGCGCCGACGCCACAAAGAGAACGTCAATGAAAGTGCCGCGCGCGGAAAAATCGCACGTGGCCAGTTCAAAGGAGAAAATGCCATGCAGTTCGCCCTCTGGACCGTTTGTAGTGTGTTGGTCGCTTGGCTTATGGGCAAAGTAATGTCGAGCGAGGGACGCGATCACGTCATGGATCTGGTGATGGGCCTGGGAGGGGGTGTTGGAGGAGGACTTCTGTTCAGTGCCTCGCGGTTCGGTGCCCATGCCAACCTGCTTTACGGCAGCGCCTCCGCGATTATCGGTGCCATTATTGTGACCTCTGCCGCTCGATGTTTCTTGGGAAGACGAGAATACGGTCCAACAGACTGATCGACGCTGGCAAAGCACATGGCATAGAGATCGCAACATTCTTTTCCTCAACAGAAAGGGAAAGACGCAATCTTCGCTCGTGACCGGGAACGCGTTTCCATGTCCCCGTGGCTAGCGGTTACATGGCCCCAGTGTTTCCGCCGCACTGACATGTAGAAGTAGAATAAGCCGGTGGCTGGATCTGGTTGACGTCGAGCGCTTCACTCTTAAGAGATACCTGCGGCAATTGCAGAACAGACCATGAAAGCAATTTGAGGAGCCGTCAATGGCGCATGCGATCGCAAAGGGCTCGATCCTCTTCAAGAACGACGCACTTCTTCCTAGAGAGGTTCATTTCGCAACTGAGCCCTGTGCGAGTGGGTGGGCAGTGGTTACCGATAGTGATGGGCGTGAACTAGATTGCGATATCCAGAAGGTAGGATGGACCTTGTGCTGCTTGGCCGCGGAAACGAAGGCGACTGTGTTCGGCATTGACCATCAGAAAATGCTGCGCAGAGCAGTCGCGCAAATCCTAGATAGGGGAGTGTTGGATCATTTCAATTCTTTAGAGATCACACGAGTGAATTCGGTCGCTTCAGAGCGCTTCCCGCACGTTCAATATGTAACGGTGTGGGCCAAGTGGCGACACTTTCGGCGACCGTTGATTCCCTTTCGTGCCGGGATGTCTTCACATTACGCGCCGGTTAAGTGAGCGGCAGATTGGAACCGGAAGTCCTTGTTTCGAGCGGTGTCGTACAACCGCTTGTTGCCAACGTTATCGGGGCAAAGAGTTGACCCTTTCAATGAGATCCAGGCGAACAATCCGCGGGAACGCGAATACGACAGGATTTTCGCTCGCATCGTTACATCTGTTTCGGCTGAGGCGTTGCGGCCCTTCGGTCCGGCCGCGGCAGACACGTCACCGCCCAGCTTGACCTGGCTGGTGAGAATGGAATCGGCCCCGCTCCGGTTCATCACCAACAAGACAAAGTCCGTCGCTTGGCCTCCCAGCTGAAAGCCGATGTTCCCACCTTCGAGCGCCATCATGGAAGGCGCGCTCCACCTCCCGTTGAAATTCCTCCCGCCTCGGCAAGTCATCACCCCGCGGCCGTAGCTGCCTCCGAACCCGAAGGCACACTTCATCACCGAGGGCAGAACGATTACGCAGTCCGCCTTGTCCAGAAGATCCGCGGGAATGTCGTCGGGAACGTTGAGAATTTAACCATTACCTTGCCGGCATTCTCAATGCGATTGTTTTCGTCTTTTTGGGCAAACGCAGGCAGACAAAGCGGTGCGCTCATCACAAGCACTGAAAAGATATTTTTGATCATCTCGTTCCTGTCAGGGTTCTCCCTAGGGCGGCGGTCCACGACCCGGTTGCTGGCCTTATTTCACCTCCCCGCAGTCTAGAAGAGCGGGAACTGTATATCTGCCCCTTTCTGCACACCCCGGGTCTTGGTTGCGACTCGCGCCTGTATGGAGTGGCGGGAAATGCCGAGTTCGCGTCCCCCATTCGAACGGTGTTTCTGATTCTCCGAATCGTCCCTGAGCCTCCCGTGGCAGACGAGTGGGTCACCCAATTGCTTCGTCAGGGCGACTCGCAAGTCTTCAAGAAGTACTCGCAGATGAAGCTGCAAATGCAGCGAGAAGCCTTGGCGAAGCTCAATCGCCGAGCGAATGAAATGCCCGATTTAAAAACACAGGCTGTGCCAGGAGGGCTGGGTTTTGGCACAGTTCTGACACAGTGAGGGGTAAAAACGAGCTAAATGGTGGTTTTAGGAGCCGCAAATCTTTTAGAATCAATCGGGGCGCCCGTAGCTCAGGGGATAGAGCGTCTGCCTTCTAAGCAGAGGGTCGCGGGTTCGAATCCTGCCGGGCGCGCCATAACCGATATTGTCACCGCCCACGTATTGCGGAGCGAGACGAACGGGGCGGGGCGGCGCTGCGCCGGCGACGCCGCCATTACAGCGTTTCGCAAGTACGTCTACGGGGCATGCCGGGCTGAAGCCCGGCGCTACACAGGCTCTACGGCACACTTGGCCCGCTGGCTTCGCAAACACCGATCTGGCCTGAGCACCTCAACCAAGAATCGAGAACCTTGGGTACTTGTTTACCGGGAGGATTTTCCCTCCCGCGCAAAAGTGGTGCGCCGTCCGCCAGAGTAGGCGCTAGGCGCGGCCTCTTACGAGGGAATGCCCGCCAGCATTGCTCCATGGCCAAAAAGAGCTCAGTCAGGACGAAAGGTTCCGAACGGGGCAAGTCGCGAATCGGCGGAGATGGGAACGCCATCCGCATCATCGCCCTTTCCCAAAGCAATCCTCTCAAAGCCGTGGCCGAGCTCGTCACAAACGGCATCGACGCCCGCGCGAAAACCATCGCGATCGAGCGCGGCCGCGAACCCGGCGCCCACTACTACTCTGTCGTCGCAGCAGGCTTGGCTTCTTCCGCCGCCCTCTGGCGGGCGCCGCGGAAATAAAGGATGAGGCCAAGAGCGATGATGGCCACCGTGCCGCCGGCGAGTTTGGCTTCGAACAAGAACTTGTTGGCGGTCTCGCCCGGCGGAACAAAGGAGAGGACGATACCGAACAGAACCACCGCGAAGCCCAGCACGCCGGAAATCCACACGCCCAGCTTGCCGCCGGGAATCAGCACCGCGCCAGCAGCGGCGCGGTCTTTGCGGTAGGCCAGTTTGATGACGGCCAGGTACATGTAGAGAAAGGGGATGAAATAGAGAATGACGGCGGCGTCGACGAGAATCTGGTAGGCGCTGCTCGTCGTCTCGTTCACCTGAATCGCGAGCAGGATCGCGCCGGAGATCCCCGCCTGGACCAGCATCGAGACGTGCGGCGTCTTCCAGCGGGGATGAATCTTGCCGAAGGCCTTCGGCATGTAGCGGTCGATTCCGACAACGAAAGGAACTCGGGCAATGCCGGCAACGGTCGAGCCGACCCCGCCGGCGTTGCCCACCAAGATGAGCAGCGCCGCGGCAATCCCGAAGAACCCGATGCCCAAAAGGCTCGAGCCATACGTGAGCGCCTGAAACGCCCCGTTCTTCACGTCCACCTTGGCTGCCGGAAGTAGCACGAGCACCGCGACCGTCCCCAGGATGTATATCGCGGCAATCGCTGCGCCCGACGCCACGATCGCCCGTGGAAACGTCCGATCCGGATTCCGCACCTCTTCGCTCATCGCCGAGACCAGCTCCAGCCCGGTGAAGGCGAAAAAGATCTGCGGCCAGAAGTTCACTGTGGCGAAATCCCATCGGGGAAGAATAGCGCGCCAGGAAAACGCCGTGGCCGAGCCGCGGACGACCCAGAAGACCCCGGCGAGCAACACCAGCATCGCCAGGGGAAGCATCGTGCCCACACCGCCCGCGTTCTGCAGCCACTTTCCGACCCGCAGCCCGACGAGGTTCAGAAGCAGGGCGGCGAGAAGGATGGCAAAGGAGACCATCAAAATGAAGGTGCGGTCATTCGCCAGCGGCGCGGCTCCCGCCCCGCCGATGAAGGCAGCCATGGACGCGCTCGCCATCAGGAGCCCCGGAAAATAGAAGAAGGTATAGACCCAGTAAGTCCAGCCGGCCACGAATCCATGGAATTCCCCGAAGGCCTCTTTCGACCAGACGTACAAGCCTCCTTCCGCGGGATACCGCGTGGAAAGCTCCATGACGACCAGGCCGGTAGGGATGAAGAAGAAGACGGCGGCGAGCAGCCAGAGGCTGATGGAGGAAGCGCCGTTGTGGCCCGCGGCGGCAATCCAGCGCGGGCCGAGGATCGTCGCGACGTTGAACAGCAGGACGTCCCAGAAACCCATCACGCGCAGCAGTTGTTTTCTGGGATCGGACCCGCTCGCCGCCGGTGAACTCAAGCCACTCCCTCTATACGCGGATGACTACCTGCCGACGAAAGGGTTCTCCGGGCCGCCTCCGCGCATCTTCTTTTCTCATGTTGAAAACCCAAAAGCAAGCAACGCCATCGGATTCTCTGATAGGGTGAACCTGAATATTTCATCGAATCGCCGGCGTCGCCTGCGGCACGGGTGCGGGTATAATTCGTCGATTCTTCTTCGTCGGGAAAAACCGGAAAGGCGGTGGCATGGCGCGCAGGAAGTCGGTCCGAGTCGTGCTCGGCCTGGTCACCCTTCTCTTCTTCTTCCGGGGCGTCTCCCTGGCTGCCTCCTCGCGTCCGGCCGTCGCCGCCGTTCGAGAGGTTTGGTCTTCGGACCCCGGCGGGGTTCACGGCCCTGAGCGAAGCCGAAGGGCGACGGACCTGCGCCCTGCGGTTCAGGCGAGTGCGCCGGGGCCGGTGGATAGGGAGGTCGCGGCGCTCGAAGAGCAGGTGGCTGCGGCGCGCAGCGCCGGCGACAACTCCTGGATGCTCGTCTGCTGCGCCCTGGTGCTGCTGATGACCGGCCCGGGCCTCGCCCTGTTTTACGGCGGGCTGGTGCGGAAGAAGAACGTCTTGGGGACCATGATGCAAAGTTTCACGCTGATGGCCCTGGTCACGGTGCTCTGGGCGCTCTTCGGCTACAGCCTGTGCTTCGCGCCCGGCAGCCGGTTTCTCGGCGGCCTGAGCTATCTTTTCCTGCATGGCGTTGGCGCGGCTCCCAACCCCGCCTACGCCGCTACCATCCCCCAGCAAACGTTCATGCTCTTTCAACTGATGTTCGCGATCATCACGCCGGCCCTGATTACGGGCGCCTTCGCCGAGCGAATGAAATTCAGCGCCATGGCGCTCTTCATGATCCTATGGACGATCGTCGTCTACGATCCTCTGGCGCACATGGTTTGGGGCGCGGGCGGATTCCTCAACGCCTCGGGCGGCCGGTTCCCGACGCTCGATTTCGCCGGTGGGACGGTAGTCCATATTTCCTCGGGGGTTTCCGCGCTCGTTTGCGCGCTCTATCTGGGGAAGCGGCTTGGCTATCCCAAGGAAGCGACTCCGCCGCACAGCGTGGTGTTGAGTTTCATCGGCGCCTGCCTGCTCTGGGTCGGCTGGTTCGGCTTCAACGCGGGCAGCGCGCTCGCCGCAGGCAGCCTGGCCAGCAGCGCCTTCCTCGCCACGCAATTCGGCGCCGCCGCCGGCGTGATGGGGTGGGCCGCAGCCGAATGGATGCGGAACGGGAAGCCCAGCGCGTTGGGCGCCATCTCGGGAGCGGTGGCCGGCCTGGTGGCCATCACGCCGGCTTCCGGCTTCGTGGGCCCCATGCCTTCCCTGCTCATCGGCCTCGTCGCCGGGCTGGTCGGCTACACGATGGTGGCGCTGGTGAAATCGCGCCTGGGCTACGACGATTCCCTCGACGCCTTCGGCGTGCACGGCATGTGCGGAACGGCGGGCGCACTGCTCACGGGCATCTTCGCCTCGAGCGCCGTCAATCCCATCTATAAGGACGCCGCCGGTCGCGCGCTCGGCGTCGGCCTGATCGACGGCAACCCGCATCAACTGCTCAATCAAGTCGTCGCCGTCGGAATCAGTTGGGGTCTGGCGATCGTGGGCAGCCTGTTCGCGCTCAAGATCGTCGATCTGGTGGTTGGCTTGCGCGTTCCGGCCGATCAGGAAGTGCAGGGTCTCGATTTGTCCCAGCACGGGGAAGAGGGCTACAACCTGGAGGCATAGCGCCGTGACCAAAGTCGAAGCCATCATTCGCCCTTCGAGTTTCGAGGCAGTCAAGAGCGCCCTTCACGAAATCGGCGTCGAGGGAATGACGGTGAGTGACGTGCGCGGCCATGGCCGGCAGAAGGGGCACACCGAGGTCTATCGCGGCCGCGAATACGCCGTCGATTTGCTCCCGAAGATCAAAATCGAGATGGTTTTGCCCGATACTTTGGTGGAAGCCTCGGTCCGGGCCATTCTGGACGCGGCGAAGACCGGCAAGATCGGCGACGGCAAGATCTTTCTATCGAGGGTGGACGACGCGATCCGCATCCGCAACGAAGAGAAAGGCGAGCCGGCCCTCTAGCCGTCTGTAGCGTGCTGGCCATGTCATCGTCTGCCGACGTCCGGGCGTTGCTCGAATTTCACGCCGGCGAAGCGGCGCGGATTCGCCGGCAATTCGAAACCACCGGAGACGGCGCTTCCTGCCTCGCCGCGCGCACGGCCCTGCTGGACTCCCTCCTTTCCCGCCTTCACCGGAATCTCCTGGGCGAGGACACTTCCCGTCCGGAGGGATTCGCCCTGCTCGCGCTCGGCGGTTACGGCCGGCGCGAGCTTTTCCCTCATTCCGATATCGATCTCCTCTTTCTCTGCGAAAACACCGCCGCCGAGCGGGACCGCCGCGAACCGATCGCCGCCATCGGCCAACGCCTATGGGACCTGCGCTTGAAAGTGAGCCCCGCGACGCGGACGCTCGCCGAATGCGGCCAGTTCCATTCCGACGATCCGGAATTCAGCATTTCCCTGCTCGACGCCCGGCTCCTCTCGGGCGACAGGCAGCTCTTCGATCGGTTGCGGAATTCCGTGATTCCCGGCATGGCGGCCCGGGACCGGGGGTACCTGGTGCGCGCGCTGCAGGAGCTGACCCGGGCCCGGCACGCCAAGCACGCGAGCACCATCTTCCATCTCGAGCCAAACATCAAGGACGCGCCTGGCGGCTGGCGCGACTACTCGGTGGCGAGGTGGCTGGCTCTCGTCTGGGAACTGAGCGCGCGCCGCGCCTGGGTCGCTCCGGAATCGCTCTGGCCCGCGGGGACGGCGCCGAAAGCGCGAGCGGCGTACGAGTCGCTTGTCGCCGTGCGCTGTTTCCTCCATTACCGGCGCGGGCGCGACGACAACGTCCTTACCTACGAGCTGCAAGATGCCGCCGCGGCGCTGGGGATCGGCGTCCCGGGGAAACGGCCCCTCGCCCCTGCCGATTGGATGCGGGGGTACTTCGCAAACGCGCGAGCGATCGAGCATCTGGCGGTCCAGCTCGCCGAGGAGATCCCCGCTTCCCGGTCCTCGCTTTACGAGGCGTTCGCCGCCAGGCGGTCCAGGCTCTCGAACGCCGATTTTTCCGTCGCGCGCGAGCGGATCTACCTGCGCCAGCCCGCGATGTTGGAGGACCCGGCCGCGCTATTGCGCGTTTTCGAATTCCTGGCGCGGCATGGCGTCGCGCTGAGTGCCGAAGCCGAGCGCCAAATCCAGCAGCGCGTGGCGCGGCTCGACGCCTGGCCGGCGCTTCCCGGCGGCTCCTGGGAGCTTTTCCGGCCCGTGCTTATCGAGCCGCATGCCGGGCAGGCGCTGCGGGCGATGCATCGCACCGGCATCATCGGGCTGCTGTTCCCCGAATTCCGCGCCATCGACGCGCTCGTGATCCGCGACTTCTACCATCGCTACACGGTGGACGAACATTCGTTTCTGGCCATCGACTCCGTGCACCGGTTGCGCCAGCCGGAGAGCGAGGGAGAGCGCAAGTTTCAGGAAATTTTCGCCGAACTCGAACAGCCCGAGCTGCTCCTGCTGGCCTTGCTTCTGCACGACGTAGGCAAGGGCCTGCCCCCCGCGGAGGGCATTCCCGGCGACGACCACGTCCGGGCGAGCGTCGAAGCCGCCGAAGGCGCTCTCGCCCGCCTGCCTCTTCCGCCGGAAGACCGCGATACGGTCCGCTCCCTGATCGCCAATCACCTGGAGATGTCGGCGACGATGCAGCGGCGCGATCTTTCCGATCCCGGCGCCGTGCGCGGCCTGGCGCGGGTGGCCGGCACGCCGGAGCGCCTCAAGATGCTCTGCCTGCTCACGTACGCCGATATTCGCAGCGTCCATCCCGAAGCGCTGACGCCGTGGAAAGCGGAGCTGCTGTGGCGGCTCTACGCCGCTACGGCCAACGACCTCAGCCGCAGCGTGGATGAGGAGCGGTATCACGCGGCCGGCGCCGCGGAGCGGCAGATACAGGGCGTCCTCGAACTCCTCTCGGCCCGCGCTCACGGCGGCGACCCGGCATCGTTTCTCGAGGGATTCCCCCGGCGCTATTTCGCCAGCCACTCCGCCGAGCAAATCGCCACCCATTACGACCGCTTCCTGCGGCTCGCGCAGGAGCCGGTGCAGCTCGATTTGGCCAGGGTCCGGCATCAGTACTCGTTGACGCTGCTCACCCGCGATCGGCCGAAACTCTTCGCCACGATGGCCGGCGCGCTCTACGCCTGGGGAATGAGCATCACGAAGGCGGAGGCGTATGCGAGCCGCGCTGGAATCGTCCTCGATACCTTCCACTTTATCGATTTGTTTCGCACGCTCGAACTCAACCCTTCGGAACGCGACCGGCTCATCGCCAGCTTGCTCGAGGTGCTCGCGGGCAAACAGGATCTCCAGGCGCTGCTGGCCTGGCGGTCGCCGCGCGGCGCCGCCCCCGGTCCCAAGATTCGCGTTCCCACCGTCATTCGCTTCGACGACACGAGTTCCGCCCACAGCACGATTCTCGAGATCCTCGCGCGGGATCGCCCCGGACTCCTCTACCACATCAGTTCGGTGGTCGCGGAGTTCGACGGCAATATCGAAGTCGCCCTCATCGATACAGAAGGTCCGAAGGCCATCGACGTCTTCTATCTGACCGCGGAGGGGAAGAAACTCGATTCCGAGCGGGAAGCCGCCCTCGCCAAAGCCCTGGCCGACCGGTTGGAGTGACTCGAACCTATTGCAAAAACCTCCCGGCGCATGCTTCAGGTGCTGAAGCCCCTTCATTTTGGCCACTCTTTGTCGGAGCTGAAGCTCCGACCCCCGAAATCGGGGGTTTTGCAATAGCTTCTCGCCACGCCCGCGAATTTTGTTGTATGGCCGACCCCTGCGGCCGCCCTCCGCGGGCCTACGCCAGCGCGGCAGCCGCTCAGAGCAGAGCGGCGGCCGTGGCTGCAGCGCCCAGCAGCGGCGCTTCGGGATCGAGCACCACCGTCACGGGGATGGCGCTCAGAATCTCTCCCAGCGCCGCTTTCTGGCGGAAGGCCTCGAGGAAGCGGCCGGTAGTGAGCCGAGGCAAGATTTTGGCGGCGATACCTCCCGCAACAAAGACGCCGCCGCGCGCCAGGGTCTTCAGAGCCAGGTTCCCGGCTTCCGCGCCATAGAGGCTGATCCAGAGATCGACCGCACGGAGGCAAATGTCGCAGCCGCCGGCGAGCGCGCGATGGGTGATTTCGGCGGCGGGATCTTCGCCTTCCGCGTGAAAATCCGGGTGGTCGACTCCCGGGCCGAGGAATTGGTGAAGTTCGTAAAATCCGCGGCCGGAGACGACGGTTTCCACGTCCACCCAGGTCTGCTGCTTCTTGAGGAAGCGTAACAGTTCGATCTCCTCCTCGGTGCGCGGCGCGAAATCCGCGTGCCCGCCTTCGCTCGGTATCACCTGATAACCATTGTCCGTCCAGACGCGAAACGCCTCGCCCAGGCCGGTACCGGCGGCGACGAGCGCCTGCGTGGCGCCGGCCGCGGGCGTGCCGGGCTGCAACGCCACCAATTGCTCGGGCTCGAGCGCGTCGATCCCGGCGAAGGTGGCGCCCATATCGTTGATCAAGCGAACGCGGCGCGTGCCGAGAATGTGGCTCGCAACCTCGGCGTCCACAGGCCAGGCAAGATTGGTGGGATGGACCTCGTTGCCGACAACGGGCCCGGCGACGCCGAAGCAGGCCGCTTCGATTTTCGCGCCCGCCCCCAACTGATCGAGAAAAGCCCGCACCATCTGCTCGAAGGAGGCCGCCTCCTGGCTGGGGAACCTCCGCTCGACGAGCTTCCGCAGGCGCTTGCCCTTCCGCTCGAATACCGCGAAGTTGCTCTTCGTTCCGCCGATGTCGCCGCTCAGGATCACCGTTTGCGTTTTCCCATTCGCGCCGCCTCCCATCTTTTCCGAAACGCCTTCACTTGGCAAGCCGAGCGCCCCATCCGCTGACATCTCAAATTTCCAATCGAAGGCCGGCGGTGAATCCCAGCGGTCGCACGGCAAACCACCAGCCCTCCCTTTCGGTCGACGGAAGGGCGAAGCAGCTAGGATTTCCGCGGCTTTTGCATTATCTTGGAAGTTCAAGACTGGAGGAGTCGATGGCCGACGAGAACTGCGCGGATTCCCCCACCCCGCTGGCAAGCGAGGCGCCGAAACCGGGCCAGCGCATGGTGCATTGCGTCAAATTCGGGCGCGAAATGCCCGGACTCGACAAACCGCCGTGGAAGGGCGAGATCGGCAAGCGGGTCTATGAAAACGTGTCGAAGGAAGGCTGGCGGATGTGGGTGGAATATTCCAAGATGCTGATGAACGAGTATCGGCTCAACCCCATGGACCCGAACTCGCAGAAGCTCATGGAAGAGCAGATGGAACAGTTCTTCTTCGGCGAAGGCGCGAAACTGCCCGAGGGCTACGTTCCCCCCAAAGCGAAGAGCTGAAGCATCGAAACGCGAAATTCGGCGGAACCGTACGTGCTACCGGCGCCCTCGCGCCGCTGCCGGCGAGACGTCATCCTCGAGATTCGAGTTTCGGTTTTCCTATGCCCGGCCGATGGGCAATTCCGAGCGGAAGACAATCCCCAGCTTGGCGTGGGCCTCGCGCAACGCCTTCTCCACCTGCAGCGGCTCTTCCGCGCGGGCAAAAATGAACCCGAGATAGCTCGATCCCTCCGGCCATGCGAGCACCGGATCGTGCGGGCGCGCCGTGATTTCGATTCCCGTAATCCCGGGCGTGGCCTGCGCCGCCTCGATCCCTTCCACGCCCTCGAAGATCCCGCTTCGCGGCACGGGAATCATCATCACGCCCGAGGCCGCTGCTTCCCTTTCTTCGTCCGCGCCCGCTAGATCCAGCGCGTGGCGCAGCACCAACTCCTCGAGGCCGATCCCGCGGGAACCGAACCGCAACGCCCGGGCACACAGCCCCCCAATCGGCCGCGGCTGGAGTTCGAGTACCCACGGCCGTCCGTTCTCGATTCGGAATTCGGCATGAAGGGGTCCATGAGCGAGACCAAGCGCGCGAGCCGCTCGCGCCGCCGAATCCCGAATGGCGGCCTGCACCTCCTGCGGCAAACGCGACGGCGTAACGTAGATCGTTTCCTCGAAATACGGGCCATCGAGCGGATCGGGCTTGTCGAATATCGCCAGGACGCGCAGCCGCCCGCGCGTTAGGAGTCCTTCCACGGCCACTTCCGCGCCCGAGATATACCTCTCGACGAGCACGCGATCCAATTCGCCGTGCCGGCTGGCGGCGACGGCCGGCGATTCGAGCAGCGCGCGTATTCGCCGCACCGCCGCCGCCAGCTCCGCCGCGTTATCCGCGCGAATCACGCCCTGGCTCGCCGATAGAGTGAGCGGCTTGATCACGCAGGGAAATTTCACGCGCGCCAGCACCTTCTCGAACGGCTCATCCCAGCGAAAGGAGAAGAACTCGGGAACGGGGAAGCCGGCGGCGGCGAGCACCTCGCGCTGGCGCAACTTCGTGCTGCAATTTCGCGCGGCTTCGATGGGATTGCCCGGCAATCCCAACCGCCGCGCGGCATAGGCGGCAGTGGGCGCAGGCTGATCGCCAAGGGCGAAGACAGCGTCGAACGGAGACCGGCGAGCCAGATCCTCGATCGCCTCGGCAGCGGCTTCGGGATCGTCGAAGCGCAAAGCCAAGGCGCCGTCGCCCCAGGGATCCTCGAGCCTGCGGCAGCGGTCGGTGCCGAAAACGACTTCGACGCCCAGGCGGCGCGCGGCCTCGGCAAAACTGCGGGTCTGGTAGCCGAGCTTGCTCGAAAGGAGAAGGAGGCGTTTCGATAGCATGACGTTGGCCACGGCTTAAATCAGCGACTCGGCGTGGCGCAGGCTTGCGCGGGCCTCGCGAATTGGAGCCAACTGGCTCCCCGTCGGCTCGGCTCAACAGTACCAAGGCTCGGTTAGGTAGGGGATGGCGGCACGCGCCACGCGCGGCCGCTCGGCCAGGGTAGCGCTTCGCGCGGTGGCTCCGAGCGCCTGGCGGGCCTGCCGACGAACAAGCGCAATGGTTTCCGCACGCCCGAGATGCCGCTCCTGGCACGCCTCGACGGTGGCTTCGATCTGGCGCTGGAGCCGATCGACTCGCGCGTCCGGATGCCGCCACGGATAAACAAGACCAGAAGGATCGAAGGGGCCGGCGAGGCGCCGGATATCTTCCAGTTCGAGCAGTCTTGATCCGGCAGTCACGAGCAAGCGTATCGCCAACTGCACGGGCGCGACGTTTTCCACCAGATCGAGCGACTCGATCTCGTCCAGGAATTCGCCGTAACTTTCGAGCGTGGTCCAGGGCGTGAAGGGAACGAAAGTCGGGTGCAGCGCGAGTCCCGCTTCGCGGAACAAGCCAACCAACTCGCGAACGTCCGCTCGCGCATGGCCCTTTTCGAGCCGCGCCAGCACCGCGTCGTCAAACGATTCGACGGCCGTGGTGACGAACAAGCAGCCTGTATCGCGGAGCGTTCCGAGGTCGGCGCGGCGCGCGCGTAAATGCTCCACTTTGCTCGTCACGTCGTAAGTGAGATCGGGAAATTCGGCGTGGACGGCGCGGGCGATTTCGAGGGCGTGCCGCGGCCCATTGAAAAAGTCCGGATCGCCAAAGGTGATGTGCCCAGCGCCCGCCGCCACCTGTTGCCGAACGTCTTCCAGGACGATTTCCGGCTGGACGACGCGGAACACGCCGTCATAAACGGGCACGATCGGGCAGTGGCGGCAGCGGTGCTTGCAGCCGCGACTTGCCTCGGTGTACCCAGCGACCCGCTGGCGGCCGTCCGGCAGGACAACCTGCGCGTAGCGTTCCAGGGGAACGAGCCCGCGGCGATCGGGGACTACAAACTTCTGCCGCGCCAGGGAAACGACGGGTTCCGGCTGGCGCTCGGCTGGAGGAAGAGCAGATTCCTCGTCGCGCCGGTGGAACCGGGGCTCCTCGGAATGGCAACGGATGGAGGCTTCTTTTGCAGGGCGCGCGAGGCGGTCGGCGAGATCGGCCAGACCCTGCTCGAATTCCCCGCCCAGAATCGTCTCCACGCCCAACCCCCGCAGCCAGGCCTCGTTCACCGGGGCGTACAGGCCGTAGAAGCAGAGCGCAGCGCGGGGATTGAGTCGGCGAACCGGCGCAACCAGACGCGCCGCGAGACGCGTGGCCGTGTGCATGGGAACGTAGAACGCAACGAGACCGGCGGCGCGGACCGCGGATTCGTCGAGCGGCTCGCGGGAAAGATCGAAGCAGCGGACCTCGTGTCCGCGCTGCCGCAGCCAAGCCGCCGGCGATGCCAAGCCAAACGGCTGATGCCCAAGTTCGTAGGTCGAGATGAGAACGACGTTCATGCCCCGCGCCCTCGCCCCCATTGTAGCAAGTGGCTCGTCTCGCCCGTACGGCCCTGCCGAAGTGGACCATGTCTCTGAACGGGGCGTCGCGGCTACGCCTATGTGGCAGGCATGGCGCTGGTGCTGCTGATGGCATTGGGGTCGTTTGGCTGCGGAGGGGGCGGGGGCAGCAAGCAGCCCACGACGACCACCGACAGCATCACCGCGCAATACAGCGGCGATTCGAATTACACCGCGTCCGCCTCGGCCGCCGTCGCGATCACGGTGACGAAGTAGCCGTGGCTACTGCACCGTGAACGACACCGACTGGTTCCCATTCGATGCCGCCGGCGACGTGGGAATCGTGACCGTGTAGCTTCCCGCGGCTGTCCCGCCACCACCGCCTCCGCCGCCTCCGCCACCGCTTCCTCCGCCGCAGGCACCCTGAAGCAGCAGGACGCCGGCCAGAAGCGCAAAGCCCAACGCCGCAACTACGCTCGAGCCGAGCGCGGCAGTTCCGTAGCGGGTGTGAGCCAGACGCCTCCCGAGAAGGAAGACGAGCAAGGCAGTTGCGGCAAGCGCGAGCGCCACCCAGCCAAGCGGCGGCTTCTCGAACGGCGCCGCGGGCGGCAGCGCGCCGCGCGAGGTGGTGGAGATCGTCGCGGTCACGGTCGTCGCCGCCGCGGTCGAAACGGTGACGCTCGAGGAGGAATAGCTGCAACCAATGGTGGTAGTCGCGGGCGAAACGGTGCACGGGCTGATGGTCACCGTCCCCGATCCGCTGCCCGAAGCCGCGGTCAGCGTGAGGGTGGTCGTGGTGGACGAGCCCGCGGAGACCGAACTAGGGTTGGGAGAGGAAAGGCTGGAGGAATAGGTCAGCCCCGAGGCGGTCGAAGGCGTGGCGGTGAAGTTGAAAACCGTCTTGCCGCCACCGCCCAGGATAGTCGTCTGGTTTCCGCTGCTGTTATAGACCGGCACGCCGTAGTCGCTGATCATGAAATAGTAGGTCGTGCTGGCGGCCAAGTTCAGATTTTGGATCTGCGAGACGCGCTGGACTCCGCTGACGATGTCGTCGTCGCAAGCCACCGACGTGAGGCTGCTCACCGAGGAGCCCGTCCACACGGAAAGGATGGTGTCGTAGGCGCTGCCAATCGTATCGGCGTCGTTCAGGGTGGTCGCCGTGGTGGTGGTGTATGAGTACCAGACGGCGTTGGCACTGCCGTTCGAGGCCGCGCCGCTCGTGCAACTGGTGGGAATCGCGGGGCCATTGCCCGGCGGCGCGCCGGAACTGTCTTCCGTGTTGGTGTAGGTATTGGCACCGATGGCGGCAGCGGCCGAGTAACTGTCGTTCGATGGAGCTGTACCCTTCAATTGCAGCAAGCAGCCGGGCGGATTGGAACTTCCGCAACCGCCGCCGATAGGCGCGGGAGCCGCCAGGAGGCTTGGATTCGAGGACCCGCCGCCCGGCGGCGGATTCGTCGCCGTCACGTAGAAAATCCCGCCGTATTGCATGCAGCTCGTCCCGACGCTTGTGGTGAGCTGCGTGCCGCCGGAATTCACGCTGGTGCCGCTGAAGCACGAGGAAGCCAAGGTGGACGGCGCGGTTTGCGCCAAGCCGGGCAAGGTGTCGCTGAGGAACCCGGACCCGTTGAGCGTAAGCGTCATCGGGTTCGCGAGCGGGGGCGTGGGATTCGACGGGCTCGTCGAAATCGAGTCAATCGACGGCACGGTGGCCGTCACACTGAACGAGAGCGAGTTCGTGCTCGAGGTTTGGGACGGATCGGAGACGCTCACCTGCACGTTCGCGGCCGAGGCCAACAGGTTCGTTGGCACCTGAACCGCGATGCAAGTCGGCGTGGCGCAGCCCGACGGCGGACTGACTTGATTCAGCGACGTGGACGGGGGCGGGGCTGGCGGCGTCCAATTCACCGTGGAAGAAGAAGTGAACCCGGTGCCCGTGAGCGTTAGGGTGAGCGCAGACGTGGCCCCCGACTCGGCCGAAGCGGGCAGGAGTCCGCCCAGGCTGAACGCCGCCTGATCGCCCAAGGCGTAGTGCCACGCGCTCCGTCCGTGCGTGCCGGCGAGCAGCGTGCGCGACGCGTCGTTCAGTGAAAGCGAGAGCACCGCGGAATTCGGCAGGCCCGAGCCGAGCGGCGTCCAGCAGCCGCCCGTGTAGGCCCCCGCGGCACCCTGCAGTTCGCCCACGAAGACACCCACATCGGTTCCGACGAAGAGCTGCCCGGCATGATCCGGATCCACCACGATGCTGTTGACAGGGATGTTGGGCAGATTCGCCGCAGGCGAAACGCAGGCCGCGCCCGAACTTACGTCCGACCACGCGACGGTAGGACTGCTGCCCCCCGCCACTACGCCGTAAAACACATGCCCGTTCGGAATGTCCACGCTCTGGGAGGTCTGGCAAGTCTTGCCGTCGGAGGCGTACTGCGTGCAGAAATTGTAGGCCCCGGAGAAGCCGGAGAACGTCGCATAAAGATTGCCGCCGCTATCGATCGCCACGTCCGTGATGTTGGTCTGCGGGAGGAACTTGCCAGGGTCGTTCGCGACCGGGGACGACAGGTTGCCCACCTCGGTCCAGGTGGCGCTCGTGCCCTGGTTGGCGTTGACGCTCAGGTAGAGGTCGGCCACGTTGCTTCCCGTGACCACCTCGCCCTCGTGCGCGCTAGTCGGCGCCGCGGCCAGCGCCGTGAGCGCGCAGTAGCCTGTGTACTTCGCGCAGATACCGCTCACCGAGGAGTCGCTCGATTTCGTTCCACTCACGTCCGCCGATATCGCCGCCCAACTGCTGCCGCCGTTCGTCGTTTGCCAAACGCGGTAAGTGCCGAAGTAGAGGGTTTGGGCGTCGCCGGTGGAACCGGTAGCGTTCGGATCGATGGCGAGCGGGGGAACGAAACTGCCCGTATCGCTGAAGTCGATACCCGAGTCGTTTTCAAAGAAGGAATAGTTCGACGGGGGAGGCGTAATGGGATTGAACTCGCTGACGTCGCCGTTCAGAAGCGATTTGACGATGCCGCCGATCACCCCAGGGATATAGGCGCATTCCGCGTACATCGTGCTGGGAAGCAGAGGGTCCACCAACGTCACCGCGCCGTCGCCGCACGTGAGCGTGTTGTCCCAGGCGGTACCGGACTCCTGGCCGTAGACTTGCACGCCGTTGTCCTGAGCGCCGCCGAACGTGCGGTATTGCCAGCCCGCGGGATCGTTGGAGATCCCGGCATAAAATTGCGTGAGGGCAAGCGTCTGGTTCAGGTCAGTCCACGACTGGGAAGAACTAGGCGATCCGGGATTGGTCGTAACCCAGGCCCCGCCGTCCGTGCCCACGTAGAGCAGATCGTTCGAGGCCGTCGCGGGGGTAAACGCAATCGCGTGCAGGTCGACGTGCAGGCCTGTGAGACAGGTATTGCAATCGTTGGCCGAGACGTCTTGCCAACTGCCGCCGCCATCGGTCGAGGCGATCAGCGTGGCGTTCGGGCCCGTGCCGTTCGTCGATCCCGGCGCGGCGCCGCCCGCGTAGATCACGTTTGAAGTGCCATTCGTTCCCGAGTTGTTGCGCGGATCGATCGCAATCGCGAGATCGTAGAAACACTGCTGCTCGCAGAAGCCGGAGTTCTTGGCCACAAGGGCGGAACTGGACGGCTGAGTCCACGTCGTGCCGCCATCGGTGCTCTTGAAGACACCCAGCAGGGTGCTGGAAGAGTCGGCAGCGTTGCCGATCGCGGCGAAAACTTCGTCCTTGGTCGGGTCACTCAGGCTGGAGGGGCTCGACTCGACCGCGATGGCGATCCGGCCCATGTTCGCCGATCCGCTTACGCCCGAGAGGTTCGTCAGCCCGGCCTGCTCCGTAAAATTGGATGAGCAGGAGGTGGTGACCTTGGCGGTGGACTTATAGACGCCGTTGAGCGAAGAGCTGCCGCTCCCGCCGCTCCCATCGTAGTTCCCCAGCGTCGCGTAGCCGTAGCCTGCCTGATCGAAGGCGACGGCTGTGCCATCGATGTTGAGCGTGCCCGGACCCGGCAGCACCTCGCTCCACGAAGTGCCGTTATTCGCCGAACAGTAAATGCCGGAAGGTAGGGTCGATTCAAATCCCTCGACGGCAGCCAGCATGATGGCCGGGTTCGCCGGATCGACGGCCAAGCTCCCGATGTAGGTGCCGCCCTCGGCGTAGTCCAGGGGATTCGACTCGGCGTTGAAATTGCCGAAGGTCTGGTCTCGCGCGCACAAGAAGCTCGAGCCATTCGACGTCGTGCACGTAAGTATGCCTGCGCCGTAGTAGCTATCCAGCGAGAAGTTTTCTTCGCCCGTGCCCACGTACACGGTTCTCGAGACGCCGTTCACGCAGCCGCCGCTGCCCGGGTTGGGGTTCACGGCTAGGGAGCCGACGGCGAGGGAAGGCTGCGCATCGCCGAGCGCGGTCCAATTCGTTCCGCCGTTGGTGGTGAGCCACAAACCGCCCTGCGCCCCGCCCAGAAAAACGGTCTTGCCCGTCGCATCGCAGGGGTCGACGACCATCGCGCTGACGCGGCCGGAAACGACCGGCTGGAAGAAATAGTCGTTCGTGGGCTGGGGTCCCATCGGCTGCCAGGTATTGACGGTATTCACCACGTTTGCCACGAGCGCGGCCGCGGCAGCCATTTGCCGATAGCCGGCGCCGTATTTCTGCTCGAAGTAAGAGCGTTTGTTCTGCTCCATCTGCCGCATCACGGTCCAGGCGCGGTCGCGCGCGAAGGCAGGAATGCGCGGCAGCGGGTAAGCGCGCTGGCGGAAGAACCAATTCGCGCGCGCGCGAATGATCTGGGCGTCATCCTCTCCGCGTTTCACCTTGCCCAATTTGCCCGCCAGGGGCGAAGGGGACGCCGCTTTCTGCGCGTAAGCGGCAAGCACCAAGCCGCCGCAAAGAAGAATGGATAGGGAAAGGGCAAGGTGGCGTGGGTTCCCAACGCCCCGTAGTTTCTTCAAAACAGCCTCCTGAACACCGGCGACGCTTCTAGAAGCCGTTGCAAAACCCCTTCTCGCCCGCTCCCGCGGGAGCATTCCGGACGCCAACAGCGCGCCTCAGGGGCTAAAGCCCCTGATTTTTCGCGGTCTTTACGGCACGGCTAAAGCCGTGCCCTACAAGGAACCAAGTCCTGCAGCAGCTTCTACTGCTTCGGCTCCCCGGCTCTTGGCCATTCATCCTACGACAAGTGGCCACGGCGCGCCAAAGAAGCTGCCGGGACGCTTGCGTAATGGTACGGCGGCGGACGCAACCGCCAACCCCGCGCCGTGAATGTGATGCCGCCTTCCGACGCCGGGTTGCGACTCTGGCATACTAGAGGGAGACTGGACCGAGGGATCTCGGCTGCCATGCCTGCCTTGAAGGAAATCCTCGACGAAGCGACGCGCGAAGCCGAGTTGTACGACAGCTTGGACCGCCATTGGGTGCGGTGCTACGCCTGCGGCCACGAATGCCGCATTCCACCCGGGCAAGCCGGTGTCTGCAAAGTCCGGTTCAACCGCGACGGCCGCTTGCGGGCGCCCTGGGGATACGTGGCGGGCATCCAATGCGATCCCATCGAGAAGAAGCCTTTCCACCACGCCTATCCCGGCGCCTTGGCTTTCAGTTTCGGCATGCTGGGTTGCGATCTCCATTGCGGCTATTGCCAGAATTGGGTTACCTCGCAAGCCCTGCGCGATCCCGCCGCCGTTTCCCCTCCCTTGCGCATCGAGCCGGGCACAATCGTTTCGGAGGCGCTCGGCCAGAACGCGCGGGTGGTGGTGAGCACTTACAACGAGCCGCTCATCACCAGCGAATGGGCGGTAGCGGTGTTCCGAGAAGCGCGCGCCGCGGGCCTGGCGACCGGATTCGTTTCCAACGGAAACGCCACGCCGCGCGTCCTCGAATATCTGCGCCCGCACGTGGACCTTTACAAAGTCGATCTCAAAAGCTTCGACGATCGCCATTACCGTCAGCTCGGCGGCCGCCTGGCTCCCATCCTGGACGGCATTCGGCGAATCCACGAGATGGGCTTTTGGCTCGAGGTGGTCACCCTGCTGGTACCCGGCTTCAACGATTCCGGCGGCGAACTGGCGCGGATGGCGGAATTCCTCGCGGGCGTCTCGTTCGACATTCCCTGGCATGTCACCGCCTTTCACCGGGATTACAAGATGACCGGCCCGGAAGACACGCCGGCCGAAACCCTCTTGCGCGCGGCGGAAATCGGCCGCCAGGCAGGCTTACGCTACGTCTATGCGGGCAATCTCCCGGGCCGGGTGGGCGACCGGGAAAACACGCTGTGCCCCGGGTGCCGCACTCCGGTCATCGAACGCTACGGTTACCTCATCCTGAGCTACCGGCTCACGCCGGAGGGCCGCTGTCCGTCGTGCGGCTTGGCGATTCCCGGCCGCTGGCCGGAGCGATTCGCGGGACAAATCAGCTCGCGCCCGTTCACCCTGTCGCCGCGCGCGGCGCGCTTGCGCATCTTTTAGGAGGGCCAATGATTGGCAAAGGACGCGCGACCGGCATGGTGGCCGCGAGCGCAATGGTGGCGGGCATCCTGCTTTCGTGCGGATCGAGGACCTCGGCGCTCGATAGCGCGGGCCTGGAGAAAGGAGCGGCCATGGGATTTGTGCTGAAAAGTTCCACACTCACCCCGAACGACCCCATTCCCCGGAAGTTCACTTGCGACGGAGACGACGTCTCGCCGCCGCTTGCTTGGGATGCGGCGCCGGCAGGAACGCGCAGCTTCAGCCTGGTGACCGAGGATCCCGATGCGCCCGGCGGCACGTTCGTGCATTGGGTGCTCTACGACGTTCCGGCAACCGCCCGAACGCTGCCGGAAAATCTTTCCCGGGAGAAATCGCTGCCCGACGGCTCCCGGCAAGGCAGAAACGGGTTCGGCCAGATCGGCTATGGAGGTCCCTGCCCGCCGCCGGGACCCGCACACCGTTACTATTTCCGGCTCTACGCGCTCGATGCCGACCTTAACCTCGCCCCGGGCGCGAGCCGCGCCGATCTCGACCGTGCGATGAAAGGAAAAATCCTGGCCCAGGCGGAACTGATGAGCCGGTACGGCCGCCGCTAGTGTCCCGAGTTACAAGTTCCATGTAAAAGTCGCTCTGCTTCAGGGGCTGAAGCCCCTTGATTTGGCGGGCCTTAATGTCGGAGCTGAAGCTCCGACCCTCGAAAATCTATGTTGCGAACTTCTGACTCAGGACACTAGCAGGATGCTGCAAAAGGCCCCTGGGCACCGTCATCCTGAGCCCGTTCGTTTCACTCAGGGTAAACTCCGCGAGGGATCCCGACCCCAGTTTCCGGGGAGTTGACGGGATGCTTCGCTCCGCTCAGCATGACACCCTGGCCTTTTGCAGCATCCTGCTAGAGCGCAAACTCCGCCATCCCATTAGATGGCTGTCGCAAAGCCCCTTCTCGTTCCTTCAGGGGCTAAAGCCGCTGGTTTTTGGCGGGACTTTACGGCACGACTAAAGCCGTGCCCTACAAGGGAGCAGGCCGTGCGACAGCTTCAAGCAGGATTCGCCTGCCTCCCTCTTGCCGCTTCAGGAACGGGGGCAGGAAAATCTCCCGCCAGCCGCCCGATTGTGATAAAACAAGTCCCGTCCGAAGCCATTCGGCACGCAGCGTGGGGAGTGCCGGTGCAGGATCGGCTTCTCGGCTGGCCAAAGGGCGACGTTTGCCGTAGTCCAGGGCCTCCTCGCAGAAACGATCCTGAGGCGCTGAACGCACGTTGCACGCCCGGGGACTGGTGACCGGGGAGTCGCCGGGCTTCGGCAGTGCTCGCAGCGCCAACGTGGACCACAGAAGCGCCGCTCAACAAGACGGAGGGCGGAACGGTGCTATCGTTCTGGCAGGATCTGAGCCACGGGGTGCGTCTGCTTGCCCGCAGGCCGGGATTCGCTGCCATCGCCATGGTGACACTGGCGCTGGGCATCGGCGGCGCGACCGCCATGTTCAGCGTGGTGGACGGCGTTCTCCTCCGCCCCCTTCCTTATCCCCATCCCGATCGCATTGTCCGCCTGTTCGAGGACACCGCGCGGGGAACCAATCCCCGGTGGGCAGACCTCAATTTCCAGGACCTGCGCGAGCAGACCGGCGCGTTCGAGGGGATGGCGGAATTCAATAGCGATCTCGAGCCGGTGGCTGGCGGTTCGCGACCCACGCTGGTCACGATAGCCGCCGTTTCCCGCGACTTCTTCCAGGTGATGGGGGTCCAGCCCGTGCGCGGGCGAACCTTTCCCGCCGAGCAGCTCCATGTTGGCGGAACGCCGATGGTGCTGGTGAGCTATGGCTTTTGGAAACGCTTTCTTGGAGGTACGCCCGATTTTGCCGCGCGGCACCTGAGCCTTTCCGGTCACGATGTGACGATCGTGGGCGTCATGCCGGCAGGCTTCGACTACCCGGACGGCGCGGACCTCTGGTTTCCTCGCGAACTCAGTTCCACCATGACGTACCGCATCAGCCACATTTGGCTGGCGATCGGCCGACTAAAACCCGGCGTGAAGTTGAGTGCGGCGCGGGCCGAAGCGAGCGCCGTGGCGCGCCGGCTCAAACAGGAGTACGGCGCAGCGACGGACATGACTGACGTGGAGCTGGTGCGGCTGGAAGACCAGATCGTAGGCAACGCGCGACCCGCGCTGCTGGCGCTGGTGGGCGCGGTGGGCCTGCTCTTGCTGGTGGCCTGCGCGAATGTGGCGAATCTGCTGCTCGCCCAAGCCGCGGGGCGCCAGCGGGAGTTGGCCGTTCGGGTGGCGGTGGGAGCCAGTCGCGGGCACCTCGTCGGCCAGTTCATCGCGGAATCGCTGCTCCTTTCGGCAGGCGCCAGCCTCATCAGTTTGCCGGTGGCTCTGTGGGGCGTGCGGGCGCTCGTCTTACTGGGATCGGCCAAATTGCCGCGCGCGGGGGATGTGCGCTGGCATCCGGAGGTACTCGTTTTTGCCGCGGCCGTGGCGGTGCTGACGGCGGTAGCGCTGGGCCTGGTGACGGCGCTGCGCGCCGCCGGCAGCGAAATTCAGGAGTGTCTGAAGGGCAGCGACCGCGGGCAGACCGGCAGCCACTCGAGCCATCGCCTGCGCGCGGTGCTGCTGGGCGCGCAAGTTGCCATCCCCTTGGTGCTCCTGGTGGGCGCGCTGCTGCTCGGGCGCAGCTTGTTCGGCTTGCTCGAAGTTCGCGCCGGTTTCGAGCCCCAGCGCGTCCTGTCCATGGATTTGCTCGATGTCTGGCCGGAAACTCCGGCGGAGAAAACCCATCTCATAAACATGCTCGAGTCGCTGGCCGACCGCCTTCGCGCCGTGCCCGGCGTCGAGGACGTCGGCGTCGTCAGCGACCTGCCGCTCTCCGACTTGACCCGCAGCGGTGGGTACCTGGTCCTGGGCCCGACCGACACCTTCTCCAGCTTCAAGGAACTCGCCCAGGCCTACCTCAGGCTGAGGCAGGATCCCACGCGAACCGGCCAGGCGGAATATGTGGTGGCCAGCGGCGGGTATTTCCAAACGATGCGTATCCCGCTTCTGCGCGGCCGCCTGTTCCAGGCAAGCGACGGCCCCGATGCGCCCAGCGTCGCGGTCGTCAGCCAGGCATTCGCGAGCGAGCAGTGGCCGGGCCAGAATCCGTTGGGGAAACGGATCGAGTTCGCGAACATGGATACCGACTTGAGACCGTTCACCGTCGTGGGCGTAGTCGGCGACGTGCGTAACCGCAAGCTGGACGCCGCTCCGCTGCCCATGTTCTATTCCGACTACCGCCAGCGCGCCGCCAACAATTTCTCCGTGGTTCTGCGAAGCGCCCGGCCCGCGGCGGACCTGGTTCCCCTGGCCCGCCAAATCGAGCAGGCGGTCCAGCCCGATCTCCCCGTGCGCTTCCTCACGATGAGCCAGATCGTTTTTGCTTCCACGGCCGACCGGCGCTTCAATATGGTGCTGCTCGCCGTCTTCGCCGTGACCGCGCTGATTGTGGCGCTGATGGGAGTCTATGGGTCGGCCGCGTATCTGGTTTCCCAGCGCACGAAGGAGATCGGCATCCGCGTAGCGCTGGGAGCGGAGGCGAATGACGTGGTGCGCATGATCGCGGGGCAGGGTTTGCGGGTGATCCTGGCCGGCACGGTGGTCGGGGTGGCAGGCGCTCTGGCGTTCAGCCGTCTGCTTGGGAGCTTGCTGTACGGCGTCAAAACCACCGATCCAGTCACCTTCGCCGCCGTCACTCTGCTCGTGGTCGCCGCCGGCTTCGTAGCCACGTACATCCCCGCTCGCCGCGCCGCTCGCGTCGACGCGATCGCGGCCCTCCGCCAGTAATCGGCGAGACTTCCACCCTGGCGAACCGCGCAAGGGTGAGGCACGCTCCCGCCTCCGGCGGGCTGCCCTTCGGCTCCGCTGCGGGCCGCGAACTCGTGGTTCGACCGAGCTCACCACAGGGCGAATGGCGGCGGGCAGGCCCAAACATCGGCTGGGATTTCGACGCCGATTTGCCGTTCGATTGCGCAGCCCCGGTGCGATCGCGGCTTTCGGGCCTGTGACCAAGGTCATCGGCAGGCGAAACGGCGTGCGGCACACTCCGAGGGGAGGAGGAGCGAATCATGGCACAGGCAACGGCGATTTTGCGGCACGAACATGAGGCGGTGGGGCATATGCTCGGCGCGGCGGAAGCGGCAGCGGGGAGACTCGAGCGGAACGAGCCGGTGCGGCCGGAAGTGCTCGAAAACATCCAGGAATTCTTCGCGCTCTTCGTGGACCAATGCCATCACGGGAAGGAGGAGGAGATCTTCTTCCCCGCGCTGGCGAAAAGGGGCCTTCCCGTCGAAGGCGGCCCCATCGCCGTGATGCTGCTCGAGCACGAGGAAGGGCGGGAACTCGTCGCGCAATTGGGCGATTTCGCCCGCGCCTACGCCAAGGGCGAAGCGGGGGCAGGAGTGGCGTGGGCGCGGGCAGCCAGGCGTTACGCTCGTTTGCTCTCCGAGCACATCTGGAAAGAGAACAGCGTCCTTTTCCCCATGGCGGAGGGAATCCTCTCGCCCGAGGAGCAAAACAGCTTGGCGGCGGAGTTCGAGCGGTTGGAAATCGACAAGATGGGCGCGGGAACGCACGAGCGCTTGCATGCCCGCATGGCTCAGATTCTCAAGGAAGTCGCCGCACCCGCCGCCCGCTGAGCAGGACTCGACCCTAGAAGCTATTCAAAAAAACCTCTCGCCGGGGCCCTTCAGGGGCTATTGACTACTGCAAAAGAAATGTCCCACGAGGCAGGCGGGGAAAGCAGATTCCTCGCTGCGCTCGGAATGACCAAGTAGGACATTTCTTCTGCAAGGATCAATAAAGCCCCTATTTTTCGGCCGCTTTTTGTCGGAGCTGAAGCTCCGACCCCCGAGGACGGAGGTTTTGGAATAGCTTCTGGCGCGGCGTCAGGAGGATTGCGCCTCGGCTTCCAGGGCCGGCAGCTTGGCCACGGTGACCTTGCGGCCCTCCATGGCGATAATCCCCGTCGCCTGCAAGCGGCTGAGGTTGCGCGAGACCAACTCCCGCACCGTGCCGATTTGCGCGGCAAGTTCCTGATGCGTCCACGGCAGCTCGAATTCCACGCCGCGGGGTGTCTTGCGTCCCTGGGATTGGGCGGCGCGAACCAGCAGCGAGGCCAGGCGCTGGCGAACGGTGGTAAACGAAAGCTCCTCGATCATGGCCACAAGCCGGCGCAGGCGCGCCCCGACCACCCGCAGCAGCTTGAGCGCCACTTCCGGGTGCTCGAGGCAGAGTTGGCGCACGTCTTCCTTCCTCACTTCGAGCACGGTAGCCTCATTTACCGCGGAAGCCGAGGCCGGATACGGCCCTCCGTCGAAAACCGGCAGCTCTGCCACCGTCCCGCCGGGGCTGGCAATCAAGAGTACCTGCTCGCGGCCATCCGGCGAGGTCTTGAACACCTTTACCTGGCCCGACCGAATAGCGTAAAGGCCGCGGCAGGGTTCGCCTTCGGAAAAAATCATTTCGCCGGCGGCACACTCACGGGCGATGGCGCGCCGGGCCAAGAATTCGAGTTCGGCGTCGTCGAGATCGGCGAATAGCGCTACCCGGCGCAACGTTTCGAGCGAGGCAGAGAGCGGGCTCATGGTCCGACTATTGTAGGACAGCCGGCCGTTTACCCGAAGCGCGCCGGGAGGAGGCGGAAAGCGTAGTCCCCGTCCAAGCCGGTTGTGGGCGGGCTGCGGGGGACAGCTCGATTCTTCCACACCGGATTTCCTTGCGGGGGCGGGTGCCGACAAACGCGAGAGAGTGCGCGCGGCAGCAGGCGCCGCGCGCCATGGAGCCCTACGCCGACTTTCTAGCAACCAGCCCGGTGAGCGCCGAGGATCTCACCCGAGCGCGCCGCGCGAATCAGCCCGAGCGATTCCGCTCGCGAAGTGCGTCGCGAATGTCGCGCAGCGTCGCGACAGCGGTGATGGCCACAAAAAAGAAAACCACGGGAACAAGCACACTCCAGAGTTGGCTGACGATCCAATGAAGTAACATTCCCACCGTCGCCTCCGTTTTTGAATTCGATCGTGCCCGTAGACCTGCATTCCCTCATGGTCCGAACCGAGCGGCGGCCCAGGGCTGTGCGTCATTCCGTTCGCCGCCAAGCACGGCAGCAGCCCGGCTGCCGCGCCGTATCCCGGCTGGCCGTTGGCATTCCCGGTCTCGCCCGTCCTATCGCAGGTGCAGACGGGCAGGTCTCTGGCCCCTGGCCCTGTACAGCGGCCTGATATTGCTCGCGGCGGGGATACGTGTCAACGAGAAAAACGTCACCTGGTTAGCGCCGAGCAAAGGTCCGCGCGAACAGACCGCCAGTCACTTAAGTGCCATGGGAACCGGCGCACCAACTCGTGTTGTGTCCCGGGAATAACGGCAGAATGTCCGGCCCTGCTTCAGGGGTTGAAACCCCTGATTTGTCGCCGGGTTGAATCTCGGAGCTGAAGCTCCGACCCCCGAAAACAGATGCTGTTTATTTCCGGGACAGCACACTAGGCGGCCTGTGAGGACGAGGACACGGCCCGGCCGTTTTCGCGACCTTTGCCTAAGGGGGTCAGGGCAGGAGCCGGGCGAGCGCGGCGCGCGCCTGGGCGACTTGCGGGAGGGGAGCGGAGGAGCCCTGGAAATGGGAGAGGAATTGCTGGTACTCGTTGGCGGCGTCTTGGCGCTTGCCGGCGGCCGCGTCGATCGCACCGATATAGAAATGGGCAAGAGACTCGATGAGCGGAAGGTTGTAGGGGTAATCGGTGGGCACGGTAGGGAGGCGGGAGAAAGCGGGGACCAGCTCGAAGCCCTGCTCCGCACCCGCCGCATCGCCGGTGAGCAAGCGTGCGCGAGCCTTGGCGAGAAGCAGCCAGGGGTCGTTCAAATCCGGGATTCGGCTCGCCGCAGCGAGGGCGGCGGCGCCATCATTCCTAGCCAGCGCGGCGTACATCTGGTTCTTGACGCGCAACCGCTCGATGAGGTGCGGGCTGACCCAAGGTTGCGAGGCAGCGAACTGGCGAAGAGAGTTTTCGGCCGCGGCCTGGTCGCCGCGCACCGCCTCGAGGAAGGAGACTGCCGGCAGCTCGTCTCCTCCGAGCTTCTGCGCGCGGGCGAAGGCGAGCGCGGCAGGCGCCTGGCCTGCGAGGACGGCGAGCAGGGCGTAGGACTGGAGCGACTGTAGGGCCGGGAGGGTTTGGCCGGCGCGGCCGAGCTGGGCAACGGCGAGGCGATACTGGGCGAGAGCGCCGCCCAAGTCGCCACGCTCCTGCAGGAATTGAGCCTCGTAGTCGGGGAGATAAAGCCGATCGAGTGCGTTCGCCTTCTTCGCCCACTCCTCGAGCGAGGCGTCAGCCAAGTCGAATTTCCCTTGATCGGCGTAGACGACGCCGACCTTCCAGTATTCCTGGTAGTCCGTGAAATTGGGCCTCAGCGCGAGCACCTTCTGGTAAGCCGCCATGGCGTCGGCGTCTTGATGGAACCAGAAATAGACATCACCGCGCGTGTCCCAAGGATTGGGGTCGTTCGGGAGGAGGGCGATGTATTTGTCGCTGGCCGCGAGCGCGCCTTTTTCGTCACCGGCCTGGGCGCGAGCGTAGCAGAGGATGTTCCAGGACTGATCGTCTTTGGGATTGAGCTGGACGCCTTGCTCGAGCAGCGATTCGGCCTCGCGGGTCCGGTTCAGGGAAAGCAGTTCCACACCGGCAACGGCGCGCAACTCGCCATCGCGCGGGAACTGGGCGAGGAGGGAGAGGCGCGCTTCCACAGCGCCCTGCGGATCGCCGGCCCGCGCGGCTCGGTTGCTCTGATACAAGAGGCGGTCGGATCGCGGTAGGCGAGATTTCAACTGGTCGACCATCTTATCCGCCGCCATCGCCTGGCGGTCATCACCCTCGAAGTGGTAGGCACCGGCGAGCCTCAGATATGCCAAGGCGAATTGGGGGTCGAGCTGGACGGCTTTTTGATACTCCTGGATGGCGTCAGCGGTGAGGAGACGGCTGTCGTAGTTCAGGCCGATCTGATAATGGCGAAACGCCTCGATATTCGAGGTGGCCGCCTCTTCGATGCTCGGCCCCGCGGGAGAAGGCATGCCGGCGGGGAGGAATCTTTGTGCGATGCGGGAGGTGAGCGAATCGACCATGCCAAAGACGCTTTGGATGCTCTGCCCTTCGACTTTGTAGGAATCGAGGATTTGGCCCGAGCGCGAATCCTGCACGCGGACGTCGAGCCGGAAGTTGTTCGGTCCGGTTTCGAGCAGGGCGCCGCTGATGTAGGCGTTGGCACCAGCGTCGCGAGCCGCCTGCTGGGCGATCCGCGGATCGAATTGAGCGCCGGGCTTGGCGTCTCGGCCGAGCGCGGAGAGAACGCGATCGGTGGAAAGCACTTCGAGACCGCTCACCTGGGCCAGATTGGTGGTGAGCATATCGACGAGGCCGGCGTTGAGCCAATCGAGGGAAGGATTCTGGGTGAGATTCTGGAAATAGACCACCGCGAGGACCGCGTGGCCGGCGACGCCTCGAGGTCGCGCCGCGCGCTCGCGCAGGAACCACCAGAGCGACGCGCCCAGAATGACGGCGAGCGCCGCGACAGCGAAAATCCAGCGGCGCCGAGCCGCCCCGAAGCGCGGCGAGACCGCCGCCGTCTGCGAAGTCGCCACAGCGATCCCGCCCGCCGGGGTCGCCTGCTCCGCAGGCGTCGCTCCGCTTGCGGCCGCGGGCATCGCTCGAGCCGGGGTAGCGCTCGAGAGCGGCGCCGGCTCTTGCTCGATCGGGCCCTGCCGCTCCGCGCTTGCCGCGAGGACGCGCGAGGAGTCTGTATCGCGTTTCAGCCTGGCCAGATCGGCGTGGAGATCGGCCGCGGTCTGATAACGCAGCTTGCGGTCCTTTTCCAGGCACTTGGCGATAATCCGCTCCAGTTCGGACGGAACATCGGGATTGAGCCGGAGCGGCGAAGGCGGCGATTTGTGGAGGATGGCATCGAAAACGGCGGCGGTGCTCGAACCGCGAAAAGCGAGCGTGCCCGTGGCCATTTCGTAGAGCACCAGGCCGAAAGAGAAGATGTCGGAGCGGGCGTCGAGTTCCTGGCCGAGCGCCTGTTCGGGAGACATGTAGGCGACGGTACCTACGGCGGCGCCGGGGCTGGTCAGATCCTGCTCGGAAACGCCCGCGGTGGGCAAGCCGGAAGCGCCCCCGGCTTCCAGCGCCTGCTGCGGTTCCGCGAGCTGCTTCGCCAAGCCGAAGTCGAGGATTTTGGCTTGTCCGCGCCGCGTGACGAAAATGTTCGCCGGCTTGATGTCGCGATGAATGATGCCGCGCGCATGGGCGGCGTCGAGGGCGTCGGTAACCTCCAGACCCAGCTCGATCGCATCGTCCATGGGGAGGGAGCCGCGCGCGATGCGGCGCTTGAGCGTCTCGCCTTCGAGGTACTGCATCACGATGAACGGCTGGCCGGCGTGTTCGCCGATCTCGTGGATGGTGCAGATGTTCGGATGATCGAGGGCCGAGGCCGCGCGCGCTTCGCGCCGCAGGCGTTCGAGCGCCGCGGCGCTATCCACCAGGTGCCCGGCAAGAACCTTCAGCGCGACGAACCGGCCGAGTTGCGTGTCCTCGGCCTTGTACACCACGCCCATTCCGCCCCCGCCCAGTTTTTCCAGGACGCGATAGTGCGAGATAACTTGGCCAGTAAGGGGGTCGCCGTCCGGCATTTGCGGCACATCTTATGCCGGCTTGCGTTCCTGAGTCAAAGCCCGCACGAAGTGTCACACGGCGCCGAGTTTTCGATGGCCGCAACAGGCGCATTTTCAGCGAGATGGATTTTTCGACCCGACACATTTTCGAGGGTGGGGATGGAGGGACGACCTAAGATTTCGGACTTGAAATTTGGAATCCGAGACTTGAGAAGGCGTACACGCTTCGCGTGTAGCAGCGTAACGAAGGAATGAAACTCTGGCAAGCGGAGGGTCTATGTGGACTGGGCACGGCGGGGAGAGGCAAGTTTACGTAGAGCCTGCGGTGGCAACCGGCAGGCGTCGCGAAGAGAATAGGTTGGGAGGGAAGCCGTGAGAGAACACGAAAGGCAATCCTCGGGACGGGAGCCCGCGCCACTTAGAACAGGGCGGACATGGCGGCGCGGATCGCGTTCAGGACGACTTGGGGATAGACGCCCAGCCAGATGAGCACGCCGGTGAGCGCCGCCAGCGTGAGGCCACCCATCGCCGGCACGGCCGGCAGCGGCGGCCGCTCGGCTTCATCGGGCGCGGGCTCGGTGGCGTACAGGGCGACCACGACACGCAGGTAGTAGAAAAGCCCAATTGCGCTGGTGACCACAAGGACGAAGATGAGGGACCAGATGGCGGCACTGGCGCCGGCGGCAACCGTGTAGAACTTGCCGAGGAAACCGGCGGTAAGCGGTATGCCGGCAAGGGAGAAGAGCATCGCGGTGAAAACCACGGCGAGCACGGGCCGGCGCCAGAAGAGCCCGCGATAGTCTTCGATCTCTTCGGCGTCGCGGCCCGAGGAGGAGAGCGCCGCAATCACTCCGAACGCGCCCAGCGTGGTGACCATGTAGGCGGTGAGATAGAAGGTGCCGGCCGCGGCGCCGATGGGCCCGCCAGCCTCGAAGGCGACCAGCAGATAGCCGAGATGCGCGATCGAGGAGTAGGCCAGGATACGCTTGACGTTGTTTTGGAACAGCGCCATCAGGTTGCCCGCAATCATCGATGCCACGGCGATAATCGCGAAAATCAGCAGCGACGCGTGCAGGTCGCGCGAGCCGGACTGGTAGAAGAACCGCAGCAGGATGGCAAACATGGCGCCCTTCGACACGCTGGCGATAAAGGCGGTCACGGGCGCGGGCGCGCCTTGATAGACGTCGGGCGTCCAGAGGTGAAAAGGCACGACGGCGAGCTTGAACCCGAATCCGGTGACCATGAACGCCACGCCCGCCAGAACCCAGATGTGCGCGGCACCGCCCTCGGCGAGTTGGGCGGCGAGGGCGGGAAACTCCATCGTTCCCGTCTCGGCATAGACGAGCGCCATCCCAAACAGCAGAAACGCGGCGGAAGCGGCGGCGAGCACCAGATACTTCATGCCGGCTTCGAGGGCGATCTCGCGGTCGGTGAGATAGGCGGCCAGGGCGTAGAGCGTGACGCTGAGGATTTCGAGGCCCAAAAAGAACGAGACGAAATGGTCGCTCGCGACGAGCACCAAGGAGCCGAGCGCCGCGACGACGAGCAGCACGTAAAATTCCTCCCGGCGCACATCGTGCCGCTCGAGATAGCCGTAGGCCATGAGCACGACGGCGAAGGTGGCCGCGAGAATCAGGCCGAAATAGTAGAGCGCGAACCGGTCGACGATGAGGAGCGGGGTCACCTGGCGCGGCACCGCAGCCGCCGCCGGCCAGAGCGACCAAAACGCCACGGCCAAGCCGATTTCGGTAAGCGTAGCGGTGAGGGGGTGGCTGCGGTGGAAGGCAATGGCCAGCATGACCACGACGGCCGTCGAGCCGAGCACGATCAGCGGCAGGAGAACAGTGAAATCGGCGGAATTCAACGGTTGCCTCCGGAGAGATCGGCCGCCAGCGGTGAAGGACTGCGCCAGGGAGATACGAGTCTTTCTGGCGCGCTCGGAGAGACTGAGGGCGAGACGCTACCAGCTCCACGCACCGGCAAAGGCGCGCGGGCAGTCCCGAATCCCGAACGTTCGGGACGGGAGCCCGCGCCACTGGGCAGCGACAAGGGCACGCGGGCAGGAATGCCCGCGCCACGGGGGGGCGGAGTCCACGGTGGGGAGAGGCGCACAGGCTCAAGACTGTGCCACGGAGCGGCGGGCGGGGCGGGGGTGGCTGTGCTGCTCGCGGTGGGCGGGCCGGCGAGGATCTGCTCGATGCTTTGGGCGGCGGGAGCGAACGTATTCAGAATCGGCTGCGGATAGAGGCCGATCCAAAGCAGAATCACCATCATCGAGCCAACAATCGCGATTTCGCGAGCGGAGAGGTCGGGCAGCTTCCAGTTGTTCCGGTTCGTGCCGTGGAAGGCGCGCGCAACGAATTTCAAGCCGTAGAAGGTTGAGCAGAGAACGCCAATCGTAGCGAGCGCCGCGAGCCGCGGATTCACGCGATAGGTGCCCAACAAGACGAGAAATTCGCCCACGAAATCGCCCAGGCCGGGCAGCCCGATCGACGCGAGAACGAAAAAGAGGCCGGCGCCGCTGAGCTTAGGCACGGTTTGCCAGAGCCCGCCGAGACGATCCATATCCCGGGTATGGGTCCGCTCCTGCACCATCCCTACCATCATGAACATCGTGCCCGTGCTGATACCGTGGGCGATGATGGTGACGAAGGCGCCGGCGATGGCGAGCGGCGTGCCAATGAAAATCCCCAGGAGAACGAAGCCGAGGTGGCTGACGCTGGTGTACGCCACGAGGCGCTTGAGATCGGTTTGACCGTAGGCGAGCAGCGCGCCGTAGAGAATGCCGGCGATGGCCAAGCCGGTGGCGACAGGCGCGAAACGGTGCGCGGCGTCGGGGAAGAGCGGCAGGACGAAACGCAGCAGGCCGTAGGCCCCGGTTTTCAAGAGCAAGCCGGCCAGGACCACGCTGCCAGCGGTAGGGGCTTCGGTGTGCGCGTCGGGCAGCCAGGTGTGGAGCGGGAACATCGGCAGCTTGACCGCGAAGGCGGCGAAGAAGCCGAGCATGACGAGCAGCGCCACGTGCGGGGCAAGCGGCGTGCCGATAAGCGCGGGATAGTCGAAGGTATAGACGCCCGTCGCGGCGTGATGCGCGAAATAGAGGGTCAGAATCGCCACCAGCATGAGCAGACCGCTCAATTGGGTGAACAGGAAAAACTTCACCGCGGCGTAGACGCGGCGCTCGTGACCCCAGATGGCAATCAGGAAATACATCGGGATCAGCATCAGTTCCCAGGCGAAATAGAAAAGGAACAGATCGATCGCGAGGAACACGGCCACGATGCCCGCAATCACCCAGAGCAGATTGAAGTGGAAGAAGCCGATGCCGTCGCGGATCTCGCGCCAGGAGATCATCACGCTCACAATGCCCAGGAGAAACGTGAGCGTGACGAGCAGCAGGCTGAGGCCGTCCATCGCCAGATGGAAATGGATGCCGAAGCCGGCGATCCAGGGCACGTCGATCTCGGCAATCCATTTCTGCTGCGACAGAAGCGAGATGTGCGGGTAGTACTCGAGCCACATCCGCACCGAGAGGATGAAGCCGGCGATCATGGCCAGGAGCGAAAGCCAGCGCGCCGCGAGCGCGCTGCGGCGCGCCACCAGCCCGGCGATTACGCCGGCGGCAAGGGGAATGACGATCAGCCAAACGAGGCTCATAGCAGGGCCCCAAGGAAGATGAAGATCACCGCGCCAAGGACGAGCGCGGTGGCGTACCAGCGGACGCGGCCGGTTTCGGTCAGGCTCAGCGCACGCCAGCCGGTGCGCGTCGCAGCGGCGGCGCCGGTGTAGATCAGATCCACGGCGTCGGTCTTATTGGTGTTGCTGAACCAGCCCACGGGACGAACGAACAGCCGGTCGTAAAGCCAGTCCATGCCCCAATCGGTGTACCACCAGTGATGGAGCGCGCGGCCGAGGCCCTTGGCGGAAAGCGCCGTGGCCAGATCGCGCCGCTTCAGGAAGAAAAACCAGGCGGCCCAGAGCCCGACGAAGAACGTGAGCACCACCAGGGCTTCCGACCCCAACTCGCCGAGGGCGGGATGGGGTCCCTCGACGGTGGCGGGGAGCGCCGACTGGAGGAAGTTGGTGAACCAGGGATGGTTGCCCAGATAGGCAGGCAACTCGACGAACCCACCGACGATCGAGAGGACCGAGAGAACGATCACCGGCACGCCCATCAGCCAGCCGGTTTTGTGCGAGGGCGGGTGATGGCACTCGCCATGGAAGGTGATGAAGATGAGCCGGAAGGTGTAGAGCGAGGTCATGAACACGCCGATCGTGCCGAAAATCCAGAGCGTCGTGCTGCCGACGGGCGAGCTAAGCGTTCCCCACAGGATCAGGCCCTTGCTGTAGAAGCCGGCGGTGACGAGCGGGAGTCCGGCGAGCGAGCAGCCGCCGATGACGAACGCCCAATAGGCCAGCCGGAGATGCTTGCGCAGTCCGCCCATCTTGAAGATGTTCTGCTCGTGATGCATCGAGGTGATTACCATCCCCGACGCGAGGAAGAGCAGGGCCTTGAAGAAGGCGTGGGTCATGAAGTGGAATATCGCGGCCGTCCACGCGCCCACGCCGAGCCCCAGGAACATGTAGCCAATCTGGCTGACGGTGCTGTAGGCGAGGATGCGCTTGATATCGTCCTGGGTGAGGGCGGCGAAGCCGGCGGCGATGAGCGTGGCGGCGCCCACGACCGCGACGGCGAACTGGGCGGTGGGCGCGAGGGCAAAGAGCACGTGGGTCCGCGCGATCAGGTAGACGCCCGCGGTGACCATGGTGGCGGCATGGATCAGGGCGCTGGTGGGGGTGGGGCCGGCCATGGCGTCGGGCAGCCAGGTCTGCAAGGGCAACTGCGCGGATTTGCCGCACGCGCCGCCGAGCAGGAGCAATCCGGCAGCAGTGGCGTAGACCGAGCCGTGCGGCCAGGCGAGTTGGGCGGCGTGCATCAGCGGCTGAATGGTGAGCGTGCCGAGTTGCTGGTAGAGGAGGAAGAGGCCGAGGGCCATCGCCGTGTCGCCCACGCGAGTGACGATGAAGGCTTTCTGGGCGGCGAGACCGTTTTTCGGATCGGTGTACCAGAAACCGATGAGCAGATAGCTGCAGAGCCCGACACCTTCCCAGCCGAGGTAGAGCAGGAGCAGGTTATCGCCCAGCACCAGCAGCATCATCGAGGCGACGAACAGATTCATGTAGGCAAAGAACCGGCTGAATCCTTCGTCGCCGCGCATGTACTCGACCGAGTAGACGTGGATGAAGAAGCTGACAAACGCCACGACCAGCATGAAGATGAGCGAAAGGGCATCGAGATAGAGGGAGATGCCGGGTGAGAAGCCGGCGACGCTCATCCACGTCCACAGATGCTCGGTGAGCGCCGCGCCGGGCGGCGGCGCGGCGAGGAACCGCCAAGCAATAAGGATGGAGACGACGGCCGACAGACCGATCGAGCCGCAGCCGAGGAAAGCGGCCATGCGGTCGCCCAGGCGCCGCCCGAAGAGCATCAGCAGGGCCGCGCTCACCACCGGAAACGCGGGAACCAACCAGAGCAGGTGGAACATCAGCCTCTCATCTCACTGGCGGAATCGGTATCGAGCGATTGGAAGCGGTGATAGAGGCGCAGGAGCAGCGCCAAACCCACCGCGACTTCGGCCGCCGCAACGGCCAGGATGAACAGGAACATCACCTGGCCGTCGGCTTGGCCCCAGCGCGCCCCCGCCGAGACGAACGCCAGGCCCGCCGCGTTCAGCATCACTTCAATGGACATCAGGATGAAGAGCAGGTTACGCCGGGCCAGAAGACCGATCATCCCCAGCGCGAACAAGATCCCCGCCAGCAGCAACCCGTACTCGATCGGAACGGACGACACCGGTCCTCCCTTGGGCTCGACGCGAGCCCACGTGATAGGCGCCGACCAGGGCGCCTAGGAGCAAGATAGAAGCCAATTCGACTCCCAACAGATACGGCCCATAGAGCGACAAACCCACTTCCCTCGGCCCCACCTGCGCGAGGACGAACGTGCGCGACTGGGCGCGCGCGAGCACGAACACGACCTCGAAGAGCAGGATGGCGGCCAAAATCCCCGGCCCGGTGAACGCCTCGGGCCGCGCCAAAGGGCGCTCGGCATCGACGGTGTGCTTGCCCAGGTTGAGCAGCATCACCACGAAGACGAACAAGACCATAATGGCCCCGGCATAGACGATCACTTCGAGCGCGGCCATGAAGGGCGCGCCCAGCGTGAAGAAAACGACCGCGACGGCCAGCAGGGAAACGGTGAGATAGAGCAGGGCGTGGACGGGATTGAGGCGGGTGAGCATCAAGATGGTCGCCAAGACCGCCACGATCGCCGCGATGTAGAAGAGCGATGCCATTTCGTTTCCTCAGGGCAGCAAGGTGCGCAGATCGGCCGGAGGCGCTTCGCGTTCCGACTGGCCCTTGTCTTTGTCCTCGATCTGGACTCCCGCAACGCGCCAGAAATTGTATCCGGGATATTTCCCCGTGCCGCCGATCAACAGGTTCTCCTTCTCATAGACGAGGTTCTGGCGGTTGTACTCGCCCAGCTCGATATCGGGGGTGAGCTGGATGGCGTAGGTGGGGCAGGCCTCTTCGCACAGCCCGCAGAAGATGCAGCGGGAGAAATTGATCCGGAACCATTCGGGATAGCGGCGGCCGTGCGGATCCTCGGTGGCCTGGAGGGAGATGCAGTCCACCGGACAGGCGACCGCGCAGAGGTAGCAGGCGACGCATCGCTCCTCGCCATCCGGGTCGCGGGAGAGGATGATCCGGCCGCGATAGCGCGGGGCGAGGTAGGGTTTCTGGTCCGGATACTGGACGGTAAAGCGCGGCCAGAACATGTGCAGCAGAACCAGCCACAAGGACCGAATAATGCTCCACATCGCTCGCTACCTTCCCCTGGCCAGGACGACCGCGCCGGTGATCGCCAGGTTTGCCAGGCTGAGCGGCAACAGCCACTTCCAGCCCCAGGACATCAACTGGTCGAACCGCGGCCGCGGCATCGCCGCCCGCAAGAGAATGAAGAAACAGATGAAGAACAGCGTTTTCAGCACGATCCAAACCACCGGCGGCAGCACGGGTCCAAGCCAGCCGCCGAAAAAGAGGACCGATATCAGCGCCGAAATCAGGACCACGCCGAGGTATTCGCCGACGAAAAACATGCCGAACTTCATTCCCGAATACTCGGAATGGAATCCGGCCACCAACTCGCTCTCCGCTTCGGGGAGATCGAAGGGGAGGCGGCGGGTTTCGGCGATGCCGGCGATCAGGAACAACACGAAACCGAGGAACTGCGGAATGACGAACCAGATGTGTTGCTGCGCCTCGACGATCCTGCGCAGGCTGAACGAGCCGGCCAGCATGACCGTGCCCATCATCGAGAGGCCCATGAAGACCTCGTAGCTGAGCATCTGGGAGGCGGCGCGCATCCCGCCGAGCAAGGAGTACTTGTTGTTGGAAGCCCAAGCCGCGAGGACGATGCTGTAGACGCCGAGGGAACTCATACCCAGGAAAAACAGCAGGGCGATATTGGTTTCGGTGATCTGGAAGAGCGGGGTGAAGGGAATAACGGCAAAGGTGAGCAGCACCGTGATCATGATGATCGCGGGGGCGAAGACGAACACCCACTTGTCGGCAAACGGGGGTATCCAGTCTTCCTTGAAGAAGATCTTGATCATGTCGGCCACCACCTGCAGCAGGCCGAACGGACCGACGCGGTTCGGGCCGTAGCGATCCTGCCAGAGGGCCAGCAGGCGCCGTTCGAGCCAGATGAGGAGCGCGGAGACGTTCAAGACGACCAGCAGAATAACGAGGATCACGACGATCTTGAGCAGAGTGGGATTCATCGCCCCAGCTCGATTCGACCCCAAACGGGGAGTGGGATGCCCGCCAAGGGACCGAGTCCGGCAGGCAGCGCGGCCAGGCCCGCCGGCAAGCCCGGTTCGACGCGAAGCGGGAGCGACGCCGAGCCGGCTTCCGATTTCACGTTGACCACCGCACCCGGAGCGGCGCCGAGCGCCGCCGCGTCCGAGGGACCGAGCGCGACGTAAGGCTGCGGCGACAGTTCGGCGATGGCCGGAGCTTCGGCGCTCAGCTCTTCCGAGCCAAAGATATGATGGCGCGGCACGATCAGCCACTCGCCCCGGCGCGGCGCGAAGGGCGCCGGAACCGAATCGAGATAGCCCGCGACCGGGACGCTTGCGCTGCCGTCAGGCGCGCGGGCGAGGGTACCCGCGCCACCGGCTGCCTGATCGAGCAGGCGGACGCCGGCGTCGCCGCCGCGGAGCGGGCCGGCGATTTCTTCCTGGAATTTATTAACGGCCTGAATCGAATTCCACCCGCCGGTCCAGAAGAAGGGGAGGAGAGCGGCAGGGGGTTCGACGGGCGCTCCTTCCATGGTGTAGGAGAGCGCGGAATCGGGGTCTTCGGGCGGCTTGGGCTCGCTGACCTGGATATTGGCGAGCATGGAAGTGCGGCCGCTGTATCGGTGCGGCTCACGCGGTATCTTCGCCCCGGCGATGCGGAAGCCGGCGCCAGGAGCGGCATCGCGGATGCGGGCGAGCGAGGGAAACGCGCGGGCGACGGCTTCGACGACGTCGTCGAGATCCTTCCACGCCAGGCCTTCCGGCCGGGCGAGGAGACCGAGGACGTCGGCGAGCCAGCGCCAGGAATCTTGAACGCCGCCCGCGGGGGGATAAACGCGGAAGAAGCGCTGGGCGCGGCCCTCGCTGGAAACCACGGTGCCGTCGGCTTCGGCGAAAGGCGCCGCCGGAATCACCAGTTCAGCCTTGGCGGTTGTGCGGGTTTCGAGCGCGTCGAGGGCGACGACGTGCGGCGCGGCAAGCAAGGCGTCGATAGCGGCGGCCGGAGCGCGGCGATAGAGATCGTTTTCGAGCACGATGACCGTTTGCACTTCACCGGCACGAGCGGCGTCCACTGCCCGGCCGAGCGGCTTCGGCTCCATCATCGCGAAACCCAGGCTATTGCGCTCTTCCGCCTGGAGCGAGAAGGCGACGGGCTTGCCGGCTTTGGCCAGCGCGCGAGCGACATCGGCCGCCGCGCGGAGGACCGCGGCGCTTCCGGCGCCCGTCCCGCTTACAACCACCGGCCGCGCCGCGGCCTGGAGGGTATCGGCGATCCGGCCGGCGAGCGCGCGGAGGGGTTCGGCGAGATCGGGAACGGCAGGGGAAGCCGGATCCAGCAGGTGCGCGACGGCGAAGCCCAGCCGGGCGATATCGTCGGGGGCGGCGCGATAGGTTTCGGTGGCGACATCATCCAGGCGCGTGGGGTAAGGGGTGGCGATAAAGAGCGGGCCATGGTCCTTTTGCGCGAGCTCGCGCACGGCATGGTCTTGCCAGCGCGGCACGCGCATCTTTTCAGCCTGCTCGAGCCCGGCCTGGCGAATCGTTTGGCGCAGGGTGAGGGCGAGGCGCGGAGCGGAGTTGGTGACGTCTTCGCCGAGCACCAGGGCAGCATCGCCATGCTCGATTTGGCGGAGGCTGGCCGGGGCGGGACCTTGGCGCAGGACCTGGAGCATGGCGGCGAGGAGGTCATACGAGGCGTCGGAGACGCCCGCGTAGAAGTTTTCCGGGCCGACCAGCGCGCGGAGCGCGAAGTTGGATTCGAGGGAGGCGCGCGGCGAGCCGATGCCGAGCGTCTTTCCGCCGGCGGCGAGGCTGGAGAAGCGATCGAGGGCCTCGGCCTTGGGTATCTCCGCCGCCCCCGCGTCGCGGCGGGCGCGCGCCGAGCGGATGCGCTTCGGGCTATTGACGTGCTCGTAGCCGAACCGGCCGCGATCGCAGAGGAAGTAGCCGTTGATCTGGCCGTTGTAGCGATTCACGATACGGCGCAGCGTGCCGTAGCGCTCGCCCGCGGTCACGTTGCAACCCAACGCGCAGTGCGCGCAGACGGTTGGCGCCATCTGCAAATCCCATTTGCGGGTGTAGTGCCGCTTCAGGGTTTTGTCGGTGAAGACGCCGGTGGGGCAGACCTCGACGAGGTTGCCGGAAAACTCGTTTTCGAGGACGCCCGCTTCCGCGCGGCCGAAATAGACCAGATGGCGGAGCTTCAGCACCGCGAAGTCCTTGCCTCCGGCGTACTCGGTGTAGAAGCGGGTGCAGCGGTAGCACTGGATGCAGCGGTTCATCTCGTGGTTGAGCAGGGGGCCGAGGTACTGGTTGTGGAAGGTGCGCTTGGGGAACTCGAACCGGCGGTAGTTATGGCCAGTCATGACCGTCATGTCCTGGAGGTGGCACTCGCCGCCTTCGTCGCACACCGGGCAATCGTGCGGATGGCTTTCCATCAAGCCCTCGACGATCCCCGCGCGAAACTCGCGCGCTTCGGCGTCGTCGATCGAGGCGAGCAGATTCGGGGTGATGGGGGTCATGCAAGCCATCACGATGCGGCCGCGGGCGTCGTTCTCGTCCCGGTAGACCTTGACCGCGCACTGGCGGCACGCGCCCACCGAGCCCATCGCGGGATGCCAGCAGAAATAGGGCAGATCGAGCCCCCGGCCCAGGCAGGCTTCGAGCAGGTTCTCGCGGGGATCGACCTCGTATTCCTTTTTGTCGACGACGATCTTCATTGCCCGTTTCTCCACGGACACCGTTTTTCGCGTATATGCCGCTCGAAATCCTCCCGGAAATACTTCAGCGCGCTCTGGAGCGGCTCGACCGCGCCGGGAGCGAGAGCGCAAAAAGTGTTGCCGGGGCCGCACATTTTCGTGACGTGGTCGAGCCGGTCGAAATCGGCCGGCGTCCCCCGCCCGGATTCGATGGCCCAAAGGATCTCTTCGGCCCAGTGCAAGCCGCTCCAGCAGGGCGTACACCAGCCGCAAGATTCCTGAGCGAAGAAGTGTTCGAGGTTATGCACCATGCCAACGGGGCAAGTCTTGTCGTCGAGCACGATCATGGTGCCCGTGCCGAGCCGGCTGCCCGCCTTGGCGACGGCGGTGAAATCCATGGGGACGTCGAGATGGTCGGCGGTGAGGAAATCGGTGGATGCGCCGCCGGGCAGGACGCCGCGGAAGCGCACGCCATCGCGCATGCCGCCGGCGTACCGTTCGAGCAGCTCGCGGAGCGGCGTGCCCATGGGCAGTTCCCAGCAGCCGGGCTTTTTCACCTTGCCGCTCGCGCCGTAGAGCTTGGTGCCGCCGTCGCCCGTCAACCCGAGTTTCACGAACCAGTCGGCGCCCTTATCGAGGATATGGGGAAGATTGCAGAGCGTTTCGACGTTCTGGACGATGCTGGGCTTGCCAAACAGGCCGGAGACCTGGGGGAAAGGCGGCTTGGCGCGGGGATTGGCGCGCTTGCCTTCGAGGGCGTTCAGCAAGCCCGTTTCCTCGCCACACATGTAGCGGCCTCCGCTCAGGTGCAGGCGCAAGTCGAAATCGGCGCCCGAGCCGAAGACGTTCCTGCCGAGGTAGCCTTTCGCCGAAGCCTCGGCGAGGGCGCGCGAGAGGCGCGCGGCGGCGTCGGTGTATTCCCCGCGCAGAAAGATGTAGCCGCGCTCGGCTTCGATGGCCCGGGCGGCGACGATCATGCCCTCGATCAGCTCGTGCGGATCGCCCTCGAGCAGAACGCGATCCTTGAAGGTGCCGGGCTCCATTTCGTCGGCATTGGCGATCAGATATTTCGGCCGGGGCGCCGCGGGGCCGAGGGGAACGAAACTCCATTTCTGGCCGGTAGGGAAACCGGCGCCGCCGCGCCCGCGGAGAGTGGATTTCTTCACCAGTTCGGTGATCTCGGCCGGGGCCATGCGCATGGCTTTGCGCGCGGCCTGGTAGCCGCCGGCGCGCTCGTAGGCAGCGAGATCGATCATCTCTCCATCGGGGCGTATTTTGGCGGTGAGCGGGGTTTCCATGGCGCGGTTACGGGTACCTCTCGAGAATCCGGTCGATCGTTTCCAGATCGAGATTGGCGTGGAGCTGACCATCGACGATCATCGTGGGGGCGCGGTCGCAGGCGCCGAGGCAAACGACGGGCAAGAGGGTGAAGCGGCCATCGGAAGTGGTCTGGCCCATTTCGATGCCGAGTCGGGATTTGAGGCGGTCTCGCAAGCCTTCGTAACCCATCACCCAGCAACTGACGCTGTCGCAGACCATGATGACGTGGCGGCCCACGGGTTTACGGAAGATGAGGTTGTAGAAGGTGGCGACGCTATCGATGTCGTCAGGCGAAGTATCGAGGAAGGCGGCGATGTCCTTGACGGCGTCGTCGGAGACCCAGCCGCGATGCTTCTGCACCACGCGGAGGGCGTCAATCGAGGCGGCGCGGCGAAGGGGGAAGTGCGCGGCCTCTTCCTCGATTTCTCGTTGTTCTTCGGGCGTCAGCATGCGTTCCTCGCCTGGCAAGTTGCTGCATGGAGTTTCGCCGGAGCGCCCTCCTGAGCCCGCCGAGGCGGGCGAGGGATCTCGACGCTCGTTCTCAACGCAAGGACGGGATGCTTCGCTTCGCTCAGCATGACAGGTTGTCCCTTTTCGGCATCCTTGCTCTTGCTCCTAGCGGTCGATATCGGCCAGCACGAAATCGATGCTTCCCAAAATCGCGAGCAGGTCGGGCACCATCAGGTTTCGCGTCATGTCGGGGAGCATCTGCATGTGCGCGAAGGAAGGGGTGCGGATGCGCGTGCGGTAGCTGACGGTGCCGCCGTCGGAAACCAGGTAATAGCCGTTATTGCCCTTGGGCGCTTCGATCGCTCCGAGCGCCTCGCCCGGCGGAATCACCGGACCCCAGGAAACGCCGAGGAAATGATTGATGAGCGTTTCGATATCGTGCATGGTGCGGTCTTTGATCGGGGGCTGGGCGAGGGGGTGATCGCTCTTGTACGGTCCCTCGGGCATGTTGTCGACGCACTGCTCGATGATGCGCAGGCTCTGCCGGATCTCTTCGACGTGGACGACGGCGCGGTCGTAGCAATCGCCGTGGGTCGCCGTGGGAATATCGAATTCGAAATTTTCGTAGCCGCTGTAGGGGAGCTTCTTGCGGAAGTCCCAGGCGAGGCCGGTCGAGCGGAGCATCGGACCCGTGGCGCCCCAATCGATCGCCTGCTCGGTGGTGATGGCGCCCACGCCCTGGGTGCGCGCCTTGAAAATCTTGTTGCGCATGACGATCTTGTCGTATTCGCGCATGCGATCGGGCATCCAGGCGAGGAATTCGCGGACCATTTTGTCCCAGCCGCGGGGCAGATCGTGCGCGGTGCCGCCGATGCGGAACCAACTGGGATGCATGCGCGCTCCCGTCACGGCCTGCACGATACCGAAGGCGCGCTCGCGGTCGTTGAACATGTAGAAGACGGGGGACATCTGCCCGACGTCCTGGGCGAAGGTGCCGTACCAAACCAAGTGGCTGATGATCCGAAACAGCTCCGCCATCATGACGCGAATCACCTGCGCCCGCGGCGGCACGGGAATCCCGGCGAGGGTTTCGACGGCGGTGAGGTAGGCGAGGTTGTTCTGGACGCCAGCGAGGTAGTCGATGCGGTCGGTGTAGGGGATGTAGGTATGCCAGCTCTGCCGCTCGCCCATCTTCTCGGCGCCGCGGTGGTGATAACCGATTTCGGGAATGGCGTCGAGAATCACTTCGCCATCGAGCTGGAGGACGACGCGGAGGACGCCGTGGGTGCCGGGATGCTGGGGACCGATGTTCAGGAAGAGGAAATCGGTGTCTTCGGCCGCGCGCTTCAGACCCCACTCCTCGGGCCGGAAGCGCAGGCGCTCCTCCTCTTCCTCGGCCTTTTCCTCGGGAAGCTGGAACGGCCCCATTTCCGTCGCGCGCGCCGGGTGGTCCTTGCGCAGGGGATGGCCCTGCCAGCTCCGCGGCATGATGAGGCGCTCGAGGAAGGGGTGATTTTCGAACCGGATGCCGAACAGGTCCCACACCTCACGTTCGTACCAATTGGCGTTGGGCCAGACGGAGCAGAGGGAATCGAGCGAGGCGTGGTCTTCGGCGAGCGGGACCTTGACGCGCAGGTATTCGTTCCGGTCGAAAGAATAGAGGGTGCAGGCGACGGTGAAATCCGCAGACGGCTGCCCGTCGCGATGGGCGCGCACGCGCTCGTCGATGGCGGTGAGGTCGTACAACATGCGGTAAGGCCGGGCGATTTCCGTTTTGAGGTAGCGCATCGCGAGCAGGAGGTTGTCGCGACCCACCCAGGCGGTGGGGATAGCGTCGCGGGGGCTCTCGGTGGCCAGGATCCCGGTCCCGAATTTTCCTTGAAGCTCGTCGAGGACGGCGGGTTTTGCCGTCGCGGCGGGAGCGGCCATCGTCAGACCTCGTCCATGGGGCGGAGCGTGGTGGCCTGAACGCGCTCCGGCTGTTTGAGATCGCGCATCGACGGGCGAACGCCCCTGTCGACTCCCTCGGGCCCCACCACCCAGCTCAGCGGGCGTTTTTCGTTGCCGACCGCCTCGCGCAGGAGCATCAGTCCTTCCATGAACGCCACGGGGCTGGGAGGACAGCCGGGGACGTAGACGTCGACCGGCAGGATTTTGTCAACGCCCTGGACCACGCTGTAGATGTCGTACATGCCGCCCGAGTTCGCGCAGGAACCCATCGAAATCACCCAGCGCGGGGCCATCATCTGTTCGTAGAGCCAGCGGATGATGGGGGCCATCTTGAGGAAGGGCGTGCCGGCGATCACCATGAGGTCGGCTTCGCGCGGCGTGCCGCGCAGGACCTCGGCGCCGAAGCGCGAAATATCGTATTTGCTGGTGATGCTGGTGGCCATTTCGACGAAACAGCAGGAGAGCCCGAACATGAACGGCCACATCGAGTTCTTGCGGCCCCAGGCCAGCAGGTCTTCCAGCTTCGCGAACAGGATCTGGCGGCGCAATTCGTCGTATTCGCTCGGCGGCTTTTCGACCACCGGCAGTTCCTTGGCTCCTTCACTCGTCCACCAGCGCATGGCCATCTCCCTACGCGACACCGAGCGATCCCGGCGTGGAGTCCGGGGCGCCCATCGTAAATCGAAGAGCCGCGGGCGAGACCCCAACGAAAGCCCCGATAGAATACATCGGGGTGCAACCTGCGCAAATCGGGGCGAGCGCCCGCACCAGCTTTCCCTCAGCGCGACTTTCGGCGGGTGTCGGGGCCCCAATCGAGGGCTCCCAGCCGCCACAAATAGACCAATGCCGCTACCAGCACCAGAATGAAAACCAGCGCCTCTCCATAGCCGAGCCAGCCCAGCTCGCGGGCGCTCACCGCCCAGGTGTAGAGGAAGACCGATTCCAGGTCGAACACGACGAAGAACATCGCCATCATGTAGAACTTGACGGAGAAGCGCGCGCGGGCCGTGCCCTCGCCGGGGATCCCGCCCTCGTAAGTCTCGTCGGTGAATCGTTCCTTGTGCCGCTCGCCGAGGATCGCGGAAAGGCCGATCATGGCACCCGCGATGAACAGAACCAGAACCGCATAGAGGGCGAAGGCCCAGAGATTCATGGTTTTCCCTGTCGTGCCCTAACTTTCAATTCTTACTGGATTCCGGCGCGAGAGTCCAGCGGCCGCTGGGGGCGGCTGCCGGTCCGCGCCTTTCGCCTTCATCACACCACAACGAGCGTCGAAACTACGGAAAAGGTACCGCTTAGGCCCTCCTGTCATTCAGAGGGGTTCTGTCTGCGTAGCGGGACATTATACATCGAATCGCTCCGCGGCCAATTCTCGCGGCGCGAATTTGCAGGGAGCGGCGGCGTCGCGCTCGCGAGTTCGCCGGGGCAACTGCGGCTGAGGACGCCGGCGCGGAAACAACGCAGCGCCGGGGGCGGCCCGCCAGCATGCGGCGAGGCGGGCGCTACCTCGAGGATGCGGGCGATCGCGCGCGGCCGCCGCCGGCGCGTCTATAATGTCTGCCCATCGAAGAGATGGAGGCGCGCATGAATTTCGCCTTTCGTGGCACCGCTCGTTGGTCCTTCCGAGCCGCAGCCGCGCTCGCCGCGCTCATCGCCGCGGGGCCGGGCTTCGCCCAAGCCCCCTACCACAAACCGCCGCAAGCGATCTTGAAGCTCATCCACGCGCTGGCGCCGTTTGCGGCGAGCGTCAGTCCGACGCGCGATCGGATGCTGCTTTACGAACCGGTTCGCTTCCCCGACATCGCGGACCTGGCGCGGCCGATGTATCGCCTGGCCGGCCTGCGAATCGATCCCGCGAACAACGGGCCGCACGTGCCGCAGCGCTTCCTCGACTGGCGCCTGGTGAGCTTGGCTACCGGGGCGTCGCGACCGGTCGCGATTCCGGCTACGGTCCATGCCGGCGCGCCCATCTGGTCACCGGATGGCCGGCAGTTTGTTTTCCTCAACTTTGCTCCGCGCGGCGTGGAACTCTGGATTGGCGACGCGCGCAGCGGGGCCGTCCATCGCTTGGGCTCGTGGGCGGTCAATGCAGCGATCCAGCCTGCGGGTTTCTTTTTCAACCCGCCGCCGGGCGGCGGCCCCGTGGTGTGGATGCCCGATAGCCGGCACCTACTCGTCCGGCTCGTGCCCACCGGCCGAGGCCGCGTGCCGCAAGCGCCTGCCGTGCCGACCGGCCCGATCGTCGAGGAGTCCGACGGCGATGCTTCGCCCGTGCCCACCTATGAGGATTTGTTGACGAGCCCGCAAGACGAGGATCTCTTCACGTACTACGCGACCGCGCAACTCGCTTTGGTGGATGCCGGGACCGGCCGGGCACGGACGATCGGGAAGCCGGGCATCTTCGCCACGAACGCCCCGTCTCCGGATGGCCGCCACCTATTGATTGCCCGCATTCACAGGCCGTACTCATACCTGGTGCCGGAAACGGAGTTCCCGCGGCAGGTAGAGGTGTGGGATCTCGCCGGCCGCAGGGAGTATCGCCTGGCCGATTTGCCTTTGGCCGAACACACTCCCATCAGCGGCGTGCCCGCCGGGCCGCGTTCCTACCAGTGGGCGGCGGTCGAGCCGGCAACGCTCGCCTGGGCGCAGGCGCTGGACGGAGGCGATCCGCGAAAGAAAGTTCCCTTCCGCGACCACGTGCTTTCCCTCGCGGCGCCCTTTACCGGCCGGCCAGTCGAACTGGCCAGAACGCAGGAGCGGTTCGTGAGTATGGCGTGGGGTTCGGCGGGCGATCTAGCCATCCTCCGCGAGAACCAATGGCACACCGCGACCAGCCGGGTCTACTTCCTCGATCCCCGCCATCCCGGCGGAGCGCTTCGGTTCGCGTGGACGTTGAATCTCCGCTCTCAATACGACAATCCAGGCAATTTCGTTCTCGAGACACTGCCCACGGGACAGCAGGCGGTGCTCGAAACGGATGGGAGCGTGTTTCTCACGGGCGCCGGCGCTTCTCCCGAAGGCGACCATCCGTTCCTCGATCGCCTGGACCTCCGCACGCTGCAACGCGAGCGTCTGTTCCACTGCGGGGGCAAGGAATACGAGAGCGTGGTGGCCTTGCTCGCCCCGGACGGCTCCCGCTTTCTCACCGAGCGCGAAACGCCGGCCGATCCCCCAAACTATTACGTCCACTCGGCGACCGGCGAGGCGATGCTGGTGAGCCATTTCGCCGATCCTACGCCGATCGTCCGGTCCATTCGGAAGGAGCTGATCACGTATCGGCGCGCCGATGGCGTGCCGCTTTCGATGACCGTTTATCTGCCTCCGGATTACAAGGCGGGCGAGCGCCGCCCCGCCGTTTTGGTGGGCTATCCGCTCGAGTACACCAGCGTCCGCATGGCCGGCCAGGTGACAGGCTCCCCCAACCGCTTTCTGAGTTTTCCCGCGTTCGACTCCGGGGGCACCGTCGGCCCGCTCTACCTGCTCCTCGATGGCTACGTGGTTCTCGACGACGTGGCGATGCCGATCGTCGGGCCGCCGGAGACGGTCAACGACACTTACGTCGAGCAACTCGTGGCCGATGCCAAGGCGGCGATCGACAAGGCCGCAACGATGGGGATCATCGATCCCGAACGCGTCGGCGTCACCGGCCACAGCTACGGCGCATTCATGACCGCGAACCTGATGGCGCACTCGAACCTGTTTCGCGCCGGCTGCGCCGAGAGCGGAGCGTACAACCGCACGCTCACGCCCTTCGGCTTTCAAAGCGAGCGGCGAACGTTCTGGCAGGCGGAATCGGTTTATGAAGCGATGTCGCCGTTTTTCTTCGCGAATGATTTCAAAGCGCCGATCCTTTTGATTCACGGCATGGAAGACAACAATACCGGCACGTTCCCCATCCAGTCCCTGCGCATGTACGAAGCGCTCCAGGGCAACGGGGCGATCGTCCGCTACGTCCAGCTCCCTTACGAATCCCACGGATACCTCGGCCGACAATCGATCGAGGAGGTCGTCTGGGAGATGATGACTTGGTTCGACAAGTACGTGAAAAACGCGCCTGCGGCAGGAGGAGGCGCCGCCAGCAAAGACGGGCGGCCGTAGTGGCGCGCGGCGGCTGTTAGGCTTGCCGGCTCGATAGAAGCTATTTCAAAACCTTCCGCCGGGTCCCTCTTCAGGGGCTGAAGCCCCTGATTTTGGCTGCTTTTACGGCACGGCTGAAGCCGTGCCCCCCAAGGACTGAGGTTTTGAAATACCTTCTACCGACCCGAGTCGCAAATTCCACGTTAGAGCCGCCCTGCTTCAGGGGCTGAAGCCCCTTGATTTGGCGGGTCTTAATGTCGGAGCTGAAGCTCCGACCCCCGAAAGCCTATGTTGCGAACGTCTGACTCAGAACACTAGGTGGGGGCGGCAAGCGAGACAAGGGGGCGAGGCGAGCTGCGAGCATTCTGGAAATACTTTAGGGATGCCGACCGAAAGAATTGGGCAGGCGGCAGAAGACGGCGGACATACAAAAGAGCGCGGGCAGGTCCCGAATCCCGAACGTTCGGGACGGGAGCCCGGGCCACTGGCAGCGCACGGAGTTGTGTCACCATTGGCTACGCGCGGCCACGAGGCTTCTGGGGGAGCCGGGCGGCGAGGCGCTTGTCGAGGTAGGCTTTGAGGACGACGGCGGCGTTGTGCTCGGTGTCGTGGGCGCTGTAGAGCAAGGTGAGCGGGCCGCGCCGCGCGGCATCGAGGAGCGGCGCGCAGGCCTCGGGATGCGCGCCGAGTTCGCGCCGGTACCGGCGCTGGAATTCCTCCCATTTGGCCGGATCGTGTGCAAACCATTGGCGCAGCGCCGTGCTGGGCGCCACGTCGCGCAGCCATCCATCCATGCGGAGCGCATCCTTCTTCATGCCGCGCGGCCAAAGCCGCTCGACGAGGTAGCGGGCGCCATCGGCAGGCGATTCGGCTTCATAGACGCGCTTGATTTGAATCACGAGAGCCTCCTTGCGGGACGGCGGCGCACTCTGAAGTAAAGCCCTGCCGCGCTGAAGGGCGCGACGGTACATTCTAACCTGGCGGCAGGCACGGAGGTTGCGTCCTCGCTTTGGCTAAGACTTCGATGACGCGGACTCGGCGCGGCTAGGGGAGGCTTGTCGCAGGCGCTGGTAGCCCTCGGGGACGGCGCGGAAGGGAACGGCGAGGCGGTTCCAGACGTTGATGGTGGCGACGGCCAAGGTCAGGTGAACCAGCTCCGCTTCGCCGAATTGGGCGCGAGCGGTTTCGAAAACGGCGTCGGGGACGTGGTCCTGGCTGAGCAGGGTCACCGACTCGGTCCAGGCGAGCGCGGCGCGCTCGCGATCGTTGAAGAACGGGCCTTCGCTCCAGGCGGCCACCGCGTCGATTCGCTCGTTCGGCTCGCCCAACTCGCGCAGGCGCCGCGCGTGCATGTCCACGCAGAACGCGCAGCCGTTGATTTGCGACGCGCGCAGCTTCACCAACTCGACCAGGGGCTCGCCGAGTCCGAGCGTATGGATGTATTTCTCGAGCGACAGAACGGGCTCGAGGTCTTTCGGCGCGACTTTCAGGACGTCTAATCGCGGTGCGGCATGGCCTGGCATGGTTTGCCTCCCCCACTGGGCGTGAATTTCACGGCGAGCGCTTGCCGGCCACTCGCCTTCCCTCACTTGATGCTTCCGGAGCCGCGGGGGACGCAAGCCCCTGCTTTACGGAATCCTTATGGAGTCTTTGCGACTTCTTTACCGCCGAGGATTCATCCTTATCGCTATCCGCTCGCGCGCGATGCGCCCTCGACGGACCGCGGCTCCGGGACCGGCTGGGTGATGGGGCGGCGAAGAGGGAACGTGGTAACGAGGATGGAGGGGAGAGAGCGGGCGGTGGGAGGGCGGGAATGCTGCTGGATGTTATTTTCCTGATCGCGACGGCGGCCTTTTTCGGCATCGGCATACTTTACGCGCTTGGATGCGAGCGGGTGCGGCGGGGGGAAACTCATGAGCGCGAGTGAGGGGGCGCTGCTCGGGATCAGCGCGCTGTTGCTCGCCTATCTGCTTTACGCGCTGCTGAACGCGGAGAAGTTTTAGCGTGGCGAGCTGGGCATGCCGCCCTGAAGGGCGGCGCTACGTGCGCGTAGCGCGGTGCGCGCTGCTCGAAGCGGAGAAGTTCTAACGATGACGGCCAACGGCTGGTTCCAGATACTCCTCTACCTGCTGGTCATTTTCCTGCTCACGAAGCCGGTGGGCATTTACCTCGCGCGCGTGTTCGAGCGCGAGAAAACGTCGCTCGATCCGGCGCTGCGGCCCGTGGAGAAGCTCATCTACCGCCTCACCGGGACGGACGAGAAGCGGGAGATGCGGTGGACGGAATACGCCGCGGCGATGCTGCTTTTCAGCGGCGTTTCGATGGCGCTGCTCTACCTGATCCTGCGGACACAGAAGTGGCTCCCGCTCAACCCCCAGAAACTGCCCAACGTCGATCCCTGGCTCGCTTTCGGCACCGCCGCTTCCTTCACCACGAATACCAACTGGCAGGCCTACAGCGGCGAGTCCACGATGAGCTATTTCACGCAGATGGCCGGTCTCGCCTACCACAATTTCGCTTCCGCGGCTGTAGGCATCGTCCTGGCCATCGCCGTGATTCGCGGGATCGCGCGGCGCGAGACGGACCAATTGGGGAATTTCTGGGTGGATACGACCCGATGCCTGCTGTGGGTGCTGCTGCCGATTTGCCTGGCGGCTTCGCTCGTCCTCGTGTCGCAAGGGGTGATTCAGAACCTGCGAGCTTACTCGAGAGCGAAACTGATCGATCCCTACACGGCCCAGGCGGCCGGCGCGAACGGGAAGACGACCGCACAGAGAGTGACCGAGCAGGTGATTCCCCAAGGCCCGGTGGCTTCGCAGGAAGCGATCAAGGAACTCGGCACGAATGGCGGCGGCTTCTTCAACGCCAACAGCGCGCACCCGTTTGAAAACCCGACGCCGTTTTCGAATTTCTTCGAGCTGATCCTCATCTTCGCGATCCCCTCGGGCTTCACCTACACGCTCGGGCGGATGACCGGGTCGCGGCGACACGGCTGGGCGGTATGGGCCACGATGGCCGCGTTGTTCCTCGCCGGCGCGAGCACGGCCTATTGGGCGGAAGCGCGGGGGAACCCGCTGCTCCACGGGGTCGATCGGCAGGCGACGGCGATGCAGGCTGGCGGAAACATGCAAGGGAAGGAAACGCGATTCGGCATCGCCGATTCGGCGCTCTTCGCCACGGTAACCACCGATGCCAGTTGCGGCGCCGTAAACTCGATGCACGACTCCTTCACCCCGCTCGGCGGCATGGTGCCGCTCGTGAACATCATGCTGGGCGAGATCGTCTTCGGCGGCGTGGGGGCGGGGCTGTACGGCATGGTGGTGTTCGTGATTCTCGCGGTGTTCATTGCCGGGCTGATGGTGGGGCGGACGCCGGAATATCTCGGCAAGAAGATCGAATCCTACGACGTGAAGATGGCGATGCTCTCGATCCTGGTGCTGACGTTCACGATTCTGGGCTTTTCGGCCATTGCCGCAGTCGAGCCCTTCGGCACGGCGAGCATCACGAATCCCGGCCCGCACGGCCTCTCGCAAATCGTCTACGCCTACAGCTCCTCGGCGGGAAACAACGGCTCGGCGTTCGCCGGCCTGAAGGTGAACACGCCCTGGTACAACGCCAGCACCGCCGCCGCCCAGCTTCTCGGCCGGTTCTTCATGGTCATTCCCATTCTGGCCATTGCCGGCAGTTTGGCTCGGAAGAAGATCCTGCCGGCGTCCTCGGGAACGTTTCCGGTCACCGGCCCGTTGTTCACGACGCTGCTGGTATCCACGATCCTGATCGTGGGCGCGCTGACCTTCTTTCCGGCGCTCAGTTTGGGAACGATCCTCGAGCACCTCATGATGCTGGCCGGGAAGACCTTCTGAGGCCGGGATGAAGAAGAGCGACCGACGCCGCAAACCACTGCTCGCCGACCGGAAGATACTCCGGCGCGCCGTGCTCGACTCGTTTCTCAAGCTGCGGCCGCAGACGATGCTGAAGAACCCGGTGATGTTCGTGGTGGAAGCGGGCGCGACGGTCACGACGATCCAACTGGCGTGGAACGCGTTTCACCGCGGCGGGGCCCTGGCCTTCGGGTTTCAAATCACGCTGTGGCTGTGGTTCACCGTGCTTTTCGCCAATTTCGCCGAAGCCATGGCCGAAGGCCGCGGGAAGGCGCAAGCAGAAACGCTGCGGAAGGCCCGGGCCGAAACGCAAGCCCGGCGCGTGTGGGGCGACGGCCACACGGAGATGGTGCCCAGCTCGAAACTGCGCGCCGGCGACATCGCGATCGTCTCGGCCGGGGAATTCATTCCCGGAGACGGCGAAATCATCGCCGGGGTCGCGTCGGTGGACGAATCGGCGATCACGGGAGAATCCGCTCCGGTGATTCGGGAGGCGGGCGGGGACCGCTCGGCCGTCACGGGCGGCACGCGCGTGCTCTCGGATGAAATCACCATCCGGATCACCTCGAATCCCGGCGAGACGTTTCTCGACCGCATGATTCAGTTGGTCGAAGGGGCATCGCGGCAGAAGACTCCGAATGAAATCGCGCTGAACATCCTGCTCGCGGGCCTGACGATCATCTTTCTTGTGGCGGTGGTGACGCTCGAACCCTTTGCCGTCTATTCCGGCGCGCCTCAGAACCTCTTCGTTCTGGTTTCCTTGCTGGTATGCCTGATCCCCACGACCATCGGCGGGCTGCTCTCCGCGATCGGCATTGCGGGGATGGACCGGCTGATTCAGCGGAACGTGATTGCGATGTCGGGCCGCGCGGTGGAAGCGGCGGGCGACGTGGACGTACTCCTGCTCGACAAGACGGGAACCATCACGCTGGGCAACCGGCAGGCCACCTCCCTGCACGCCTGCCCGAACGTGAGCGAGGTGGATCTGGCGCGCGCCGCCCAACTCGCTTCCCTCGCCGACGAAACGCCCGAAGGCCGGTCCATCGTCGTCCTGGCGAAGGAGAAATACGGACTCCGGGGACACGACCTCGCCCAGCTCAATCCGAATTTCATTCCCTTCACCGCCCAGACACGGATGAGCGGAGTCGATTTGGACGGCCAGCACATCCGCAAGGGCGCGCCCGACGCCATCGAGCACTACGTAGCGGAGCAGGGTCGCGAGGTGCCGGCGGCCATCAAGCAGGCGGTTTCCGAGATCGCCTCGAGCGGCGGCACGCCGCTGCTGGTGGCCGAAAACGATCGCGTGCTGGGCGCGGTGGCGCTGACCGACGTCGTCAAGGGCGGCATTCGCGAGCGGTTCGACCATCTGCGCGCGATGGGCATTCGCACCGTGATGATCACCGGGGACAATCCGCTCACCGCGGCGGCGATCGCCCGGACCGCCGGCGTGGACGACTTCCTCGCGCAAGCCAGGCCGGAAGACAAGATGGCTCTCATCAAGAAGGAGCAGGCAGTGGGAAGGCTGGTGGCCATGGCCGGTGACGGCACGAACGACGCGCCCGCGCTGGCCCAGGCCGACGTCGGCGTGGCGATGAACACGGGAACGCAGGCGGCGAAGGAAGCGGGCAACATGGTCGATCTCGACTCGAATCCGACCAAGCTGATCGAGATCGTCGAGATCGGCAAGCAGCTCCTGATCACCCGCGGCGCCCTCACCACCTTCTCCGTCGCCAACGACGTGGCCAAATACTTCGCCATCATTCCCGCGATGTTCGCCGCGGCGTTCCCCCAGCTCAAAGTGCTGAACGTCATGCGGCTGCACTCGCCGGAATCGGCGATACTTTCGGCGGTGATTTTCAACGCGACGATCATCATCGCCCTCATTCCCCTGGCCTTGCGCGGCGTGCGGTACCGGCCGGTGGGCGCGACGGCGCTCTTGCGGCGCAATCTGCTGATCTACGGTCTGGGGGGAGTGGTCGCGCCGTTCGTGGGCATCAAGCTGATCGACGTGCTGCTGACGCATCTCCACGTCGTCTGAGAGGGACCGGTGAAGAAGAATCTGGTCATTGCCGTTCGGTTTACCCTGGTCACCACGGTGCTCTGCGGGCTGATTTATCCGCTGGTGGTGACCGGCTTGGCGCAAATGCTCTTTCCCCGCCGCGCCACCGGCCAGCCGGTAGAGAAAAACGGCGCGCTCCTCGGCTCACGCATTCTCGGCCAGGAATTCCAAGCGCCTTACTACTTCCATTCGCGCCCGTCCGCCGCCGGAACGGGCTACGATCCGCTGGCGAGCGGCGGGTCGAACCTCGGCCCGACAAACAGCGAGCTGATCCGGCGCGTCGAGGAGAGAGTGAGGAAGTGGCGCGCGGAAAACCCCGGAACGCCTATCCCGGCCGATTTGGTCATGGGTTCCGGCTCCGGTCTCGATCCCGACATCTCGCCCGGCGCGGCGGAATTTCAGGTGCCGATGGTGGCGCGGGCGCGCGGCGTCAGCCCAGAGGCGCTCGAAGCCCTGGTGAAGCAACACATCGAAGGCCGGCAACTCGGTTTCCTAGGCGAGCCGCGGGTCAACGTGCTCGAGTTGAATCTGGCTCTCGACCGGCTGTATCCGTTGCGGGGCAGGGCCGCTCGCTAGGCCGGGGGGCACGCGCAGCGTGCCCCTACCGGGTGCGCCGGACGGGCTCCGACGCACGAGCGGTGCGCCGGCCTCACGGTGCGGGGTTGCGGTTGCTACCGAGCCATGCGGTGCCTATACTCTCATCACCGGGAACCGCGAGTCGCACATCCTGGATAGGGGGAGTGAGCATGCGAACGAGAGAGACACGAGCACGCTCCTATGCGTTTCTGCGCAAGGGAAATCTTCGGGTACTGGGAACAGCAATCGCCATTCTTGCGGGGTTGGTCCTCACTGGCGGCAATCAGGCCCAGGCTGCTTCTTTTTGTGTAAATCCAAGTGGCAGCGATGGCTGCTACACGACCATCGGCGATGCCGTGGCTGCCGCATCGCCGGGAGATACGATTCAGGTGGCGCAGGGGACATACAAGGAGGACGTAGTTATCGGCAAGCCGCTCTCATTGATCGGACACAACGCGGCGGACACCATCATCGATGCGACGGGGCTGGCGAACGGCATCTACGTCGACGGATTGGACAACAGCGGGCTCGCCAACGTGACGGTCTCTGGCTTCACGGTGGAAAACGCGAATTTCGAGGGGATCCTGATCACCAACGCTTCTTCCGTCGCGATTCAGGGAAACCGCGTAACGGGCAACGACCGCAGCCTGAATTTCGCCGCGGGCAAGTGTCCGGGGCTACCGGCCTTCGAGACGGCCGAGGGTGAAGATTGCGGAGAAGGGATCCATCTTTCGGGGGTCGCCAATTCCTTCCTATCCAGCAACCTGATTGACGGAAATTCGGGAGGAGTGCTGGTCAGCGACGAGACAGGGCCGACGCACGACAACATGATTGCCAATAATGTCGTCAAGAAGAACCTGCTTGACTGCGGGATCACGATTCCCTCGCATCCGCCCGCACCTGGGTCTGGGGGTACCGCGCCGTTTGGCGTTTACTCGAACACAATCACGGGCAACGAAGTCCTCTACAACGGCGTGGAGGGGGTCGGCGCCGGAATCGGGCTCTTCGGGTTCCTGCCCGGCGCGAGGGTGTCTGACAACCTCATCTCCAAGAACATCATCATTGGCAACGGCTTGCCCGGGGTGACGATGCACGCACACTCGCCGGGCGAGAACATGAACAACAACACGATCACGGGCAACTACATCTCCGGCAACGGAGCCGACAGCGCGGACGCCAAGACGCCCGGACCCTCCGGCATCAACCTCTACATCAACGTCCACGGCGCCTCCGGGCCTTCGGGGATCGTGGTCGAGAAAAACGTCATCAAGAACGAGACCGACGATATCGTGCTTCACATGCCGGAGTCGGTCGATGTGCACCGGAACAACCTGAACGGCCATGGCCAAGGCGTGGTGAATCTGGGGACCTCAGCCGTCGATGCATCGAACAACTGGTGGGGATGCGCGATGGGTCCGGGTGCGTTTGGATGCTCGCAGGTGACCGGCTCGAATGTGACCGTGGCGCCATGGTTGTCGTCGCCGGCGGTTCCCAACGGATCCCCGGACGCGCAACACTGAACTTGCCGAGGCGTAGTTGATTCGGGAGCGGGGCCGTGAGACGCGGGAAGCGCGAATCCCGGCGCCGCTCTCTACGAACGATTTAAATTCGGTTCGATAAGCGCGAGCCAAGGCAGACGCCGGCCGCCTGATTCCAAGGCTCGGCAATGGGGGAGCAGGAGGATTCCCAGGTTCTAGCGGGGCTTGGGATGGGGCGGTGGCGGCAGCTCGAAGCGGTAGCCGACCCAGGGGACGGTGAGGATGTAGCGGGGATGGCGAGGGTCGGGCTCGATCTTCTTGCGTAGCTGGTTGACGAATACCCGCAGGTACTCCGCTTCGTCGCCGTAGTCCGGGCCCCAAACCGCTTGCAGCAGGCGGCGGTGGGGGAGGGCCTTGCCCGCATGGGCGACGAGGTGGCGCAGAAGATCGAACTCCTTGGGTGTGAGCCGGACGGGCTTGCCGCGGGAAGAGACCTTGCGGGCTTCGAAGTCGATGTTCAAGTCGGCCGTGACCACCGGCTCGATCGCCTCCCATGCGGCGGCGCGGCGCAGGGCCGCGCGCACGCGCGCGAGCAGCTCCTCGATGGCGAAGGGCTTGACGACATAGTCGTCGGCGCCGGCGTCGAGCGCTTCCACCTTGTCCCGCTCGGCGTTCCGCACCGTGAGCATGATGATGGCCACATCGGAGGACCGGCGGAGCTCGCGGCAGGTGGCCAAGCCGTCCATACCGGGCAGGTTCACGTCGAGGAGAACCAAATCGGGCCGCTCGGCGCGCAGGGTCTGGAGCGCTTCTTCGCCGCTGCGGGCTTCGGCCATGAGGTAGCCGTGGCTCGAGAGCGCCACCCGCAGCACGCGGCGTATCTGGGGCTCGTCATCGACGACGAGGATCTTCGCCTCGCTCACGCTGGCTGGCCCTGGCTGCGGTCGATGGGCAAGCTGAAGGTGAAGACCGAGCCGTGTCCGAGCTGGCTGACCACGCCGATGGTGCCGCCATGCGCCTCGATGATGGCCTTGGCGATGGGCAAGCCCATCCCCGTGCCTTGCACGCGATAGCGCTGGTCCTTGCCCCGGTAGAACTTGTCGAAGATCAGGCCGAGCTCGAGGTCTTCGATTCCCGGGCCGCGATCGGCCAAGGACGTCAACACGAAATTCCCGCTGGATTCGGCGCTGATCGAGATCGGCCGGCCGGGGGGCGAGTAGACGTGCGCGTTGATGACGAGTTGCGCCAGGGCGTTTTGGACGCGGGTGAGATCGGCGCGCACGGGCGGGAGATCCGGCGGGATCCGGACATCGACCGGGCGCTCGCCGAGCAGGCTCTTGGTCTGATCGAGCGCGGCGGCGACAATCGCGGTGACGGGCTCGGGCTTCAGCTCCAGCTCGAACTCGCCGGCTTCGAGCCGGGCGATCTCGACCGCCTCGCCCACCAGCGTGTTGAGGCGGTTGGCTTCCTCGTCGATCACAACGAGCAAGTCGCGCTGACGCCCGCGATCGGGCGCGGGATCGGCCAGCAAGCTCGTGGCGGAAGCCTTGATGGAAGTGAGCGGCGTGCGGATGTCGTGGGTGATGGAATCGAGCAGGGCCGATTTCAGCCGCTCGCCTTCCTGCGCCGCTTCCGTTTTGCTCAACTGCTCGATGGCCCGCGCGCGCTCGATCGCGGTGGCGATCAGCGTGCCCAGCGCGTCGAGCGACTCCCGCGAGGGCACCCGGCCGGAGATTCCCAGGCTGCCCACCACCCGCACCCCCATCCGCACCGGGACGAACGAGAGGCTGCCTGCGGGATCGATCTGCATCTCTTCGCGGGCGGCAACGGCTTTGAGCCGTTCGGCGTCGAGCTGGGGGATATCGAGCCCGGAACGGTAGGTTTTCTGCTTCTCGGCGAGGAAGAGCGCGGCCGCGCCCACCTCGAACGAATCGACGATCTGGCGAGGAATGGCGTTGAGCAGTTCGATGGCGTTGCCCGAGGCGAGCAGCTTCTGGCTGAAGTCGTAGAGCCGCTCGACTTCGCGCCGGCGCTGATCGGCCTCCTCGGCTTGGCGCCGCGCCCGCGAGGAGAGATGGCCGCCGATAATGGCCGTCACGAGAAACGCGAAGAGCGCCGTCCAGTTCTCGGGATCGGCGAAGTAGATCCGGTGCGCGGGCGGGAGGATGAAGTAGTGGTACGCCAATACGGCGGCGACCGACATGGCGATGGAAACGGCGATGCCCCAAGCGGTGGAGGCGATCAGAATCGCGAGCAGGAAGGTGAGGGCGACGGTGGTGGTGTTGGCGTGAAACAGGCGCGCAAAGAAAAACGCGATCGCCGCCACCAGCCCGAGCCCGAACGCGAACCGCGGTAGACGGCTGGAAAGGAGGCGCCACATGGGCCTATTCTAGTGCCGTTTCAACGGCTCTTGCTATTCGGGCGGTTTCTCGCTTTGGGGAGCGCCAGCACGCCGCGAGCGGATTTCCTCCAGGTGCTTTCTAAGCCGCTCCAGCACCCCGTTAGGCCCTTCGGCGGTCATTTCGCGGCGCAACTCATCCAAAGCGAAATGAACGATATCGTGATGGTGCAATTCCTCCGGAGCCACCTCGGCGCTCAGCCGCAGCCAGATTTCGTGGAGCAGGTTCACTTCCTTCTCCGTCAGCCGCGGGGCGTGCGGCCCCAGGTAGATAATCTCCTCCTCTCCGCTGCGCTTGTAGATTTCAAGCCGCAGGTGCGGTCTGGGTTCCGGCAAACGCTCCCAAGCATTGCCGAGCGTGCGTGCCTGCTCGGCGATCGTCGTCCTCGCCGAATGCCCGACAACGATGACGGCGGATTCGAGGTCTTGGGCGGTCCGCAGAATCGCGTCGTAGGGGTCGTTGGACGCCACCATCGCCAGATGGATGGGCTTCCCTTTCTTCTCGGCGACTTCGAGCGCCTTGGTGAAGAGGTGCTGTTCGATCGTCGTAAACAGCTGATCGGTAGAGAGGTCATGCTCGCCCGACCCGCCGCGATACAAGAAACGCACGTGCAGGACCACGACGTCTCGCCGTGCCGGTTTCACGCGGTCGAGAACCGCGCCGAGATGGCGCAGGTTGTAATACGTGCTGATCGGCACCAAGATGTTCCCCGGCCGCGCGCCGACGGACTGGGGGGTGAGTTTGGTTCCCTGGGCCAGGTTGAACTGGTCCAATTCCCCATGAGCTTCCCCGCGTTTCTTCGCTATTCTTTCCGACACGGTGAAGGCCCCAAAGAGAAAGACTGTGAAGGCGACACCGGAAATCGTGGCGACTTCCTTCGTGAAGAGATTGATTCCGCACAGCGCGAAGAGGGTCAGTGTGATCAGCCCGAGCCCCATGGGAACTTCCAGTTTGCCGATGCGAAAGTTGAGCGGGACGCGGTAGCCGCGCGGGCCGGGCTCGGTAAACCGCAAGACGACCACGGCCAAGCCCTTCATGGCGAAACTCCACATCACGCCGAAGGCGTAGGCCTCGCCCAGGAGGAAGATGTTCCCGCGGCTCAGGACGATCGTGAGGATTTGAAGCCCGGCGACGAGATTCAAGATGCGATAGGAAGTACCGAAACGCTTGTGCGGCTGCCGAAACCAGTCGGAGAGGATCCCGTCCTCGGAAACGCGGTTGAGCACGCCGTTCGAGCCTACGATCGCCGTATTGACGGCCCCCGCCAGCATCAGCACGCCAACAACGACCACGAGCACCTGAAAGGCCAGCCGCAGCGCGTAGGGCCCGACGAAGTTCATGGCCAGACCGCTGATGAGGTTGTCGAAGTACTGCGGCCGGGCCTTGTCGGGAATGATCATCACGGCGAGGAAAGCCACGCCGGCGGTGAAGATCAGGCTGTAGAGGAAAATGATGAGGGCGCTCTTTTTGAGGTTTTCGAGCTTGGGATGCTCGATTTCGCGATACACCTGCGCCAGCGTCTCCTCCCCACTCATGGCCAGGACGGAATGACCCAGGCCGATCAGGATGCCAACGAAGCCGATGGTGTAGGGCAAGCGGGAATGGCGCAGCCACCCGAGCGCGTCGGGCGAATAGCGAAGGTTGGCGAGCGAGGGCAAGGGCGGGAGGTGAGCGCCGCGAACGTAGAGGGTGTACGCGGCCCAGGCCAGCATGATCACCACCATCACGGTGGTGATCTGCATGATGCGCAAAGCCTTCTCGCTCGATTCCGTGATGCCCTTGATGTTCTCCCACCAGAAATAGAGCGTCACCAAAATGGCGAAAGCGGCCGCGCTGAGATTGGTGGGAAGAACGAGGCCGGAGTGCGAATAGTGCAGGAGCTCATTCAGGAGGCCCACGAGGTAGAGCCCGGCGGAAACGCCGCTGATCGGCCCGGTGAGGATGTAGTCGAACATCAGGGCGGAGACCGAGAACTTCGCGAGCGTCGTGCCCATCGCTTCCTTGACCACGCGGTAGACGCCGCCACGAACGAACATGCTGCAGCTTTCGACGTAGAGCGTCGCCACCGCGTAGGCGAGGCACATGATGGCCAAGATGAACCAGGGAGCCGACCTGCCGATCGCCTGCTCGGCAATGGCTCCCGCGTAGAAAGCGGAAGAGCCCAGATCGTTGAGCACTACCGCCGCTGCGCGCCAGTAGGAGATGAACGACAGCATCGCCGTCGTCGCCACTAAGACGCGGGCGGGCGACCTCAGGCGCGGGGGTCGGGAGCCGAAAGCAGGTGTACCGGAGTCCACGGATCGACCAAACCAGGAAGACGATAAAATGCAGGACCGTGATTGTCAAAGGTTCTGGCGCCCGCCTGGCGGGAAAACCCAAAGAGGGCGCCGCAGCCGATCGGTCACCTCCCGACGGGCACAGGGCTCTCGGGAGTGGAGGATTCGCACTCCCTACGCAACTCGACACCCCGAGAGTCCCGAGTGGCAAATTCCATGTAAACGTCGCCCGGTTTCAGGGGCTGAAGCCCCTTGATTTGGCGTGCCTTAATGTCGGAGCTGAAGCTCCGACCCCCGAAAACCTATGTCGCGAAATTCTGACTCAGGACACTCGACGCGGAGAGGGCTCTCCCCGCGGCCGTGCCCGCCGCGATCGGGAAGCGAGGCACGCCACTAGCGAAGACGCATCCCGTTGGCCTATTCTAGCGTAGTGCCCCGAGTTGCAAGTTCTATGTAAACGTCGCCCGGCTTCAGGGGCTGAAGCCCCTTGATTTGGCGTGCCTTAATGCCGGAGCTGAAGCTCCGACCCCCGAAAACCTATGTTGCGAAGTTCTGACTCAGGACAGTAGATTTCGAAAGGTCCTTCCAACAGCCCATGACCGCGCGAAAGACCCCCGAACAATGGCTCGAGGTAATCTCGCCGCCGAAAAGGACGCGCGGGGCGCTGAAGCTTTTCCTGGGCTACGCGCCGGGTGTGGGGAAAACCTACACGATGCTGAGCGAAGCCATTCGGCGCCATAGCCGCGGCGAAGACGTCGTTATCGGCGTGGTGGAAACGCACGGCCGGAAGGCCATCGCGGAACTTGCCGCCCAACTCGAAGCCGTGCCCCGGCGCAAGCTGGAATACAAGGGCACGGAGTTCGAAGAGATGGACATCGATGCGCTGCTGGCGCGCAACGGCCGCGTCGTTCTCGTGGACGAGCTTGCCCACACGAACATCCCCGGCAGCAAACACCGGAAGCGATACGAGGACGTCCTGGAACTGCTCGCCGCCGGCAGCGACGTCCTCTCGACCGTCAACATCCAGCACCTCGAGAGTATCGCCCCAACCGTCCGCACCATCACCGGCATTCACGTGCGGGAAACCGTGCCCGATTGGGTGGTGCAAAGCGCCGACGAAGCCGTGATGATCGATCTCACGCCGGAAGCCTTGCAGAACCGGATGCGCCGAGGCGATATCTACGGCTCCGAGCGCGCCGAACAGGCCCTGCGCAACTTTTTCCGGCGCGGCAACCTGATCGCCCTGCGGGAACTGGCGTTGCGTCAGGTGGCCGAACAGGTGGACCAGAACCTGGAATCCTACATGGAGCAAAAGGATATCCAGACGACCTGGCCGGTGCGGGAGCGCATCGTGGTGTGCGTGGGCGAGAGTCCCAAGGGCCAATACCTCATCGCGCGCGCCGCGCGCATGGCCCGGCGCATGGAAGCCGAACTCTACGCCGTCCACGTGGACGCGGGCGGGGACTGGAGCGAGGCAGACCAAAAGACCCGCGACGCCAACTTGCAATTCGCCGAGAGCCTGGGCGCCACGGCCGTTCGGTTGAAAGGCAAGGACGTGGCCACGGCCGTTGCGGCCTTCGCCCGCGAAAAGCACGTCACCCAAGTGATTTTCGGGCGGTCGGCAGTCGATGGGTTCCGCAAATTGCAGTATCTGCGGGCGCTCAACCGGCTGCTCGAGGGCGCCCCCGCCGTCGATATCCATATCGTCACGCAGGAACCGGACTAGGCGGCACGAGCCACGGCACCTGCTGCGCTAAAGACCGCAGCGCTACGTTTAAATCTTGCCACGGCCAGCAGAGGCCGCACCGAAAACGGGCCGCTGGCTTCGGTGAAAACCACCGGAAGGCGAATGGCACAATGTCGGCGCTGCGGCCCAATGCTGCGCTAAAGGCCGCAGCGCCACGTCTAAACCTTGCCGGCCGCCCGCTCGGGGACTTGGTTACTGGCAGCCGCTCAACGTCGGCGGCTGGCCGCTGGGCAGAGTCGTGGTGGCCGCCGGGGTCACCGTCTGCGAGGTGCTGAATTCGGCCAGCGGCGGGGGACTCGAGCTGCCGGTGCAGGTCGCCTCGACTTTGTACGCCGGCGTAGCGGTCGTGGACGGCAGAGTCCACGTGATCCCGCTCACCGCGTACGCGCCGACCAGGGGATTGCTCGTCGGCACGACCAGCGAGTAGTTGGCCGTGCAGTTGCCCGCAGTGCACGGAACCGAGATCATGGCGATCGAGGGCGCCGAGCCCGAGAGCAGAGGCACGGCGAACTCGAGCGTGCTGGTGGCCGTCTGCAACGCGTAGAGGTTGGCGTTGATCGAGGTTGCGCCGGTGGAGTTGGTAGCCAGAGTGCTGCCGGCGTTGTTGACGATCGTCGCCGGACCCCCGGTCTCGGGCAGGATCGGTACCGTCAATTGCGTTCCATTGGGAACGCCAGTCACGATGGTCGCGTTGTAAACGCCGGATGTGGCTCCGCCGGCGCCGGCATCGGCAACGACATCGAAGGGGCCCGTGGGCAGCGGGCAGAAATCGAAATTGCCGTTCGAGTCGGCCGCCCGGAGGTAGTTGCCGATCCGGTCGACGCTGCTTGACCCGTCCGTCGGATTGCCACCGATCATCTCAAGCGCGACGTTGGCTCCGGAAATCCCCGCGCCATTGGTCACCGTGGCGCCGGAGACCGTCCCCGCCACCACTTGGCCGCTAATCCCGGTCAGGTTCTGGCTAACCTGGTAGGCCAGGAGGACCGGATGCAGTCGGTATTCGCCGGTGCCCTCTTCGACGATCGATCCGTCGCCAGTGAAATCGATGTTGATGTCCACGCTCGTGCCGGCGGCCACGTGGATCGGCCCGCCCATGATCTGGCCCGGAGGAATCTTTTCGCCCGTCTCCGCCTGGCTATCCAGGTTCAAGGCGGTGAGCGAGCCGCCGTTGGGCAGCACGCAATTCCACGCGTTGACGCTGGCGCACTGGTTCGTGGTGCTCTCGTTGCTCGGGGAGAGGAGGGTGACGCCGGTGGCGTTGTTGGCCACGAGCTTCAGCCGAATCTGCTGGTAATCCCCGGCGGGAAGGCTGGAAGTCGACCCGAGTTGGGCGAGCAGGCATTGCCCGTTCGCGGGGAGATGCATCAAGTCGAGTTGAACCGCCTTGATCGCGCCGCTGGTGTCGCTGAGGTTGGAAACCAGGCTGACCCAGCCGCTATCGGAGGTGCCGCTGATGCTGGCGCTCACGTCGTCCACCGTGACCCAGACGTCGCCGAAGGTCCCGTTCGAGGGCGGATCGCTCATAGTGACCAGCGCCGATCCCATTCCCGAAGAGGAGTTCGAGCCGCTTCCGCAACTCGCCAAACTCAATCCAAAGGCAACGAGCAAGCCCAAAATACCGAGCCGTGCCAGCCGCTTGTAGAGCCCGTTGATCGTGAGTGTCACCATCGTCGATCTCCTGATGAAAGAAGTTTCGACTTCCCCCCGTGCCCGCAGGCCTTGCCCGGTGCCGAAATCGAGATGCAGCGAACCAATGATGGTTGGAAGCAAGAGAATGCAGGGGGAGTTGCCACAAAGTCTATGACGCCGGTACCGGTACTTACAAGAGCCCCGCCGGCCCTGCCCCGGACAAGCACCACGGGGCACGCGCCGCGAACTGTTGTAACGCCGTCCTGGCGGTTCTTTCGGGTGTGAGGTAAAGAGCCGACTGGAAGCCGGCGTTACGACAAACCACCCAGGGAACCGGCACGACGGCCGCGCGGAGCATAGGCCACGAACCGCGGCCCTTGCCGGGCGGGCACACCGCCAGCATGCCGTATCGAGCGTTCCCGGCTCGAGCGCGGCCGCCGCTCGCGGCGAAAAACCCCTCGGAATTCAGGGAGGAACCTACCGGTCGGAAAAGCCTGCACGCCGGTACGAGGCGCTGCTTTCGCTGGCGGCGGTGCGCTTGGCGCGTAGGAATCCGAAGAGGCCGCCTCCCGCCACGAGCACCGCAAGAACACCGAGAAAGTACATTTTCCCTTGTCACCCCAGATTGAAGGTTGTTAGGCCGAATCGGACACAACTGAAGTTCGAGAAGCGAAGCCGAGGGCGCTCGAACGCCAGTGTGCTGCCGAGCCTGGGGAACCACATCACACCGGACGACACGCCCCAGTGACCCACTGGGAATTTTAGGGACGCGGGCCGGAGGCTGTCAATCCACAACGGCTTTGGCGGGCGGGATAAGGAACTCTTATCCCGCCCGTAGCGGGAGGCTGCTATTTCGTTCCAGCGCTGACCCTGGGATCGCCCGGCCGCTGGCTCTCTTGGAGGAGCTCGACGAGATACTTCCGCCAGACGGCGGGGAGGCTGTGCGTGCCGTGCCCGCGCGTTTCGGGGGAGATCGGAATCAGGACGAATCGCCCGTGCTTCACCTTTTTGATCTCTTGCTGGGCGATACCGAGTTCCTGCGGATTCACCTGGTCGTCGGCGGAATTGATGTACATCACCCACGTTTTGATCCGGCCCAATTGCGGCGAGGGATCGTAATTGCGCGAGGAATTCCATTGGTAAAGCATGTCGTTGGCATCGAGGCGGGAGAGGACGGCTTTTTCGAACCGTTCGGTATACCGATCGGCGGCGTCGCGGGTGGGAAACATCCTCTGGTCGAACACCGGAGCGCTGCCGAAGAAGAACGTCAGGCCCAGCGTGCCCCGCAGCCCACACATCGGCTCGGTCTTGTAGTTGCCGTTGTCCCAGGCGGGGTCGTCGCGAATGTCGTCCATGATCAAGCGGCGCACGATCCGGTTTCGGCCGGAGATCTGGATGGTCAAGCAGGCGAGCGGCAAAGCGGAGTCCATGAAGTCGGGGTAATCCTCGGCCCACATCCAGGTGTGCATGCAGCCCATGGACGTTCCGCCGACCAGCCGCAGATGATTCACCCCCAGCGCCTGGGTCACCAGCAGGTGCTCGCCGCGCACCATGTCGGAATAGTCGTAATTGGGGAAGTTCATCCGCAGGCCGTCGCTCGGCTTGCTGGACCCGCCATGGCCGATGTCGTCGGGGAGAATGATGTAGTAGCGATTGGCGTCGAAGAGTTCGCCCGGCCCGAAAAGCACGCCGGCGAATTGCGGGCCGAGGAACTGATGCCCGGTGCCTCCGGTGCCATGCAGGAAGAGGACCGCGTTGGTGACGCGGCCGCGGGCATCGCGGCGCGGGCGGCCGAGTGTGGTGTAGTGCAGACGCAGCTCGGGCATCGTCTGGCCGTTGTGGAACCGGAAATCGCGAGCGGTGTAATTGCCTTCCACCGGGTGCAATCCCGCGACGATGGCCTGGAGTTTACGCAACTGGGCTTGTTGAGCCGCCCCCGCCTGGCGTGGAGGCGCGGGCCGGGTCGCGGCCCGGGCGCCACCCGCGGCAGCGAGCGCCAAAGCCGACACCAGGATCGCCACTTTCGTTTTCGGGTTCATCCTCCGCCTCCCTCGAATCGAGCGGAAACTCTATCACGACCCGGCGCGGTGCGAGCACCGAAAAAAGCAAAACGCCCCGCGCTCTCCGGGAGAACGCGGGGCGTAAAGTCCAAAAAAAAACAGCCAAACTCGCGTTTAGCTGTTTCCGGTGCCCTTCTTTTCTTTCTTGGTGTTCTTCTTGACCTTCTTCGTCGCCTTCTTCACCTTCGCCGCTTTCTTCATCTTCTTAGCCTTCTTTGGCTTGGTGGAAGCCGACGCTGCCTGTTCCTGGATCGGCTGAGCCGCTGTCACCGAGGTCCGGGCAAAGCCGGCCGCAGGCGCCAGCATCATCAAGGCCGCCAGTACTCCAATCAAACGCAAACGCATAGTTTCGATGCCCTCCGGCAAAAGATACTCAAAACAGCATGAGTCTATCATGAGAAGCCAAGGAACCCTAAGGGGTTGCCCTGCCGGGGAAACCCCTACCCGGTGATCCCCCCCAACCGCCGCCGCACCTACCCGCCCCTTGATTGGCAGACCGGCAAACAGGGCTGGAGCCCTTTGAGGGCCAGAGCCCTTGCTTCCAGCCAAAGCATTATGATTCTAGGACTTACCCTTTGCTCTGCATCCGGCAGGGATTCGTAGTCGCCGCGACGGTAAGGCAGAACGATATGGAGGCTCGTCGAGAGCAGGTTCGCCGGCGCGGCCGCACCTGGTAGCTGAGGGCGGCCGGGCGGCGTTCCCGATCGCGACGACGCTCACAGGTTTCCGACTGCAGCACGCTGCACAGCACGCCGCCTCCGGCGTTTCCCGTACCAAAATGACCAAAGCGCTAAGCCCCCAAACGTCCCATATCCGATGATGGGGCCCACGATCAGATACTCCCGAATCGGCAGCTTGAAAATCAGCACACAGGCCACGCAGGTTTCGGCGAGCAAGGCGAATCCCCAGACCAGCGTCATAATGGTCATCGTGCGCCGAAAACCTGGCTTTTCGCGAAGCCCCTGGACCCTCTCGGCCTCGGCTTGTGATTTGCGCGCCATCGCGGCGCAGGCCACGTGGTACATCAACGGCCGTCCCGTGGCCGCGGAACCCAGGAAGACAATGCCGATGAGTCCGGCGATCAGGTTTTCGCGCAATTGCAGCGGCCGCGCCGATCCTGCACCTAGGAAACCGATTAGGGAAAGCACGATCCCCGCGAGCGCAAGGATTGAGAGGGGGTCCGCCCGGCGCTTTCGCAGGAGCTCGACCAGGCTCCAGAGGATGGGAGGCAGCGACGCCGCAAGCAGAGCGTCCACGCGGTCGATTCGAGTCTTGGTCCGCGCGTAGATCACGTACGGGAGCGCAAAGTTGACCAGAATCTCGACGCCGACGCCGCGCCAGCTTTTGCGCACGCCCCACGTCACCGCGGCATGCCCGGTCGAAAGTTCGCTTTCGCGCGCCTCCTTCATCTTCAACCGTTCAGTATGGGATCCAGCTAGTTTCGGTTCCGGCAGGTGCTCCGTCCGTGCGCCCTAGGTTCCATACGCCCGGATCGGCCACACCCGCCGCGACACGATGCTCAAAGGCCAGCGCTCTCGGGACCCAGTACCCGCCCTGGCTGATGCCCACCAGCGCAATCCGCTTCCCATCTACTTCCGGGTGCGCCACCGCAAAATCCACGACCGGGGTGATCACTTTCTCCCGATCGGGGCGAAAGTACGTCCCCTTCAGCCACAGCGAATCGCCCTGTCCCGGCCCATTGAACGTCAGGCAATGGCAGGCCCGCGCCGTTCCTGCCGCGCCCCCCATCACCAGCATGGCGAGCTCGGAGGCATCGGCGCCGTTATTCAGAATCACGAGTGGCCGGCGTTCCTTTGCGCCCGACGCGCGGAAGAACCACTCCGTCAAGGTTGTTCTTTCATAGGGAATCTCCACACGCTCAATCGCCGGACTGCTGAGTGCCGCCGCGGCCGTCCAGCAGCTCTCATACTGCTTCCACGTGGGAAGCATTCGGCTCGGATCTGCCGTTCCGTCGAGAAAGTACAGCGAGGCATAGAGATACATGCGAGATGTTATTTCACTTTCAGGGAGTTCACGCGACATCACGTTACCTCCGGGTCGGGCTTCGCATGGCGCGATTCCGTTGCGGAGATGCAGCGAGCGCCCTCAGCGCCGAGCTGCACCAGTCAATCTGCGCCTGCCGCAGCCGGATCCCGTGTTCGAGGCATAACCTCCAGTACTTCAGGTCGCGAGACCGGGCGTGCTGCTTGCGGAGGCAGGTCGCGATGGCCGTAAGCGCGCTGAGAATCTCTTCGTACTGCCTTTTGAAGGATTCGATATGCCGCTCCACCGCCCCTTTCGGTGCCGAGCTGCCTAGAAAGAGCTTCAATAGGAGCTCGTTGCGCGGCGGCTGGGGCTTGGGTGGCTTGGCGAGCCATTCTTTCAACCGTTTGCGGCCCGCAGGCGCCAGCGCGTATTTCTGCGGTACGCGCTTTCCAGCCTGATGGGCCACAACGGGTACGATCGAACCCTCTGCCGCAAGCCTTTTCAGGTTGGGATAAATTTGCCCGTTGCTTTCGGCCCAGAAGTAATTGAGGCTTTCCCGCAGGTTCTTGCTCAAGTCGTATCCCGACATCGGTTGGACGGTAAGCAGCCCGAGGATGGCGTATTGCGTAGTGTTCCTCGAAGACATGTCTGTTAGATATATCACGGGTACCCGACCGTGTCAAGGGAAGAGCATGTCGGTGACGCCGGTAGAGCGGATTAGGCAGAATCCCCATCGTGCCGTCCCGGGCGAGCGCGGCACAAACGCACTGGGGCGCGAGCGATCCAGTCTTTGCGCTCCGGAAGCCAGGGGGCGATTCGGGCCCTGGCCGCGCTCCCACCGAATCGGGCAGACCAGCTCCCGAGGTCTCGACACCTGGCGTGGTGATTCAGAGATTCGTTATCTAAATGCGGCGGGCCTTGAGGGGCTAAAGCCCTTGAATATGCGGGGCTTGATGTCGGAGCTGAAGCTCCGCTCTCCTGAAAACCGGGCAACGGACTTGTGAATCACCACACTAGTCGAGGGATTTACGGAAGCGGAGGACGCTGATGGCCAGGGTCACGAGGGCGAAGGCGGCCATCGCGACCATTTGCGGCCAAAGCGTGCCGAGGCCGATACCCTTCAGATACACGCCGCGAATCACCACCAGGAAGTAGCGCAGCGGGTCGAGATAGGAGAACCGCTGCAGAGCCGGCGGCATGCTGGCGATGGGAAAACCGAATCCGGAAAAGATGATGGCCGGGATATCGAAGAAGAACGCGCTGACCATGGCCTGCTGCTGCGTGGCCGATACGGTGGAAATCAGCAGGCCCGCTCCCAGCATGCAGAGCAGGAAAACGATCGTGCCCAAACCCAGCACCCACAAGGAGCCGCGGAACGGCACGCCAAACCAGAAGGTTCCCACGGTGGCGATGAGGCCCGCGTCGGCCAGCCCAATCAGGAAGAATGGGATCGTTTTGCCGAGAATGAACTCGGTTCGGCGGATCGGGGTCACCATGATCTGTTCGAGCGTGCCGATTTCACGCTCGCGGACGACGGCGAAAGCCGTGAGCAGAACGATCATGACGAGAATGAGACTGCCGATGACTCCGGGAACGAAGAACCAGCGGCTTTCGAGGCTGGTATTGAACCAGGGGCGAGGCGCCAGCTCGACGCGCGGCATCCGGGAAACCAGGAGCGGGGCGGAGAGCGCCAGGCGATCGTCCATCACCCGGCGGGAGTAGCTGTCGGCGATTTGATTCACGTAGCCCAGAGCTACAAGCGCGGTGTTCGAGTCGGTGCCGTCGACGAGGACTTGCACGGGGGCCGATTGACCGGCGAGCAGGTCGCGGGCGAACCCGGCGCGAATCTCGATGCCCACGGCCGCATCGCCGCGCGCGATGGCCCGCCCGAGTTCCGTCCGGGATTTCGCATAGCCGACGACGTCGAAATAGGCGCTCGAGGAGAACCCGGCCAGCAGGTCCCGGCTCTGCCGGCTGTTATCGAGATCGAGGATTTCGATCGGGACGTGCCGCACTTCGAGCGTGGCGGCGTAGCCGAAGACGAGCATCTGGACGATCGGCGGCACGATCAGCACGAACCGGGTGCGTTTGTCGCGAAAGGCCTGAAGGAATTCCTTGACGAGCATCTGTCCCAAGCGCCGCAGCATCGCCATCCTCAAGTCAGCTTCTTGCGAAACGCGCGGATCGACGCGGCGGCCAAAACGACCGCGAAGATCCCGAGCGCGAGCAGATCTCGCTCGAGCCAGGCGACCGGGGAGCCTTTGAGGAAGAGCGCCTTGACCAGGGCGACGTAGTAGCGCGCCGGAATGACTCGCGCGATCGCGCGGAGCGCCGCCGGCATCTGCCCGATGGGATAGAGGAATCCCGAAAGCAGGAAGGCCGGCATGAACGTCGAGATCAGTGCCAACTGGCTGGCGGCCAACTGCGATTTCGCGACGACGGACAGGAAGTAGCCCATCAGCAAAACCACCAGAAGGAACAGGGCCGAGGCCAGGAACAGCGCGGCCCAGCTCCCGCGGAACGGCACGCCAAACCAGCCCACCGCCAATCCGGCGCAAAGCGCGGTATCGGCCATGCCGATCGCGAAATAGGGCGCGAGCTTGCCCAAGAGGATCTCGATCGGCTTCACGGGCGTCGAAAGAAGCTGCTCCATCGTTCCCCGCTCCCATTCGCGAGCGATGGTGAGCGAGGTGAGAAACGTGCCAATCACCGCCATCACGATCGCGATGACGCCAGGAACGATGAACACACTGCTTTCGAGGTTCTCGTTGTACCAGACGCGGGGCTCGACGCGAAGCGGGGCCGGCGCGGGCGCGAGGCCTCGCCGCTCGCTCCAATCGATTTGCGCCCGGATCGAGTACCCGCGCACCACCGCCTCGCTGTAGCTGATGGCGAGGCTGGCGGTGTTGTCGTCTGTGGCGTCCACAATCGCCTGGACGGCCACGGGCCCACCCTGCTCGACCAAGCGCGAGAAATCGTTGGGAACGACGATCGCGAGGCGCACGCGCCCGCTATCTATGGCGCGGACCAGCGCGGGGTAGTTATCCACGGCATCGGTGACGTCGAAATATTGCGACGCGCGGAACCGCGAGAGGAGGTCGCGGCTCGCGGGCGTACGATCGCGATCGAACACGCACACGGGAATATGCTTCGTATCGAGGCTGACGCCGTAGCCGAACATCAGCATCAGGAGTATGGGCATGGCCACAACGATGGACAGGCTCCGCGCATCCCGGCGGATTTGGATCCATTCCTTGCGCGCAATGGCCGCGAGCCGGCGCCAAGACCTCATGGGCGGACCTCCGGCCGGGATTCGGCGCGACCGGCGGTGGCGGCAACGAAAACGTCTTCGAGCGAAGGGCGAATCGGCTCGATCCGCCCGACCTGGATGCCGCGTTCGGCGAGCCAGGAGCGCAGGGACGGGGCGGCATCGGCCGCGTGCGCAACCCGCAAATGAATCGCATTGCCGAAAACCGCGGCATCCAAGACCCCCGGCGCCCCTCCCAGGAGATCGAGGGCGGGGCCAAGCGGTTCGGCTTCGACCAGCAAAAGCTCGCCATCGAGCGCGGCGCGTTTCAATTCGGCGGGCGTGCCCGCGGCGACGATCCGGCCGCGGTCGATCAGCACCATGCGGTTGCAGTATTCGGCTTCGTCCATGTAGTGCGTCGTGACGAGCACCGTAACGCCTTCCTCGGCCATCTGGTGAATCAAGTCCCAGAACCCCCGGCGCGAGAGCGGGTCCACACCCGAAGTCGGCTCGTCGAGAAAGAGGACCGGCGGACGGTGCAGGACGGCGCAGGCGAGCGCCAAGCGCTGTTTCCAGCCCGAGGGCAGCGTGCCCACAAGCGCCGATTCGCGGCCCGCGAGACCCGCCATCTCGACCGCCCATGCCAGCCGCTCCGCGAGAACCCGCCGCGGCACCTGATACAGCGCCGCGAAAAAGCGCAGGTTTTCGATGACGCGGAGATCGTTGTAGAGCGAGAATTTCTGCGACATGTAACCGATGCTCTGGCGAACGGATTCGGGCTCGCGCCGGACGTCGTGCCCGGCGACGAGCGCGCGGCCCGCCGTCGGCTGGAGAAGGCCGCAGAGCATCCGAATGGTGGTGGACTTGCCCGCGCCGTTGGGGCCGAGCAGGCCGAAAATCTCGCCGCGCCGCACCGCGAAGCTGATGCCATCGACGGCGGTGAATCCGCCGAAGCGCTTCACCAGCGAGTCGACGACGACCGAGCGCTCTTCGTTCATGCCTTCGCCCTTCCCCGCTGCGCTTCCACCACCGAAACGAACAGGTCTTCGACGGTCGGCGCCACGAGCGAGATTTCGTCCACGGCCAGTCCCCGCTCCGCCAGCCTCTGCCGCAGCTCGGGAATGCGCCGCGGCCCATCATCCACCACCAGATGCACGCCGTCTCCTACCAGCACGGACGTCGTCACGCCTTCGGCGCCCGCGAGGCCGTCACGCACGGCTCGTGGATCGGGCGCGGTCACCGCGACGACAGCGCCGGCGAGAATTCCCTTCAGCGCCATAGGCGTATCGCAAAAGAGCAGCTGGCCCCGGTCGAGGAGCGCGATGCGGTGGCAGCGCTCGGCTTCGTCGAGGTAGGAGGTGGAAATCAGGATCGTCGCTCCCGCAAGCTGCAACGAATAGAGAATCTGCCAGAACTCGCGGCGGGAAACGGGATCGACCCCGTTGGTGGGCTCGTCGAGCAGGAGCACCCGGGGCCGGTGAATCAGGGCGCAGACCAGGCCGAGCTTCTGTTTCATGCCGCCGGAAAGCTGCCCCGCCAGCCGCCGGCGAAACGGGCTCATGCCCGCGGCTTCGAGCAGCTCCTTCGCCCGCTGCTCCCGCTCCTCGCGGCGTACGCCGAAGAGGTCGGCGTAGAACCGAATGTTTTCGTCCACGGTCAGATCCTCGTAGAGCCCGAAGCGTTGCGGCATGTAGCTGATCTGGTTCTGCACCGCGGCGGACTCGCCCCCTACGTCCGCGCCGGCCACCAGCGCCCGGCCCTCGCTCGCATCGAGGAGTCCGGAGAGAATGCGCAGGAGGGTGGTTTTGCCCGCGCCGTCGGGCCCAACGAGCCCGAAAATCTCGCCTTCCTTCACGTCGAAGCTGACGCGGTCGAGGGCGAGGACGCCGGGGAAGCGGCGAACCAGGCCCGAGACGGCGATCGGGGCTGCGGACTCGGCCATGGCGGTCACCGCTGCGGGGCGAGCTGGATCCAGGCGTCGGCGGGCATGCCAGGCTTCAACTCGTGCCGGGGATTCTCGAGGTCGATCTTGATGCGGTAGACCAGCGTGACGCGCTCGGCTTGCGTCTCCACCGTTTTCGGGGTGAACTCCGCGCTCGACGCGATGAAGGAGATGCGGCCGCTATAGGACTTGCCGGGAAAGGCGTCGGTCGTGACTCGCACGGGTTGGCCCCAATGCACCTTGGCCAGATCGCGCTCGTTCAGGTAGGCGCGGAGCCAGACGTGGTCGAGATCGGCAAGCGTGACGACCGGCGTTCCCGGCGCAACCACCTCGCCGAGCTCCGCCTGCCGCACCAAAATCACTCCGGGCTCGGGAGCGCGCAGCAGGGTGTACCCCGCTTCGATCCGGGACAAGCCGAGATTCCGCGCGGCGGCCTGCACATCGGCGCGGCTGATGGCGATTTGTTCCTTCCGGCTGCCTTCGAGCGCCTGACTGTAGGCGGCGCGGGCTCGCCGGAAATTCGCCTGCGCCCGCGCCAAGGCCGTGGCGGCGGCGTCGCGGGACTGAGCGGAAACCGCATCCTCTTTATAGAGGGACTCGGCACGCCCGAAATCGAGTTGTTTGAGCTGGAGGTCGGCTTGCGCGTCGAGCATGGCCTGGCGAGCCTGCTGGATCTGCTGCCGGCGCTCACCGGCGAGCGTCAGCGCCAATTCGTCTTGCCGGAGCGCGAGGTTGGCTTCGTCGATCCTCACTTTCTGCCGGTAATCGGCGTCGTCGAGTCGGGCCAGCAGCGCGCCCGAATCGACGGATTGCCCTTCCTCAACCGGCAGCGCCACGATTCGGCCGGGTATCTTGAAGCCGACGAGGCTTTCGTGCGCCTCGATATTCCCGGAAAGCTCGATTTCATTCGCGGCCAGCTTCGGCCGGGAAGCCCGCAGGTAGAAATAGCCGGCGCCAGCGGCGGCCGCCAAAACCAGCAGGATCACCACGATCCGTTTTTTCATCGCGCTTGCTCCGTTTCTCGCCTTTCCGCTCGCGCCGCTCGGATGCCGGGCTCCCGACTTCGTCGGGACGGGAGCCGCTCGGCGACCGAAGCCAGCACCCCACCGGCCGCCAGGATGGCGGCGTTACAACAGGGCCCCCTGGCTGCCCGCTCGGCAATCTGTCGTCGCGTTACGTTCTTCACGGCGCACCCACGTAGCGTTCGAAGCCCTTTTCGGTTTCGCCCAGCGCCCGCGCCAGGGCGATCTTGGCATCGACGTGCTGGGTGAGGGCGAAGATGTAGTTCTCCTGAGCGCGAGCGAGCGAATCCTGCGCGGTGACCACCTCGACGTTGTCGGTAACGCCCGCGCGGAACCGGTCGCGCGCCAGCTTCAGCTCCCGCCCGGCCAAATCCTCGCCTTGCCGCGCGACGCTCACCGCCTCCGCCGCCGACTGCAAATCGAGCAGGGCGGAGCGAACGTCCCCAGCGATGCCGCGCCGCAAGTCGGCGAGTTGCGCGTCGATGCCCTGGAGGCGGCTATCGATCTGGGTTCGTTCGCCGGAGCGGTCACCATCGAACAACGTGAAGCGGAGGGTGGCGCTCAGGAAAACCGTTTGGCGCACGTCGCTGAGCGTGCGGCCAATGCCGCCGTAATTGGCGTCGATGCCGAGTCGGGGAAGATAGCGGGCGCGGTTGGCGGCTTGTTGGTCGAGGATCGCCTGCCGCTGCGCTTCGAGGGCCTGAACGTCGGGCCGCGCCGCGAGCGCTTGCGCCACCGCCGCATCCGCCGCGGGCGGAGCGAAAGAACGGAATTCCAGGGTTTCGGCCAAGACCACCGGGGCGCCCGGATCGATTCCGATGCTCCGTTCGAGCGCGAGCAGCGCCTGCTCGGCGGCGTTGCGCGCCTCGACCAGGTTCTGCCGCTCGTTCGCCAGCGCCACCTGGGCTCGCAGGACGTCCACGCCCGTGGCGACGCCCGCGCCGTGCTGCTTTTCCGCGAGGTCGTCGAGCGCTTGCGCCGTATCGACTCGCGACGCGGCCGCCTTCACCCGAGCGGCCGCCGATTCCGCCTGAAGGTAAAGGCCGGCGACTTGGCGGATGGTTCGCTCGCGCACGTCCTGATAATCCAGTTTCGAGGCCTGTTCCTGTTTCTCGCTGGATTTCCAATGGCGATAGCTCTCGAGGTCCACCACCGGCTCGGAGAAATAGGCCCGAAAATCGTAGGTGCCGAACGGCCCGACAACCTGCGGCACGACCGGCAGACTGATGCCGAAGGCGCGCAAGTCGCGGCTCTGGAGCGTTACCGGCACGTCTGCTTCGGCTTTCGGGAGCAGCGCCGATCGCGAACGCTCCTCGGCGCCTTGCGCCTCGCGGATCGCAGAGCCGGCCAGGAGCACACCCAGGTTTTTTCGCAAGCCCAGCCCGATCGCGTCGGCGAGCGTCAGTCGGCTCGGCCCGCTGGAACGGGCTCCAGGGGCCGAGCCCCCGACCGAAGAGTTCCGGGGCGAGGCGCGGCCGGTCGGGTCCCGGGGAGGGATTTGTTGCGCGAGGCCGCAAGGCGCGCTGGCCAGCAGGGCCGCAGCGGAAAGAAAAAGTAGCAGGACGGGGCGGCGTTTCATGTGGTTTCCCCTTCTGTGGAACGCGCCGCTCTTTCGGGTTTCGAATTCCGGGTTTCGCTTTTCGAATCTCCAGGCAGCGTGGTTTCCGGCGGTTCCCCCTCCGCGGGCCGGAGCCCGCACAACACGAAATCCAAGTGGGTGGCGAAATAGGCATCGAGGTCGAGCGGCTCGCGCTTGCCGACCAGCAAGCCCCAGAGGACCGCCATAATGGCCGGAGCGGCCAGGATCTGCGGAAAATCCTCGACCCGGCTCCGGCGAAACTCGCCCGCGGCCGCGCCCTGTCGCAAGACCTGGCGAAAAGCAGCGAGGCCCGGCCCAATCACCTCTTGACGCCAGACCTGCGCCAGCTCGGGAAAGTTGCCGCACTCCGCGATCAGCATCCTGAGGATACCTCCCGCTTTCTCGTTTCTCACGAGCGCGGCGTAGAGTCGCGAGAACAGTTCACCGAGCAACCCTTCTGCCGATTTCGGCGGACCCTCCGCCAAGCCTCGGAACTCGGCGAAGACGGAACCGATCAGGCTGCGGACCACCGCGACGAAGAGCTGCTGCTTGCTGGGGAAGTGGAGAAAGATGGTGCCTTTAGCCACCCTGGCGCGGCGGGCGACGTCGTCCAGACGGGTTGCGGCGAAGCCATGGGCGGAGAATTCGGCGAAGGCGGCAGCCACGATCTCGCGGGAGCGGTCGGCGGGCGGCTTGACGCGCGGGCGCGTTTTGGGGCGGGGGGATGGTGCGGGTCGTTTGGCGCGGGGCATGGGGGCCTCCCCTTGACTATGACTGACTAGTCAGTCATGTCGCAAGCGTAGACCCCGTTTGGGAATCCGTCAAGTGATCTTTAACTGACCGGGCAGTTCAAGGCCGGGCCGCGCTGAAGAACGCGGCTCTACGTTCAACCCTTACGGCCTGGCCCGGCGCTCGCATTCGCAACGCGTGCGGGCAGCCTCGAAAGTCGCCGTGGACGGGAAAACGCGCGGGCAGGAATGCCCGCGCCACCCTCTCGCGCCGCGGCGAAGGACACCGGTATCAGGCGGTGCGGCGCTCCCCTAGCGCCAGGCTCGCCAGGAACAGGGCGCCGGCAACCAGGGCGATAATCGGCCCGAGCCCCATGCGGGGGAACAGCCGCTGGCCGATCGCGAATCCCGCCACGACCGACACCACGCTCGCCACGATCGAAGCCGCCAGGAATTGGGAAAAACTGCTCGAAAACCTGCGCCCCGTCGCCGCCGGCAGAATTACGAGCGCGCTGGCGAGCAGGGCGCCCATGAACGGCAGCGCCACCAGCACCGTCAGGCTGAAGAGGAGCAGGAAGTAAAGCTCGAGGCGAGGGAGATTGACTCCGGTAGCCGCGGCGAGTTCGGGAGAGAACAGGCTCAGCACCAACCGGTGCCGGAGGCGGTAGAGAGCGAAAAGGATCAACACCGCCGTCGCCGCGCCGAGGAGGAACTCGGCGAGCGAGAGCGGCTGGAAACTGCCGAAGAGCGCCTCGAGCATGTCCGCTTTCGGCGTGAGCAGCGCTCCGAGGGCCAGGGACGTGGCAAAGACCACGCCAATCGCGGCGTCGGCAGCCAGGGCGGCGCGCTGCTGCAGTTTCCAGACGAGCAGCGTGCCGACGATCAGCGTCACGCCGCCGCCGACGATCCAGTGCCGGGTGAATCCCAGCAACATCGCCAGGCCCATACCCGGCAGCGCCAGGTGGGAGAGGACGTCGCTCGCCAGCAGTATCCGCTTGCTCAGGGCGAAGCTGCCCACCAGCCCCGCGGCCAGCGCGAACAGGACCGCCAGCACCAGCGCGTACACCGTGCCCACAGTCATGGGTTCGTCCGCTCCGCGTGGTGGACGTAATACTTCGGCGGGGCGCCATAGAGGGCTTCGAGGGCCGCGGGAGTCAAAACCCGTTGCGGCGGGCCGGAGCAGGTAAATCCGCGGCTCAGGCAAAGCACCTCGGTGGCGTAGCGGAAGACTACGCTGAGGTCATGGGAGACGAGAACGACCGTCATCCCCTGCTCGATCTGGAGCCGGTGCAGAAGCTCGTAGACGCGTTCTTCGGAGAGTTCGTCGAGGCTTGCGGTGGGCTCGTCGAAGAGCAGCACGTTGGGCTGTCCGAGCAGCGCGAACGCGATCAGCATCTTTTGGAATTGGCCGCCGGAGAGCAGGCCCGCGGCCGCATCCAGCACGTCGCTTCCCAGCCCCGCCGTTTCCGCCACCCGGTCGACTTCGGCGCGTCCCAGCCCCATCAGGCGCGCCTTGGCTTCGAGCGCCTCGCGCACGCGGAGCGGAAGGCCGCGATCGGGCGCGATTTTCTGCGGCACGTAGCCGATCCGCGTTCCGGCCGCCCAGTCGATCGTTCCGGCCGAGGGCAGCAGGCGGAGCAGCGATTTCAGAAGGACGGTCTTCCCGCAGCCGTTCGGGCCGATGACGGCAAGCACTTCGCCCGAAACCAGCTCGAAACTGAGCCCATCGAGAATCGTGCGCTCGCCAAAGCGCACCACCAAATCCTTCACGGTGAGTAGCGAGCCCATCTTCCCGCGATCTTCCCTTCCCCGCCCCGGCAGCGCCATGGATGCTCCTGGGTCGCCAGACGGAGGCGAAGTCGCTTCATCCTAGCACGGCCAACGAAGCGAGTCGCGCGGCTGAAAGCTTCTAGGACGGAGGACATGGAGCGACCTTCGGGCCGCAAACAAGGGACGCAAACAAAGGCCACAGACTGAAGTCTGATGTGCTACTGCGGGGCTCGGTGGGCCCCCGTGGCAATCGTTTGGCGGGACGCCGGAAAGAAAGGTTTAGCTTCCGGCGCTCGCCGGCCGGCTCAGTTCATAGATTCACCAGACAGCGTTTTGCGCAAGTCACGGGGCCGGCAGCGAGCAGGTCGCACCGGGCGATATCGGTGGTGCGAATGGCGCCATAGCCTGCTTCGCTTCGTACGGCAAGCACGTGGGTGAAGAGGCTCTTTTCGGGGCAGAGAACTCGGCGGCGGACCTGGCCCGGCCCCCAACGCCGAATCGCCAACGCGGTTGCTACCCACGCTATCACCACCACCATGGCGGCCAGCCATAGCCATGCAGTCATCTTGCACCTCCTCGCATTCCTTGGCCCCCATTATCCCCCCATTCCGGCGCCCCGGCGTGACGATTCCCCGCAGCCTGCCACGACGGCCAAGCCGGCTCCCGGCAAGGGCACGCCGCAGCGTGCCCCTGCCTCCGTGCCCTACTTCCGCCCCAACCTCCGCTTGACGGGAAGCCGCCTGACCCCTACGCTCCCTCCGGAAGACCGGGGGCTCAGGCTGGAAACGGGCCTCTCGGGGAAAGGGAGCGAACATGGCCAGCGGCTTCAAGCAATTCCTGCTACGCGGAAGCGTGGTGGATATGGCGGTGGGAGTGGTGATCGGAGCGGCGTTCGCGACGGTGGTGGGATCGTTCACGAAGGACTTGCTCACCCCGCTCATCGCGGCGATCGTTCAGAAGCCGGATTTTTCAGGCTTCGCCTTCACGATTCACAACAGCAAGTTCCTGTACGGCGACTTCGTCAACGCGCTGATGTCGTTCCTGATCGTCGCCGCCATCGTCTACTACTTTGTCGTGGCGCCGATGAACGCGCTGGTAGCGCATTCGCGCAAGGAGCCGCCAGCCGACCCCACCACGATGAAATGTCCCGAGTGCCTGAGCGAGATCCCCATCGGCGCGAGGCGCTGCGCCCACTGCACCGCGGCGCTGGCCTGAGCGGGCTCAGCTTTCTTTCACCACCCACTTCACGCCGACGTTCAGGACGCTCAGCAGCAGCGCGCCCCAGAACGCGGCCCAGAATCCCTGGACGGCGAAACCGGGGACGACCCACGACGCCAGCTCGAGCAGAGCCGCGTTGATGAGCAGAATGAGAAGGCCGAAGCTAAGAAGGATCAGCGGGAAGGTGATGACCTTGAGCGCCAGCCCCAGCGTGGCATTGACCAGGCCGATCACCAGCGCCGCGAGCAGCGCGGCTCCGAACCCGCGCACGTAGATTCCCGGCACCACGTGCGCCACGAGGAACACGCAAAGCGCCGAAAGCACCCATCGCGCTACGAGGCGGCTCATGTTCGCTTTCCACCCGCTACAATTCGGCTTGTCACCTGGTTCGCCGCCTGCTTATCTTAGCTGAGCCGCTTGGCGGGCGGGCCCCCAGCGGCTGAAGCCGCATACTTGCGCAAGCACTTACGGCACGAATAATCCCGAAGCTTCGGGACGTGCCCTTATGAAAAGAGGCTTTTTGCAGCGTTCTGCTGGAAATCGAGGATAGCCGCGAGTGAGCACCCAGCCTCGTCAACCCGAACTCGGCGCCATCCGCCACGACTGGACGCGGGAGGAGATCGGCGAACTTTACCGGCTCCCACTGCTGGAACTCGTCTTCCGCGCCCAGCAGGTGCATCGCGCCTATCACCCCAAGGGCCGCGTGCAAACCTGCTGGCTCGTCTCGATCAAGACCGGCGGCTGTCCCGAGGACTGCGCCTACTGCCCGCAGAGCGGCCATTACCAAACCGGAGTGGAGCGGCGGGAGTTGATGGATCCCGGCGACGTACTGGCCCAGGCTCGCCGCGCGAGGGAGAGCGGGGCGACGCGCTTCTGCATGGGGGCGGCGTGGCGACAAGCGCCCGACGGCCCGCCCTTCGATGCCGTGCTCGAGACGGTGCGCGGCGTGGCCGCGCTCGGCCTGGAAGTCTGCTGCACGCTGGGCATGCTCACCGAGCGTCAAGCGCAGCTCTTGAAACAGGCCGGACTCACCGCCTACAACCACAATCTTGACACGTCGCCGGAATTTTACGGCAACATCATCACCACCCGCGTCTACGAGGATCGCCTCCGCACGCTCGCCGCGGTCCGCGGCGCCGGCATCACCGTTTGCTCGGGGGGCATTTTGGGGATGGGCGAATCGGAGGAGGACCGGATCGGCCTGCTGCACCAACTCGCCTCGCTTCGGCCCCACCCCGAGAGCGTGCCCATCAATATGCTCGTCCGCGTCGAAGGGACGCCGCTCGCCAGCCAGCCTCCGCTCGATCCCCTGGTGATGGTCCGCACGATCGCGGTCGCGCGGATCCTGATGCCGACGGCGATGGTGCGCCTGGCCGCCGGGCGCAAGCAGATGACGCGGGAAGCGGCTGCGCTCTGCTTCCTCGCGGGAGCCAATTCGGTGTTTCTGGGCGAGCGGCTGCTGACCACTGCGAATCCCCTGCCCAGCGAAGACGAAGCGCTGTTCCGCGATCTGGGACTCGAGCCGTACGATGCCCCGGTGGCCGGCCGCGCCGGGGCGTTCCATGGAGAATGAGGCGAGTTCGCAAAGACGCGCGGGCAGGAATGCCCGCGCCACTCCAGACCCGAAAAAGCGCGCGGACAGTCCCGAAGGTTCGGGAGCCCGCGCCACAACGAGCTTGGTTCGGCGGCGCATCGCGGCCGAACTCGACGAGCTGCGCCGGGACCGGCTGTACCGCTGGCTCGATTGTCCGCCCGGCATTCCGCTCAGCTCGAACGATTATCTCGGTTTGGCCCGCGACCCTCGGCTCGTGGCCGAAACGGCTCGGGCGATACGGGAGGGCGGGCGCGTCGGGTCGGGCGGGTCACGCCTGCTGGCGGGGAACGCGCCGGAGTGGGAGCGCGCGGAAGCGGAGTTCGCGGCGCTGGCGGGCACGGAAGCCGCGCTCTATTTTTCCTCCGGCTACCTGGCGAACGAAGGTCTCCTTGCCGCGCTCGCGCGTCCTGGCGATCTGGTTTTCTCCGACAGCTCGAACCACGCGAGCCTGATCGACGGCCTGCGGCTTTCGCGCGCGCGCAAGCTCATCTACCCGCATGGGGACATGGGTTGGCTCGAAGCCGCGCTCGCGCGGCATCAAGACGAGGCGTGCGCGAAGTTGATCGTCACCGAGAGCCTCTTCAGCATGGAGGGCGATTTCGCGCCGCTCGCCCGGCTGGTGGCTCTCGCGCGGGAGTACGGCGCGGAAGTGGTTCTCGACGAAGCGCACAGCGTCGGCGTGTGGGGCCCGGAAGGGCGCGGCCTGGCGGCCGAAGCCGGCGTGGCGGGCGAACTGCTGGCGGTGGTTCACACCTGCGGGAAGGCGCTCGCGAGCGCCGGCGCTTTCGTCTGTTCGAGCCGCGCCGTCGCGGACTACCTGGTGAATCGCGCGCGCACTTTCATCTTCAGCACCGCCGCGCCGCCTTACCTCGCCGCCCAGATTCGCGCCGCGCTTCGGCTGGCGCGCGCGATGGATGCCGAGCGCGCCCATCTGCACGTCACGGCCGCGCGGCTGCGCGACGGCTTGCGCGCGGAGGGATTCGATCTCGGAGCCAGCTGCTCGCAGATCGTTCCCATCCTCGCGGGAACACCGGAAACGGCGCTGGCCTGGGCCGAGAGCCTGCGGGAAGACGGCTTCGCCGTCCGCGCCATTCGCCCGCCGACCGTCCCCGAAGGCAGCTCCCGGCTCCGCGTTTCGGTCACCGCCACGCTCGGCGAAGACGAGATCGACCGGCTGCTCGAAGCCTGCCTCCGCGCACGCAACCGCGCAGCGTCCCGGGCGTAGCTGTGGCGCCGCGGAGTGGCACAGCCACTTTTACCTGTGCGCTTTTGTGTCCGGGCGTCAGCTGAAGGCGCTGCACAGGCGGGAGTTCCTGTGCCACAAGGTCGTAGGAACTTGTTTTCTTGGCAAACATTTTAGGGCGGTACGTTGGCACGACTGGATTCCCGCTTCCGCGGGAATGACCGGGCATGGGATGTGTGTTTGCGGAGGACAAGTTTCGAGGGGATGACCGAGAATGGGGGCTGTGCGCTCGACACGTTCGGCGCACGGCATGCGGTCGCTCTTGGCTGGGACTTGCAAAGGCCGCGCTGTGCTACGGATGCCGGCAGGTCTCGTAGCGGCTTGGACTGAGACAGGACACAGTACCCGGATGGGGAAACACTGTATGGCAGCGAACGGATTTTTCGTTACGGGGACGGACACGGGCGTGGGCAAGACGGTGCTGGCGGCCTTGCTCGTGGCCGCGCTCGACGCCCTGTATTGGAAGCCGATCCAAACGGGTGCGGCCGAAGGCGCCGATCGCGACGCGGTGATTCGACTGGCGGGGATTCCGCCCTCGCAAGCGTTGCCGGAAGCCTACCGGTTCGATCCGCCGGTTTCCCCGCATCTCGCCGCGGAGCGGGCCGGGGTGCGAATCGATGTGAAGGCCATCGCCAAGCCAACGCCGGCCGGCGGAAGGAAGCTGATCGCGGAGGGAGCGGGCGGGGTGCTCGTGCCGATCAACGAATCCGAGTTGATGACCGACCTGATGCGTCACCTGGGCTTGCCGGCGCTGGTGGCCGCGCGGAGCACGCTCGGGACGATCAATCACACCCTGCTCACGCTCGCCGCACTTGGCCGCGCGGGCATCGAGGTTTCCGGCGTCGCGCTCATCGGTCCGGAAAACGCCGACAATCGCGCGGCAATCGAACGATACGGCGGGCGGCCGGTCGTCGGAACGATTCCGCCTCTGGAGCGCCTCGACCGCTCGACGCTCCTCGAAGTGTTTCGCACGAAGTTCGATTCCCGGGTGTTCCGATGACGCCGCTCGAAATCTGGCATCCGTTTCACCAGCCGGCCGCCGATCCGCCGCCGCTGCGCATCGCGCGAGGCGAGGGCGCCTGTCTCTACACCGAGGATGGCCGCCGCCTGATCGATGCCATCTCCTCCTGGTGGACCAACCTGCACGGCCACAACCATCCGCGCATCATGGGCGCGATCGCCCGGCAAACGCGCCGCCTCGATCACGTTCTCCTGGCCGGATGCACTCACCAACCCGCCGAGGCGCTGGCCGCCGGCCTGGGCCGCTTCCTGCCGCGCGGCCTCGCGCACGTTTTCTTCTCCGACGACGGCTCGACAGCCGTCGAAGTCGCGCTCAAGATGGCGGTCCAGTTCTGGCGCAACAGCGGCCGGCCGGAAAAGCGCAAGATCGTTGCGCTCGAAAACGGCTATCACGGCGATACGTTTGGCGCGATGTCGGTGGGCGACGACTCCGTTTTCACGGAGGCGTTCGGCCCGCTGCTTTTCCCCGTCGAGCGCGCCCACAGCGCCTATTGCCATCGCTGCCCCGTGGGCCAGCAACGGGCCACGTGCCAAATCGATTGCGCGGATCATCTGGCCGCGATTCTCGAGCGAATCCACCAGGAGACCGCCGCGGTCATCGCCGAGCCGCTCGTCCAGGGCGCGGGCGGCATGATCGTCCATCCCGCCGAATTTCTCGCGAAGATCCGGGCGGCGTGTTCCCGCTACGATGTGCTCTTGATCGCCGACGAGGTGTTTACCGGCTTCGGCCGCACCGGCCGCATGTTCGCCTGCGAGCACGCGGGCGCCCTGCCCGACCTGATGTGTTTGTCGAAAGGGATTACGGGCGGCGTCTTGCCGCTCGGCGCGACGGCGGCCACCGAGCGCATCTACCAGGCGTTTCTCGGCCCCGAGCCGGACCGCACGTTCTATCACGGTCATTCGTTCACCGGGAATCCGATCGCTTGCGCCGCGGCCGTCGCGAACCTCGAAATCTTCGAAACCGAGCCGGTTTTCCAGCGGATCGAAGCGATTGCCGCCATCCACCGCGACCGGCTTGCGGCCCTGGCGAAACATCCCGCCGTCGCCGACGTTCGCCAACTCGGGACGATCGCCGCGATCGAAATCGCGGCGGAGGACCCCGGCTATACGTCTTCGCTCAAGCCGCGACTCTACCGGTTCTACCTCGAACGGGGAATTCTGCTCCGGCCGCTGGGCAACGTTGTTTACGTCGTCCCGCCGTACGCGATCGAGCCCGACGATCTCCAGCGCGTCTGGGACGCCATCGCCGCCTCGCTCGACTTCGTATAGCCTGGCGCAGCGCGAATGTGTCGAGCGAAAATGCCGGGCTAAGGCCCGGTGCTATCGGATAGGCCCGAGTCGCCGATCGCGAGGGCGAGAGGGCAGGCGGCAACTCAAGACGAGGCCGCTGCTGACCTCAGAGCCCGCAGGGCGGCGAGCGTCTCTTCGGGGTCGGGGCGAATGGTGTAGTCGGGATGGAAGACGGCGTGGCGGATCACGCCTGCGCGATCGATGAGGAAGCGCGAAGTCATCGGCAGCTCCCAGGTATCGTCGCCGTTATAGCGTGGCAAATCGATCTTCATTTCCGCGTAAACCCGCTTCAGGTCTTCAGGCACTTGGAACACGAGGCCGAACTCGCGGGCGACGGCGTTGGCGGGGTCGGAAAGAACTTCAAATTGCACGGCGTTCTTGTCCCGGCTGTAGCGGACGTACTCCGCGCGTTGCGGGGAGATGGCGACGACCGCCGCTCCCAGCTTCTCGAATTCGGGTCTTGCCGCTTCCAGAGCTGCCAGCTCCAGGTTGCAGTACGGTCACCAAACCCCGCGATAGAAACCCAGGACCAGCCAGCCGGGCGCGCGCAGATCGCGCGAGTGGCGCGGCTCGCCTCGCTCGTTGGCCAGGGTGAATTCCGGCGCGCGCCGGCCGGGTATGAGCACGCGGTCCCCGATGCCTGAATCCCGCAGGTCGTCGGTGGCCTGATGCATGATGCGAACCCATTCGGGATTGCGCTTGGCTTCGCGTTCGGCGCGCAGCGCCGCAAGCTGTTCCCTGAGACCCATTCCCATCCTTTCTCCTTCCCCCCGGCTCTTGCCCGGCTTTCGCCGCAACCCGAAACGCCGGCGCACTAGATAAGATACTCGACCGGGGCTCCGGGAGGCGACCCACCCGAAAAGACTTAACGCCGAGAACGCAGAGAGGCTCCGTGCTCTCCGTGCGAGATCCGGAGACGCGGAGCGCGCGGAGGCGTCGGTTATGGTTGCCTCTTGCCGCGCCGGGCAAGTGGCCCGAGTTGCAAGTTCCATGTAAAAGTCGCGCTGCTTCAGGGGCTGAAGCCTCTTGATCTGGCGGGCCTTAATGTCGGAGCTGAAGCTCCGACCCCCGAAAACCCATGTTGCGAACTTCTGACTCAGGGCACTAGCGGGCGGGCGCCCCTACGCTGAGGAGGCCGCCGAGCCTTATGATGTGTGCGAGTTATGGACCAAGCCGGCAGCCGCTTCTCCGCGATCGTCGTCAACTATAACGGCGGCACCCTGCTGACGGAAGCGGTGGCTTCCTCCGTAGCTCGCGGCATTCGCCCGGCGGAGGTAGTCGTCGTGGACAACGGCAGCAGCGACGGCTCGCTCGACGGGTGCCTCGAACGCTTCCCCGGAACCAGCGGACTTCGTAACTCAGGGAACGCCGGGTTCGCGCGCGCGGCGAACCAGGGCCTGCGCGTGGCGGCGGGGGAGTTCGTTCTGCTGCTGAATACCGACGCGCGGCTGCGACCGGGTGCGCTCGATGCCTTCGCCGCCGCCTTCGACGCTTATCCGCGGCTCGCGATCGCCGGCGCGCGGCTGCTCTTCCCCGACGGCCGCTTGCAAAACGCGGTGGCGCCGCTGCCGCGCTGGTGGCAGGAGTTTCTTCCCCTGCCTTTGCTGAAACTCGCGGCCTCCCGGCGCTTCGCGGGCAAACTACCCGCGGCACGCGAACCGGTGGTGGTGGAGAGCGTCGTTGGCGCGGCGTTCGCGGTGCGGCGCGCGGCGCTGGCGCAACTGGGATTGCTGGATGAGGATTTCTTTTTCTTCCTCGAGGAAACCTACTGGTGCCGCCGCGCTCGCCTCCTGGGGTTCGAAGTACGGCACGTCCCCGGGGCGGAAGTCGTCCACGGCCAGGGGGAAACGGCTCGGCGCTTCCACGCCGGCGCCCGCATCGAATACCAGCGGTCGAAGCTGCTTTATTACGCGAAGGCGCAAGGGCGGTGGGCAGCCGCGGCGGTTGGGTTGGTTCTGCCGGTGAAGGCCCTGCTCGACGGCTTCGCCAACGGCCTTCTGGTCGTCGCGACTTTGGGCCTCTCGCGCCGCCAGCGCGCGCGCTTCACTACCTACGCCGTCATTCTCGCTTGGCATCTGTTCGGCCGGCCTTCGCACTGGGGCTTGCCGGGGAAAGAATAGAGGTTATTGCAAAACCTACTCTCGCTTGTCCCGTAGATGTATTCAGGACGCAACCGGCGCGCTTCAGGGGCTGAAGCCCCTGGATTTGGCGGGCCGTAATGTCGGAGCTGAAGCTCCGACCCCCGAAAACCTGTGTTGCAAACTTCTGACTCAGGACGCCAGGTCCGCTCGCTTTTGAGGGCCGACTTCGGTATTCGGGCTAAGGCCGTGCCCTGGAAACAAGGGAGTTTTGCAATAGGTTCTAACTACTCCCGCGCGGCTTCGGCTTCCGCGGCGTTGGCGAAGATACGGAAGGTGGGTTCGACTCCGGTGATCCGAAACACAGAAGCCACGCGGCGGGTCAATCCCGCCAGCACGAGTTCGCGGCCCGCCCGGCGGAAGGAAGCGTGCGCCTGAACGAGCGCGCCGATTCCCATCGAATCCACATACGGGACTCCGGCAAGATCGACAACGAGCAAGGGCGCGTCCGCCGAACGTACCGCTTCGAGAAAGGACTTGGTCGTGGAGGAAGTCAGCGGGCCGGTCGGCGCGAGTATCTGCCGACCTTCACGGGTCCCCTTCCGCAGCCGGAACGAAAGTGGCTCGCTCCCCATACCGCGGGATTCTATGCCAGCGCGCGACGCTCAAGCAACCGGGACCTGACGCGGGCATCCGGCGAGAGGAACGATCGCCAGCGGGGGTGGTGGAAAAACCACCACGGAAGGCAAAGGCCACAGGCTGAAGAGTCTGTGTGGCAACGCGAAAAGGTGCGAATTCCACAGCCCTGGCGCAAATTTCGTGCGTTGTCCGCAAACGACTTGCGCGAATCTATGAAAAATACAAACTGTGGAAATGCCAGTTGCCACACAGACTCTAAAGCCCCTATGTTTCCGCCGCTTTTTGTCGGAACTGAAGCTCCGACCCCCGAAGACGGGGGTTTTGAAATAGCTTCTAGTGCTTGGCCCGGGGGGCGGCCGCCACGGGAAAAGTGGTTTTCGCGATGCCGGAGTTATCGTACAAGTCCGACACGCGCACGCTGATGGTGTGTTCGCCCGGCGCGAGCCCCTTCAATTGAATCCGGTAGGCCTCCACCGGCGCGTCGCTCAGCTCCCCAACCGGTCGGACCGGCGTCCAAGGGCCGGCGTCGAGGCTGTACTCGGCGCGTGCCAGCGGGGTCTGCGACGGATCGTGCGCGGAGAACTGGATGATGGCGTCATCAGTGGCTGTTTGCGCGCGCACGTCTTGCACCACCGGCGAGGTATTGTCGACGACGAAGCGCGGCCCTTCCCTCGACGCGCTGAGCGCCTGCCCCGGCGGGTTGGAAGGCGCGTCGGACGCTTCGATCTTGAGGTAGTAAGCGCCGTCGGGCATCGTGGTGGTGTCCCAGGAGAAGTACGGCACGCGCAGGCCCGCTTTCAGCAGCTTCCAGTTCTGCTCTCCTTCCCCGCGGTAGTAGACGGAATAGTCGAGTGTATCGCCATCGGGATCTTGCGCGCTCCAGACCACGCTCTGCCAGCCTTTGCTTCGGAAACCCTGGGGCGGCGGCGTGAAGGTGAATGGCGTTTCCGGCTCGCCCTGCGGCGAAACGCCGCGGCCCGGTCCCGCGCCGCCGGGGCGCGGCATGCGCAGGCGGACCGGCGTCACGGCTTCCACGCCTTGCGGCAAGACCACCGACCGCACGCGGATGCCAGGGTCTTGCATCACCACGTCGTCGATCTGCGGCGCCACGTTCTTAGGCAGGTACGCCAGGCTGACCCACGAGAGAGTAGGCGCCGCGCCCGCGGCGGGATGGAATACTGCCTTCCACTGCACGAATCGCGCGGGCGGGGCGCCGATCGTCTGCGCCTGGGGCATCGTGTAGGGGCCGTACCAGCGGCTCCAGAGGCTGTCGGGATTCGAGGTGTTGCCCGAGCGGGCATAGAAGCTCACGCGGCCATCCGCGGCTCCCCGGCCCCACCAGTTCAGGCGGCCCCAACGGGAAAAGATGCGGGAATCAAATGGGGCCGAGGTGAAGGTGCCTTCCGGAGCGATACCCGGTCCCAGGGTGAAAATCTTTCCCGGGTTCGCCGTGCACAAATAAACCCGGCCTGCTTGTCCCGCGGCGAATCCGGTGACTTGTCCGGCGGATGTATCCGCCACTTTCGAGAAGATGCCGTCACCTTCCAGTTCGATCACGTCGCCGTTATTTCCCGTGCCGAGGAGCAACTTGCCGGCGGGCGTGAATCCCAGCGAGTAGACGAGCGCCGTGGGCGAGTGCCAGAGCAGCTGGGGAGAACCGTCAGGCGCGATGCGGTAGACGTGGCTGCCACCCGCGGCGCCGGGGAACGGGGTGAAAGGCGCCGGCGCGGCCGCCGCGGTTGCGGCCCGCTGCGCGGCTTCCGCCTCCGCGGCGGCCGACCCTGCCGCCGCGGCGCCGGCCGGTAGGGCGGAGAAGACAAAGGTCGCAGGGGAAGGCGCGGAAAGTGCCGCATGTTCCTGCGCGGACGCTGCGCCAATCGAAGCGACGTAGATATTTCCGTGGGTGTCGGGCAGGAGCGCGGTTACCTCCTGGCCGGCGGTTTGGTAGAGAACGAAAGCGCGGCCTGCCGTCGGCGGAGCCCCGGCGCCGGCGCGGTGGATCGCGATCCGGATCACGAGCCCGCTCGGATCGGTTCCCGCGATGAGGTCACCCTGGGCGTCCAGCGCCAGGGCGCGTATATGCCGCTCGTCGCTCTTGTAGAAGAGGGCGCTCTTTCCGCCAGGGGTGACGGCGTAAATTTCGCCTTTGTCACCCGTTCCCACGTAGACCGTGCCGTCTTTCGCCACGACGAGCGACCAGATGTATTTGGTTTTGGGGTTGAAGAACACACTCGACTGCCCGCCGGGAGTGACTTTGTAGACTTTGCCGTCGGGAGAGGTGCCGACGTAGAGGTCGCCTTGCGCATCGAAGGCGATCGCCTGGGCCGCAAGCTCGGAGGATTGGAAAACGGTCGTGGCGTGGCCTTGCGCGTCGAGACGAAAGACGCGGGCGTTCGAGCCGCCGCTGGCATACAGCCGGCCTTGCGGATCGGTGCGCAGCGTCCACAGATAGGCTACGTTCGGGTCGGCGAAATGGCCAAAGGCGGCTGCGGGCACCAATTTGCCGTCGCTCCAAAGCGCCACGCCTTTCGCCGTGCCGCTCTCGAACTCCGTATAGTCCGAGGTTCTCCAGAAGCGGGTGTGGTCGGCGCGCGCCGCCACGCTCGCCGCCGCCAAGGCCAGAAGGCACCCGGCTGAAATTCGCCATACTCGTCGCATCCGCATCTTCTCCTTGGGAGCCTAGAGGCTGTCGCGGAGCTGACACGCTGTAAAGGCACGTCCCGAATCCCGAACGTTCGGGACGGGATCAGCCGTGCAGTCCAGGCGGTCGAAAGTCGGGGGCTTCAGCCCCCGAGGGCGGCTCCCGTAGGTTCGCAACAGCCCTATTTCACCGTGATCGTGAGGTATTCGTGGCCGGTAATGACCTCGTGCAGCGGCACCGACTGCTCGGCCAGTTCCGATTGCCAGAGGACGGTGGTCCGGCCGGGATTGCGCTGGCTGAGCACGTTGATTTCGGAGAGGGGCACGTCCGGCAAGCGCTTGTCTTCGACGAGCAGCGTCGGCGCGGGCTGCAACAGCGTCACGTAAAGCCGGTCGTTTTGCCGCTCTTGGTTCAGCAGGTCGATCAATTGCTGCAGCCCCGTCACCCGCGTGCTCGGCCCGAGCGGGAAGTACTGCTCGACGCGGTCGAGCGTCGCCGCGTCGCTCACCAGGATGTGCAGCGTCCCGGGTTCGGTCTGAGAGGGGATCACGAGCGGCACTTCTCGCAGAATGGGCGCGCCGCGATAGGGCCTCAGCGCCACCTTGATTGCGATGGTTTCGCCCGGGTGCGCCTCTTTCCTGTCGCTCCAGGCGCTGTCGATCGCCGCCCAACGCGCGTTCGGCACGCTGTGCACAGCCAGGCGGATGGCCGTAATGTGCGGCTGCTCGAACGGGTTATGAAAGATTTCGCCGAAGGTGGCCTGGACCTGGGCCGCGATGGGGGCGGCACCGGAGATCTGCTGGTCGTTGGGCGCGAACATGTTTTCCAGATGCACGGGCGAGTGCCCGGCGATGTCGATCGAGCCATCCAGTTGGAACGTGTTGGTGTCGTTGTAGGCCAAGTTGCCCTGAACGCCGTTCAGCGTCACCATCGAAACCAGCAGCGGCGTCAGCTTCGAGTTTTCCGCGACCTCGAAGTGGAACCGCTTGGTCATGTCCGGCGTTTCGACCGCCAGCTCGACGGGAATCATCGCCGCCGCCGGGCCGATGCTGCCCATCACGCCCGTGAGCAAGTCCTCGCCAATCGAGCCGATCAGCCCGCCCGCGTTCATGATCTTGGTCGAGTTCATGGCCGAGGGCAGTGTGGCCACGACGTGGGCCCGGGCCATCGCCAGGTTCACTTTCCCGAATCCGAAGAGCGAGTGCCCGCAGAGGTATACCTGGTCGCCGATCCGCGCCGTGACCGTGCAGCCAGCCGTGACGGAAGAGTCCCCGCTCACCAGCACGATCGCCGCCATTTCGCCTGGCTGGAGATTCGCATCGCTCGGGCTGGCGGGCACCGAGCCGCCCTCGGTGGCCATCATCCCGTATTTCTCCAGCTCCCCGCTGTAACGGCCGATGACCGACGGCAGAAAGCCCGAAAAGGCCAGCGGCGCAGCGATCGGCTCGAGGAAGACGCCCCTGCCGAGACCAACCTCGCGGGTCAAGGAGTCAGGCATCTCGTAATGGCTCCCCTCGGCTGCCGCGTTCGCCACTCTGGTCTTACGCGACGCGCCCGGCTTCGCCAAGTCGCTGACCGCCAGTTCTTCCTCAATGGGCGTCATGCCGGCCAAAGCCTCGCTGGTGAAGCTGCCGAACTTGTACGCAATCGCGCCGGCAAGTTTGCCGTTGATATAGACCGGGCTGCCACTCATGCCGTCCACAACGCCGCTCTTGGCGATTTCCGGGCTCGAAAGCCGCACGAGAACAACATCCTGCTTCGGGCCGATTAGGTTCGGCAGGACGCCGATCACCTCGACGTCGAACGGCTGGACATTGTTCCCGGAAAAGATCGTGTAGCCCACGCCCTTCATTCCCGGTTGAATCTGGCTGAGGGGAAGGATCTGCGGTTCGCCGGAGGCAACGGCAAGCGAGCAGAAAACAAAAATAGCGGCCAACGCCGCGAACAGACGAAAGATTGGCCCGCGCATCGAACTGGCTCCATCATATGTCGGCCGCGCGCCCTGAGGCAAATTCTTTGTGCCTTTCGTGGCAGGGGCGATCCCTCGCGGCAGACGATCACCCCCTGGCGCGTTTACCGCAATGGTAGGGGCGGCCCTCGCGGCCGCCCGCCGGTGCCGGCCGCCCCAGGACTGCCCGGAGGCGTACCGGTACGTCTGAAGTTGGGTCCTGATATTGCTTTGGAGTTACTGAAGAGGTAGTACAGGATGTTTGCACGATTTTTACTTGACAATGCCACTATCGTAAAGATAGATTGCCTCCGCGACGGTGGCGTCCCAGGGAAAAGCTGCGGGAACGCCGCCCACGGTTTCCTATAGCTTTGGGGGGATCCGATTTCCACAGACTTACGGAGGGTATTCTATGAGAGTCAGACTTTGTAGTTTCTTTGCCATCCTCGGGACCGTCGCGCTCTTCGGCTCATCGGCGTGGGCGCAAAGCAGCGGCAACTTCAACTACAACCTGGCAAACGGTGCCACGACAGGATGTACAGTCAACAGCAGCACAGGAGCGATCACCGGCGGGGTGACGTGTGGGCCCATCTCTTCCGGCGGCTCCGCCTGCACGACAAGCGGGGACTGCGCGACCGGCCAGACCTGCAGCGGACAGGTCTCGTGCACGTTGGCGATCGATCCTGCCTGTGTTGCGCTCGGCGAGACCTGCGACGTGCCGGACGGCTTCTGCACCGATTCGGGCATATGCTCGGGCACCGCGTCCAAGACGTGCGTCGGCAGCACGGACGTGGCGATAAAGACGAGCAGCGGGAAGGGCAACGTGTTCGACGTGAGGCCTTCGGCCGTGATTGCCCTTCTGACCGACGTTACCGTAAACTCGAAGCAAAAATCCACCGGCGGCGTCGTCGCCAGCTCGGCGTTCGGCGGGGTGGACTTTCAGATCACGCTGTCTTCTCAGCCAAGCGGGTCAACCGCTAAAGTCATTCCGTCCTACCCCGTCACCTACGACGCACGGTTCATCCAGATCAGCACGAACCTGTTCCAGGCGATCGCAAGCGAGTGCCAGGCGATAGCCGGCGGGTGCTTCATAAGCTTCGACGAGAGCACCGCCTCGGCCCACAGCTTCGACTGGATCGTCGCCCCGCTTACCTCCGGGGATTACGACGTCCACGCGACGTGGACCTCGTCCCTCCTCGTCAACGGGATAGCCGAGTCCGAGACGTGCGTCGGCCCGGTCAACCTAACCGTTGCGCAGGACAAGATATTCGCTCCAACCCAGGAGGCCTCGTCGGACGTTACCTTCTAGGCGATCTCCGCAACCCGCAATCAGGCCTCCAGCCCGGGTGGCTGGAGGCTTGGTTGCAGCCTGTTCCGTCCGGCTGGCATCAGAATCCTCTAGGCCTGCAGGGCCAGGGGCCAGACCCGGCGAGACTACCGCTAACCTAAGCCTGGAGAAATCAAGGTGCGTCTTTGGATGCAGCGCTTCGCGCTAGGCGCTCTTACCATCATGCTTAGCGCAGTCTTTTCCGCCGGGGCGGACCTTGCCGCCGCCAAGGCAGCTTACAAGAAAAGGGACTACGCTACCGCTTTCAAGCAGCTAACGCCTCTAGTGAAGCGGGGCAACGCGGCGGCCGAGGTTCTACTGGGCAGGATGTACTTGATGGGCTACGGCGTGTTGAAGGAACCCGACGAAGCGTACAAGCTGTTTCGTGCAGCCGCCGCGCAGGGCGACGCCGATGCTGAATTCATGCTCGGCTCTCAGGCGGTGTTCCTCCACATCGACGTCGCCAATGGGCTGAGTATGCTCCGGCTTTCCGCCGAGCAGGGAAATCGGGATGCCCAGTTGCTTCTCGGCAAGACCTACATGCAGGGCTTCAGACCTTACGTTCCTCGCGATCCGGTTCAGGCCGACATGTGGCTCCGGCTGGCGGCCCGCCACAACTTGCCCTTTTACCGAAACGAGCTCCGCATCGCGGAGCGGCAAATGAACGCCGCCGAAATCGCCAAGGGCAAGGCGCTCGCGGCCGCCTGGAAACCGAAGCGCGGTCTGCGGCCCCCAGCTTCGGGCAAGCCGGGAGCGAGGCCCGCCCACTGAGCACGGCCGGCGCCCTGTGGCGCGGGCATTCTTGCCCGCGCGGTCTTACGGGGCGGGGGTGCCGCTGGGCGCCTCCCCGCGCTCGCAGGAGCAATGCGCCGCGGCGGGCGTTGGCCCGCTTCTTCGGCGGAAGGGGTGACCCATGCGTCGCCCGCTAAAGCCCCTGCGCTAGACATCTTGAAGGCTGAAATTTGACGCAAATGAATCATGTTTCACTCCTCTTTCGTTCGCCCAAGGGGCATGCTCGTCGGGCTGGGGCGAAGCCCCGTTAGAGTGGTGTGTCGCAAGTTCGTTGACCGTGCATGCCGCGCTCCCGCCTTTAGCCGGGACAGGTGACGCCTGGGGCTACGCGGGCCTGCCGATCAAGGCTCGTAAAGATTTCTGTGGCGCACCGCACTGGCCGCTACACTTGGCGGGGCCCGCGGCGGAGGGTACACTCGGGAAATGATGAAAAGACGATATGCAATCATCGCATTCTGTGCGGCCACCGCGCTGGTCGGCTCTTCTCGCGCCTTCGCCCAAACCACCGCTGCGAAACCCGACGCTGGAAAACCCATCGCCATGGTTGACGGCCAGCCCATTTATCGCAGCGATCTTCCCGCCGCCACCCAGGCGCAGTTGCTCCAGCTTCATCAGCAGGAATACAAGGTCGAGAGCCAGGCGCTCGAATCGCTGATCCTCGAGAAACTCGTCGAAGACGAAGCCAAGAAGCAGGGCATCCCGGTGGAGGAGCTTTACAAGAAGGAGGTGGACTCGAAGGTCCCCGAGCCTTCCGATGACGAGGCCCGAGGCTACTACCTCGCCGTTAAGGGCCAAACCACCTTGTCCTTCGAGCAGATCGAGCCGCAGGTGAAGCGGCTTCTGAAGAACGCTGCGACCCAGCAAGCCCGGCAGAAGTACGGCGAGGAGTTGCGGGCGAACGCCAATGTCGCCCTCCTTTTGCAGCCGCCCGGTGTCGATATCGGGCAGAACGATCCCGCGCGGATCGAAGGAAATCCCAGCGCGCCCATCACCATCGTGGAATTCGGCGATTTCCAGTGCCCGTTCTGCGGCCGCGTCGAACCGACGCTTATGGCCCTGCTGAAGAAATACAATGGCAAAGTCAAGCTGGCCTTTCGCGACTTCCCGCTCTCGACGATTCACACCTACGCCGAAATCGCCGCCGAGGCTTCTCGCTGCGCCGAGGCCCAAGGCAGGTTTTGGCCGATGCACGACGCCATCTACGCCGACCAATCCAAGCTGACCGAAGACGACCTCGTCGCGACCGCCGGCCGCCTGGGCCTGAACGTGGATTCTTTCACCGCTTGCCTGAAGGCTGGCACTTACAAGGCCGCCATTCAACAAGACGAGGCGGATGGCGCGCGCGCGGGCGTCACGGGGACACCCAGCTTTTTCATCAACGGTCGGTTCCTGAGCGGGGCCTTGCCGGAGCCTCAATTCGAAGCGATCATCAACTCCGAACTCGCTGCCCTGAAGGGCCAAAACGGCTCTAGCGCTTCCCGCTGAGCCTTCCGGTTCCCGCCGCCCTGGCTGGAGCCGCCGAGCCCGAGTTCCAGGTGCGGCCCGGGCGCGCAAGCGCCACCCCTCCTACTGACGGCGCGTGATCTCCCCCCGCGACACCACCGGGTGGGGCACCCACCTTCGCCCGCTGCCGCGAGCTACGGTGAGGCAGGCCTGTCGTAACGCTGCCATCCTGGC
>JAJYLB010000098.1 GCA_021788095.1 Acidobacteriota bacterium | reverse complement strand
ACGGTTTGGTTCCGTGTGTGCAAATCACAGCCTATAATCCACATGGCCCGGCTCCTTTCTCCCGAGCCTTGGTCGGAATGCAACCAAGTCTACCCGGGCGCGAGGAGCCGGCCGCGTTATGAGATCAAGAATGGCTGTGCTACCAGAAGGGCGAGGTGCCGGCACCCGTAGCACAGGCATTCCTGCCTGTGCAGTTTTAAGAGCGGCTCGGGAAAGAAGAGCGCACAGCCAGGAATGGCTGTGCTACAGGGCAAACGGTTTGCCGCTCGCTAGTTCTTTACGAACCACTTCCAGCGCTTGCGCCGGCCCTCCGAGACGGCGATAGCCGCTCGTTTCGGTCAGCTTGTGTTCGGTGTAAGGGAAGAAGATCCTGCGACCGCGAACCGAATACTCCTCGCTCGCCGGCAGCAAGACGCCTGGCGCGGCTTCACTCTGCTCGAGCCGGAACCACCCGCCAGCATAAATCTCGGCGAGAAGGCCGCCGGCGACCGGAACGTCGCTGGCGATCACCGCCTTTCCGCGGACGAGTTGCGCGGCTCGCTCGTCAATCCAGACGTCGGCGCGCACGTGCCGCAGCATCTCTTCCTTTCGGGAAGCGGGCTGGAAGGAGGGATTGGGCTCGAGCGCGAGGTGGGCGAGCGCGCGGCCGTTGACCTTCTGCTCGCCCAGCCAGGTGAAGCGAAACGCGCGGCCAATCGCGTCGATGAGTTGGGCGCGTTCGCGGTCGCGCCGCTGGCGGAGCGCCACGACCCGCTGCTGCGCCGGGTCGCTCGGATGGAGCGCATTCTCGAGCGCGCTTTCCCACAGCCGCAACTCCTTTTGGTACCTTGCGAGGCTTACCGGCTGGCTTCCGCGCGCGACGAGCAGGCTGAGCCGGCCCGTTCCCGTCGGCACGATGCGATAGGTCTCGTCGGAAGCTACCGAGGAATCCCGGTAAGAGATGCGGTGCTCTATCCGCTCGAACTCGTAGAGCGCGGCGTCGTCGCGGTGCTGATTCCGAATCACGCGAGCGACCAGGGCGCGCACCTGCTCCTGGGTTAGTGGCCCGTGACCCGCCTCCGCCAAGGCTACGGCGGGCAGGCCGGTGACCTGCGACGGGCGAGCGGGAAGAAACTCGAAATCCGAAAACCGAAACTCGATGCCCGAGGCTCCGCACAGGGCGGGGGAGTGAAGCCGCAGCGGCGGGTAGGAAAAAGAGGTCCCGGCCGGAAGCGCGAAATTCCAGCGCGCCGGCGCGATGGCGAAGCTGGCGAGCAGCACGAAAGCGGAAACGAGCAGGCGCATGGCCGACTCCAAAGTACCAGATAATGATATGGTGCTTCGATCGCTTCGCCGCCGGCTCTCCCTCGAAATTCGAACCTACCGCCTCGCGCTCCAGGATCCGCGAACGCCCAAAAGCGCCAAGTGGCTCTTGCGCTTCACTTTCGTGTATCTTCTGAGCCCGCTCGATTTGATTCCCGACGCCATTCCCGTGCTCGGCTTGGTGGATGATCTGGTGATCATCCCCGGACTGCTGCTGACTGTGCGCTGGCTCATCCCTCGAGCCGTGTGGGACGATTGCCGGCGAGCCGCAGGCGAATCATGAGGCAAGGGAGGCAGAGGAAGCACAGGAAGCAGAGGAATCAGCGCGAAAGGCACAGAAACATCTAAGAATTTCTCACAGAGCCCACAGAGAAGACGCCTGGAACGTCGAGTGGACGCACTAACCCGGAGCATGCAGAGGAGGATAGCGCGAGGATCAGGCGTTTCCTCTATAGCTTAGGATTACGAGACCGGCAGGGTCCTGCCACGGAGCACTGACCACAAGTCACAGGTCGCGAGTCACGAGCCACAGCTCTCTAACCACCAGCCACTAGCCACTTGCCACTGCCGTCCTCACTCGTGACGCAGCGCCGCCATGGGATCGACTCGCGCGGCCCTTTGCGCAGGAAGATAGCAAGCAACCAGGGCGACGACGGCCAGCAAGACTGCCGCGCCAGCGAAGGTGGCCGGATCCGTTGGGGTAACGCCGAAGAGAAGACTGCGCAAGAACCGGGTGAGGGCCAGGGCGCCGCACAAGCCAATCGCCATCCCCGCCAAGGTCAGCAACAGGCCCTGGCGGAGCATCAGAAGCAAAATATTGCCAGGGCTGGCTCCCAGCGCCGTTCGAACGCCGATTTCGTGGCGGCGCTGGTTCGTCGCGTATTGCAGAACGCCGTAGATTCCGCTCAGGGCCAGCAGCAGCCCCAGCCCGCCAAAGAGGCTGAGAAGCAGCGCGCGAAAGCGAGGATTGGCGACGGCCTCGGAAACGATCTCGTCGCCGGTTTCCAGGTTCCCGACGGGAGCCTTCTTGTCCACCGTCCAGACCTGCTGGCGAATGGCGGGAAAAGTCGCGACAGGCTTGGCTGCCGCGCGAACGAGCAAGGTTGCTGACGGGAAAACCTTGAAGGGATGAGCTTGATCGAACGGGAGATATAGCTCGGGTTTCGGCCGGGAAGAGGGATCGATGTCGCGGGCGTCGTTGGTCTCCCCGACGATCGTCGCCCAAGCCGGCTGGGATTCCACTCGGACGTGCTTGCCCAGCGCGTTCCCGGAAAAATAACGGCGGGCGAGGGCGTGGCTCACGATCGCGACGGGCGCGGCTCCGGCCGTATCCTGACTGGTGAATGCACGGCCGCGCAGGATTTCGATGCCCATGGTCCGGAAATAGCCCGGTGAAACATTGAGATATTCCGCGCTAGGGCCCTGCCAGTCGAATTTCGGCTTCGGCTGGCCCTCGATGGAGAATGAATAGGTGGCGTAGCCGGACATTGGCGTCATGCTGGAAAGAGCTACGCCCTCGACTCCCGGCAGCGCGGCTACTCGCCTGGCGATCTGGTCGAACGCGGCGCGGCAAGGGGCCGTATGTTGGCAAACGGAGCGGCTGAGGCCAACGCTCATCGTCAGCAGACGATTGGTCCGGAACCCAAGCGGCACGCTGGTAAGCTTTCGGAAACTACGGATTGTCAAGGCCGAGGCAATCAGCAGAAGAAAGGCGAGGGCGACTTCGGCTACGACCAGCGCCCCGCGCAGGCGCCCCGCGCTTCGGCCTTCGATCGCCGGTCGCTCCGCGGACCAACCCTCCTTGAGCGCCTCGTCCAGGCGCTGGCCCCGCGAGATCCGCAGCGACGGCACGATCCCGAACAACATCGCCGAAAATAGCGATATGCCGAATGCGTAGCCAAAGATCGTCACATCGAGCCGAATTTGATCTACTCGCGGGGTATATGGAGGCGCAATAGCCCGCAGCACGCTAACGCCCCCAAAGGCCAGCGCAAGGCCCAGCGCCCCGCCCGCCAAGCCGAGCAGGATGCACTCCACCAGGAATTGCCGGAAGAGGCGGAGGTGTGTGGCGCCGACCGCCTCCCGGATAGCGGCCTCTTTTCTGCGCCCCCACGCCCTGGCCAGGGCCAGATTGCTCACGTTGGCGCACGCGATGAGCAAAACGAGCCCGACGGCGGCAAGTAGCACGAGCAACGCGGCTCGCGCCCGCTTCACGATGGAATCCTGCAGGCGCTCCGCGCTCATTACCCAGCCCTTGTCCGTCTTCGGATATTCCTCCGCTAGAAGCGCGCTCAGCGCTCGCAGGTGCTTGTTGGCTCGGCTGAGGGTCACGCCCTTCTTTAGTCGAGCGATAATGCCGTGGTCACGCCACCCACGGCTGATTCTTTCCTTCTCGGGAGGGACAAGGGGCGTCCAAACACGCCCTTGCTTGGATTGGGCGACGTAGCTATCGAATTCCGGAGGCACCACCCCGATCACCGCGTATGGCTGGCCGCCGAGCGTAATCGCTTTGCCGAGAATTGCGCTGCTGGCGCCGAAATGGCTGCGCCATAGGCCGTAACTGATAACCACGACTCGGTCGCTTCCGGCACTGCAATCCGAATGCAGAATCGGTCTGCCGATGATCGGCTTCATCCCCAACGTCGAAAAATAGTCGCCGGTGACCCTCGTCGCCAAAAGCTGCTCGGGAGCGCCAGATCCTGTGAGCCGGAGCGGCCGCCCGTCCCAAGCGGCAACTTGCTGGAAATCCTGGTCGCGCGTGCGAATATCCTCGAATTCCGGGAACGAAAGCATCACACCGGTCATGCTCTGGGGCGTGAAGGCGCCGGTAATCGCAACCAACTGGCTCGAACGGGGATAATCGAGCGGCTTCAGCAGAATCCCGTAGACCGCGCTGAAGATGGCGGTATTGGCGCCGATGCCGAGGGCCAGGGTGATAATCGCAACGACGGTGAATCCGGGGGATTTCCGCAGCATGCGCAGGCCGAACCGCATATCTTGAACGACGGTATCGACGAGGCGCGTGCCGAGCGCCTCGCGGCATTCCTCCTTGAATCGCTCGACGCCGCCGAATTCGATTCTCGCGCGCCGCTCGGCTTCCGCGCGCGGCAGGCCCGAGCGCTCGAGGTCGTCGGCGCGGCTCCGGATGTGCGCGCGCAGCTCCTCGTCCATCTCGCTTTCGATCCGGGAGCGATGGAAGAGCGAGACGACGCGCTTCAATAAGTCGCCGATCATGGCTTTCCCCTTACGACCTTGGTGGCGCGGGCATTCCTGCCCGCGGTCTTTGCTTCCAGCAGCCTCACGCCCGGCGCGAAGGCGCGTTGCCAAGCGTGCCGCGCTCCCTCCTTCGTCGGGACAAGTTCCGCCCGCGGCCCGCCAGCTTGCGGCGAGGCAAGCGCTACGTTTGAACCTTACGGCCCGCCGGGCTCGGTAGCGGCAGGCTTCAGAATCTGTGTGGCAACGCGAAAAGGTGCGAATTCCACAGCCCTGGCGCAAATTTCGTGCGTTGTCCGCAAACGACTTGCGCGAATCTATGAA
>JAJYLB010000097.1:304-4967 GCA_021788095.1 Acidobacteriota bacterium | reverse complement strand
GCAAGTCGTTTGCGGACAACGCACGAAATTTGCGCCAGGGCTGTGGAATTCGCACCTTTTCGCGTTGCCACACAGACTCTTTAGCCCCTGAAGGGGTCCGGCGGAAGGTTTTGAAATAGCTTCTGGCAACCTCATGGCCGAAGGTCCGACGATCGAGGCGATTCGGGAAGCGCGCCGCCGGATCGCCCCCAGCATTCATCACACCCCGGTTTTTGAGAGTGCGTCGCTCAACCGGAGCACGGGCGCCCGTCTGTTCTTCAAGTGTGAGAACCTGCAGAGGACCGGCTCGTTCAAAATCCGCGGGGCGACCAACGCGATCTTTTCTCTTCCCGCGGAGGTGGCCGCGCGCGGCGTGGTCACCCACTCCTCCGGCAATCACGGCGCCGCGGTAGCCTACGCGGCGCGCCAGCGCGGCATTCCCGCCTGGGTGGTGGTGCCCCGGGACGCCGCGGAGGTGAAGCGAGCCGCCATCGCGGATTTCGGCGCCGAGGTCCTTCTTTGCGAGCCCACGCTCGCCTCTCGCGAAGCCGCCGCGCGCGAGGTGATCGAGCGCACGGGCGCCACGCTGATTCATCCTTACGATGACGACCGCATCATCGCCGGCCAAGCCACCGCAGCGGCCGAGCTGATCGAGGACGCCGGGGGCTTGGATCTGGTTCTGGCTCCGGTTTCCGGCGGGGGTCTCCTGGCGGGAACGGCCATCGCCGCCCAGTCGCTCGAGCCGCGCATTCGTGTGGTCGGGTGCGAGCCCGCCAGGGCCGACGATGCCTGGCGCTCGTTGCGCTCGGGAAAACTGGAGAGGAACGAGCGAAGCGATACCATCGCCGACGGCTTGCGCGCCACACTCTCCGAACGCACGTTCGGGATTTTGAGGGAGCGGGTCGAGGCCATCGTGCGGATCGAAGAGGAAGAGATCCTCGAAGCGATGCGGCTCGTCGGGGAGCGCCTGAAGCTTGTGATCGAGCCTTCGGCAGCGGTAGCGGCGGCTGGGGCGCTGCTGGGGAAGCTCGATGTAGCGAACGAGCGGGTCGGAATCGTGCTTTCGGGCGGGAACCTCGATCTCCGCCGCTTCTTCCCTTCCCCCTGAGCGCATTGCCGACGCCTGCGGGCCTCCCCGTGGCGCGGGCATTCCTGCCCGCGCACTTTTGGTGGCCCGCCGCGGCGGGGCGGAGGCATGGAGAAACGGCCGCGCGCACCGCGTCCCTACGGGCGATTCGGTAGCGCAGCCAGGAGTGGCTGCGCTACCGGCGGCGGGTTACCGGTTCCGACGCTCCGAATCTCTCACGCCCCCGTGCGCCAAGACCGCTTCCCCGCCATTGCCGCCATTCCCGCCGTTGTCGCCGAAGCCGGCATGCCCGGGAACCAGCTCGGGCACCGGCTGGCGCCGCGAGGACGGCGGGATCAGTGTACGGGCTGGCCGCGGTCGTCAACGGCGAGGGATTTCGCTCCCGGAGGGAGGACGCGAAGCGACTTGAGGAACTCGACTACGTCGTCGCGGTCCGACGCGCTGAGGTTGTCGAACGCCTTCCGCGAGTCGAGCGCTTCGCCGTTGTGCTGCTCGATGGCTTCGCGGGCGGTGGTGCATTTCCCGCTCGGCAGGAACGATCCTTCCTCGTTGTAAAAGCCCCAAAGTTTGGCCGTGAGGAATTTGCGGTTGCCGGCGAAGAAGGCGGGTGATCCCGCCGGCTGGTTCTGATCGAGCGGCTCGGCGCTCGGATCGTTTGGCCCCGAAGTGACGTCGTGTAGTTTAAGGTCGGTATACGCCGGAACCCAAACCACGCCATTCACTGGCTTGAGCCGCGGGCCGGGCAGCGCGCCGTTCGTCAAATCGACGCTGAGCGGCGGGCCGCATAGGGATAATCTTCCGGGCCGGGACGAAGGTTACCTGCCGGGTTGTAAGGGCTCGGCTCCGAATAGATCCATCCAGGCCGGCCGGGCATGCCGGGGTTGCTCGACGCGGTGAGCGGAAGCGCGGGGATGTGACACGTCGCGCAGCCGATCTGCGAGAACAACTGCTGGCCGCGCAGGATGGCGCTCCGGACGGCGGGATCGCTCGGGATTACCTGGCCGGGAACGGGCAGCGTGGCTTGGAAAATCGTGATCGCCGTGGTATCGGCGCTGGTCAGCTCGTTGGCGATGCCGTCGCCATCGGCGTCCACCCCCAGCCCAAATCGTTCTTCGGCTTGCATGCCAAGATGCTGATTGAGCGCGTTCACCGTGAGTTGGCGCAGCGAGACGACGTTACTCGCCTGCGCGAATGGGCGAAGGATCGGGCTGGGCGGCGCCGCGCCATCCGTGACGAGGCTGAGGGCGGAGAGCCCTTGGGCGCGCGAGGTGTCCCAGGAGCCGTCGGCGTTATGCGAGAGGATGCCGAACGAGACGCCCTTGGACCAGAGCGTGCGGCTCGTGCCGGGCGGCGTGCCGTCGCGCTCGGCCCCGAGGTCGGCGGTCATCTGCCGCGCCAGCATCTCGATGAATCCCGAGCCGAACATGCCGATGGTCTTGCGCACGTCGAAGGCGTTGGCCATCGTCACGAATTTCCCGGATTCGTCGACCGCGCCACGAAGGGGGATTGCGTCGTCGTGATCGAAGGTGAGGAAATCGAATCGCTGGCCGAGAACGAACACGTGGCTCGCCATGTCGCCTCCGCCGCCCGGCCGCGGCAGGTCGTGGCAGCCCGCGCAGGAATTCGAGTCGGGATCCGAGAGGCGATTGAAATTCCGCGGGAAGACCAGCGGACCGGAGGGGTCAGAGAGCGGCGCGCCGGTGCCTTTGGTGAGCGGCCGCCCCGCGCCGTCCTCGGAGGTGAACCGAGCGACGAAGAGCTTGTGTCCATAAGCGATGAGCGCTTGAAGCGAGAGATCGTACTCCTCCCCGTCGGCAAGGTGCCCGGGAACGGCTTTCTCGCTGCCAATCTTGTTGCTCGGGCTCTGTGACCATGCCAGCGTGGCTACCGGCGGGAAAAGGGCGAGGAGCAGCGCCAGCGGACGCGCCCTCAATAGGGCAGTCGTCCCCACCGCAGAAGTTCCCAATACGGGTTCGCGCGGCCGCCGCGGGACGGGGGCGCCACCCGGCGAAACCCCGTGGGCGTAAGCTCCCCAGCCGGCGCGAAGGCGGCAACCCATGCGCCCCTCCCCGAGGCGAGGGTCAGGGCATCGAGAATCTCCCCAACGGTCGCATCCTTCAACGTGAGGGTCACCTCCGGGTCGCCTACCTCGACAGCGAGGCTGCGGCCAATACCTCCCGGAGCCTTGCCACGAGGCGAGGGCTTGGGTGGCCACACGGTCGCACTCACGATGTCTACGAGACGAAGCTCTGCCAGTTCTACCACTTGGTTGTGAACCCCGAAGTCAGGCACCTTCAGCGTGAGGAAGTTTTCCCGACTGGGCACGAGGTCGGGAGCAAGGATATGGACAAGCCCCCCCCTGGTTGCCAACCTGTACCCCGGCTGCGTATCGATCAGCGCCTGGATAATCACCCGGACCGTGGCGTTCTTCTTGGCGACCCTCACGGGGCGCGTGGCGGCAGGGGTTCGGACCCAGGTGATCCCCATGGGGACCTTGTACGAGGCTGCTACCTTCATAAGGGCGTCCACGAAGTCGTCCCCGGCGGTCTGATAGTTTCTCACGCGGGTGTCGAGTTTCGCCGTAAGCGCTGCCGAGTTTTTGGCCGGTTTCTGGGCGGACGGGGACCCCGCCACCTGCAGTAACAGAACGGATAACCCCAGCACCTTAACCATGGCGAACCTCCGCTGCTGCCCGTTCACCGTCACGTAGGCACAATAGTACGAGATCTGCTGGACGACGGAGTACGGCCCGACGTGCCAAGTCTGATTGGCGTTGGTCGGCCCACCAGCGATGCACGCGCTCTTGCTGATGCAGGCCGTCGAGCACGCGCTGAGACTCACCTCTTGGAATTGGCCGGATGAGTTTACGTATAGTTGGCAGGGGCCGTTGTTCGTTCCCGGGTCCACGCCGTTGACAGGGGCGCCCATCCTTCCCGTGCAGGTGGTTGTGTAGCCCGTAAGTCCAAGGTCGTTCGGCGAGCTCGTACTGATCGCGTCCCAAATCTGCATGGACGCGATCCCCGAGCCCGTTGTCGGTTGCGGCGGGGTCTCCTGATCGTTGACCTGGTATATGAAGGACCTAACGACGCCGCAGCCCGTGCCGGCGGAGCCGGCCGAACAGGTCGCCTCCGCGGTCGTCGAGTCCGTCCCGGAAACGATGGAGAGGCGGGTCGGTATTTGGACGTAGAAATTGACGCTGTTGCTCGCTTGTCCTGACGCCGTGACGGTCACCCCGGCGTTCCCCCCGGCGGCGGTGCTGCAGATCTGGAAGCTCGCCTGAATTTGCCTGTCGCTTGTCGAGCTGACGGTTACTGTAATGCCCGATCCGGCGTCGACCGTTGCGCCGCTGGTTCCGAACCCAGAGCCGTTGATCGTAACGCTTACCGTCCCCGAGACAGGCCCCCGCGCGGGCGAGATGCTTGTGATCTTGGGCGAGACCTTATCGTTGCCCTGGGGCCCTTCGGGGGCGATGGGGCAGTCGCCCACTTTTACCTGGGTCTGCTCATCGACCGGACCTGTGAGGGTGGTTGTCGAGCCTGGGGCGACTCCCGTATGCGTGCCGTAGGCATCCACCGTGGCGATGCTGCTGTCCTCTGT
>JAJYLB010000097.1:0-294 GCA_021788095.1 Acidobacteriota bacterium | reverse complement strand
CTGTCCACCAGGTGCCGTAGAAATCGCCGGTGAGGTCGACCCGCATACCCGAACAGGTCTCCCAGGCCAGGATGTCCTGACCCGTCTGAATCGCCACGAGAAGCTCGAGCGGGCTGTAGCCGAGCTCGAACTGTCGGTAGCCGCAGCAGACCATGCAGCCGTAGGCAGCCTCGCCCTAGGCCCGAGCGGGGGCGCTCGGTGGGCGGGCTGATGCTCGTGATCATGGGTGTGGGGTTGTCTCCGCCCCGGAGCCCGCGTCCGCCGCGCGGGCCCTCCGAAAGCGGCCTCGCCCCG
>JAJYLB010000051.1 GCA_021788095.1 Acidobacteriota bacterium | reverse complement strand
ATCAGCCCGTCCCGCTCCGCTGCCTGCTCGACGGTGCGGATTATCCGTGCAAGCTGATCGGGCGGGCCGGAGCCAGTCACCTGGATGCTCGTCCCCGGAGGAAACTGAGCCAGCTTCGCGCAAAGCAGGCTCAGGTCCGTGGCTGCGTAGATCGCGCCGATACTCGCGTTAAACCTCCCTCCGCCCAAGCTCACTTGGAGGTTGAGCGGCGATTTCCAGCGCCAGCTGGCTACCGCACTCTTCGACTGACCGATCGCGAGATTCTCGAGTTGCGCCATCTGACTGTCATCGAGCAACCACCCTTGCGCATGCGTTATTCCGAACGTAAGCGCCGTTTGCAAGCCTTCCGCGTCACTAAGCTCGAGGGATTCGCCAGGCCCTCCCTCAAAATCGCCCGCTGCTTTGGCCCATTGCCGATGGAATTCTCTTAGGCGTTCCCACAATGCTTCTTCCGCCTTCGCATCGCCGAAGGTCGAAAGAACCCCAGCAGCCTGCTGGGAAACCCATGAGTTCGTCCCGTTCAGCTTCGCCATAATGCCCGGCTCGATCCTGGGCCAGAGGCCCATCCTCACAGCAAGTTGGAATGCGTCGGACATGCACGGGTCCGCGTCAAGTTGCAGGCGTTCCACGGCGAAATCAGGGTCGGTGCGCAGGAAATAGGTCAGAAGCCCATCCTCGATGGAGCAGGCCCATTTCCCCGCGGCCCGTTCGTACACGGCCTTGACCTGCGGAAGCACCGCCTTGGCGGCGTACCGCCCAATCAGCTGCGCATCCAAGAAGAACGTGCCGTCGTCTTTCGCGACGAGCCGGTTCGCCAGAAGGGTATCGAGCTGTGGCAACGTCTTGTCCGGCAAGAGCCCCAGGGTTTGGATGGAAACCGTGCTCCCTCCAGCGTCGACATGCGGCCACTGGATCTCGGACATGATCGCCGCCGCGCCGTCTTCTGGGTCGAGCTCGTAGAGCCGCCGCAGAGCGATGTCTCGGAGCTGGGGGTCGGGAAGCTGACGGTGACCGAGGACGCCCTCGAGCGCCCAGACCATCTCGGGTGCCCGCATGCGGTCCCAGTGATACTCCAAGAGGCCAGCTTCCTCCCGCGCCGGCAACCGCAAGAAGGCCTGGCCAATAGCGTCGCCCGACAGACCCAACGGCGGCGCGGATTCACCCGAATCCGTGGGGGTCCACCCAACAACCGCGCGTACCGTTTCGGCCTGCGCGAAGCCCGCCTTCAGCGGCACCAAACGAGTGGCTTGCGAATACAACGAGTCCTCTATTTCGCGAACGCGCTTCCACCGCCGCTCCGCCCGCGCCACCCAGGCGTTCTGCCCGTTCGTGCCTTCCGCGGTGTCCGGCAAGAGCGGCCCGTCCTGCGCGAGCAGCCGGGCTCGCGCCAGAACTTGGATGTACGGTCCGGTGATCGCCGTGTCCGGCGCGGTGAGCCCTGCCTCCAGGTCTTGCAGCACGAGCCTGGGATCCGAAGATGCAAGCAACCCGTCCGTTATGTCGGTCGAATCGATCCCGGGTTCGCCCGATATGCTAAACAGCCTCACCAGTTCGCTCACGGAACCCGGCGAATCCAGGAACCGGAGTGCGCGCACCGCTGAGCGCTTCTGCGTATCCGTGCTGTTCGGGTCGCTCAAGACATCGGTGGCGGAAGCGAGAGCCCCCGCCTGCCACCCCGGGTCGGCTTCGACAATCTGAACGTCTACAGCGTTCGAGCGCAACTCCACAGACTCTTCCTTCGTTCCGAGCTGATGCTGCAAACGATGCGAGGTGACGCGGACCGAGTACTGGCCTGGCTTGCTTAACGCTACCCAGTCGTTCAGGTCCTCTCCGACCACCTGAGGTTCGTTCCCAAGGTAAGACTGGGAGCCGATGCAGTCACCCCCATATCCCAGCGCAGGCAGGACCTCGTTAAGCCGGTGAAGCGGACCATTCGCGGGCGGCGAAACGCGGAAGACGTCCGGAGTGAAGCAGGGATTCGTCAGCCAGTATGTTCTCACAGCACTCGTGGAGAACGACAGTTCGAGGGGAATGATCTCGCCAACGTGAAACTGCGTTTGGCCGCCGGCGACACTCAAGGTGAGTGTGGCGTCGGCAGGTTGTTGCCCGCGAGCTACAGGGCACACGGCAAGGGCCAGGGCCAAAATCGCGAAAACACATCGAGCGAGGCCAACGCGACTCATGCCCGCGGCCCTCCCCGCTAACCATTTACTCCCGAAACCGCCCGGGAAGCAACCTCGAATCCCGCCCGGCGACTCCAGCGCCAGCCGCTCCCCTCCGTCCCGCCGTACTCGATGACCGCCCGTAGCACAGCCACTCTTGCCATCGCGCCAACCACTAAGGTTTAAACGTAGCGCCGTGGTCTTCAGCGCGGCACGCCCGCCGCGTCGCCTCCGCCCGCCCGTAGCATAGCCTCCTGTCCCGAATCCCGAACCTTCGGGACGGCATTCGGGACTTGGCTGTGCGCTTTTCCCAGACCGCACAGGCAGGAATGCCTGTGCTACGGGTGCCGGTAGTCTGCCGCTGGGTGCTACTTGCCGGTGTCACCTTGCACGATCAGCCCGTCCCGCTCCGCTGCCTGCTCGACGGTGCGGATTATCCGTGCAAGCTGATCGGGCGGGCCGGAGCCAGTCACCTGGATGCTCGTCCCCGGAGGAAACTGAGCCAGCTTCGCGCAGAGCAGGCTTAAGTCGGTCGTGTGGTAGATGTAACCGATATCCGCGTGGAACTCCAGGCCGAAGAAAGTCAAATGCACATAGATGGGAGAAGTCCACCGCCAGGCAGCCACCGTCTCCTGTTCCGGGCCGAGCGTTAAGCGCTCCAGATCGTTCCACTGGGCGTTGTCGAGCAGCCAGTTTTGCGCCTGGGCAATCGCTTGGACAATCTGCGCCTGGAGCATTGCGGCGCCCTGGACTGGTCGCGGCGGCTCCGGGTTGTAACTGAAATCTGCCGCCTTCGCCGCCCATTGGCGATGGAAACTGCGCAGCCGCGCCCAGAGCGCGCGTTCGGCCTTCGCGTCGCCATATTCCGACAGGACCGTCGCGGCCTGCGACGCGACGAACGCGTCAGAGTTGCCCAGCTTCGCGACGATCCTGGGTTGGACCTTGGACCAAAGACCCATCTTGGCGAGCAGCCGAAACGCGTGGGACGTGCAAAGGATCGTGCTGAGACCAGCATGCGCAACGGCGAACCCCGGGTCGGTGCGAAGAAAATAGACGAGGAGACCGTCTTCCGCGGGGCAAGACCATTTCCCCGGAGCCTGGAGGTAGACAGCCTTCACTTGGGGAAGGATTGCCTTGGTGGCGTACCGGCCGATGAGCCCAGCGTCCAGGTCCGTCGTTCGAGAGTCCTTGTTCGCAAGCCGCTCCGCCAGCAGCGAATCGAATTGCGGGAGGGTCTTATCGGGCAGGAAACCAAGCGTTTTGGCGGAAACCGTGGCGCCGTAGTAGGCGACGTGCGGATGGCGGATTTCGGCCAGTATCTCGGCCGCGCCATTTTCGGGATCGAGATCGTACAACCGCCCCAAGGCGAGGTTCCGTAGCCCCTGCCACCCGGTCGACGCCTCATCGAGAACGTGCTTTAGCGCCCGGGACATCTCCGGCACGTCGGCCCGGTCCCAGTGGTTCAGAAGCATATCCCACTGCTGGCTGGCCGGAAGGCGGACGAAAGCCGATGCTAGCGTGGTGCCAGGCAGCTTCGCCGCCGCGGACCTCGGAGGGGAGGCGCCGGATTCAAGCACGAGAGTGCGCACGGTTTCGGCCTGCGCGAGGCCTTGCTTCGATGGAACAAGCGCCGCCGCCCGCGCGTGGAGTCTGTTCTCGATCTGGCGCAGCTGCTCGTACCGCCGCCCGGTTTCCCGCCGCCATTCGGCGTGCTCCTTGGCACCGGCGGCCGGACAGGCCGGCATCGGGCCGTGGCTCCGGAGGAACTCCGCATCGGCGAGGGCGCTGAGGAAGGTAGGGGTGATCGCCGCATCCGGCGCGGCGAATCGCCCCTCCAAATCCCGCAGAACGACTCGCGGATGCGCGGAACCCATCAGCCCGTCGAAGCACTCCTGCTGGTCGAGAGGAACGGGGAGGGTGAGCTGGCGGGACAGTTGGGCCAGCGCGCCGGGCGAATCCAGAAACCGGAGCGTGCGCAGGGCGGAGTGCCGCTCCTCGGGTTTGCTTGCGGGATCGTCGAGCACTTTAGAAGCCGATCCGAGTTGCTGGGCCTCCCACAGGGGAGTCGGTACGAGGAGCTGGAAATGGAGCGTGTTGGAACGCAGCTCCACTTGCCCGTAACTCGATCCTTCGCGGCGAATGACCCGGAGCGAGGTGACGTAGAACGAGTATCGGCCTGGACGGCGGAGCGTCACCCCATCGTTCAGGGCGGCGCTAACGGCGTGCGGACGACTGTCGAGGTAGCGCGGCCCGGGATGGCTGCCGGCACACAGAAACGCCTCCGGCACACCCGCCTTTAACCGGCTCAGCGGATCCTTGCCCGGCGGCGAAACGTGGTATTCCTCCGAAGAGCAGTTGGCATACTGTGGCCCGCCCCACCTCCACCACAGGTAAGTCTTCTTGGCCGTAGTGGAAAAGGAAAGTTCGATGGGAATGATTTCCCCAACCCGGAATTCCGTCTGATCGTTCGCGAAACGGATGGTGAGTGTGGCGTCAGCAGGCTGTTGCCCGCGAGCTACCGTGCAAAGAACAAGGACCAGGACGAAAATCGCGGAAGCACATCGAGCGAGGCCAACGCGACTCATGTCCGCGGCCCTCCCCGCTAATCATTAACTCCCGAAACGGCCCGGGAAGCAACCGCGAATCCCACCCGGCAACTTCAGTGCCAGCCGCTACCCTTCGTCCCGCCGCTGGATGACCGGCCCGTAGCACAGCCTCCCGTCCCGAACACTCGGGATTCGGGACTTGGCTGTGCGCATTTCCGCTCGCCAAATGCGGGAAGCTTCGACAACTCCACCCGCGGCTTGGCCAAGCAGCGGGGATTGAAGCCGCTTCGGAACCTGCACAGCCAAGAGTGGCTGTGCTACTGACGCCATTCCAAACCGCACAGGCAGGAATGCCTGTGCTACCGCCGCCGGTAGCCTGCCGCTGCTCGGCGTTCCGCCGGGCCTTGCGATTGCTCTTCAGCCGCTCTGCTATGCCGCTCCGGGCCCTGGCGTTGCCTCTTCAGGGGCGGCGGGAGCCGCGCCCTTCAGCTCGGCGAAGAGGATCCCGGCCAGGACCAGCGCCGCGCCCGCGAGCGTGCGCCCGGTCAGACGCTCGCCGTAGAAGATCACCGAAGTGAAAGCGGCGAAAACGGGTTCGAGGCTGAACAGGATGGCGACGTGGGAAGGCGTGGTGAATCGCTGCGCCCAGACCTGAATGGAAAACGCAAATGCCGTCGCCCCTACCGCCGTCACCAGCACCGCCGCAATTACGGTTCCGCTCCACGCCACTCGCGGCGCCTCCATCCCCGCCGCCCACAGCAGGGGCAGGAACAGCGCGCTCAGCGCGCCCGAAACCGCTACTTGAGTGAACGTTAGCGCCCCCACCGAATGCCGCGGACTGTAATGCCCGACGAGCAGGATATGAAATGCCCACATCACCGCGCAGCCCAACACCCACAGGTCCCCTTTGTTCAAGCCGCCCAGGCCCGCCGAGGGAATCGTCAGGAAATACAAGCCGCCAAAAGCCGCTATCGCTCCCGCCCACACCCACCCTCCCGCGCGCCGCCGGCCAATCACCGCGTGCAGCACCGGCACCATCACCACGCTCGCGCCGGTGATGAAAGCCGCTTTCGAAGGTGTGGTGTACTGGAGCCCGATGGTTTGGAAAGCGTAGCCGGCGAACATGAACGAGCCGATGATGGCGCCCGCCGCGAGTGTCGCACGGTCCAGCCGGCGCACCGCGGCGCGATAGATCAGCGCGAGCGCGAGCGTCGCCAAGGCAAACCGGAAAACGAGAAACGCGAAGACGGAGGCGTCCGCCAGGGCGCTCTTGACCAGAACGAACGTTACACCCCAAATCAGCGAACAGAAGCCCAGGGAAAGGTCGGCTTGGAAGCGCCGCTTCACTCGCCGCTCATGTGCTCGAACTCGCGCCGCCAGTCGAGTTCGTTCACCATCGAGCTGTCGTCCCGCCAGCCGGGCCGCACCTTGACGTAGAGTTCCAGGTAAATCTTCACGCCGAAAAGCTGCTCGAGTTCCAGCCGCGCTTCCGTCCCGATCCGTTTGATCATCGAGCCGCCCTTGCCAATCAGGATGCCTCGCTGGCCCGCGCGCTCCACCAGAATCGACGCGTAGATGCGAACGAGCCGCTCCGACTCCTGGAACTGGTCGATGGCCACGCCGATGCTGTACGGCACCTCCTGCTCGGTGAGCGCCAACGCTTTCTCCCTCACGAGTTCGGCGGCGAGAAAGCGCTCGGGCTGGTCGGTGAACTGATCCGGCGGAAACAGGGGCGGGCCTTCCGGTAGATAGCGCACGAGTTCCCGCAGCAAGACGTCCCGACCCTCACCCTTCAGCGCGGAGATGGGAATGATTTCCGCCCACTCGCGTTCGCCGTGATACCGCTCGATCAAGGGCAGGAGGCGGTCCTTGCGGATACGGTCGACCTTGTTCAGAAGCAGAAAGGCGGGACCTGGAAACCGCCGAGACCGCTCGATGGGGAACCGATCCTCGCGGCTGAACTCCCGCGTCGAATCGACGATGACCGCAACCAAGTCCACACCTTCGATCCCCTTCTCGATCTCTTCGTCCATGTGCCGCCCCAGCGCCGTCGCCGGCCGATGCAGCCCCGGCGTGTCCACGAGCACGATCTGCGCCTCGGGCCGGTGCACGATTCCCACGATGCGGTTCCGGGTGGTTTGCGGCTTGGCGGAAACGATAGCAACCTTGCGCCCTACCAGCGCATTCACCAGCGTGGATTTGCCCGCATTCGGCAGGCCGATAATCGCAACGAATCCTGACTTGAATCCCGCGGGAACCGCCGCACTTGCGCCGGGCGACCCCGGACGGCCAGGATCCGGCGACTCCGGCGCAGCCTCCGCGGCGCGGCCTTCCCCCTCCGGTTGCGCGGATTCGGCGGACGGAGAATCCTCACGCGCTTCATCGGGCGCGATCGGAAATTCCGCCGACGCGGAAGACTTCGCGGCGGCTCCTCCGCGCTTGGCGCGTCCTTCGCTTGCAGGCTTCTTCTTCCCTCGTGGTTTCGCCACCCGGCTAGTGTACCGGAACGCACCCCCAGGCGCCCTAAACGCAGCTTTCGGAACGGCGCGGGCGCAACCCGACACACGTAGCACAGCCATTCCTGGCTGTGCGTCCCAGCCTAAAGACCGCACAGGATCGACAGCCGCGATCGCCCTGCGACTATCGACTGGGACCCCATGTCCACGTTGAAATCCTGCGTGATGTTTGGGTGCCCCACCCTTGCGCAGTTCGCAACGGTGGGCGGCTCGGGGCGTGGCGCTTCGGCTCGGCTTCCGTATTCTGTAGGGGCGGGATTCCCGCCGGGCCGCGCTGAAGGCCGCGGCTCTACGCTTAAACCTTACCGCCCGCCGCAATCGCCGCGGCGCTGCATCTGGACCCAGAAAAGCGCACGGGCAGGAATGCCCGCGCCACCCGCGGCTTGCCGCATCCGTCTACGGCTGTCCGTTGCTTGAAGGGCCCGCGGCGGCTATCAGCGCGAGCGTCACCGCCATTCGCTGTCCCTCGCCCACTTCGATTCCCTTCCCCATGCCTTCGGCGGCCTTGAGAAACACCGGATCGAACCATTCGCCTTGCGCCACTTCGTCCCAAGCAAACAGCGTGTAGGAACCGGGCCGTATTCCTGCGAAGCTGAAACTCCCGGTTTGATCGGTTGACGTAACGTGGTACAGCGCGCTCACGCCGCGCAGGGGAGCATCGGGAATGAGGACGACCGTCGCTCCGCCCGCGGGGTGTTCGCTCCCCGTCATCACCGTGCCACCGATTTGGGCGCCGTCAAGGCCCACGACGACGCTCAGCGATTCCGACGTTCCGCCGGAAGGAATTTCGAGCGGCTTTGCCAGCGCATCTTGCGTGCCGAATCGCACTGACTTCACATAAGCGCCCTCCGGCAACCCTTCTACTTCAACCCAATACGAGCCCGGAAACACGCCCTGCAGCACGAACTTGCCGTCCTGCGCCTCCCGCCCATAGGCGTTCATGCCCCCAACAAGATTGCTCGTCGGCCGCAGGAATATGCGGAAGGACCGGGAAGAATTCGCGCCGCTGCTTTGCCCATCCAGAGTGACCTGCCCCTGCAACCCTATGGCTGGCTGAAGCGCCACATCCAATCCCGTAACGTTCTCGCTCACCGCAACCGGTATTTCCCCGACAGCGCGCTTGCCACCTGCCATCTGCTGCGTGGCGATGAGTGTGTACGATCCCGGCGGCACATTCTGAAACTGGAATTGGCCGCGAGTAGAGATGGGCGCGAAGTAAGGTCTCAACCCCATGTTCTCCGCTCCTTGCGGCACCAGGCGCGCGTCACCGCCTCCCGAGATGAATACCCGCCCGCTCATTTCTATAATCCCCCCGAGCATCCCGAAAGACGGCATGGCTTGCGGACCGCTCCCGGTGGACCCACCGGCCGAGGTGACTTTGCCGCTGACCTGATAGACAGCCGACTGGCTCAAGGAAAAGTTGATTTCCGCGGTTTCCTGCCCTCCAGCGACGGAAACCTCGGAGGCATTCGCCGGATCGGTGACCCCGGGATAGAACACCTGCCGGGGGTAAGCCTGGGCCGATGATCCGGAGTCTGGCCCCTGGGCGTAAACTGCGCCGAAGCCCGGCATTTCCCTTCCGGATTGATAGGTTGCCTCGACGTAGTAGCGACCGGGAGCGAGCCCAAACACGCGATACATTCCGCGGTCGTCGGTCGAGCCGCTGCCAATCGGGAAAACGCGCTTGACTCCCTGGACGTCGTAGCTCAACGCGAGAACCTGCACGCCCACCCAGGGAAGCGGACTCCCATCCTCGTCGGTGACGCGACCGGTAACGACTCCGGCCGGAGTCAAGGCGATTCGCAGATCGGTCACCTTCGTGCCCGGCTCGAGCGACAACCTTCGGCCGGGATCGCCAGCCCCCCTTGCGTCGTAGCCTTCGGCGACGTATCCGTTGTGCAAGACCCGAACGCGATACTCGCCGGGCTGCGCATGGGCGAACTCGAAACGCCCGTCCGCGTCCGTACTGGTTCTCGCTGAGCTCGGGCCACCGGGGAAATTACCGCCAACCACCGTCATCCGCATAAACGTCACGGGACCCGACCCCGCACCTCTCACAGGCACGAGTTCGACCGAGGCTTTGTTCAGTGGCTGGCCGGTGCTGGCATCGGTCACGATGCCCGAGACTTGCGCTGGGGCGCTTCCTGCCGTCTGCGCCGCCAGCGGGCCTGCCTCGGCGCGGTTCGTCGGTGCGGAGGCAGGCGGGCCGGCCGCCGCGCCCCGTTCCCTTGGGGCTGCGCCAGCGGTGGCGAACGCCGCGACCAATAGCGGATACGCCCAGGCTCGCATACGCGCCTCGCTTCCTCGCCCTGCTACCGATCTTTGCATGATACCGCGACGCGGCCTCCCTACGTCATTCGGAGGCGATTGCCGCGGGCCTGTCGCAGGCGTCTTGCCGGCCCGAAAGACGCCGCCAGGATGGCGGCGTTACTACAGGGGTGCGGCGCGTGCGGAGCCGGCAGCCAGGCGGCGCGCGCGCAGCCGAAGCACTTTGCGCTGGTTCGCCTCGAGAATCTCAAACCGCAAACCGTCCGCGTCCACCACCTCGCCCGCTCGCGGCACGTGTCCCGCTAGATGATTCAGCAGGCCGGCGATCGTGCTCGACTCGCCCGTCCGGTCCGGGTCCAGCACGACGCCGAGCATCTCTTCGAGCTTCTGGATGGCCACGCTGCCGCGCAGGACCAGGCTGTCCCCGCTTTCGCGAACCACTTCCGGCGCCGGCTTCCGGTCCTCCTCGCCGATCTCTCCAACGATCTCTTCGACGAGGTCTTCCACCGTCACGATACCCGCCACCAACCCGTACTCGTCGATGGCGATAGCCATCTGCTGGTGTTTGGCTTGCATCTCCCTTAGCAGTTCGGAGCCGTACTTGGCCTCCGGCACCAGCATCGCCGGCCGCATCAGTTCGCGCACCTGCCGGCGCGGGGCGTCGCGTTCGGAAATCGCCATCACGTCGCGGCTGTAGACGATTCCCACCACGTCATCGAGCGTCCCTTCGAATACCGGCAGGCGGGAGTACTTGGTTTCCACCAGCCGGCGGCGCAAGTCCTCGACGCTCGCTCCGGCGGAAATGGCCACGACGTCGGGCCGCGGCGTCATCATCTCCTTCACCCGCTTGTCGCCAAACTCGACCACCTGCTCGATCAGTTGCGCCTCGTTCCTCTCGAGCAGCCCTTCCTCGCGCGCCGCCTCTACGATCGCCTCGATGGTCTCGTCCTGCTTCGACCCGGGTCCCGGCTCCTGTTCCTCTTTCAACTCTGCGAGCAGCTTTCCAAACGAAACCGCGGTCTCGAGCGGACTCGCCACGACGAACGTCGCTCGTATCACCGGGGCCAGGGGCAGCAGCCAGCTCGTTCCCGCGCGCGCCAGCAGGAACGACGGCACCAGGTGCAGCGCTACGACGATTTCCGCCGCGATGACGATCACCAGCTCCATCGCCGACCGCCAAGTCAGCGCCTGGCGCCCAAGCACCGCGGCGATGGTGACCGCCAGCAACCCGGCCAGCCACAGGTGCGTTGCCAGGCTGGCCAGCTCCGCCGCCGTCCGGCGATCGAACCGCAGCCTCGGTTCGACGATCGCCTCGAACGCCTCGAGCCGCTCTCGCAACCGGCCCGCGGGCATGCGCTCGAGTTCGCGGTAGATGCGATCGATAGTGCCAAAAATCGAGACAACCACAACGAGCGCCAGCGTGCCCAGCGTCCCTGCCCATGCGCTCATCGGTCACCGCCCTCGCGCGCCTGCCGCGCCGTCCCGAACCTTCGGGACCGCCGCGGTGGACGAAGGCGCGGCTCCCCACCCGGCCGTGGCGGATGTTGGTAGGGGCGCGGTGCCCGCGCCCCCGGTCCCCGGCCCAAACCGAGCCGGCGGCGCAGCCGCCGTTCGATCCCATTCATCTCGCCGTGGTCGCGTTCGTGGTCGTAGCCGAGGAGGTGCAATGCGCCATGCAGCATCAGGACTCGCAACTCGCGGCTCAAGCTGCGGCCGAGCCGCCTGGCGTTTCGCCGCGCCACCGCCGGAGCGATGGCGATATCGCCCAGATGGCTCTCCTCTGAAATCTGAAATTTCAAATTTGCGGTAGCTTCGGCGCCCGCCTGGTGCGCGCGTCCCCGGCGAGCGAAGTTTGGCGGGCCTGCCACGCCGTAGCTGGTCGGAGGTCCAGCGAAGGCGGGAAACGACAGCACGTCGGTCGGTCCGCGTTTCGACCGGTACAGACGATTCCAATGCGCCATCCGCGATTCCGAAACCAGGCAGATGGACAGGGAATCCTCGGGCAGGCGCAGCGCTTTTCCGAGCCGCTTCTCGAATCGCTCGAGCGAAGCGAGGGAAACCGGGACGGCGCGCTGGCGATTGAAAATCACGGGAGTCGCGTTGCCGGTCGCCGCCTACGTGCCCGGCGTCTGCCGCCCGGCCGAGGGGAAAGCCATCGCCGCTTGCTTGCCGTCGAACTCCTCGTAGGCGCGAATGATCCGCTGGACCAGGCTGTGCCGCACCACGTCGCCTTCGGTGAACGAGATCAACCCAATCCCCTCGATCTTGCCCACCACTTCGATGGCTTCGACGAGGCCCGACCGCCGCTCGGCAGGCAAATCGATTTGGGTGATATCGCCGGTGATCACGGCCTTCGAATTGAATCCCAAGCGCGTGAGAAACATCTTCATCTGCTCGCTGGTGGAGTTCTGCGCCTCGTCCAGAATCACGAAGGAATCGTTCAGCGTGCGTCCCCGCATGAAGGCCAGCGGCGCCACTTCGATGATTCCGCGTTCCAGGTACCGCTCCAGGCGGTCGGCGTCGAGCATGTCGTAGAGCGCATCGTAGAGGGGCCGCATGTACGGATCGATTTTCTCCTGGATCGTCCCGGGCAGGAATCCCAGCCGCTCGCCCGCCTCGACGGCCGGCCGCACCAGAATGATCCGATTCACCTGCTTGGTAAGCAGAGCCGATACGGCCATCGCCACGGCCAAATACGTTTTCCCCGTGCCGCCGGGGCCGATGGCGAAGACCATGTCGTGCTTCTCCATCAGCTCCATATAGCGCCGCTGGTTCGAGTTGCGCGGCGAGACCGATTTCTTGCCGAAGACCCGGGGCCGCGAGGGCGCCAGGATGCTCCGCAGCGTCACGTCCGGCTCGGCCAGCGCCAGGTGCAGCGCCGCCTTCACTTCGCCGTCGTCGAAATTGCGCCCTTCGCGTATCAGCTCGTTGTAGGATTCCACCAGGCGAGCCGCCCGCTCTACCGGCTCCGCTTCCCCGTCGATCTCCAGACGGTTATCCCGCAGGATCGTCGTCACCCCCAGCACCGATTCCAGCAGCTTGAGGTTTTCGTCGCGGGTGCCGAAGAGAGGCTCGATGCCGCCTGCGAGGCGCACGCTCTGTTTCATGGAGTTGAGTTTGTAACGCCGGCTTCCAGCCGGCTCCTCGTCCTGGCGAAGCCGCCGGAAAATCCCATCTCCCTTGAGCGTACCCTCCGCGCGCCCCAGGGTCAAGATTCCTCCCCGAAAGGGTAACGCCACCGAGGCACCGAAGAATCTCCGGGCCGCGGATTTTCACGGATCGGCGCAGATGAAAACAAAGGGTTTATCGGCGCGAATCCGCGCTTATCCGCGGCCTCAGGGTCTTCTCCACGCGAGCCCCGCGCCCCAGCTGCAGCGGTGGCGCTGGCACTCTTGCCCCCGCGCCTTTCCGCCACCGCTCAGAACGCAAAGCGCAGCGCGAACTGCATGAATCGCGGCTGCGTGAGCGTGCTTGTGTATTTCCCAAACTGGCTGGGAAGTTCGCGAAGCGTCGGCATGGCCGTGCGCACGTCGTAGCGCACCGAGTTAGTCGTGTTGAACGTCTGCCAGCTGAATTCCACCCGCCGGGACTCGCCTAGCGAGAAATCCTTGGCCAGACCCGTATCGATGTTGAACATCCCCTCGCCGATGATGTTGTTTCGTGTGCCCGATTCCCCGGGCCAACTGTGGCGGAAGGCGGCCTCGGCAGCGGTGGGATCGGCGAAAATGTCGGGACCGATCGACTGCCCATTCACCACGGCGTTGCTGGGATTCGAGGCCTTGGGGAGCTGGCCGTTGACGACCGCATTCGCCAGACCCTCGATGTTCCAGTTGGTCGGCCAGAAGCCGCCGTTGTCCACCGAAGTGGGGAAACCGCTCGTCCAGCGGAACAATCCCGAGAATTGCCAGCCGCCAATGATTTCATTCAGCCAGGAGTTCGCTCCCCGGCCGAGCATCTGCCCCCGGCCGAAAGGCAAGCGATAGACCCAGTTGGCATTGATCTGATGGAACGCGTTGAAGCTCGACAGGCCGCGCAACGCCAGCGGATCCCACGTATTGATAACGATCCCGCCGCCGTTGACGTCGTTCCCGGTCCCGCCGCTGCCTTCCCACGCCCCGATCCTGCCCGCGGCGGAGAATTCATCGAGCGACTTGGAGAACGTGTAGTTGAACTGCCCGATGAGGTTATTGCTCCAACGAGCGTTGTAGGTCACCTGCAGGGCGTGGTAGTCGGACGTGCCAATGTTGCGCCACGCGGTCAGGGAGCTGAACTGATCGTGGTAGAAGGCGTAGGGGCCGAATTTGCTGTTCGGAACGGAGTAGCCGGAAACGGAGCTGGGGGTATCCAGGATAAAGAGGCTGAATGTCTCGTTGTACAGGTTGCAGCCCCAGAAATCGTACATGGCTTGCGTGGCCGTCAGCGCGCCGGGGGCATCATCCCCAATGCAGTTGAGTCCTTGCGAATCCAACGAACTCTGGGTCATCGTGCTCCAGCCGGGGAAAAGATCCTGCCAGAACGGAATGGGCTTCACCTGGCTGGTTGACGCTCCGCTGACAACCTCCTGAGAGAGCATCTTGGCTGCCGTGAAATAATCCATCCCGCTCGCCGGGTCCACCAGATCGGTGGGCATGCCCTCGTCCACCTGCATCGGCAGGCGGCGGGCGATGGTGCCCACGTAAGCGATCTGCAAGGAAGAGCTTTGACCGAATTGGCGTTCGAGAGTCAGATTGAACTCGTGAGCGTAAGGAGTTTGGAGAGAAGAATCCAAGCCCCAGTTGATGGCAAAATTGCCGCTGGTGGGGATTACGGGGAAACCGCCTGGCGGCGCGGTTTCCAGGATGCAACCCGGCCCGCTCAGCGAGGGGCACGGCGTTGGCAAGCAGGATTGGCTCGCCGAGGACGGGACGAGGCACGTGAACCGGGGCAGTGCCGCGACCGTGTTGGCGGCGGCGCCGGCGGCGTCGCCAATGTCACTCGTCAACCCGAAGGAGCCGTTCTGATCGAACGTATTGACAATGGGCATGCCGAAATGGTCGTACACGATGCTGTAGCCGCCGCGAATCGAGAACTCGTTTTTGCGACCAAACACCTTCGCCAGCCATCCGTTTCCCAAATCCGGAGCCCAAGCCACGGCCAGCCGCGGCGAGAAGTCGTGGTAATCCCAATTCCAGAAACCCGGTCCGTGATTCGCCGGCCCACCCAGGAAGAATCCCAGTTCGCCGGCGTTGATGGACGGGATACCCTGCTTCGCCAGTTGAGCCGATTTCTGCATCCAGCTCGCCAGGTATTGACCTGAGCAGGCGCTGCTGGAGGTCAAGACGCAGGGTATGACCTCGTTGCCATTGGTTTCGTAAGGCGGCGCCTCGAGCAGCCAGCGCAACCCGTAAGTGAAAGTCAGGTTGGGCGTAATTCGCCAGGCGTCCTGGCCGAAGAATTCGTAATCGTTCAGCGCGTAGCGGCGGCGCACGGGAGCGCCCTGGGCAAGCGCCTGACCCGAGCTGGTGTAGTTGTAAAAGCCGTCGCCCTGGGGCAGGATGCCGTATTCCAATATGGTCGCGGGGTCGTAGCCGGAGCAGGCAAAGTCGCTGTCCACGGCCGGAAAGCCGTTGTTCGCGGGGTTGAGCGGGCTGGACAGATTGGAAGTGCAGACGATCCCGGTCGTATTCAAATAGGCTAGGTTCATCCTCGCGTCCGAAAAAGACTTGGCATAACTCAGCCGGTTATCGCGAGTGATGAAGAGGTCGGTGCCGAAACTCAAGGCGTGGTTGCCCCGAATCCAGTTCAGAGTGTCGCTCAACTCGTTGACAGGGACGATAAACGATGTCGAACGGGTAAACGGATACAGGTTGTCGATGCTGCTGAGGTCGATCGCGGGATCGAGAGAGTAGCCGGCGTCGGTTTCTCCCTGGCGGATCAGGTCCCAATGGAACGTGTTCACCAGGGCCGCCGAAAGCACCGAGTTCAGACCCACGATCGAGCCCTTGCTGCCGTTGAGCAGCGTCGTCGCCGCGATCTGGCCGGGAAACTGCTGGGCTCCGGGCTGCTTGGTGTTCTGCGTTTGCCCGCGCCAGAACAGGCTCTCCGAGCCGCTGCGCGTAAGGTGGTAGTCCACCCGTGTAATGAACGTGTCGAAGCGAGCGTCTTCTTTCGACGCGAAGCGGTAGCCCTCGATGTTCAGGCCATCGCCCACGGTCGTGTCGTTGGGATTGGGGTATTGCTGCAGGAGCTTCAAGACCGCCGAGTCCGCGCCGACGCCGTTCGGGTCCATCTGCTGAAGCTGGCCTTGGGCCTGAGACAGAGCGAAATTGCCCGGAGCAACCGCATAGTTCGTCCCGCTCACCCCTTTCGCATTGCCACCGGGACATTGCGTCGGGTCGGCGCACTTGTACTCGATGATCCCGTCTCTCAAGGTCGTCGTGGGCACCGTCCGCAGCTCGCTTTCCCCCTGAGCGTCGCGCCGGCCTTCGTAGTTGGCGAAGAAGAACAGGCGATTGTGCAAGATGGGGCCGCCAAGAGTGCCGCCGAAGACATTTCGCAGCAGTTTCGGCCGCTTGTTCGGCTCGCCGCTCGCCAGTTGGGCGGCCTTCAAGAACGTGTCGTTGGCGCTGAAGATGGTATTGCGGTTGTATTCGTAAGCGGAGCCGTGAAAATGGTTGGTGCCGGATTTGGTGACCATCGCCACCTGCGCTCCACTCGAATAGCCCGAGCTGGAGTTGGCATTGGCCGTAGTCACGCGGAATTCCTGGACCGAGTCGGGCGGCACGTACAGAACGCCCGTGAAGGCGTAGCCGTTGTTCACGTCATTGATGTCGGCACCGTCCAACGTGAGGTTATTCTGGTCGCTGCGCAGCCCGTTCACCGCGCCGCTCCGCGTATCGGAAACCGAAGTCTCCAGCTTGGTTCCGAGGTAGGCCACGCCGGCCTGCAAGCTCAGCAGGTGGGCAACGTCGCGATCGGCGACGGGAAGCTGCGCCAGTTGCCCCTCCTCGAAGGTGTTGCCCAGGGACGCGTCCGTGCGATTGATCAGCGGTGCGCCGCCCTGCACCACGACGGTCGACGTCACCTTCGCCAGCCGCAAAGCCACGTTGAGTGTGGAAGCGGTACTGACCAGCAGAGTGACGTGTTGCACGAGGTATTTGGCGAACCCTCGGCTGGTCACCTGCAGGCTGTAGTCCCCGGGAGGCACGGCAAGGAACGCGTAGAGACCTTGCGTGTTAGTGGTAGTGGTGCGCGCCAATCCCGTGGCGCTATTGGTCAGCGAGATGGTGGCTCCCGGTACGGCAGCCCCCGATGGGTCCGAGATCCTGCCGTTCAGCGAGCTGGCGGTTTGCCCGTGCGCGCGCGGCACGAGTAACGCGAGGAGAGCAAGGGCGAGAGCGGCGCGTCCGCACCACCCCGCCAACCTCATCCCTCCCACTCGTGGCGTGTTTCCCGGCCTACACCCTACTTCCCTGTCCGCTCTAGGATTGCTCATCGCCTCTTTCCCCCTTAAAGGCGGGCCTGCCAAGCCGGCCGCCCCGCCCAATATCCCGGCACCCGGCATCGGTCCCAGCCCGTCCAACCTAGGCCTGCGCCGCGCGGAGGCGGCTGTTGCCCGTTCTTGGCAAGGCGCGGATGAACCGCCAGCTAAGTTTGCGACCAAAACCTACATGAAGTGTGTTGACAGGCCGCCCTCCTCAAGAATGGCCAGCAAGTTAGCATGCCCCTCCAGGCCCGTCAAGGCACACGAATCAAGTACGAATCAAGCGGTAGGGGTACGCTGCCGCGTGCCCCAGGGTCAAGATTCATCCCCGAAGGGGTAATGCCACCCAGGCACCGAAGAATCTCCGAGCCGCGGATTCTCGCGGATCGGCGCAGATTGAAAAAGAGGTTTTATCCGCGCATGTCCGCGCCTATCCGCGGCCTGAAGGTCTTCTCCATGCGTTCCCCCTGCCTCGTTCATTCCTCCCGCAGCGCGACGACGGGATCGACCCGGGAAGCGCTCCGAGTCGGCGCACCTGCGGCGGCAGGCTTCAGAGTCTGTGTGCCAACCGGCGGATGCAGCCCTCAGCGGCTAAAGCCGCGTTGATGGGCAAGGACTTTCGGCACGGCTGAAGCCGTGCCCTTTCGTAAAACCTGGGTTGCCACACAGACTCTTCAGCCTACCAGCTCTTGGCCGGGAACCACGCAGCCTTCGGCGTGAAACACACTTCTCGGCAGGGCGTGGCCAGCGGAAGGGATCGGACAGTCTTTCGCCCCCGACGCAGGCACGCACACTGAAACCCGTGCTACAGGTTCCCGTGGTTCCCCGCCGTGGAAGCTACTTTCCCGGGGCGTGAAATTCCACTACAGCCAAGCCATTGGGCGGAAGAGCGAGTGGCAATCGGTTGCCGGCAAGCGGAACAACCTGCGGCGGGCCGAGCGCCGCGGCGCGGCGCAACTCGGCAATCTGTTTCGGCGTGGGATAACGCGGGCTGCCCATGGCCTGGTAAGCATCGAGCAACGAGCCATGCGTCTGGTCCACCCGGTAAATGTAGGCGCGCCATCCTGCCTCCGCACCCGCGAGTTCCAGGGTGATTTGTTTCGCCGCGCCAGTTTCGCCCGGCAAAACCAGGTTCCAGGCCGCTGTGACTACCGTGCCGTCGGCGCGCTTGGTGGCGAGGACCGTGGGCGAAGCAACGGGAATCCTCTGGTGTCCCAGCCGATGAAGCAGCTTGAACGCATTGAAAGCCGGCTTGGGCAAATCGTCTTCCGCAATCAAGCCGAATCCGCCGTAGAACGGCCGCTTCACCACGCCTTGCTCTTCGAACACATCGGAAAACGTCCAGTAACTCATCATGTAGGTAAGACCGTCGCACTGGCGGATCGTATCGGCCATCCACGGCCCCATGAAGAGCGAATCGGTGAATTGAGGGTCGTTGCGGAACGTCGCGTTGAATTCGCTGTAGATGATGGGAAGGTGAGGCAACGGCGATTGCTCCACCTGCCGGTGCACCATGGCCACCGCTTTGCACACCATCCGAGTGAGGGGAACCGGCGCGTCTGTTCCGAAAACGTTTTCCGGCGGATCCTGCCCGTAAATGTGCGTGGAAACGAAATCCACGGGCACATGGTCGCGGGCGGCGTGATCCAGAAACGCGGGCACCCACGCCGATTGCGCCGTCGACGGCCCGCCCACGCGAATCAGCGGGCTCACCGCCTTGAGGTCGCGCGCGGTGTGGTCGTAGAGCGCGAAATAGGTGGCTTGCTTGGGCGCGCCCGCCCAGAAATCCAAGTTCGGCTCGTTCCACACCTCGAAATACCACTTCGCCACTTCCTCGATCCCGTATCGCGCCACCAGGTGCCGCGCGAACGCGGTGATGAATTCGTCCCACAGAGCCCAACTCTTGGGCGGCGAGACGACCGGGTGATACCAAAACCCCTGGTGAACGGCCGGCGGCGCGGCCAGGTCCGGCGGCATGAAACTCAGCTCGACGAACGGCCGCACGTGATTGCGCAGCAAGCCGTCGTAAATCTGATCGACGTAGGAAAAGTTGTAGAGGGGCTTGCCGTCCGGGCCGAGTTGGTAGAGACCCACGCCGCGATCGAAAATCCCGTGGAAGCGGACGTACCCGAAGCCGGTGGCTTCGTGGACTTCGCGCAGATCGTGAAGGTAGGCGGCGCGCAGCGCCAGCACCGCCCGGCCCGACCCGAACATCCGCTCCCAAAAATGCGGAAAGGGCGTCGTCGCCGCGCGCAGATCGATCGTGACCGCATTGGGGCCTGTCTCTTCGGCGGATTGACCGCGCGCCGCGCTGGAACCGAGGGCGAGAACGAGCGCAACCACGCCCGCTGCCGTTGCCGCAAATGACCGCAATGACTCTTTTCTAAGGTTCACGGTGTCCGCTCCCCCGGAGCCACTTCCAACGGCTGCCGACCCTTCCTTGACTCAACGCCGGAAAACTCGCTCGATATAGCATGGAGTTTGGCGAGCATGGCCCCCATCTCCGGAATTGGAGTATAGGTAAGCGACCGTCTTCGGACCGTTGTCGAAAAAGGTGTGGCCCGGCTAACCCGAATCGGCCCAGGCTCGCGTGACGATCGGCAGCAGAAGCGCAACTATCCGTCCGCAGCGCAGGCGGGTTCCCCTGTCGCGAAGCCCGATCACCGTCACGGGTGACGCTTCCTTCGGCGCCGTAAGGGGATCCGCCTCGGCGGCTGCCCCTACCAGAAATGAACTCCGCCGGCTCTCCCGGGGAGCCAGCCCTTTCGAGCATCACGGACCCGGCCCGAGCGGACTCCTAGAAACTGAATCGCGCTCCCAGAGTAACAACGCGGCCGGCAAGCGCCGAGGTCGCTTGGCCAAAGTTCGTTGCGGAGATGTTATTCACGATGCTTTCCGGATTGAGGTTTTCCGTATTAAAGACGTTGTACGCCTCCACCCGGAACTCGAGCCTTGCGTTCTCGCCCAGAATGCGGTTGGCCGGGAAGCCAAAGCCCTTGGCTAGCGTCATGTCCACATTTCTGTAGCCAGGGCCCGTCCACGAGTTGTGACCGACGCCGGGGGCCTGAGGCAGGGCAGTGCCGTAGTTGTTTCCGCTGTAGGCGGTGTAAGTCGGCACCGTGAAATACGCCAAACCACCATTGGGGAAGTTGGACCCGGTCGCGTAGGCATGGTTGCTGGTGCTCGTCCCCGCCCCGCCCAGGTACGAAGCGGGGTACAGGGTCCCGTAACCGCAGGTGCCGCAGTACAAGCTTCCGCCCTGAACGCTGACCACGGGACTCCATGGGAATCCGGAATGCACATCCAGGATCCCGCTGATCGTCCAGCCGCCGAGGATCTTTTCCATCCAGGCGTTGCTGCCGTGGAAGAAGACCGGCTGGTACAGGGCGATGAGCTTGAAGTCCTTGCCCACGTTGTAGTCCGCTGGACCATAGGAGAGGTTCAGGTCGTACGGGTAGTACGCCGCGGTGTACGGGCCGGTACTGGTGACCAAGTTCCTGGCCCACGTAAACTGCGCATCCGCCATGAGACCGTGGTAGTCCCGCTCCTTCAGCTCCAGGAGCATGGCGTTGTAGTTGCCCCAGCCCCCCGGGATCCAGACGGTCCCGCCGTTGATCTGCGGGTTCAGGGTGTAGCCCTTAGTCGCGGGGACAGCGTTGGGATTCTCGGTGTAAGGGAGGTCTCGAGCAAGTGTGCCCTGGTATCCCACGGAACCGATGAGGTTGTGGCCGAAATCGTATTGGGCGTCGGCGGAGAAGTGATGCGCACGCGTCGTAGGGAAGTTCCGCGGGAATATCTGCACGCCAACGCTGCCTTTGGTCGGCAGTCCGTTCGAACCAAACGACGAAATCGCATTCGGGTTCGCAGGATAGCCGTAGATCGAATGGATGCTCGAGGAAACAGCGTAAACGATCCCCGGATTCGGCGAACTGGGAGTCGACATGGCGAAATACGGGAAAGTGATCAGCCCCGGGTTTCCCTGGATGCTCGCGGAGTTGGCGATCTCATACTGGTTGAAGTCCAGGCCGTAGCCGCCACGGATCACCAGCTTGTTCTCGAACGGCCGCGGGCTCCACGCGAAGCTGATCTGCGGGCCGAAATTACCCTTCTGGGGATCCCACGAATTCCCCTTCCGAACCACCAACCCGGTCAGGTAGCTCGATCCCGCACCCGGGAAGGCGGCAAGCATGTTCCCCTCTTTCGAGGAGAGCGGCCCGAAATAGGAGTAACGCAATCCCATGTTCAGGGTCAGGTTGCTCCGCAACTTGAAATCATCTTGAACGAACAGGCCCCAGATGGCTTCGCGGTCGTCCTGGCGCTGGGTGCTCGGGACCCCGGTGATGGGACTGAACCCGCTGCCTTCAGCCTGAGGGGCGTCGTTGAGGAAATCCCACAAGTTGAAGAAGTTGTAGTGGGGCACTCCGCAGCCGGCGCACTCGTTCAAATAGAAGAGGCGGGTAAGGTCGCCGCCGAACTTGATCGAATGGCGCCCGATGATCTTCGTCGCTACGTCCCGGAACCCGTAGGTCCACTGATCCAGGATGCTCCCCACGCTGGGTCCGAAGGAAGCGAGGCCGATGCTCCCGATGCCATCGATGTAATCCGTTGGGAGTCCCACGGGCGACTGGGGATTCGAAGTGATTTCGTTCCAGCGCCAGCCCGCCGCGTTCACCCGAGCTTCGTTCAGGAACGACGACGAAAAGATATGGTTCCAGATCAGCGTGAACGCTTCGTTCACCTGGGAGTGGTGGAACAGGTTGTACGCGCGCGCCGGGCCGTTGAGGAAGTTGCTCGACTGGGGAATGTAATACAGCGAGAAGGCAACGTGGTCGTTGCTCGTGACGTTGCCATCCAAGCGTCCGTTGTACTGATACTTCGAAAAGTTGCTCGTGCTCTTCGCGATGTACTCCGTGATGTCCGCCGTGGTGCCCAGCCCGCCGCCGATCCCGGGATTGCTGCCGCTCGTCCAGGTCGGATCCTGCGTTCCCAGAGGCGTCGTCAACGGAGTGCCGATGTTCAGCCCCCCTGAAACGGTTCTGCAGTTCACACCTTCCTTCAAGCCCGCGTCCGCGCAGCTCACCGGAACGGTGCCGATGTTCTGAATCGATGAGCCAGGGAAGCTGAGGTACTTCGAGGCGATGCTCCCGGAAGGCGCCAGGGCGGCGAATGCCGGAGTCTCGGCCCATTGATCGAAGACGTTGACCGCCGCCTTCGGGCTGCGCAGCGTCTCGAAATTGAAGAACGCGAAAACCTTGTTCTTCCAAATCGGGCCGCCAAGGCTGCCGCCAAATTGCGAGAAGAAGTTGTTGTCTCGGAAAACAGGCTTGGCCAGGCCCTTGGACGTCAGGCCGTTGAACGATTGGTAGGCGTCGAGGCCCGGCCGGTGCGCGGTGAAAAAGGCGCTGCCGTGGAAATCGTTCGTGCCACTCTTGGAAAGAACTTGGACCTGAGCGCCGCTGAAACGCCCGTACTCGGCATCGTAGTCGTTGGCGAGGACCTTGACGTCTTGGATGGAGTCCTCCGACGGCGTAATGATCGTGGTGCCACCCCACACCGCGCTCGTCGTGCTGATTCCGTCAATCGAATAGCTGTTGGTGTTGTAATACTGGCCGCCGGCCACGGCTTGCGGGCCGTTTTCCGTCTGGAAGATTCCCTGGTTGCCCCCGGTGGCCCCGGGGCCTTGCGTGCCGGGCAATTGGAACGAGCCGCCGTTGTTGCCTTGCGCGCCGTCGCCGAACACCCCCGGCGTCAACTGAAGCAGTTGAAAGACGTCCCCGCCGAACGCGGGCAGGCTCTGGATCTGGTTCGAGGTGATCGTGCCGTAAATGTTCGCGTTCGAGGTGTCGAGTGTGCGGGTGGTGGCGGAGACCACCACGCTCTGCGTCACCGCGCCCAATTCGAGTTGCACGTTGAGCGCGTTCGACTGCTCGGGAACGAGCTGCACGTTCGCCAGCACCTTCTGCTTGAATCCGGCCTTCTCCACGGCGAGACTGTAGGGAGCCGGCGGCAGGGCATCGAACTCATAGATTCCGCTCGCGTTGGTCGTCGAGGTCAGCTTCTGGTTGGTGTCTTTGTTGGTCAGGGTGACCGTCGCACCCGAAACCACCTCGCCTTGAGGATCGGTTATCGTCCCGCTCAGCGAACCGCGGAACTGCGCGCTGGCCGGCGCGGCCCCTAGCGCCGCGCACGCCGCCACGAGCACCCACAGAATAGGCCGAGACCGCTTCGTCATCGTTTCCCTCCCCCCGGGGAAACCCGACAGCCACACAGCAAACGGCTTCGGTTTCCGCCGCACGACTCAATGGCCTAGTAAAACGATTTAGTAAAGCCCCTGTGCGGCTTTTACACCTCCCGGCGCCGTGTGTCAAGAAAATTCCGAGAGGGCAAGGAAAATTCCTTAGGGGGAAAATCCCTAGGTGGTTTCCCTTCCCTCGCCAAGCCGCCGCGCGCCGGCGCCACTTGCGCCTATCGCCGGCTTCTCCTTGCTCTGCCGCTTCCGTTGTGCGAGACTCCGGCCATGTTGGGTAAGAAACGGACCGGGGCAGCCGGCTGGTCGGTACCCGCGAGCGGCCGCGTCACGTTGAAAGACCTGGCCGCCAGGCTGGGCCTCGCTCCTGCCACCATCTCCATCGTCATCAACCGCACGCCCGGCTCGCACTCCATTCCCGAGCGGACGCGCCGGCGCATCCTCGAAGAAGCCAAGCGGCTCGATTATCGGCCCAGCTTCGTCGCGCAATCGCTTCGCCGCCGTCGCACCTTCACCGTCGGCGTGGTCGTGCCGGAGGTCAGCGAAGGCTATACCGCGCTGGTGATGAGCGGCATCGAGGACCATCTGCTGCGCGAAGGTTATTTCTACTTCGTGGTTTCGCATCGGCACCGCCCGGACCTGGTCGCGGAATATCCCCGGATTCTGCAAGAGCGCTCGATCGAGGGTCTGATCGCCGTGGACACGCCCTGCGCGAACGCGATGCCCATTCCCGTCGTGTGCGTATCCGGCCACGAGGACCGCGACGGGATCACGAATATCGTTCTGGATCACGCTGCCGCCGCGCGTAGCGCGCTGCGCCACCTCGCTCGCCAGGGCCACCGCCGCATCGCCTTCCTCAAAGGGCAGGATTTCAGTTCCGACACCGAGCCGCGCTGGGCGGCGATTCGCGACGCCGCCGAAAGTCTCGGACTTCCCTTCCGCCCCGAACTCTGCGCCCAGATCGTTGGGGATTCTTCCTCGCCCGTACTGGGCTACAACGCCACGCGCGAGCTGCTCTCCCGCGACGGCGGAGTTACTGCCATCTTCGCCTTCAACGATGTGTCGGCGATCGGCGCTATACGCGCCCTGCGCGAAGCCGGCCGCCGGGTTCCCGAGGACGTCTCGATCGTCGGCTTCGACGATATCCAAAGCGCCGCATTTCAAAATCCCAGCCTGACCACCATTCGCCAGCCCTTGCGCGAAATGGGTGAACTCGCCGCGCGCACCCTGCTCGCCAGGATTTCCAGCCCAAGCGCTCCCTATCCCCGCTGGATCACCGTGAAGCCGCAGCTCGTCGCCCGGGAATCCACCGGCCCCGCCCCGAAATGCCGTGGCGTGGCGCCTGATTGAGGCCTGCCCTAAGTAGCACAGCCATTCCTGATCTCATAACGCGGCCGGCTCCTCGCGCCCGGGTAGACTTGGTTGCATTCCGACCAAGGCTCGGGAGAAAGGAGCCGGGCCATGTGGATTATAGGC
>JAJYLB010000011.1 GCA_021788095.1 Acidobacteriota bacterium | reverse complement strand
GACCAGATACGGCGCAGTTTGCGCGATGCCGCCTGTGGCGGGCCCGACCCCGTCTACGCGATCGCCATGGACGTGGGGCGCGCCGAGGATGCGGCCGAACTCCGGCGGCGCATGTTGCTGTTCGGCACGGTGATTTACAGCGACGGTACGCTGGGGGAAGAACCAGTGCGCAGCCAGGGCCACGTGCATGTGGTAGCGCCCCACTGCCGCTGGTCCACCCCGGAGCTTTTCGAGATCTGGGAAGGCCGGGCGATCATCTACGCGCAGCAGAGCGCCGACGGCCAGCCCGGGCGCTGCGTCGCCGTGGAAGCGGGGCGCGGCGACCAAGTCGTCGTACCGCCGGGCTGGGCGCACGCCGCCATCAACGCGAACCCCGCATCGGGCATGGTTTGTGGCGCCTGGTGCGACCGGCAATACGGCTTCGTGTACGACCAGATTCGCGCGCGCGGCGGATTGGCTTGGTTCCCGCTGGTCCGGGGCGGCGGCATCGAGTGGGAACCGAACCCTGCCTACCAGCGCTCCCCGTTGACCGTGAAGCAAGCGCGCGCGTATCCCGAGCTGGGCCTTTCGCCGGGAGAGCCGATCTATGCGCAGTTCGTGCGCGACCCCGAGCGCGTGCAGTGGGTTTCCGACCCGGCACGCTACGAGGGGCTGTGGCGGCGCTTCGAGCCATGACAAGGCTGCGCAGCGGGCGGAGAGGCGTGGCATGGCCCCCGGTCGCTAGCGATACGAATGGCGACAAAATCCACGTACGATAAGTTTCCCGTCGTGCGGGTCACCGGCTCGGACAGCGATTGCCGGGTCGGCTGGCGCGCCATCCTGGACGCGATTCGAGCCAGAGTGACTTCCGGCCACATGGTGATCTGCGTCGAGTGTTATCCCGGGTCATTCGAGCGCGAGATCGAGCGGGAGCTGGCCGAGGGTCTGCGACCCGAACTCACCCTTCGAGCGCGCGAGTGCTATCTCGGGCCTTCGGCCATCCGCTGCCTTTCGGAACGCGATCTCGGCGACGATCCCGTTTTCGGCCGGATGAACGATTATCACATCAGCGATTTTCTCGATCCCGCCAAGCAGGCAAAAGCGCGGAAGAAGATCGAAGAGGCTGCCGGCCTGGTGCTGGTCGTTGGCACCGGGGCCTCTCTCGTCGCCGGCCGCTGGGACCTGCTCGTTTATGCCGACATGGCGCGCTGGGAAATACAGATGCGGCAGCGCGCCGGCACAATGGCCAATCTTGGCCTCGACAACTTCGACGAGTCTCCCGGATTGAAATACAAGCGCGGCTTCTTCGTTGACTGGCGCGCCGCCGATCGCCTGAAGCAGCGGCTTTTCCCGAGCATCGATTTTCTGCTCGACACCAACAACGCGAAGCAGCCGAAGATGATCTCCGGCGCCGGCTTTGCCAAAGGCCTGCGAGCGGCCGCCAGCCGGCCGTTCCGAGTGGCGCCATTCTTCGATCCGGGCCCCTGGGGCGGACAATGGATGCGGGAGGTGTGCGACCTTCCTCCCGGCCCGCCAAACTACGCTTGGTGCTTCGACTGCGTGCCCGAGGAAAACAGCCTATTGCTGGGCTTCGGCGGGGTGGCGGTCGAGGTCCCCGCGCTCAACGTCGTGCTCGGCCACCCGCGCGAGTTGCTCGGCGAAGCCGTGCACGGCCGCTTCGGCGCCGAGTTCCCCATCCGCTTCGATTTCCTCGACACCATGGACGGCGGCAACCTCTCGTTCCAGGTCCATCCCCTCACCGAGTACATCCAGGAGCACTTCGGCATGCACTACACGCAGGACGAGAGCTACTACCTTCTCGACGCCGGCGACGATGCCTGCGTCTACCTGGGATTGAAGGAGGGAATCGAGCGGCGCGAAATGATCGCCGATCTGTGGCGCGCGCAACGGGAAGACTACGAATTTCCAGCGGAGAAGTACGTCAACCGCTGGCCTGCCAGGAAGCACGACCACTTCCTCATTCCCGCGGGGACGCCGCACTGCTCGGGCCGCAACAGCATGGTGCTCGAGATCAGCGCCACGCCCTATATTTTCACCTTCAAGATGTGGGACTGGGGCCGGCTTGGCCTCGATGGCCGCCCGCGACCCATTCATCTCGAGCACGGCATCAACAACATCCAATGGGAACGCACGACGGCCTGGGTCAAGGAAAATTTGATCGATCGCTTCGAGCACGTCGAGCAGGGCGAGGGCTGGAGCGAGGAACACACCGGGCTCGACGAGCGCGAGTTCATCGAGACGCGGCGCCATTGGTTCACCAAGCTGGTTCCGCACCACACGCGCGGCGGGGTCAACGTCCTGAACCTTTGCGAGGGCGAGGAGGTCATCGTGGAGAGTCCCGAGGGGCGATTCCCTCCCTTGGTCGTGCACTACGCCGAAACCTTCATCGTCCCTGCCTCCGCGGGAGCCTATACCATTCGGCCCCACGGGCCGTCTTCCGGCCGGCCCTGCGGCACGATCAAGGCCTATGTAAGGACGCGGGCCTGAGGTCGCCATTTGGAAACGAACAGGGCTGCCATCCCCGAGGCGATCGGCGTGGATGAGCCCCTTTTTGGCCGGATTCTTGGTTATGGGACGATGGTAGTTCGGGAAGCCGGAGGCAGGTTCGAAACGTTCGGCGGGGTTGCCCGCCCCGATGAGTTGCAGCAGCAAGTTCAGCAACAACTAAGGAGCCCGGTGTCGACCTGACGGCGGGTGGGCGGAACGCAGCAGCGGAACAAGAGACAAAACAACCGAGACGATTCTCCCGGCGGCTCGCGCGAGAATGGCGAACAGCTCCTTTCCTTGATGGCCGACCTGCCCGTCGGACTCTATCGGCGAACGCCGGGGGAAAACGGCCGATTCCTGGCGGCGAATCCAACACTCGCGAGGCTATTGGGCTGCGATTCCGTCGAAGAGTTTCTCCAGCTTTCGCCCGCGGAAGTCTACGCGGAAATCCACGATCTTCGAAACTTCTCCGAGCGTCTCGTCGCCGAGGGGCAGGTGGCTGGCGTGGAATTGCGGATGAAGAAGCGGGATGGAACCCCTCTTTGGGGAAGCTTCACGGCCAAGCTGGTTCGCAACAGCCGCGGCGAGCCCGAATACGTAGACGGCATCATGGAGGACGTCACCTGCCGGAAGCAGGCCGAAACCGCGCTGCGGGAATCCGAGAGGCGACTCACTTCGCTGATCGATCTGATGCCCGACGCCGCGTTCGTGATCGACGGAAAGGGCGTGGTGGTGGCCTGGAACCGGGCGACCGAATCCCTGACGAGCGTCCCCGCCGAGGAAATGCTGGGCAAGGGCAACTACGAATACGCGATTCCTTTCTATGGAGAGAGAAGGCCGATTCTCATCGACCTCGTGGAGACCCCGGAAGAAGAGCTGGAGCGGGATTATCAAGGGCTTCAGCGTTTCGGCGACGTATTGATTGGCGAAGCCTTGCTGAGAGTGCACGGCCAAGAGACGTATTTGCAGGGGCGGGCCCGCGCCATGCGCGGGGCGCGCGGCGAATACATCGGCGCCATCGAGATCCTGCACGATTACACGGATCTCAAGCGCGCCGAGCGAGCGCTTCGCGACAGCGAGCATCAATTGCGGAGCATGCTCGAGACCACGGGCGAAGGCTTCTGGATGATCGACAACCACACCGTCACCACGGCGGTGAACGACGCGATGTGCGCCATTTTGGGCCGCAGCAGGGAAGGAATCCTGGGCAAGCCGATTTTCGATTTCGTCGACGAGGACAATGCGGCGATCTTTCGCGCGGAGGTGAAGAAGAGGGCGGAGGGCAAGGGCGGGGTCTACGAGATGAGCTTGACGAGGCCGGACGGCTCGCACGTTCCGTGCATCTTCCACGCGACTCCCCTCTTCGACGAAGACGGCCGGAAGACCGGCGCGTTCGCCATGGTCACCAATATCACCGAGCGCAAGTGGGTGGAGGAAGCCCTTCGCGAGAGGGAGGAGCAGCTTCGGGAGGCCAAGGAGGCCGCGGAGGCGGCGAGCAGGGCCAAGAGCGTTTTCCTGGCGAACATGTCGCATGAAATCCGAACGCCGATGAACGCCATCCTCGGCTTCACGCAACTCCTGCAGCGGGACGCATCGCTCAATGCCAAGCAGCACGCATCGCTGAATACGATCGCCCGAAGCGGCGGGCACCTGCTGGCGCTCATCAACGACATTCTGGAAATGTCGAAGATCGAGGCGGGCCGGGTGGTCCTCAACCCGATCGCATTCAATCTCCACGACCTGATCGACGACCTCGAGACGATGTTCAGGATACGCACGAAGGAGAAGAACCTCCTGTTCGTCGCGGAGAAGGCCGAGGACCTGCCGCGCTTCGTTCTGGCCGATGGGGGAAAGCTGCGGCAGGTTCTAATCAATCTGCTGGGCAACGCGGTGAAGTTCACCCAGCAAGGAGGGATCGTCTTGCGCGTCTCCGCGAAGCGAGGCGAAAGCGGCCGGTTAAGGCTCCGGATCGAGGTCGAAGACACGGGCGTGGGGATCGCGCCGGAGGACTTGGACAAGGTCTTTGAATACTTCGAGCAGACGGGCGCGGCGGCTTCCGAAGGCGGGACGGGTCTGGGTCTGGCGATCAGCCGGGAATTCGTCCGGCTGATGGGCGGCGAACTCCGCGTCGTCAGCCAGCTCAAGAAGGGCACTCGATTCACCGCGGAGATGGACGCGCAGGAACTTTCGGGGGAACAGCGGGAGCCTTCGCCGGCTTGCCCGCTCCCCCTCGGGTTGCGCCCCGGCCAGCGCGCGTTTCGCATCCTGATCGCAGACGATAAGGAAGAGAACCGCCATTTCCTGCGCGAGATGCTGCAGGCGGTAGGCTTCGCCACGCGCGAAGCCGTAAATGGCTCGGAAGCCGTCAGCGTATTCGAAGAATGGCAGCCGGATTTGGTGCTGATGGATGTGCGCATGCCGGTGATGGACGGCTACGAAGCCACTCGCCTGATCAAGAACGGGGAGAAGGGGCGCACGACTCCGGTGATCGCCGTTACCGCCAGCGTATTCGACGACAACCGCGAGCAGGCGCGGCAGTGCGGAGCGGACGATTTCCTCGGCAAACCGTTCACGCAAGGTGACCTATTCGGGAAGCTCGCCGAATGGCTTCACGCCGAGTACGTCTATGCCGACGAGGCGAGCGGCTCGGGCGCCGAGCGGCAAGAAGCGGAAGGTTTCTTCGTAACGAGCGCGCGGCTTTCCCAGCTACCGCAGGAGATTCGGGAGCAGATGGGGAAGGCGGCCGCCGGCGGCTACCAGGATCGCCTGCTGGAACTCATCGAGCAGGTGGCCGCCAGGGACGAGCAACTCGCTTCCGGGCTCCGCGAGCTCGCCGTTGGATTCCAGTACGAGAAGCTCATCGAACTGCTTCCCGGGAGGGATTGATTCTCATGCGCGCGACCTCGAGCGACAACCCGGCCAACGTCCTGCTCGTCGACGATACCCCCGCCAATCTCCAAGTGCTGGGCGGAATACTCAGGGACCAGGGATGCGTGGTCCGCCCGGTTCCCAGCGGTAAACTGGCGCTGCGCTTCGCCGAACAAGACCCGCCGGACATCATTCTTCTCGACATCATGATGCCGGAGATGGATGGCTACGAGGTCTGCCGCCGCCTGAAACAATCGGGACGACTGAAAGACCTTCCCATCATTTTCATCAGCGCCCTGCAGGAGACCACCGACAAGGTCAAGGCCTTCTGCGAGGGAGGCGTCGACTATATCAGCAAGTCCTTTCAATTCGAGGAAGTGGAGGCTCGGGTCAGGACCCACCTGAACATCCGGCGGCTCCAGGTGAAGCTGGAAAGTCAAAACCGGGAGTTGAGCGACCTGAATCACGCGCTTGGAGAGAGCCGGAAAGCTCTCGAGAGCGAGCTGGCTCATGCCGCCAGTTACGTCGTTTCCCTGATTCCGCCCCCGATTCAAGCCGGCGACGTCCAGACCGACTGGCTCTACGTTCCCTCCACTCATCTTGGCGGGGATTCCCTCGGTTATCACTGGACCGACGACAGCCACTTCGCGTTCTACCTTCTCGACGTCTCGGGCCATGGAGTTGGCTCGGCGCTTCTCTCCGTATCCATCCTGAATACCCTCCGCACGCAATCCCTTCCGGATACCGATTTCCACCGCCCGGATCAGGTGCTTGCCGCGCTGAACATGCGTTTCCCCGCGAAAGACCAGTACGGGCTCTACTTCACCATCTGGTATGGGGTCTTCCATCGAAAGGATCGGATGCTGCGCTATGCCAATGCAGGACATCCGCCGGCGCTCTTCCTGGATGCCTCTCGCCAGGGGAGGGATCTGGACGCCCACGGCATTCCCGCCGGCCTCTTCCCCGAAGCGGTGTATTGTCCCGCAGCGATTCACGTTCCATCGGGTTCCAGGATCTATCTCTTTTCCGATGGATGTTACGAAATCCAGAAGCCGGATGGAGGAGTGGGAACGAGGAAAGAAACGATCGAATATCTGAGCGGCCTCCCGGGCGGGCACTCGGCTCCCCTCGACGCTCTTTATCGGCATTCTATCAGCGCGCAAGGCGGTGAAAATCTCGCCGACGATTTCTCGATCCTCAGCGCCCGATTTGCGTAGGGGGAGGATCGGGCCTTCTCTCTTTCGGACTAGAAATGATAGGTAGTGAAGAGATAGGGGTAGGAGACGCCGCTGCCCGGCGAGTATTGCTTGAGGAAGCGGCCGGGGAACAGACGAGCGAAGCCGGCGCCCCACTCGAGATTCCGCGCGAATTCATGGGTGAGGGTGAAGTCGGCTTCCTGACCCACATCCGTGTGGAGAGCTCCCTTTACGGGGGCTTTGACGACGAGGAAACCCGTGCAGTCGTAGAGCCCATCGTAAGGGCTGGCGAGCCGGAAGAGATAGTAGTCGAAACCCATTTTGATGTTTCGGTGAGTCTCGAAATCGACGCCGGTGCGGAGAGCGCGGATGTTCCTCCAGCCTACCTGATCGGCGACGCCGTAGTAGGCGTGGTGGGCGGGGTAGAGCTGATCGAATGTGCCGGTCATTCTGCCGCCAGGACGCGGGTTCCCGCTGGCGTAATCGTACTCGAGGGAAAAGCGGGGCTGGAAGGGAAATTCGGCAAACCGATAGCCGGCGATCCCGTAACCAGCCCAGGCGGCAATATCGTCGGTCGAGTAGTGACCGGTTTCCCGCACCATTTCCACTTGGTAGTCGAACCGGCCGGATGAAGTGGGCGTGCGAGCCCAACGGAAACCGAGCGCGAACAGGTCCTCGTCGCCGGCGGAGCCCGCCGGCGGCTTCACCCGAGGCGAGGTTTTCCAGAAGATGTACGGTTCGAAGGCGGCATGGCGGGGGGCCTTGGCGAAGGAGGCGTAGATTCCGTAGAGATTCACGCCGGGCTGGGCGGTGTCGAATGCGGTCATATGAATCTGGACGGGCGCCGCGGCGAAGACGTCGATTTGCGCGCGACTCAAGGCCAGGGTAAACCTAACCGCGTCGAAAGCGTGAGCCGTATTGCTCCAATCCGAGGAGCCCACCAGGCGGCGCGCGCCAAAATCAAGTTCCTGGCGACCCACGCGCAGCCGATATCGCTCGCCTGGCCCCGCATTCACCTCTGCATAAGCCAGGCGAAGGTCGAACGCGTCCTTCAGGGTGGAATTGAGACGGGAAGAATCGATTCCCGGGGCCTCCGCGTCCTGTACCTGAACGAGGAAGCTGAGCCATTCGGTTGGAGTCAACTCGAAATTTAGCCGCAAGCGGGTGAGATCGTAGCCGTCGGCGGTGTCTGGCGTAAAGGCGAAAGCGGAGCGCCCTTCGGCTCGGTCGCGAAACTCTCCACTGAAGCGAATCCAGTCTGGCAGCCGCGAATTCAAGGGATCGAACAACGACGGGAGCTGGACGGCAGCAGGCGAATCTGCCGTCTGGCATTGCAAGGGAAGATTCGAAGCGAGCACCAGGAAGACGGCGCCGGCGATGTGGGGAATCCGAGAGCGCGATCCGAGCCGGGACTTGCCGCGTCCCGGGAGTGTCGCGTGTGTGAAATAGCTTCTAACAGGTTGGCGGGCCCCATCCGCGGCACCGGCGGGTGGGGCACCCAACCCTTGAGCCGGATGCCCCAGACGCTCGATCGCGGCGGGCGCCTGGGACCTGTCGGGTCGCTCGTCGTTACATGACGGTGGGGGAGCGGCGCGCGACGAGGATGTCAACCGAGCGAAGCAGGTCGCAACGAGATCGAGGAGCATGGTCCTGGAAGGCAATCAAGCGGCGTGAGACCAGTTGCGAATGACCTCGACGGAGCAGGGAGCGTGGCTGACGACGTAGTCGGAGACGCCATCGAAAGTCAGGGCACCCAAACCGCGGCTTTTGTGCGAACTCAGAAGGATCACGTCGGCCTTAACCCACCTGGCATAGGCGACAATCGTCAACCTCAGCTCACCTTCTCTCACCGCCGTTTGGACCCGGTAGCCGGAATCGAGGAAGACTCGCATCGCACGGTCGACAAGATCATGAGCCCGCTGGAGATTGGCTTGGCGAAGCGCATCGATCTGCGCCGGGTCCCGCGCGGCGCCTTCGGAGGGGGCAGGGTAAGCCGCCGGGTCAATGACGTGGAGGAGATAAAGCTCAACGCTGTCCGGCTGGAACTGGCTGGCTACGACCCGGAGCGAGGGAGCGGAGCATTCCGCGCACTCTAGCGCCACCAGAACTTTTGTCGTAAACATTCGATCCGCCTTCCGTGATCCTCAATTCCTGCCTGTTGGCCTCGGGCGACAACACCCCTCTGCGTCTTTTGCATTGCTCTTGCCAGAAGCGGGGTGGGGCGGCTGCTTGCGAAGGGTTGAGGATTCAAGCACTTGGAGGGGGCGGCGTCAGGGGGGTGTTTTTCGGCAGGTAAAAATTCATCGCCCCTGTGAGCGATTTGACGCAGGGAGGGCCCTTAGCAGGATGCTGCAAAAGTCGGCTGAGCGGCCCCCAGCGGCTGAAGCCGCTTTCTTGCGCAAGCGCTTACGGCACGACTAATCCCGTCCCGAACTTTCGGGATTCGGGACGTGCCCTTACGAAAAGAGGCCTTTTGCAGCAACCTGTTAGAGCCAGGGCGGTTCCGCGGATTTCAAATGGCATCTGGAAGCTATTTCGAAACCTTCCGCCAGGTCCCTTCAGGGGCTATTGACTACTGCAAAAGAAATGTCCCACGAGGCAGGCGGGGAAAGCAGATTCCTCGCTGCGCTCGGAATGACCAAGTAGGACATTTCTTCTGCAAGGATCAATAAAGCCCCTATTTTTCGGCCGCTTTTTGTCGGAGCTGAAGCTCCGACCCCCGAAGAAGGAGGTTTTCAAATAGCTCCTAAGCTTCGACGATTTTGTTGCGGATAGCGTAATGGACCAGATCGCTCACGGAACCCAAGTTGAGCTTGTGCATGATATTGGCCCTGTGCACCTCGACGGTTTTCGCGCTGATATTCAAGCGCTCGGCGACCTCTTTGTTGCTTTTGCCTTCGGCGAGCAACTGAACGATCTCGCGCTCGCGAGGGGTAAGGCGGCCCGAGGGTTCCGCCTCGGCTCCCCGGAGGAAGCCGGTGACCACCGTGCCCGAAAGTCCGGGAGAGAGGTAGGTACGGTGCTGGAGGAGGGCACGGATGGCGGCGACGACATCGCTCATGGCATCCGACTTCAGCACGTAGCCACGCACCCCGGCGTCCAAGGCCTCGCGGAGCAGCTTTTCGGAGTTGTGGATGGTGAGCATCACGATTTCGGTGCGAGGCGAGTCTTTGAGGATATGACGGGCGGCTTCGACACCGTTCAGTTCCGGCATGCTGAAATCGAGGACGATCACTTCCGGCTGCAGGTCGCGCGCTTTCTCGATCGCTTCCCAGCCGGAAACCGCTTCGCCGCACACCTCCCAGTCCGGCTGCGTTTCAATCAACCGGCGCAGGCCGTGGCGGACAATTTCGTGGTCGTCACCGACCAGAATCTTTCTTTTCATCGAGAGCCTCTTCGAAGGTGACAGGGAGGGTCACGCGCACGCTGGTGCCGCGGCTGTTCGATTGTATTTCCAATCGTCCGCCGAGCTCCCGGATTCGCGCGCGCATGCCGGTGATCCCGACGCCTACCTTGCCGCCGCCGGCGCCCTGCCTACGGACGAAAGCCATGCCTTTGCCTTCGTCCGCCACTTCGAGCGTCAAGCTGGCCTTGTCCTGGCGAACGCGGATGGTGGCACGCGGGCTTTCCGAGTGACGGTGCACGTTGGTGAGGCATTCCTGCACGATGCGAAAGAGGGCGGTTTCGGCGGGCAGGGAGAGGCGGTGCATTTCGGCGGGCAGGTCCAAGTCTACCTGGATGCCGCTCCGTTCGGAAAAGCCTTCGGCATAGGATTGGAGGGCGCTGGGGAGCCCATAATCATCGAGCATCGGCGGGTGCAAGAGGTAGGAGAAATTGCGGATTTCCGACAGCGTGCTCTTCACCAGTTCGATGCTCTCGTTGACGACCGTCCGGACGGGCGGCTCGGCGGCCGCGGAGGATTGCTCGATCCAGGAGAGATTCATGGCGAGAGCGGCGAGGGATTGGCCGGTGCTGTCGTGCAACTCGCGGGCGATGCGGCGGCGCTCGTCGTCCTGCGTGCGGAGCAGTTCGGCGGACAATAGCCGGCAGGCCTCCTCGGCCTGCCTGCGGGCGGTGATGTCGCGCAGCGTTCCTTCGTAGTAGAGCAGCTTACCCGAGGCGTCCCGCACTGGGTAGGCGCTGCCCATGACCCAGGTGAGCGTTCCATCCCGGCGGCGCATCTGTGTTTCGAATTCGGGGATGGCCCCCTGTTCCCGCAGCAGCGTGAGGAAGCCGATGGAGCGGCCCGACTCGGCAAACAAGTGCTTTTCGAAATTGCATTCTTCCCAGAGGAATTGCTCCGGGCTTTGGTAGCCGAGCAGGCGAGCCATGGCGGGATTCGCGGTCAGGATGACCCCATCGTCGCGGATCTGGAAGATGCCTTCCATGGCGTTTTCGAACATGCTTCGGTATTTCCGCTCGGCATGTTCGAGGGCTTCGTGGGCGCGCTGACGCTCGGTGACATCGGCAAAGGCGACGGCCACCTGTCCCTGGCCAAGCCGCATGACGCTCAGGACGAAATACCGGTGGAAGAAGTCGGAGTACCCCTCGAGGGTGAACGACTCGCCCGTCTCCGCCACCTTGGCCAAGCGGGCGATCCAGGCGGGCTCGGCCTCCGGGAAGACTTCAAGCAGCCCCTTTCCCTGAACGGCCATTCGCGAGAATCCGGTAAGTTTTTCGAAGGCCGGGTTGACTTCGACAAAGCGGGCGTCGTGAGGGGAGGGGGCATCGGGGGAAGTCAGCTCGAACAACACGCAGCCGCGGTTCATCTGCGTGAAGAGTCGGCGAAAGCGACTTTCGCTTTCGAATAGGGCCTCGTCAGCGAGTCGGCGTTCGGTGATGTCCTCGGAAATGCCCACGATTCGCCGGAGCTGACCCTGGCCGTCGCGAATGGGGAAGGAGCGGTCGCGGATCCAGTGAACCGATCCATCGGGCCAGACGGCGCGGAATTCGGCTTCGAACTCCTTTTGCGGGACCTCGCCGGCCAGGGAGGCGCGGACGCGATGCCGATCGTCGGGGTGTACGGCATCGAGCCAGCCCAGCGGACGCGGGTAGGTGGGGAGTGGAGGACGTCCCCAAACCTGTTCGAAGGCCGGGTTCGCGTAGAGGACGTGCATGCCGGTAGGATCCACCATCCAAAGGGCTTCGCGGATGTTCCCGGTCATCTGGCGAAAACGTTCCTCGCTTTGGGACAGCTCTTCGGCCGCTTTCGCGCGCGCGGAGGCGGCGCGCAGGGCCTGAATACCATAGGCCAGATTTCCAGCCAACTCCTCGAGCAGGCGGATCTCGAGGTCGTCGAAGGCGTCTGGCCGCGTGGAGTAGAGGCGGAGAGCGCCGAGCGTCTGACCATCCACGAGGAGTGGCAGCGCGATGGTGGAGGCGTACTCGTGCCGCAGGGCGTCTTCCCGCCACGGCGCGAAATTCTCCTCTCGCAGGATATCCCGAACGACGCAAGGTTTCCCCGTGCGGATGGCCACGCCCGAGGGCCCGCGGCCGTGCACTTCGTCCGCCCAAGTAATCCTGGCGGAGTCTAGGTAGCCGCTCTCTTCGCCAGCCACGGCGACGGGACGAACGGTCCTGGCCACATCTTTCTCGGCATAAGCGACCCAGGCCATGCGGTATCCGGCCTGATCCACCAGAATTTTGCAGATCTTCTGCAAGAGGTCGGGTTCGGAGAGCGCCCGCACCATCGCGGCATCGCAAGCGCTCAGGGTGCGCAGGGCGCGGCTGGATTGCTGCAAGTCTTGCTCGACGCGGCTGCGGTCGATCGCGGCGCGCAAGGGATCGGAAACGGTTTCGAGGAGGTGGAGATTCTCCGCGGCAAACTCGCGGGATCTCGCGAAGGAGGAAGCGGGCGCTTCCGTCAGGTCCTCGACCAGTACAGCCGGGACGCGCCTCGGCGCGGGCCGCTCAGAAAGATCGGACACGCTACCACGCGCAGGGTTGCGGCCAATCAGCGCGCTGCTCCAGCCCCTGCCCGACCGTAGGATCAGCGTTTGTCCTTCCGGCAGCCACTGCTGAGTCTTGTGGATATTGACCTGCCATATCCGCGCAATCAGCCGCAACGCCCTGAGGCAGGAGACAAGCGTCAACAGACGGGAGAAGGCCGCGGCCCGCTTGGCCCACGACGGAATGCGGAAAACCTTCGCCTCAGGCATCCCTGCTCAATCGGGAAGCGAGCGGTCTTTTCCAACGGAGCGAGGTTACGGCCCAGAGCATAAAGAAAGGCTGGCGGAAAGCGCGCCAAGCGGAGCGCCTATGGCGAAAGGCGGCGCCAGAAGCTGCGCGCTCGGGAAAACCGTCCGAGCCTTCCTTCGCTTGCTACGGGCATTATAGCGGAAGCGGAGAAAGGGCGGGGGAAAGTTTCGGGGATCGATATACGACCGAGCGAGGGCGAATTCGACTACGGGAATGCCCTTAAGGGCTCTTAGTGAGCAAAACTTCAGGAAATATGGGACCTGCCGAATTGTCTTCAGGCACTCGCTTCCTCATGATGGCTTGCGAGGTGAGGTCCAGAGGCTGGTGTCTATCGCGAATCGAGCGCCCAGGATTGTGATTGCCGGTCTCTCCGGAGACTCCGGCAAGACCCTCGTATCGCTGGCTCTGCTTCTGCTGGCACGGCAGCAGGGGATACCGACCCGAGCGTTCAAGAAGGGTCCCGATTACATCGACGCGGCCTGGCTGAGCTGGGCATCGGGGAAAGCGGCGCGGAACCTGGACACTTTTCTGATGGGTGGGAAGACGGCGACGCGGTTGTTCGCGACCCACGCCCGAGCCGATGGCCTCAACGTGGTGGAAGGAAACCGCGGTTTGTACGACGGCGTCGACGAAATCGGAACGCACAGCACGGCGGAACTGGCGAAACTCTTGAAGGCGCCAGTGGCGCTGGTGGTAGACGCCACGAAGGCGACTCGGACGGTTGCGGCGCTCGTGCTGGGATGCCAGACGCTCGATCGCCACCTATCGATTCGGGGAGTGATTCTCAACCGCGTCGCCAACCCGCGCCAGGAAGCGATTCTGCGGAAGGCCGTGGAATCGATCTGCGGCATCCCCGTGCTGGGGGCGCTACCGAAGCGGGAAGCAGGGGCGCTTCCCTCGAACCGTCATCTGGGTTTGGTCACTCCGGAAGAGCACGATCGGCTCGAGGAGCTGCGGAGCGAGTTGCTAGCGCTGGCAGGTTCCCGGCTGGATGCGGCGAGGATACTGGAAATCGCGGCGAGCGCGCCCGCGGTGGAATACTTCGGCGAGCGTCCTTCCGCCGAGGACGCCGGAGCGGGACTCAAGATTGCCTACCTGGAAGGTTCTCCTTTCACCTTTTATTACCCGGACAACCTGGAGGCCCTGGAGAATGCAGGGGCGCAACTCGAGCCGATTCCCGCGCTTTCGGCGGCGAGCCTGCCCGAAGACGTGGACGCGATGTACATCGGCGGCGGGTTTCCGGAAACGCACGCGGCGCGGCTCACGGCGAACGCGGGGCTGCGGTCGTCGGTGCGGCAGCGCGCGCTCGAGGGCCTGCCCATCTACGCCGAATGCGGCGGATTGATGTTCCTTGCGGAGGCGATTCGCCGGGAGGGCAAGAGGTTTCCCATGGCGGGCGTACTCCCCTACGAGGCGGAGGTCTTCCGCACGCCGCAAGGGCACGGGTACGTGGAGTTATTGGTCGACCGCGCCAATCCTTTCTATCCGGTAGGGACGACGATTCGCGCGCACGAATTTCATTATTCCCGGCTGCTTTCCTGCCCGGCGGCGCCCGAGACTGCCTGCGCGGTGCGGCGGGGCGTGGGGACATTCGACGGGCGCGACGGCGTGCTTCGGAACAACGTTTGGGCGAGCTACGCCCACGTTCACGCGGCCGCGACGCCGAAATGGGCGAAGGGAATGCTGCGCGCCGCGCGGGCGCACGCGGCGCGGCGAGGAGCGGGGACGCGCCGACTGAGTTTGGCCTCGGAGGCGGCCTGGTGACCGAGGCAATCTTCCTGGGACCCGGAAAGACGGCGCGGGCGTCCGGAGAGCCAGCCCTGCGGACGCTCGCGAGGCTACCTGTCAAAAGGCTTTTTTGCGAGGAGGCGCAATGCCCAGTTACGTGAATCCAGAGAAATGCGACGGATGCAAGGCGCTCGACAAGACCGCCTGCCAGTACATCTGTCCCAACGACCTGATGGTCTTGGACAGGGAGACGATGAAAGCGTACAACCGCGACGTTTCGATGTGTTGGGAATGCTACAACTGCGTGAAGATCTGCCCGACACAAGCCATTGAAGTCCGCGGCTACGCCGATTTCGTTCCCTTGGGAGCGAGCGTGACGCCGCTGCGGTCCACCGACTCGATTCTGTGGACGGTGAAATTCCGCAACGGCACCCTGAAGCGGTTCAAGTTCCCCATCCGCACAACGCCGGAAGGAGCGGCGGTTCCCGATGGCGGATATTCGAGTTCCAAGGATCTGAGCAGCCCGGCCCTCTTCACCGAGCCCGGCTCCCTGGGGCTGCCGGAGGTCTTCACGCTGAAGAAGGAGGCGCCACATGCCTGAGTTCGAAAAAGTGATCGTCGAAACCGACCTATTGATCCTGGGAGGCGGGATGGCCGCCTGTGGAGCGGCCGTCGAGGCAGCCTATTGGGCCAAGGAGAACGGTTTGCGGGTAACCCTGGTGGACAAGGCGGCGGTGGACCGTTCCGGCGCAGTGGCCATGGGGCTTTCCGCGATCAACCAGTACGTGGGACTCAAGGACGGCGCCAATACGGTCAAGGACTACGTGACCTACGTGCGCAACGACCTGATGGGCATCACGCGCGAGGACTTGGTGGCGAATATCGCCCGCCACGTCGACTCGACCGTGCACCTGTTCGAGAAATGGGGCTTGCCCATCTGGAAGGACGCGGAAGGCAAGTACGTCCACGAGGGCCGCTGGCAACTGATGATCAACGGCGAATCGTACAAGGTGATCGTGGCGGAGGCGGCGAAGAACGCGCTGCTGGGCAGCGGCAATGGCCAGATCTTCGAGCGGGTCTTCATCGTCGGCCCGCTGATGGATGGGGACCGGTGCGCGGGCGCGGTGGGTTTCTCGGTCCGCGAGAACAAGCTGTATTTCTTCATGGCGAAAGCGACCCTGGCGGCGATGGGCGGCGCGGTACACGTCTTCAAACCGCGCAGTTCCGGCGAAGGCATGGGCCGCGCATGGTATCCGCCGTGGAACTCGGGTTCCTCGGCCTATTTCACGATGAAGGCGGGCGCGGAAATGACCTGCCAGGAAGTGCGGTTCATCCCCGTACGCTTCAAGGACGCTTACGGGCCGGTGGGCGCGTGGTTCCTGCTGTTCAAGTCGCGCGCGACGAACTCGACGGGCGGCAACTACATGGTGGAGCGGCAAGCGGAGCTGGAGAACTGGCTGCCCTACGGCAAAGTGAAGCCCGTTCCCGCGAACCTGCGGAACTACCTGGGGATGCTCGACGTGATGGAAGGCAAAGGGCCGATCTACATGCGGACCGAGGAAGCCATCCAAAAGATCGCCGAGTCCTACAAGAACGATCCGAAGGAACACAAGAAGAAGATGAAGGAGCTGGAATCGGAGGCTTGGGAAGACTTCCTCGACATGACGATTTCCCAGGCCATTTTGTGGGCCGGAACCAACGTGCAACCCGAGGAGAAGAGCTCGGAAATCGCCGCCGCCGAACCGTACTTCATCGGCTCGCATTCGGGGGCGTCGGGAGCCTGGGTGAGCGGCCCGGAGGACCTGCAAAACGAGCAGACCAAGGGCGAATATTTCTGGGGCTACCCGAACATGTCAACGGTGGCGGGGCTGTTCTGCGCCGGAGACGCCTCGGGAGCTTCCAGCCATAAGTTCTCCTCGGGCTCCTGCACCGAGGGGCGCATCGCGGCGAAAGCGGCGATCCAGTTCATCGTGGATCACAACCACCCGCCGCGAATCGATCCGCAGGCGCTCGATGCGCAAGCCAAGGAGATCCTGGCGCCCTTGGCGCTTTACGAAGCGCACGCGGGCGCGACGACCGATCCGGAGATCAATCCGCACTACGTGAAGCCGCGGATGTTCATGTTCCGCCTGCAAAAGATCATGGACGAATACGCGGGCGGCGTGACCTCGCAGTTCACCACCAACAAGGCCCAGCTCGATCGCGCGGTCGAATTGCTGGACTACCTCAAGGAAGACTCGACGAAGCTGGCGGCGGCCAATCTGCACGAACTCATGCGGTGCTGGGAAAACATCCACCGGATGTGGCAGGCCGAAGCCCACGTACGCACGATGCTCTTCCGCGAGGAAACACGCTGGCCGGGCTATTACTTCCGGTCGGACAAACCCAAGATGGACGAGGAGCATTGGCACGTCTTCGCCAACTGCCGGTACGATCCCGGCACCGACCATTGGCAGATGTTGAAGCGACCCATCCATCAGATTTTTGCGTAGCGTTTGCGCGCCGGCGCTCGTGCGCCGGCGCCGTCACGGGCAGGCTCGCCCGCCGCGGCGGGCGAGCCTCGCTGACGCGCAGGATTTCCATGAGCGAGCGGGCGAGAGCCTCGTGCCCTCATTGCCAAAAGCCGATGAGCCGATGGGCGACTCCGGAGCTAAGCAGCTGGAGCGGCGAATTCCAGTACGTCTGCTTCAACGACGAATGCCCGTATTTCGTCCGGGGATGGGAATGGATGGAGAGCCATTACCAGATGAGAGCGTCGTACCGGCATCGCCTCGATCCCCTGAGCGGGGACTCGGGCCCGCTTCCGGTGTGGTCGCGAGACGCCCTGCGCGACGGGATTCTGGGCGAGGAGGCATGAGCCATGCCTGAAGGAATCGCCGAGCGGGCGAGAAGCGAAGCGGCGCCGGCCCGCTTGGGCGCGGGCGACATCCTGGACTTTCGCTGCGAAGGGAGTCTGGACTGCTACACGCACTGCTGCCGCGATGTTTCCATCGTTCTTACCCCCTACGACGCGCTGCGGATGAAACGCGCACTGGGGATCAGCTCGAGTGAATTTCTGAGCCGCCATACCGTGCTTTCCTGCACGCGGAACAAGAAGCTGCCCATCGTGCTGCTGCGGATGGGAGAGGAAGACAAGCGCTGCCCCTTCGTTACGGAGAAGGGCTGCTCGGTCTATAAGGACCGGCCCTGGGCGTGCCGCATGTACCCGCTGGGCCGAGCCGAACCGGACCACCCGACCCCGACCGAGCGCGGCTTCTATTTCCTCCTTCAGGAAAAGTTCTGCCACGGGCACGGCAGGGGAAGCCGCACCGTGCAGGAATGGATTTCCGAGCAAGGGATCGACGCCTTCGAGATGATGGGCGCTTCCTTCCAGCAGCTCATGCTGAACGAATTCTGGCGGAAGGAGGAGCCGCTATCGGCGGAACAGGTCTCGATGTACCTGATGGCCTGCTTCGATTTGGACCGCTTCCGCCGGTTCCTCTTCGAGACGCGTTTCTTCAAGTTTTTCGAGGTGCACGAGGAGAGGGTGGAAGCGCTGCGATCGGACGACGAGGAGTTGCTGGAATTCGCCATGGAATGGCTGCGGTTCTGCCTGTTCCAGGAACAGACCATGCGGCTGAGGAAGGACGCGCCGCCGCTAGCATGGCGCCAGCCCGACCCGGCTCGGGCGCAGGCGGCGCTGGAACGCTGAGGATGTATGAGCAGTGGGAGTTTCCTAGACCTGGAGCGAAGTAGGATTCTGGTCGTTGGCGGTGGAATAGCAGGAGTGACGGCCGCGCTCGAGGCGGCCGAAGCCGGCGCCAGCGTCCTTCTCATCGAGCGTTCGCCGTTCCTGGGAGGGAGGGCGGCGGCGATGCACCTCTATTTCCCCAAGCTCTGCCCTCCCACCTGCGGCTTCGAGATCAACTTCCGGCGCCTGAAGCAGAATCCGCGGATCACCGTCTTGACGGAAGCGGTACTCGAATCGCTTTCGGGGACGGCCGGAAACTTCGAGGCCAGGATTCGCGTACGGCCGCGATACGTCACCGGCGCCTGCACGCTGTGCGGGGCTTGCGTGGACGTTTGCCCCGCCGAACGAGCCGATGATTTCAACTTGGGGCTGGGGAAGAGCAAGGCCATCTACTTTCCGCGGGCGATGGCATTTCCCGGGGCGTACGCCATCGATCGAGCGGCTTGCGCGGAGGGTTGCGGCAGGTGCGTGGATGCGTGCCGCTACGGGGCCATCGATCTCTACCAGCGGACGGAGATCCGGACGTTTCGCGTGGCCGCGGCGATCGCGGCGACGGGCTGGGCGCCTTACGACGCGGCGCGGCTGGACCGTTTCGGCTACGGCAAATTCGAGAACGTCGTCACGAACGTCGCGCTCGAGCGGATGGCGGCTCCCGACGGCCCCACGGGCGGCAAGATCCTGCGGCCATCGGACGGACAGGCCCCGGCGAGCGTTGCGTTCGTGCAATGCGCGGGGTCGCGTGACGAAAACCACCTGGCGTATTGCTCGACCGTATGCTGCACGGCCTCCCTGAAGCACAGCACCTACCTCCACGCCCTCTACCCCGAAACCGAGATCGCGATTTTCTACATCGACCTGCGCACCCCGGGGCTGCTCGAAGAGTTCCGCGCCAAGGCGGCAGCGAGCGATCGCCTGAGGCTGGTGAGAGGGAAAGTAGGCGCGATCGAAGAAGACCCCGGCACGCAGGACCTGCTCGTCACCGCCGAGGACGTGCCCCCGGGAAGGAAATCGACGGCCAGATTCGGTCTCGTCGTGCTGGCCACGGGGATGGTGCCGCGGTCGGAGGGGCTTCCCGCCGCGTTTGCGCGAGACGAGTTCGGGTTCGTGGTGAACGGAACGCCAGGGCTCTACGCCGCCGGGTGCGTGAAGCGGCCCGAGGAAGTGGCCGCCAGCGTCCGGGACGCGACGGGAGCGGCGCTCGCGGCCTTGCCGCACGTCGCGGGGAGCGCTCCCCATGAGTAAGAGCGTCGGAGCCTACATCTGCAGCGGGTGCTCGATCGGGGAATCGCTCGACGTAGAGCGCCTGGCCGGCGTCGCCCGAGAAGAATGCAAGGTTCCGGTTTGCCGCGTGCATCCCTTCCTGTGCAGCGAAGCCGGGCTTTCGGCGATCCGGAAAGACGTCACGGAGAAAACGGTGGATGCGGTGGTGATCGCGGCGTGTTCGCCGCGGATGAAATCGGCGGCGTTCACCTTCGATCCCCGGCTGGTCGTCGAGCGCGTCAATCTGCGCGAGCACGTCGCTTGGAGCCATGCGCCGCGGGAAGAAGAGACGCAGCGGCTTGCCGAGGACTACTTGCGCATGGGCGTGGTGAAGGCGCAGAAGATGGAGCCGCTCGAGCCCTGCGTTGCCGAGGTTTCCCGCGCGATTCTGGTGGTCGGAGGCGGCACGGCGGGGATCGCGGCGGCTTTGGGAGCGGCCGACGCCGGCTACGAAGTCGTTCTGGTGGAGAAGGAAGCGGGGCTGGGCGGGCGTCTCGGAGCCACGCGGAACGATTTTCCCCACGGCACGCCCCACACCGAACTCCCAGAGCGCGGCTTGGCCCGGAACATCACCAGACTCGCCGTCCATCCCAGGATCACCGCGCACGCCGGCGCACGCGTCGCCCGAACCGAGGGCCAACCGGGAGCGTTCGAAGTCACGATCGAAAGCGGTGGCCAACACTTCTCCCATCGCGTCGGCGCCATCGTCATGGCCACCGGCTGGACGCCTTACGATCCGGCGCGGCTGGGCCAGCTCGGCTACGGCGCTTCTCCAAACGTCATCACCGGCGACCAGCTCGAGACGATGCTGGGGGCCGGCCCGCCGGTTCGGCCGTCGGACGGCAAGCCGGCGGAAAGCGTCGCGTTCATCCAATGCGCGGGCTCGCGGGACAAGAACCATCTGCCGTACTGCTCGGCGGTGTGTTGCCTGACCACGCTCCAGCAGACCGACTTGATTCACCGGCGCGATCCGCGCGTGAAGGTTTCCATCCTTCACAGGGACATCATCGTTACGGGGCAATACGAACGTTACTTCGCCGAGGTGCAGAACCATCCCGCGACGTTCCTGCTGCGCGGCGAAGTATCGAGCGTCACCCGTCACACGGGAGACAATCTCGCCGTCGAGGTCAAGAACAGCTCGCTCGGCGAGACGATTCGCGTGCCGGCGGATTTGGTGGTGCTGGCGACGGGTTTCGTTCCCAACGCGCCGAATGGCAAGAACGGCGGAAGCTCGACGCCAGCGCAGGGAGCCTCGAGCGGCGACGCGGGGCAAGCCGCAAGCGAAGCGGGAGCGGGGGCGAAGGCCGCCGGGTGGCCGGTCGATCCGGGTGGCGCGCTCCACTTGGCGTATCGCCAGGGACCGGAGCTTCCGCTGCTGAAAGACGGATTCCCCGGCTCGAACTTCATCTGCTTCCCCTATGAAACGTTGCGGACCGGCATCTACGCCGCGGGCGCGGTCCACGCGCCGATGGACGCTTCGGCGGCGGAAGAGGACGGCCTGGGCGCGGCGATGAAAGCCATCCAATGCGTTGAAATGGCGTCGCGCGGGCAAGCCGTTCATCCCCGCGCCGGCGATGGGTCCTATCCGAGTTTCCTCCTGCAGCGATGCACGCAGTGCAAGCGGTGCACGGTGGAGTGCCCCTTCGGGGCGATCGACGAGGACGAAAAGGGCACGCCGAAGTTCAATCCCACGCGGTGCCGGCGCTGCGGGGTGTGCATGGGCGCCTGCCCGGAACGCATCATCTCGTTCAAGAACTATTCGGTGGACACGATCGCGGGAATGATCAAAGCGATCGACGTGCCGGGCGAGGAAGAGGAGAAGCCCCGGATCCTCCTCTTTCTGTGCGAGAACGACGCCTATCCGGCGCTCGACGCCATCGCGATGGGGCGCGGGCGGTACGACGCCTCGGTGCGGGTGATTCCCCTGCGCTGCCTGGGCTCGCTGAACGTGGTGTGGATTGCCGACGCCCTGTCGCGCGGCATCGACGGCGTGATGCTCGCCGGCTGCAAGCACGGCGACGACTACCAGTGCCACTTCGCCAAGGGCAGCGAGATCGCCAGCCGCCGCCTGGAGAACGTGAAGGAGACGCTCGAACGGCTGCAACTGGAGCCGGGGCGGATCGAAACGATCGAGGTTTCGCTGGACGAATACCGGCGGCTGCCGGCGGCGATCGATGCCTTCGCGGGCCGCATTCGGGAAATGGGGCCGAACCCCTATAAGGGCTTCTAGAGATGGAACAAGCGGTCATGGTCGAGCCCGATCTCCGGTTGGTGGACCAACTGATGTCGCTCGGCGCAGGCGACGTGAAGAAGTGCTTCCAATGCGCGACCTGCACCGCGGTCTGCAAGCTTTCCACGGCCGAGAACGGTTTCCCGCGCAAGCAGATGCTGCTCGCGCAGTGGGGGCTGAAGGAGCGGCTCGTCGAGGATCCCGGTCCTTGGCTCTGTTTTTATTGCGGGGAATGCTCGAAGGACTGCCTACGCAAAGCCAATCCCGGAGAAACGATGATGGCTTTGCGCCGTTACCTCACCACGCAATACGACTGGACGGGCCTCTCGCGGCTGATGTACCGGTCGGCGGCCTGGGAACTGGGAATTCTGGGGTTGGTGGCGAGCGTGGTGGTGTTGCTGTTCACCCTGCCGCGCGGTTTCGGCTTCGGGCTGCTCAATCAAGCGGGTCCGCAGGCGCTTCGCTCGGTGATGCTCGACAAGTTCGCGCCGGTCGAGACCGTGCACCTGGCGGACACGATGCTGGCGCTGCTGCTTGGCTTCTTCCTGCTGACCAACGCGGCCAGGATGTTCCGGCGGCTGACGCGCAACGACGGGATTCCGCTCGCGACCTACCTCCGCCGCCTGCCGACGCTCGCGCTGCAACTCTTTACCCAGTCGCGGTGGAAGGGCTGCCAAGCCGACGATGCGATCAAGAACTGGGTGCGGCACCTGGCGCTGGCGAGCGGCTACATGCTGATGTTCACGCTGGTGGTGATTTTCCTCCCGTGGTTTCAGGTGCAGAACGACAGCCTTCACTGGACGAGTTATCTCGGGTACTACGCCACGGGGGTGCTGGTGGCCGGCTCGGGCTGGATGATTCTGGATCGGGCGCGCCAGCGCGGGGAGATGTACCGCTTCAGCCATCTTTCCGACTGGCTGTTTCCGGCCTTGCTGCTGCTCACCGCCGCGACCGGCATCCTGGTGAACCTCTTGCGGGTCGAGAACCTGCCGATGCCTACCTACGTGATGTACACGATCCACTTGGCGGTCGCGGCGCCGATGCTCGTGGTGGAAGTGCCGTTTGGGAAGTGGGCGCATCTGCTTTACCGCCCCGTCGCGATCTACGTGGACGCGGTGCGAAAAGACGCCTTGGCCGCGCGCGGCTGAGAAACGGAAGGAAGGAGAAAGAGGGCATGCCCGACGACAACAAGAAGACGCCGTTGCTGGACGAGCTGGAGAAGGGACCCTGGCCGAGTTTCGTCAAGGAGATCAAGAGCGCGGCCGAGAGCGAGCCGATGGCGGCGGACCTGCTCGGACAACTGGAGCTTTCCTACCAGGAGAAGATCAGCCATTGGAAGCACGGGGGCATCGTCGGCGTGATGGGTTACGGCGGGGGAGTGATCGGGCGCTACAGCGACGTGCCCGAGAAGTTCCCGAACGTGGCTCATTTCCACACGATGCGCGTGAACATGCCCTCCGGCTGGTTCTACACGAGCGAAGTGCTGAGGAAGATCTGCGACATCTGGGAGCGGCACGGCTCCGGCCTGTTCAATTTCCACGGCTCGACGGGCGACATCATCCTTCTGGGCACGAGAACCGATCAGCTCGAGCCGACGTTCCAGGAATTGACCCATCTCGGGTTCGACCTGGGCGGATCCGGCTCGGTGATGCGGTCGCCTTCGGCATGCGTGGGCCAGGCGCGGTGCGAGTGGGCCTGTTACGACACGATGGATCTCTGCAACGAGATCACGCACACCTACCAGGACGAGCTGCACCGGCCCCCGTTCCCCTACAAGTTCAAATTCAAATTCAGCGGCTGCCCGAACGATTGCGTGGCGTCGATCGCGCGGGCCGACCTCTCCATCATCGGCACCTGGAAAGACGACATCCAGCAGGACAACGCGGCCATCGCCGAGTACGCCGCCGCCGGGGTGGACATTCAGAAGGACGTCTGCGACCACTGTCCCACGAAGTGCATGGAATGGGACGGCAAGAAGCTGAAGATCCAGAACCGCGAATGCGTGCGGTGCATGCACTGCATCAACGTTTTGCCCAAGGCGCTGCGCCCGGGGAAGGAGAAAGGCGCCGTCGTGCTGATCGGCGCCAAGGCCCCCATCCTGCAAGGGGCCCTGCTCTCCTCCGTGCTGATTCCCTTCGTTCCGGCCGACGAGCTGCTCGAAACGCTGAAGGAGCTGGTATCGAGGATCTGGGATTTCTGGGGCGAGTACGGAAACAACCGCGAGAGGGTGGGCGAGCTGATTCAGCGGGTAGGGATGGCGACGTTCCTCGACGCCATCGGGCTCGATCCCGTTCCCGAGATGATTTCCGCTCCTCGCGACAACCCCTACATCTTTTTCAAGAAGGAAGACGCGGAGGCGGCGGGAGACGGCAACGGGGCCGCGGCGCAAAGGTAGGCGCGAAATTCAGGAGGCAAGAGAATGGCAACGCAAGCGGAGCGATTGACAGACATCGGACCGCCGGACTTCCGGCAGTTCCTCCATCCCCTCATCAAGAAGAACTACGGCCAGTGGAGGTATCACGAAATTCTGGCTCCGGGCGTCTTGTGCCACGTCGCCGAGAGCGGCGACCGCCTGTATACCGTGCGGGCCGGCTGGCCGCGCCTGGTGGGCCTGGCCTCCGTGCGCTTGATGGCCGATCTGGCGGAGAAGTACTCGAGCGGCTACCTGCGATTCACCAGCCGAAACAACGTCGAATTTCTGCTGGCCGATCCCCAGAACATCGAGCCGCTCAAGCAGGAACTCGCCGCGGCGGGGTTCCCCGTCGGGGGTACGCAGAACTCGATCAGCAACATCGTGCATACGCAGGGCTGGGTCCACTGCCATTCCTCGGCCACGGACGCTTCGGGGATCGTGAAGGCGGTCATGGACCGGCTGTGCGATCAGTTCACCGAGCAGAAGCTGCCGGGGAAGCTGCGGATCGCCCTGGCCTGCTGCCTGAACATGTGCGGCGCGGTCCACTGCTCCGACATCGCGATCCTGGGAATCCACCGGCGGGCGCCGCGCGTGCAGCACGACACCCTGCGGAAGCTGTGCGAAATCCCCAACGTGATCTCGTCGTGTCCCACCGGCGCCATTCGCTCGGCCACGGTGGACGGGCAGCCTTCGGTGGAGGTGATCGAGGAGCAGTGCATGTTTTGCGCCAACTGCTACACCGTGTGCCCCTCGATGCCGCTCAACGATCCCGAAAACGACGGCCTCTCCATCTGGGTAGGGGGGAAGGTGAGCAACGCGCGGTCGGCGCCGCGGTTTTCCAAGCTGGCGATTCCGTTCATTCCCAACAACCCGCCGCGCTGGCCCGAGGTGGTGGAGGCGGTCGCGAACATCGTGGACGTCTACGCGCGGAACGCCCGGAAGTTCGAACGGGTGGGGGACTGGATCGAGAGAATCGGCTGGCCGCGGTTCTTCGAGCTGACCGGGATCCCGTTCACGCGGTACCACATCGACGATTTCCGGTACGCGGGGCAGACGTACGCCCGCTCCACGCATATCCGGTATTAGGAGGCTGTTATGCCCGCCGCAACAGAAACGATCGCGGAAGCGATGTACCAGATGGTGGCGGAATACATGGGGAAGAAGAACCTGAAGGCCACCGATCTGACCAAGGCGATGATCGCCAAGTTCGGGGAGGCGGAGTGCACGAAGGAAGACTGCAAGCACGCCATCCGTTTGCTGATCGACTCGGGACGCTGCGTCTACAGCTACTTCGGCGGCAGTTACATCACCCTTCCTCACAAGGAGGGCGCGGCCCCGGAGTAGGCGTGCCGGCCACTCTTCGTAGCCGGTGACCGCGGGCGAGGACCGACCCGGCAGGAGCGGTGCGGAGCGATGCGATGACGATTTTCAAGGCGGTGAAGAAACCGACGGTGAAGGCGGCGGTGACGCCGGGCGCCGAGATCAGCGCGCTGCGCCCCCGCTACGCGCCGAAGACCGCGCCCTGCCTTCATAGCTGCACGACGGGAACCGACGTCCGCGCCTGGCTGGTGGCCATCGCCCAGCACAAGGAATATGGCCGCACGCCCGCGCAGGCGTTCGAATTCGCGTGGCGCACGATTCTCGAGCGCAATCCGTTTCCGGCGATCTGCGGGCGGGTGTGCCAGCATCCGTGCGAGCTGAATTGCAATCGCAAGGCGAAAGAAGGCCCGGTGGCGATCAACCGCCTGGAACGGTTCGTCGGCGACTACGCGATTGCGCAGGGCTGGCGGGCGGAGCGAAAGGCCGGCCCAAGCGCCAACGCATCGAAGATCGCCATCGTAGGCTCGGGCCCGGCCGGGCTCGCGGCGGCGTATCACCTGACGCTCCTGGGTTATGCGGTCACGGTGCTGGAAGCGGCGCCGCGGCCCGGGGGCATGATGCGCTACCAGATTCCGCGCAGTACCCTTCCCGCAACCGTTCTGGATGCGGAAATCGCGAATATCCTTCAGCTAGGAGTGGAACTGAAGACGCGCTGCGTGGTCGGCCGCGACATCCCCCTCGAGCAATTGCAACGCGACTATCGCGCCGTATTCTTCGCGATGGGCTTCCAGAAGGCGGCGCAACTCGAACTTCGCCCGGGGCGGGATGGGGAGGCGTGTCTCGCAGGCGCGCTTGCTGCCGAACCGCCCACGATCCCCAACGAGGAGCCCACGGGCATTCAGCCGCGCGTGTTGAACACGGTCAGCATCGCCATCGCGCAGGGACGCGCGGTCGCCGAAGCCATCGCCGCTTTCCTGGAACGGCGGCCCGCCCGCCCAGACCTTCGCCCGCCGGTCATCAAGGCCGACAAGCTGAAGCTGGACTACTACAAGCCGGCAGCGCGCTGCGACAGCAGCGCGCCCGAGCTGAGCGAAGCGGAAGTCGTCGCCGAAGCGGCGCGCTGCATGTCCTGCGGGATGTGCATGGATTGCGAAGTGTGCTGGATGTATTGCACCAACAACTGCTTCGCCCGGCTTCCGAAGGGCCAACACTTCCAAATCAAACTCGAACTATGCAACGGGTGTCAGAAATGCGCCGAGGAGTGCCCTTGCCGGTACATCGACATGACGTAAGAGGAAGGAGCCAGAATGCCTAACTATACATCCCACGGCCGGGTCTACGAAGTCGACGAGGACGGGTTCTTGCAAGACCCCAGTTTGTGGAACGAAGAAGTGGCCAAAGACTTCATGGCCACCGAAGGGATCGGCGACCTATCCCAAGATCATTGGAAAGTGATTCGCTACATCCGCGATTACTACCTGCAGTTCGGCATCGCGCCCATGGTTCGCAAGGTGTGCAAGCAGACCGGGTTCTCCCTGAAGGAGATCTACAACCTGTTTCCCTCGGGACCGGCGAAAGGCGCCTGCAAGCTGGCCGGCCTGCCCAAGCCGACCGGCTGCGTTTAGGAGGAGCCATGGCCGGCATTTCCCCCGCGCGGAAGCACGCGATGGCGGAGCGATGGCTCGCCCTGGCGGTCCAGACGTATCCGGTCCCGTCGCGGCGGTTCCTGGTGGATCAGAGGGATCCGTTCCGGAATCCCGCGGGCCAGGCGCTTCGCAAGCGCATTCCCGAACTCGTGGAGGAGCTTTTCGGGGAGATGGATGCGGGGAAGGTGGGCGCCGCCTTGGAAGACCTGATGCGACTGCGCGCCGTGCAGCGGTTCTCCGCGAGGGAAGCGGTGGGTTTCCTCTTCGGGTTGAAGACCATCTTGCGGGAGGAGTCCGCGGCGGACTGGGAGACGCTCGCCCGGTGGGAGGAACGCGTGGACGAGCTGGCGCTGGCCGCCTTCGATCTCTTCATGCGCTTTCGCGAGCAGATCTACCAGATCCAAGCGGACGAGGCCCGGCGACGGGTCGCGCAACTGGAGAGGATGTATTCCCGGGAGGGGTAAGGGTGAAGGGTTCATGAAAGCGCTCGTTCCACTGGCCGCGATTCTCGGGGTTGCCGGCCTCGCCTACGCGGGCGGGCTGCTGCCGGGAACGCGCGCGCTGCTGGGCGTCGTCCTGCCCTACGCCGCCATGGGAATTTTCCTCATCGGATTCAGTTTCCGCGTAGTGCGTTGGGCCTGGTCCGCGCTGCCTTTCCACATTCCCACCACTTGCGGACAGCAAAAGAGCCTCGGGTGGATTCGATCGAACCCCATCGAGAACCCGAATCACAAGGCGGGTGTTGCGGCGCGCATGGCTTTGGAGATCCTCCTGTTCCGGTCGCTTTTCCGAAACAGCCAGGCGCGGCTCGAAGAAGAGGGACCGAGGCTGCTCTACGCCGAGAACAAGTGGCTGTGGCTGGGGGCCCTGGCCTTCCACTGGTCGCTGCTCGTCGTTTTGGTTCGCCATCTCCGCTACTTCCTCAGCCCCGTGCCCGCTTTCCTGCCGGCTCTGGACGCCGTGGACGGCTTCCTGCAGATCGGCGCTCCTCAGTTGTTCGTGACCGACGCCGTCATCGTCGCCGCGCTTCTCTACCTTCTCGCGCGGCGGTTTGCGAACGGGCGCGTTCGCTACCTGTCGCTCCCCGGCGACTTTTTCGCCCTTTTTCTGCTCCTGGGAATCGCGATCACCGGAATCCTGATGCGGTACTTCACGAAAGTGGATCTCGAGGGCATCAAGCAACTCGCTCTGGGACTGGTCACGTTTTCCCCGTTGGTCCCCGCGAGCGTGGGGCCGCTGTTTTTCGTTCATCTGACTTTCGCGAGCCTTCTGCTCGCCTACTTCCCATTCAGCAAGCTGATGCACATGGGCGGGATCTTCCTCAGTCCCACGCGCAACCTGGCCAACGACAGCCGCGCCCGGCGGCATGTGAATCCCTGGGACTATCCCGTCAAAGTGCACACCTACCAGGAGTGGGAAGAGGAATTTCACGACAAGATCGCGAGCGCGGGTCTTCCTCTGGAGAAGGAGCGGACCCGTGCCTGAGACCGCGACACGACCCGAGGAACTGGTTCGGATCAGCTACGATCCGCCGCCGGGGGACTGGCGCGGGAGCCCGGTGGAATTCCGCAAGGGAACTTTCTGCCACGCCGCAGGGGCGAAGAGCGTGCGTTATCTGGAGCTGCCCAATCCCCGCGATTGGCAGCCGACCGACCAGGATTGGAAGCTGCCGCCGAATTGGAAGGAGATCATCCTCGCGGGGATGAAGGAGCGGCTGGAACGATTCCGCTCCTTCCGCCTGTTCATGGACATCTGCGTACGCTGCGGGGCGTGCGCGGACAAGTGCCATTTCTATCTTGGCTCGGCCGATCCGAAGAACATGCCGGTCCTGCGGGCCGAACTCATCCGCTCAGTCTACCGCCGCTATTTCACGACGGCGGGGAAGGTCTTTCGAAGCCTGGCGGGAGCCCGGGACCTGACCGAAGACGTCCTCAAGGAGTGGTTCTACTACTTCTACCAATGCACGGAATGCCGGCGCTGCTCCGTCTTTTGCCCCTTCGGAATCGATACCGCCGAGATCACGATGATGGTGCGCGAGCTGTTGAACCTGGTGGGCGTGAACACCAACTGGGTGCTGGAGCCCGCCGCGAACTGCTACCGGACCGGGAACCACCTGGGCATTCAGCCCCACGGATTCAAAGACAGCATCGACTTCGCGGTGGACGATCTGGAGGACCTGACCGGGGTCCGGGTGGAGGCGCCCATCAACCGCAAGGGCGCCGAGATTCTCTTCGTGGTTCCTTCCGCCGATTACTTCGCCACGCCGCACTACTACACGCTGCTGGGGTACCTGGCGCTCTTCCACGAGATCGGGCTCGATTACACCTTCAGCGCCTACGCTTCCGAAGGCGGGAATTTCGGCCTGTTCAGCTCGCACGAAATGATGAAGCGGCTGAACGCCAAGATCTACGCGGAAGCGAAGCGGCTGGGCGTGAAGTGGGTTCTGGGCGGGGAGTGCGGGCACATGTGGCGCGTGATCCATCAATACATGGACACGCTCAACGGCCCGGCGGATTTCCTGGAAGAGCCGGTTTCCCCGGTTACGGGAACCCGATTCGAGAACGCGCGCTCGACGAAGATGGTGCACATCTGCGAATTCACCGCCGACCTGATCCACGCCCATAAGCTGAAACTCGATTCCCGCCGCAACGACCACTGGACGGTGACTTACCACGACTCCTGCAATCCGGCGCGCGCCATGGGCTTGCTCGAAGAGCCGCGCTACATCCTGCGAAGGGTGGCGAACCGCTTCCACGAGATGCCCGAAAACACGATTCGCGAGCAGACGTTCTGCTGCGGCAGCGGGGCCGGCCTGGGCTCGGATGAAAACATCGAGATGCGTCTGCGCGGCGGATTGCCGCGCGCGAACGCGGTGAAGTACGTGCGCGACAAGTACGGGGTGAATCTGCTCACCTGCATCTGCGCGATCGACAAGGCCACGCTTCCCACCGCGCTCGCGTACTGGGCGCCCGGAGTCGAAGTGGGCGGGGTGCACGAGCTGGTGGGCAACGCGCTGGTGATGAAAGGGGAGAAGGAGAGGACGACGGACCTCCGCGGGCAGCCGCTTGGCCAGGGAGCCGAGGCGATTCATGCGTGACAAGTTCTGGATCCTCGGCGGATTGCTTCTGTTCGTCGGCGTGGCGACCCTTCCCACCTGGCGCGATTGGGAAACTCACGCCAATACGCGGCCTCCGGCGCTCGTGCTGCCGGCCCACGCGAAGCAGTGCGTGGCTCCACTCGATTTCATGCGCGGTTCCCACATGCAACTGTTACTGGACTGGCGCCAAAGCGCGGTGCGCGAAAACAACCCGACCTACGTTGCGTACGACGGCAAGACCTACCCGAAGAGCCTGACGAAGACCTGCCTCTCTTGCCACGACAAGCGCGAATTCTGCGATCGCTGCCACGATTACGTCGGCGCGCGAACGCCCTACTGCTGGAATTGCCACGTGGACCCCGCACTCGGGAAAGGGGCCGCGCGATGAAGATCACGAGGAAGGAGTTCCTGAAGCTCTCCGGCGCGGGGCTCGTTCTGGTGTTCGGCGGCCGGGAACTTGCCGCTCTCGACCGCGCCGCCGGGGCTACCTTCCCGGGCGGCGCGAAGCCGCGGCCGCGCAAGCAGTGGGCGATGATCGTGGATACGGCGAAGTGCGCCAAGGAGCCGGGTTGCACCCGCTGCATCGAGGCGTGCGACGCGGCGCACAACATCCCCGCCATCCCCGACAAGGCCCACGAAATCCAGTGGATCTGGAACGAGCCGGCCGACGTTGTGTTCGACGAAAGCGACGTCCAGTACCTGGACGCCGCGCGCCGCGACGAGCAAATTCCCGTCTTGTGCAACCACTGCGACCAGCCGCCTTGCGTGCGTGTGTGTCCCACCGGCGCCACCTGGAAGCGCGAGGAAGATGGGATCGTGATGATGGATTGGCACCGCTGCATCGGCTGCCGATACTGCATGGCCGCGTGTCCCTACGGAGCGCGCAGCTTCAATTGGGTCGATCCGCGCGCGTACCTCGCGAATCCCAACCCCGATTTCCCCACAAGAACCCTGGGCGTGGTGGAGAAGTGCACGTTCTGTTCCGAGCGTGTGGTCGCGGGGAAATTGCCGGCTTGCGTCGAAGCCTGCCCCGAGAAAGCCCTGCTCTTCGGCGACGTGAACGATCCCCATTCCGAGGTGCGCGAGGTGCTGAGCGAGAGCTACGTCTTGCGGAGAAAGCCCGAGTTGGGCACCGGACCCAACATCTATTACCGGATCTGAGGCGTGGACGATGTTCCTGTTCGAAAAGGCGCTCGAGGGCAGCCGGAGATACCAGCTCTGGGTCGCGGGCCTCGTTGCCTTCATCGGGGTTGCCTTCGTCGTCTATCTCCACCAACTCCGCTACGGGCTGGGCATCACGGGAATGAGCCGGAACGTTTCCTGGGGGCTGTATATCGGCCAGTTCACCTTCCTGGTGGGAATTGCGGCGTCGGCGGTGATGGTGGTGATTCCCTACTATCTGCACAACCGCAGGGAATTCGGCCGCATGACCATTCTGGGGGAATCGCTGGCGGTGGCCGCGGTGACGATGTGCCTGGCGTTCATCCTGATCGACATGGGAAGTCCCACGCGCGCGTTGAACGTCATCCTCTACCCGCAATTCCACTCGATCATGTTCTGGGACATGGTCTCGCTTTCCGGTTATCTCTTCCTGAACGCGATCATCACGGTCAACGCGCTGCACGCGGAGCAGCAGAATCTGCCGCTCGCCGGCTGGCTCTCTCCCGTGATTCGGCTCTCGATTCCTTGGGCCATCAGCATTCATACGGTCACCGCGTTCTTGTACTGCGGTTTGCCGGGGCGGATGTTCTGGCGCACGGCGGTGCTCGCCCCTCGCTTCCTGGCTTCGGCCTTCGCCGCCGGGCCCGCCCTACTGATCCTTCTGTGTCTGCTGGCGCGAAAACTCACGGGATACGACGTCGGCAAGAAAGCGATCGACGGCCTGGCGGTGGTCGTGACTTACGCCATGCTCGCCAACGTTTTCCTCCTCATGATGGAACTCTTCACGGCCTTTTACAGCCACGTCCCCGAGCTCACCGAGCACCTCAAGCTGATGTACCTCGGACAAGGCGGGCCGACCCTGCTCGGCGTTTTCGGCCAAGTCTCCCTGCTCCTGATGTTCGCGGCGCTGGCGCCACTACTGGTTCCTCGGCTGCGCCGTAGCGAGAGATGGCTGACGATCGCGTGTGCGGCGGTGTTTACCTCGCTTTGGATGGACAAGGGCGTGTGCCTGGTGGTGTGCGGCTTCTCCCCCTCGCCCCTGGGCGCCGTCACGAGCTACGTTCCCACCCTGCCCGAAGTCACCATCACGCTTGGCGTCTGGGCCGCGGGCGCCTTGATGATCACGGTGTTCTACAAGATCGCCATCGCCGTGAACGCGGAGGAGGGAGCGGAACATTCGCCTACTTACGAGCCCGGGGGCGCCCGCGGCCCTGTCGGGTCGGCGGCGCACGCGAGCCAGGCCGGCGTTTTATCGAGCCCGGGACAGTTCCCGGCATCGGGAGACGGGACCTCCGGAAGGGATCGCCGGTGATGGCATCGGTGGCTCGCAACGCGGTCAAGGGAGACGCCCAACCATGGTGAGCACGATCGCAATCTATGCCGTCTTGTACGCCAGCTTGGCGGTCTTTGTCGTGGCCAGCATCGTTCGAGCCGCGGGCTATGCGCGGCTGCCGCTGCACCTGCGCTGGGAAATCTACCCCGTGCCTCACGAGGAGAAGGGGCGAGCAGCGCATGGCGGTTCGTATTTTGAAATGAAGGACTGGTGGACCCAACCCGCCAAATTCAACCGGTCTGGCGAGCTGAAGGCCATGCTGGCGGAGATGCTCTTCCTGAAAGGGCTCTGGGAGTTCAAGAAGAAGACGTGGTATCGCTCCTATCCCTTTCACCTCGGTCTCTACCTGCTGTTTGGCGCGACAGCGCTTCTCTTTTCGAGCGCCTTCCTCTGGATCGTCGCACCTCGATCTTGGGCTGCCGGGCCAGGCATCGTTCTCCACGGCGCCTGCGTGATCCTCGGGCCGGCCGGGATCGGATTGACGCTGGCGGGCGCGGCGGGTTTGCTCCTCCAGAGGCTCACGGACGCTGATCTCAAGCCCTATACGACGCCCGCCGACATCTTTAATCTATTGTTCTTCATCGTCGCAGCTGGGTTTTTGGCCGCCGGCTACCTTTGGCGCGGCAAGGGTTCCTTCAGCGCGTTCGCCCTCGCGCGAGGCCTGCTGACTTTCGACGCAGGGTTGCGGGTCCCGGCGCTCTTCGGATTCGGTTTGGTACTGGGCGCGCTGCTCGTGGCCTACATCCCGCTGACGCATATGTCGCATTTCATCGCGAAGTATTTCACCTACCACTCCGTGCGCTGGGGCGACCAGCCCAATGGGAGGGGAAGCGGGATCGAGAAGAGGATCGCCGAGATGCTGACCTATCGGCCGACGTGGGCCGCGCCGCACATCGGCGCCGATGGCGCCAAGACGTGGGCGGAAATCGCGATCACCAATCCAGCACAGGGCGGCAAGAAATGAGGCAGAAAATCAAGGTCGCGGATATCTCCAAGACCGCCAGGGAACCGTTGACTCATCTTGAGGGCAGGGACCTGATGCCGCTGCCGCCGCCCTACGACGGTCCCGCCGGCCAGCACGACTGGCCTCCGCTCCCGGCGCAAACCCTGGCGGGGTGCGAATGCTTCCTTGACGACACGTGCGTCGTCAATTTCCCACAACCGAAAACCAAGCAGGAGGAAGACGAACTCGTCGGGAAATTCCTTTCGGGCCTCGAGAAGCTGTTCAACCGGGACAACAACTGGACTTTCCTCCAACCGCTCGTGCTGACGATGGAGCATTGCACCAAGTGTCAGACGTGTTCCGACGCCTGCCACATTTTCGAAGCCAGCGGCCGGAACGAGATTTACCGCCCCACGTTCCGCACCGAGATCGTGCGCCGCCTCTACTTCAAATACGTCAAGCGCGGGGGCTTGCTCTCGGCCTGGCAGCACGGCGACATCCAACTCAACTGGCCTCTGGTCGCCCGATTGCTCGAGCTTTGCTACCGCTGCAACCTGTGCCGGCGCTGCGCCCAGGCGTGTCCCATCGGGGCCGACAACGGCTTGGTCGCCCGCGAATTGCGGAAAGTGTTCAGCCAGGAGATGGGGATCACCGCCAAAGAGCTGCACGAGAAAGGGTCCATGCTGCAGCTCCGCGTCGGCTCTTCCACGGGGATGAATGCCGCAGCCGTAAGAGACAACATGGATTTCATCGACGAGGACACGAGCGAGCGGGCTGGCATTGCGGTGAAGACTCCCTGGGACGTCGAGGGGGCGGATATTCTGCTGATCCACAATGCGGGCGAGATCGTGGCCTGGCCCGACAATCCCGGCGCCTTCGCCCTCCTGCTGAATGCCGCCGGGATTTCCTGGACGCTGTCTTCGGAGCTGGCGGGATACGACTCGATCAACTACGGGGTGTTTTACGACGACGCCCAATTCGCGCGTGTGGCGATCAAGCACGCCGAAGCGGCGCGCAAACTCAAAGTCAAGAAGATCGTTCTGGGCGAATGCGGTCACGCGCACAAGGCCCTGACGCTGATCGCCGACCGCGTGCTCACGGGGGATCTCAACATCCCGCGGGAAAGCTCCTTGACGCTCTTGCGCGACATCGTCACGAGCGGCCGGATCCGGTTCGACCCCGCCCGCAACGATTTCCCCGTGACCCTGCACGATCCCTGCAATCTGGTGCGTTTGATGGGCGTGGTCGAACCGCAGCGGGAAATCCTTCGCAAGCTGTGCCCGCAGTTCAGGGAGATGGAACCTCACGGCGTGATGAACTATTGCTGCGGCGGGGGAAGCGGGTTCGCCATCATCAGCGGGAACAATTTCCAGGACTGGCGCTTCCAGGTGTCGGGCCGCAAGAAACTCTTGCAAATCCTCACCGCTTTCGAGGATTGCCTCGACCCCTCGATCCCGAAATACGTCTGCGCCCCGTGCAGCAACTGCAAAGGCCAGTTCCGGGACATGTTCACCTATTACGGCCTCTGGGAGAAACACCGGATCCTCTACGGCGGGTTGGTCGAGCTGATCGTGAATGCCATGTCGGACGTGAAGCCGGGCTTCCTCGAGTGGGAGTGGCATTGATGAGGGAATGGGCCCGCATGAGGGAAACGGGGCGTTGGCAGCGCCAATACAATCTGCTCTTCGAGCGCGTGCCGTGCTACGTCTCGGTGATCGACCGGGATTTCCGCATCGTCAGGGCCAATGAGAAATTCCGTCAAGCCTTCGGCGAGGCTGAGGGCAGGTATTGCTACCAGGTTTACAAGCGGCGGAAGAAACCGTGTTCGCGCTGTCCCGCGGCGCTCACCTTTCGGGACGGCACCGAGCATGTCTCCGAGCAGGTGGGCCTCCGCCAGGATGGGACGCCAGCGTACTACGTGGTCACCACGGCGGCGCTTTCCCGGGGCGCGCACGGCGTGGCTCACGTCATCGAGATGGCTGCCGACGTCACGGAAGTCCGCGAGTTAGAGACGGACCTCAGGAAAGCCGACGATTTCTACGAGAGCCTGGTGCGGAATGCGGCATCGGGCATCCTGGCCGTGGATACGGCCGGCGAGATTCGCATCATCAATCCGGCTGCACGCGCCCTACTCCATTGGACATCGGCTCGACCGCCCGCGCCGGACCAGCTGCGCGCGATGCTTCCCCAGGAATTTTTCGCGCCGGCGCAGGAAAACGGGACCGTCGTCAACATGCCGGAAACCTCCCTGCACGCCGTCGGCGGCGAGGAGGTCCCCGTTCGGTTCTCCGCCGTCGAGTTGAGGAGCCGGGGAACGAAGCTGGGCAGGGCGGCGTTGATGCAGGACCTTCGGGAGATGAAGCAGCTTGAACAGGAGCGGCTGGACGCGGAGCGATTGGCGGCGGTCGGCCAGACCGTGGCGGGGCTGGCGCACACGATCAAGAACCTGCTGATGGGGCTCGAGGGCGGGATGTACATGGTGGACACCGGCCTCGCACGAAGCGATGCCGAGCGCATCGTGAACGGCTGGGAAATCCTGAAGCGCAACTTCGAGAAGACGACCACACTGGTGAAGGATTTCCTCAGTTTTGCCAAAGGCCGGCCGCCGGAGCTTGCGCCAGCCAACCCGAAAGCCCTGGCTCGCAACGTCGTGGACCTCTACCACGATGCCGCAGCGAATCAAGGCGTCGACCTCGTCCTGGAAGCTTCGCCAGACGTTTCGGAAGCGATGCTCGATGCACGCGGCATGGAGACCTGCCTGACCAACCTTGTTTCGAACGGTATCGACGCCGCCACCAAACCCGGCCAGACGGGCGGCAAGGTAAGCGTGCGCACCCGGGACGTGGGTAACGACCTGGTTTTCGAAGTCGCCGATAACGGCTGCGGGATCGATCAGGAGATCAAATCCAAGATCTTCACCACGTTCTTTACCACCAAGGGAGGAAAGGGAACCGGGCTGGGCCTCCTGACGACGCGGAAGATCGTGCAGGAGCATGGAGGGCGGATGGACTTCGAGTCCGTTCCCGGGCAGGGATCGATTTTTCGTATCCGGCTGCCGCGCAGCCGCTTGCAGGCGCTCGCGGCGCCTCCTGCCAGCGTGCCAGCGGAGGGGAAGCTGCCATGAACGACGATCAGCCGAGGCGGGTGTTGGTGGTGGATGACGAGCCGGACATCCGCGAGTACTTAAGGAGCGCGCTCACGGATGCGGGATTCGTTGTGGAGACGGCCGCGGACGGCCTGGAAGCGCTGGAGAAGGTGAGATGCGATCCGCCGGATCTCGTTTCGCTGGATCTGGTGATGCCCCGGTATTCCGGAGGCCAGTTCTATCACGAACTGCGGAAGGACAAACTGCTCTCGAAGATCCCGGTCCTCATCGTCACCGGTCACGCGCGGGACGACCTGGGCAAGGCGGACTTCGAAGAGATGACGATGTCGGGCCCCGGGGTGTATCTGGAGAAGCCCTTGCATCCCGACACTTACGTGGCTGCCGTCCGCCGCATCCTGGGCCTGCAGGCCCAGGAGCCACCGCAAGCTCGATCCGAAGACTTGCGCCAGGAAGTCTCTCGCGCCGTCTCCGGCGCCGACCGTGAGGCAGTCGAAAGGGCACTCGATGCCTTGAAAAAGAAGAGGGGGGTAACCCCATGACCACCCTGAAGACAATCCTGGTCGTCGAAGACGAGCCGGACCAGACCGCCTACCTCAAGGCGTTTTTGCAGGACGAGGGTTTCGCCGTGATCACGGCGCCGGATGGCCGCGAGGGCTTTGAAAAGGCGAAGGCGAATCATCCGGATCTGATCACGCTCGACATCTCGATGCCGAAGGAATCGGGAGTTCGCATGTTCCGGGACTTGCAAACGGACCCGGTAACGTCGAACGTCCCGGTCATCATCATCACCGGGATTACGCATGACTTCAAGCAGTTCATCGAGACGCGCAAGCAAGTGCGCCCGCCCGCAGGGTACTTCGACAAGCCCTTGGACCGTGAAAAGCTTCTGGCCAAGATCCACCAGCTTCTTGGCGTGCGGGAACGCGGGCATGCGTGACGGCCACGATGCCGGATACGCCCGCGGGCAGGGGCTTCGCGGCTCGCCAGGATGGCGGAAGTCGCTCGCGAAGCCAAGGGATTTCGAAACGGGCAGACCAGAATGGGATCGGTGATGAAGTCGCTCACGCGGCCGCTCGAACCGGGCGAGCGGGAGAAGGCGTACTCGACGCCCAAGAAACCCGACGCGATGGCCCGGCAGCGCCTGCCGGTGCGCTACCACGTGGAGGATTGCGACGTCGCGGACCGCCCGCGGCGCTTCCTCGAGGTCTTCGCTTCCATCCTCAAGCATACGAACTATCGCCTTGCGCTCGACCACTACGTTCGTGTGGCGGCGCGTTGCGCCCGCTGCGCCGTCGCCTGCCCCATTTACGACGCCACGGGCGATTCTCGCGATGTCCCTTGTTACCGCTCGGAGATGCTTCTCTCGATTTACCGCAGGCATTTCACGCTTTCCGGGATACTGCGCGCGCGCGTTCTGGCCGATCCCGGCCTGACCGACGAGAAGATTCAGGAGATGGCGGATTCCTACTACAACTGCACCGCCTGCCGCCGCTGCCATTTCGAATGCCCGATGGGCATCGACCACGCGCTAATCGCCCACCTGGGACGCTACATCCTCTCGGAAATCGGCATCGCGCCGCGGGCCCTGGTGGTCAGCACGCGGGAGCAATTGACGGGCAAGACGGCCAATACCTCGGCGATTCCCCTGCCCGCGCTGCTCGATACGCTGGAATTCCTCACCGAAGACATCCAAGACGAAAAAGGCGTGCACGTGCCTTTCCCGGTGGATCGGGAAGGCGCCGAGTACATTTTCTTCACTTCCGTTTCCGACTTCATGATGGAGGCGGAGACGCTGAAGGGCATCGCCGCCGCCTTCAAGGCCACGGGGGATAGCTGGACGATTGGCAGCCAGTATTACGACGGGATCAATTACGGCCTGTTCTATAGCGATCAGGTGATGGAGCACGTTCTCCGCAAAATGCGGGCGGAGGCGGAGCGGCTCAAGGCCAGGAAAATCATCATCGGCGAATGCGGGCACGCGGCGCGCACCGCGAAGTTTTTCTATCCCGCGTTTTGCGGCGGCAAGGATGCCCTGCCGGTGGTCAGCATCCTCGAGTACACCGACCGGGCGATCCGGCAAGGGCGGATCCCGCTCGATCCGAAAATCGTCTCGGAGAGGGTGACGTATCACGATCCCTGCAACATCGCGCGCACGGGCTGGATCGTGCGGCAGCCGAGGAGCACGCTCGAAGCTTTCTGCCCCCAGTACGTGGAAATGGTTCCGAACGGCCGCAGCAACCTCTGCTGCGGCGGCGGCGCGGGAACGGTATCGCTCGACGAGGTTCGCCCCTACCGCACCACCGTAAGCGGCAGGCTGAAAGCCGAGCAGATCCGGAGGACGGAGGCGAATTACTGCGTCGCCCCTTGCGCCAACTGCAAGAAGCAACTGCGCGAGCTGATGGAAGACCAGGGCGTAAGTTGCGAAATCGTCGGCCTGCACGACTTGATTTACAAGGCCATCGTTTTGCCTCCCGATTCGGCGGCCGAAGCCGCCTCCGCCCAAGCGCCGGCAAGCGAAGGGATCGAAGGGGGCGAAACGCCCGGCCGGCAGGGAGAATCACCGTGACCGCCTGGATCGATTTCGCGCGCGGCCCGCTGTTCCGCCTCTCGTTCGCCTTGATGGCGCTGGGGCTGCTGCGCATCGTCCTCCTGACGCTCGCCGGCGTTCGAGAGGGATACCAGAACAGTTCGGACAAGATCGTGGCATGGAAGGAGGTCCGCCGGCAGACCCTCGGCTGGCTGTTCCCGATGGCGCGTTTGTGGCGGCAAAGGCCGATCTACAGCCTGATTTCCTTTCTCTTCCACGCGGGGATGATCGTTACACCCCTCTTCCTGGCCTCGCACATCCTTCTGTGGCGCAACGCGCTGGGGATTGGCTGGGCGGCTCTGCCGCGGCGGCTGGCGAACTGGCTCACGTTGCTGGTGATCTTTGCCGGGGCAGGACTTTTCTTGGGCCGGCTGCTTTCCCCCGCGGCGCGAAAGATAAGCAAGGCGCAGGATTTCCTTTGGCCCCTGCTGATCGCGGCGCCCTTCGTCACGGGCTATATCGCCTCGAACGCCATCCTCAGTCCGCGGACCTACCAGGAATTCCTGCTGGTCCACCTGTACGCGGGTGACCTCATCCTCCTGATGATTCCCTTCACCAAGCTCGCGCATTGCGTGCTGGCGCCGCTCTCGCAATTGGTGACGGCTGTCGCGTGGAAGTTCCCGGCGGGAGCCGGCGACCGCGTGGCCGAAACGCTCGGGTTCGGCGACCGGCCTACCTGGCTGCCGAAAGCCCGTCTTACCGCCGAGCTGCCTGAAGGAGCGGCCGGGAAAGGAGGGTCGGAGCGATGAAACCGGCCATCCTGACCGACACCACCAAATGCACTGGCTGCAGCGAATGCGCGATCGCTTGCCAAAGGGTGAACCGCCTGGAGAGAGACATCCCGCGCCGGTGGGATTTCGGCGACGGGCTGTCTGCCGAGAACTGGTGTTCGGTGGTGGACGCGGCGGACAACACCTTCGTGCGCAAGCAATGCCGGCATTGCCTCGATCCCGCGTGCGTCGATGCCTGCCCCGTGGGCGCCATGCACAAAACCGCGGCCGGGCCGGTGCTCTGCGATACGAGCAAGTGCATTGGCTGCCGTTACTGCATGATGGCCTGCCCGTTCGGTATCCCGCGCTACGAGTGGAGCAACGTGGTTCCGTACGTTCGCAAATGCGTCTTGTGCTACGACCGGATCAAAGCGGGCGGCCAACCGGCATGCACCGAGGCGTGCCCGGCGAAAGCAACCATCTTCGGCGACCGCGACGAACTGCTCGCCGAGGCTCACCGCCGGATTCGGCGCAATCCGGGCAAGTACCTCGACCGGGTCTGGGGTGAATCGGAAGTGGGAGGCACGTCGGTGCTCTATATCTCCGGCATCGATTTGTCCTTCCTGACCTATGGCGAGCATTTCGGTAAGGAACCGCTGCCACAGACGACGACCTTGGCCATGGAGTCCGTGCCCTTTGCCTTTTTGGGGATGGGCGCGGCCATGGGCGGTCTGTACTGGATCATCGAGCGGCGCAACCGCCTGCAAGCGGAGAAAGCCGCAGGGGAAGCCAAGGGCCAGAGGGAGCCGGAGAAGTAAATGGATAGGGTGGTTCGGCTAAAGCTCGTTTTGTGGGTGATGGTGGGGCTGGCAGCGGCCATCGCCACGGCGAGGTTCGCCTTCGGCCTTGGCGCGACCACGCACCTTTCCGATGCCACGCCTTGGGGTCTGTGGGTCGGATTCGACGTGATGGGCGGCGTCGCGCTGGCCGCCGGCGGCTTTGTCGTTACCGCAACGGTCTATATCTTCAAGATGGAAGAGTATCACTCGATCGTTCGGCCCGCGGTTCTAACCGCTTTCCTCGGCTACGTTGCCGTCGTCGTCGGATTGCTCTTCGATCTCGGACTGCCCTGGAACATCTGGCACTTAACGATCTACTGGAATCCGCGCTCGCCGCTCTTCGAAGTCGGCTGGTGCGTGATGCTCTACCTCACGGTGCTGATGCTGGAATTCTTTCCCGTGCCGACAGAGGGGATCTCCGCTCTGGCCAGCCTACGGCGTTTCCTGCTCACGCTGCGCATCCCCTTGGTCATCCTCGGCGTCGCGCTTTCCACGCTCCATCAGTCCTCGCTCGGCTCGCTTTTCCTGATCATGCCTTACCGCCTTTATCCGCTCTGGTATTCGCCCCTCCTGCCCGTGCTGTTCTTTATCTCCGCGGTCGCTCTGGGACTCATGATGGTGATCCTCGAAAGCCACGTCACCGCATACCTCTACCGGCGCAAACCGGAAACCGGCTTGTTGGCTCCCTTGGGCGCCGCGACGCGCTGGGTTCTGGCGGTGTACGTCGCAGCGCGGTTCGGCGATCTGGCAGCTCGGGGACAACTCCACTACCTCGCGAGTGGGGCGTGGCAGGCCAAGTTGTTCTGGCTGGAGCTGGCGCTCATGGCGATTTTGCCGCTCGCCTTGATGTCCGCTACGCGGTTCCGGCGCCAAGCGGGGTGGCAAGGGGCCGCGGCAGCCATTGGCGTGGCCGGTGTCGTTCTGAACCGAATTGACGTGGGCGGCTTGGCCGACATCGGCCGCGGCGGCCCTCTCTACGCGCCGAAGTGGACCGAAATCGCGGTCAGCCTGGGCATCGTAGCGGCGGCGACCCTCGCCTTTCTGTTCATGATAGAACACTTCAGGGTTTGGGAAAGCCGGCCCGCGGATCCGGAAGCCGATCCGCGGAAGCTGCCGGAATTCGACAAGGTGGGCTTCACTTGGCTGGGCACGCCGGCGGTCGCCGGCCGCGTCAAGTACTCCTTGGGGTTCGTATTTGCCGCCGGCGCAGGTTTCGCTCTCCTGGGCAGTCCCCTGGCGGCCCGGCAAGGCTCGGTGCCCGCGCCCGTCCATCGCGCGCGGGGCGACGCGGGGTACTTGAGGAGCGGGGTCTCGGAAGCCGCCAGTCTCGGACAGCCGGGGGAATTGCCCCGGGGCGTGCTCTACATCGATGGCGACCTCACGCGGTACGGCGTGACCTTCTACCACCAGCGGGAAATCGAGCGGAATGGCCGGGAGAAGTCGTGCGTGCTCTGCCACCACATGAACATGCCGCACGACCAGGACTCCGGCTGCTACGCGTGCCATCGCGACATGTACCAGAAGAGCGACGCTTCCCGCCACGATTGGCACGCTTCGCCCCACGGCGCGAATCTCGCCTGCGTCGAGTGTCACGAGCCGGGATACGCACGCACCTCGGCGCACGTGAAGCCCTGCGCCGATTGCCACAAGAATCTTGTGCCCGCCGGGGCCACGATCGAGATCCCGAATTACAACGCCGTTTCCTACGTCGACGCGATGCACGAGGTATGCAACGGCTGCCACGTGAAAGTGGCCGCGCGAGAGAAAAAGCCGGAAATCGCCCGCTGCGCCGAATGCCACAAGGGCCGGCTGAATTTCTCCGACACGCGCCATTACCTTTACAGCCCGCACGCCCCGGCCGGCCGGCTCGTGATCTTGCCGCCGCCCAAGGTCAGCGAGGTGCACTGAGGAAACGATCGAGTTCCCAAGCAGTTCCGCGAAAAGGAGATTTGCCATGAGCCAACTCGTACCGCCGCATGGAAGTCCGGAATTGAAGCCGCTGTTGCTCGATCCCGCCGCCGCCCGGGAGGAGACCCAGCGCGCCGCCAAACTCAAGAAAGTTCCCATGACGAGCCGGGAGACCGGCGATCTGCTCATGATGGGCATCGGGGCATTCACGCCGCTCGAAGGGTTCATGGGCGCCGAGGACTGGAAATCGACTTGCGACACCCTGAGCCTCGCCTCCCGCAAAGGCGCGTTCTGGCCCATTCCCATCACGCTTTCCGCGACCGAGGCCCTAGCCGCGGCGGTGGCGCTGGGCGAGGAAGTAGCGCTTTGGGACAGCGAGACGAATGAATTCATGGGCACCATGAAGGTGACCGAAAAGTACAAGATCGACAAAGACCGCGAGTGCAAGGAAGTCTTCAAAACCAAAGACCCCAACCATCCCGGCGTGCAGAAGGTGATGGAGCAGGGCCCGGTGAATCTGGCGGGCCCGGTGAGGGTGGTGTCCGAATCCTTCTTCCCGAAGGAATTCGCGGGTATCTACCAGCGGCCGGCGGAAGCGCGCAAGCTCTTCGAGGAGCGCGGCTGGAGCACGGTGGCGGCCTTGCAGCTCCGCAACCCCATGCACAACTCCCATGCGTACCTGGCGTGGATCGCGATCGAGGTGTGCGACGGCGTCTACATCCATCAACTGCTGGGCAAACTCAAGCCGGGGGATATTCCGGCGGACGTGCGCGTGCGCGCGATCGACGCCCTGGTGAACAAGTACTTTCGCCGCGACCGCGTGATCCAGGGCGGGTACCCGATGGAGATGCGCTACGCGGGGCCGCGCGAGGCGCTTCTGCACGCCGTCTTCCGCCAGAACTACGGCTGCTCCCACCTGATCGTCGGCCGCGACCATGCCGGCGTAGGGAATTATTACGGCCCGTTCGACGCCCAGAAGATCTTTGGCGAAGTGCCGGCCGGCGCCCTGGCCATTCAACCGCTCTCGATGGACTGGACGTTCTACTGCTACGAGTGCGGCTCAATGGCCTCGATGAAAACCTGCCCGCACGAAAGCAAGGCGGTGATCGACGACAACGGCAACTACAAGGGCGGCGCCCGGCTGCTGCTCTCGGGGACCTTGCTGCGCAAGCTGATGAGCGAAGGCAAGCCGGTGCCGGCGGAGTTCTCCAAGCCGGAAGTCATCGCCGTCTTGAAGGAGTATTACGACCACTTGGAAGAGAAGGTCGAGGTGAAACTTCACAACGCCGCCACGGGCGGAGCGCGCTAGCCGCGGCGAGCCCATGAGGGAGACGAGGTGGAAACCGCCCGAGCGCGAGCGCTGAAATGCCGCCAGGGACTCCTGGCGGGCCAGAAGAACTCCGCTCGAGCGGCTTCCCCTCGTCCGATAGGCCGGCGGCCGGCCGTCGAGGGAGTGGCCCAGGAGATCGGCGATGGCAGCATGGCTGTTCTTATTCCTGGTGGCTGTGGGCGGGGCGGCCGCGGGGATGGTGGGGGCGCTGACGGGCGAAGGAGGAGGGATCCTCCTGGTTCCCGTCCTCGTGCTGCTCCTGCACGTCAACCTGCACAACGCGGCGGGGGCGTCCCTGATCGCGGTCACGATGACCTCGACCGCGGCCACCGTCACCTTTCTGCACCAGGGTTACACCAACCTGCGGGTTGCGATGTTCCTCCAGCTCACCTCGATCGTGGGCGGAATCGCGGGCGCCATGCTCGCGGCTTACGTGCCCGTGCCGGCGCTCATGATGGTTTTCGGGTTCACCCTGCTCTACTCGAGCTACCTGTCCTTTCGCCGGAGGGAAGAAGAGGAGCCCGATCGGCCCTCCGATCCCTTGGCGATCCGTCTGGGGATGGAGAGCAGCTATCCCGTGCTGGGGGGCTGGAAGTTTTACAAGGTGCGCCGCGTCGTTCCCGGTTCCCTGCTGATGGGAGCGGCGGGAATCATTTCGGGTTTGCTCGGAATCGGCGCGGGCGCGGTAAATGTGCTGGTGATGGATCAGGTGATGCGGCTCCCGTACAAGGTGTCGACCACCACGAGCAACTTCATGATCGGCATCACCGCCGCCGCGAGCGTGGGGATTTACGTTCGCCACGGCTACATCGATCCCGTGCTCACGATGGCGGCGGTGCTGGGCATCTTCGCAGGCGCGATCGCGGGGGCGCGGCTCCTGTTGGTGGTGCGGGCGAAGCTCTTGCGATTCCTGTTCAGCACGCTCGTGCTGGCAATGGCGATCGAGATGGTAGTCAAGGGCGTGCTGCGCTGGCTGCCATGAGGGAAAGGAAGATGCAGGCGAGGATCGAAGGGCGCGGAGGTTCCCGATGACTACGGCTCCTTTCTTGCTCCTGGTGGCCGCGGGATCGTGCGCGGCGGGAGCCGTCGGCGCGCTGACCGGCATGGGCGGGGGGATCATCCTCGTCCCGATGCTCGTCCTGGTGTTCCACGTGGAGATGCACTATGCCGCCGGAGCGTCGTTGATCGCGGTCATCGCCACGTCGTCCGGAGCGGCTGCCGCGTACTTGAGCGAGGGCTACACCAACCTGCGGTTGGGGATGTTCCTGCAACTGCCGTGTATCGCGGGGGGCATCGGAGGGGCGCTGTTGGCGGCGGTGGTGCCCGTGCCGGCGCTGTTCATGGTTTTCGGACTCGTCCTCTTGTTTTCGGGCTACCTGTCCTTTCGCCGGAAGGAAGAAAGCGAGAGGGATCGCCCTTCCGACCGCCTGGCGCTCCGGCTCGGCCTCGAGAGCAGTTACCCCGTTTTGGGAGGCTGGCGGCGTTACCGGGTGTATCGCGTGATTCCCTCTTTCCTGCTGATGAGCGTCGCAGGGGTGTTGTCCGGCCTGCTGGGAATCGGCTCCGGCGCGGTCAACGTCCTGGCGATGGATCAGGTCATGCGGCTTCCGTACAAGGTCTCGACCACCACCAGCAATTTCATGATCGGGATTACGGCCGCGGCGAGCGCGGGCGTTTACCTCAACGACGGCTTCATCGATCCCGGCCTGACGCTGCCCGTGATGCTCGGGGTGTTCGGCGGGGCGGTGGTGGGGGCGAAGGTTTTGATGTTTGTGAATGCCAAGCCGCTGCGGGTTCTGTTCAGCGCCATCGTTCTGCTAATGGCTCTCGAGATGATCTACAAGGGTGCGACGCGATGACTCTGGTGATGCGCCGGATGGAAAAGCTGATCGGCATGGTTCTGCTCGTCGGGGTATTGGCCTCGGCGGTGACGGTTCTGGCGGGTGGTTCCATCTTTCTGTGGCGCCACGGCTCCGACGTGGTTCATTACCGAATCTTTCGGGGAGAGCCTTCCGACCTGAGATCGCTCGCGGGGATTTGGGACGACATGAAGAGGGGGTCGGGAAGGGGCCTGATTCAGCTCGGGTTGATCTTCCTGGTGGCGGTGCAACTGATCCGCGTGGCGTTAACCGGCCTGCTCTTTCTCCTGAGCCGGGACAAGAGTTTCGTCATCATCACGGCGCTGGTCTTGGGACTTCTGACGTATGCGCTCTTTTTCGCGGGGCGAGGATAACCCTCGCGCAGCTCTCTTGGCCCAGCCGGAGCCTGGGAAAGGCAGCTTGCTCCGAGGAGGTTTCCCATGGCGATTGTCACCATTTCGCGCGGATCGATGAGTGGAGGAGAAGAGTTGGCCCGCTGCCTGGGCGCCCGGCTGCATTATCCCGTCCTGGCGCGTGAAGTGCTGGTGGAGGCGGCGGCGACGCTCGGCATATCGGAAGACATCTTGCGGGAAAAGATCCAGATGGCCTCGGGAGCGGTAGAGACCTTGCGGGAAGACCGCCGAATCTACCTCCTCGCTTTGCAGTCGGCACTGGCCGACCGCTCGGTCACCGGCAAGTTGATCTATCACGGTAACGCCGGCCATTTCCTGCTCAAGGGCCTGCCCGGCGTCTTGCGGGTGCGCCTGATCGCACCCCGGCAAACCCGCATCCGCGAGCTGGTGAAACGGCAGGGACTGGCTCCCGACGCCGCTCGCGAGTACCTCGATTTTGTGGACCGCGAACGCGCCCAATGGACGAAATTCGTTTACGGAGTAGACTGGCGCGACCCCAAAAACTACGACCTCGTCATCCATCTGCGCGACGTGACGATTGAAGCCGCTTGCGCCATGGTGTCGGCCGTCATCGCGCTGCCGGCGTACGCCGTGACGGAGAACGTGAAGAAGGGTCTGCGCTCGTTCGCGTTCCTCTGCCGGATCCAACTCGCTCTGGCCAGGGATTCCGAACTTCGCTGCTTCGAGTTCGAAGTGCGCGCGGAGAATGGCCAAGTGGACATCGTCTGGCAGCTTCCGCGCCTCGGACCCGGCTCGCCGCTGCGCAGGCCGGAGGAAGCCCGTATCCGGCAGGCGGCCATGACGGTGGAGGGCGTGAAGAAGGTCGCGATCCACCTCGCCGGCGGGCAGGAATCTGGCAGGGCGGCGTGAAAGGCCGCTGAAATGCACGTCACGCAGTTCACCGCGTTCCTGTTTCTAGGATCCCTGCTCGCGGGGGTGATCGGCGCGCTCACGGGCCTGGGGGGTGGTGTCATTCTGGTTCCCATGCTCGTACTGCTCTTCCACGTGAACCTGCGCTATGCGGTCGGCGCCTCTTTGATCTCGGTGATCGCGACGTCGTCGGGGGCGGCCTCCGCCTATCTCAACGAGGGGTACACCAATCTGCGCATCGGCATGTTCCTGCAGGTGGCGGCGACGGCGGGCGCCATCCTCGGCGCCATCGTCGCGGGCATCCTTCACGCCGCCACGATTGCGATTGTCTTTGGCCTCGTTTTGATCTATTCGGCGTACCTCTCTTTTCGCCGCCAGGAGGAAGAGGAGACCGACCGGCCCTCCGACCCGCTGGCCGTCCGCCTCCGCTTGGAATCCCGCTATCCCGTCGTCGGGGGATGGAAACCGTACCGGGTATACAATGTGACGGGCGGGTTTTCGTTGATGCTGGCAGCGGGCACACTCTCCGGCCTGCTCGGCATCGGCTCGGGCGCCGTGAAGGTTTTGGCCATGGACCAACTCATGCGCCTGCCTTACAAAGTATCCACTACCACCAGCAATTTCATGATCGGGATTACGGCGGCCGCCAGCGCCGGTATCTACCTGTTCGAAGGGTTTATCGATCCAGGGTTGACCATGCCGGTGATGCTAGGCGTGTTCCTGGGCGCTTTCAGCGGCGCGCGGCTGCTCATGCGGGTTCCTACCAAGCCGCTGCGGCTCTTCTTCAGCGCGGTGATCCTGCTCATGGCGCTGGAAATGATCTACAGCGGCGTCACAAGGAGACTCTAGGGATGGCCATCATCACGATTTCGCGCGGCTCGATGAGCGGAGGAATGGCCCTGGCCGAATGCCTGGCCCAGAACCTTGGTTACCCCACTTTGGCGCGCGAGGTGCTCGTCAAAGCCGCCGAGAAGCTGGGCGCTTCCGAGGAGGTGCTGCGCGGCAAAATCGAGAAGAGCGCGCGGTTTTGGGAGCGCATGACCTCCGATCGAAGAATCTACCTCGTCGCCCTCGAATCCGCGCTGGCAGACGCTTGCGTGGGCGGCAACCTCATCTACCACGGCCACGCCGGCCATCTCCTTCTCGACGACCTTCCCGCCGTGCTCCGCATCCGGCTGATCGCTCCGATGGCCATGCGCATTCGCGAGCTAATGAACCGGAAAGGGCTCGATTACAGCGCCGCGAAGGAGTCGATCGCCGCGCTCGACGAGGAGCGGGTGCGGTGGACGAAATTCGTCTACGGACTCGATTGGCGCGACCCCAGAAACTACGACTTGGTCATCAATCTCAAGAACTTCACCATCCCGACGGCCTGCACCCTGATTGGCGCCGTCGTGAAGCTGCCGGCGTACGAGGCGACGGAAACGGTCCGGAAACAGTTCGGCGACTTCGCCCTGGCTTGCCGGGTGAAAGTCGCGCTCGCCGCCAACGTCAAGTCGCGTGCGGTCTCGTTCGAAGTCAAAGCCGACGGCGACAAGGTGGAAGTCTTCGGCGAAATGGCGACGTCGGGCGTTCTCATTCGGAAAGTGGGGCCGAGCGAAGACGATATCCGGCTGATCGCGCAAACGGTGGAAGGGGTGAAGGAAGCGAACGTCACCCTCCGCCGGTTCCCGGAATTCCCGGACTGAGGCCGGCGGCGGGAGGCCGAATGGCAAAGATCGCTATCCTCTATGGCAACTTGAAGCCGATGCTCGAAAGCAAGTTTCGGCGTGAAGGTTGTCCTGGGGACGCATGCGTATTAGGAGTCGTTGGATGGCCGCGATCTTTGTAGGGCACGGCTTCAGCCGTGCCGTAAGCGTGGCCGAGAATCAGGGGCTTTAGCCCCTGAGGGCGGGCGAAGACAGGTTATGCAACAGCTTTCAGATCGAGGTGGCCGGTGAGCCAGCTTTTCCCGCTTTTTCTGAAACTGAGCGGCCGTCGGGCGCTCGTGGTAGGCGGCGGCGCCATCGCGACACAGCGCGCGGGGCAATTGCTTCGGGCCAGGGCCCTGGTCACCGTCATCGCTCCCGAAGTCGGCGCGGAAATCGAGGCGTGGGCCCGGGAAGGCACCCTCGAGCTGGTTCGCCGCCCCTTCCAGCCGGGAGACGTATCCGAAGCATTCTTCGTGGTGATTGCGGCGACCAGCGATCCCGCGGTGCAAGTCGCCGTGGCGGAGGAAGCCGAGCGGCACGGGGCTCTGCTCAACGTGGTCGACAATCCCGCCCTTTCGAACTTCTATACCCCCGCCGTCGTCGAACGGGGAGATTTGGCCATCGCCATCGGCACCGGAGGGCAGAGTCCGTTCCTGGCGGGCCGGCTACGCGCGTGGCTCGACGAAGCGATACCGGAAAACGCGGCAGACTTGACGGAAGCCTTGGCGCTGCTCCGCCCGAAATTGAAATTCGAGATTCCGAGCGATCTCCCAGGGCGGAAGAAGCTGCTCGAAGATTTCCTGGAAGGAGTGCGTACCCATGAGCGAGCGGGGAAACCACCCAGGTAAGGTGTTCCTCGTCGGGGCGGGTCCTGGTGCGGAGGACCTGATCACCGTGCGCGGGCTCGATGCCTTGCGCGCCGCCGACGTGGTTCTCTACGACGCGCTCGTCGGCCCCCGACTCCTCGACCATGCCCCGCTGCGCGCCGAACGCATCTATGTGGGCAAACGCTGCGGGAAACATTCCATCGGCCAGGACGAGATCAACTCGCTCCTGGTTTCGAAGGCTCGGGAAGGGAAGACCGTCGTGCGCTTGAAGGGCGGCGATCCGATGATCTTCGGGCGCGGCGGCGAGGAGGCCCTGGCCTGCGCGGAAGCGGGAATCGACTGCGAGATCGTTCCCGGCATCTCCGCGGCCTTGGCTGCCGCAAGCTATGCGGGCATTCCTCTGACCCACCGCGATGTTTCCTCCTCGGTGGCGTTCGTATCCGCCCATGGCGCGGGTTGCCCCGGTTCGCCCGACCTTAGCTGGATCGAGCTGGCGGCGAGGGTGGATACGCTGGTGATCTTCATGGGCGGGAAGTGGCTCGGGGAAATCGCGGCGGCGTTGATCGAGTCCGGCCTTCCCGGAAGCCGGCCGGTGGCCGCCATCAGCAACGTGAGCGGGGAAGAGCAGACCACGGTTCTCGCCACGCTGGATACGATCGAAGCGGAAGTTGCCAACGAAGGCCTTCGCGCCCCCATCCTGATCGTCGTCGGCGAAGCCTGCCGCTTCACCGACCAACTGAATTGGTTCGAGCGCCAACGGCAGTTCGCTTACTCGAAGGCGGCAAACTGACTTTTGCAGGGCGCCCGTCGAAGGGCCTTCCGCAGCCTGCTCCCGCGCTACGCGGCGTATGCGGGTGCGCGATCTGCCCCGTTCTTTGTCCGCACTGCGTCAGCCCGCCAACAGCATGCCCCGGCTCGCCGGCTTCTGCCGGCCCGGCGGGCCGCCGCGCTCGGAGGCCGGGATCAACATGCCGAGGAACCCTTCGCCGCGCTGGACGCCGAAGCCGAAGAGGAGTGGCCCGTGTATAATTTGGTTATGCCCAAGCGCGTGATTCACATCTCGGAAGCGGAAGCGGCGAGCGACTTCGCTTCGCTGCTGGACCGCGTGCGTGCGGGCGCGGAAATCGTGATCGAGCACGATGCGCGTCCCGTGGCCGTGGTGCGTCCTGCCGAGCCTGCGGTGCGGCGGCTGTCGGAATCGCTTCGCCTCGCCAGAGAGCACGGCTCGACGGCCACGCTCGATCCTGACTTCGCCAAGGATGTAGAGGCCGCTGTAGCCAGCCATCGCGAACCGCTCAACCCGCTTGCATGGGACTGATCCTCGATTCCAGCGTCATCATCGATGCGGAACGACGCGGGGAGACCGTCGAACGGCTGATCGAGCGCATCGTTCGCTCGACCGGCGATCAGGATGCGGCGCTCTCTGCCGTGGGCCTGACCGAACTGGTACATGGCATCTACCGCGCCTCGGCACCGCAAATCCGTTCGCGCCGCGAAGCATTCCTGAATGAACTGCTCTCAGACCTAACGGTCTATCCCTACACGAAAGAGACGGCGATGCTGGCCGGAAAACTCGACGGAGAGCAGCAGAGCAAGGGTGTGGTCATCCCCTTCGCCGACTTGCTCATAGGGGCTACGGCACTGGCGCTCAGTTACTCGGTGTTGACGGTCAACGTCCGCCACTTCGAGCGAATCCCCGGCTTGTCCGTAGTGCAACTCTAGCGCAGGAAACCGTTCTCAGTTCCGCCCGATAGGCGTGAAATCTCCCTCCATGCCGGCGGCAGCTGAAGAGGAAACTTCCCGGCTTGTGGCGATCCACGTCATTGAGGTCATCGCCTTCATCGTGAGCAACGAGGTCTGTGTCCGTTCCCGCTCCCGGGGCCGGGTCGATTTGACGAACTGTCATATTAGATAGATTCTAACAATGCATGGGCGCTACGGCGATTCGACGGTCGCTCGAGGGGAGCGGGTTGCGGTGCACGCCGCAGCGCTATGCCGTGATGGCATTTTTGACGGAGTGCAAGCGGCACCCGACGGCCGCGGAGATCTTCCAGGCGGTGAACCGGGCGAATCCGCGCTCTTCGCGGGCTACGACGTACAACAATCTGCGGGATTTGGTGCAGGCGGGTCTGGTGCGCGAAGTGGCGGTCGAGGGGCGCGCCGCCCGGTTCGACGCGAGAGGCGCGCGCCACCATCACTTCATCTGCGACTGCTGCGGAAATGTCGAGGACGTGGGGTGGTACGACGTGCCCAAGCCTGCTTCGGGCGCGCTCGGCAGGCGGAACCTTCGCGAGTGCGAGCTGATTTTCCGGGGGCTCTGCACCCGGTGCGCCCCGCGGCGCGCTTCCCGTTAGGCTCCCGAAGCTTTTGACCGATCTCGAAGGAGGGATACGAAAGTGGCAACCGAAGCCCAATGCCCCGTCACGGGCACAACCCCCGCAAAGACGATCCACGAGTGGTGGCCCCACCGGTTGGACCTGAGGGTACTTCACCAGAACTCCCACCTGTCGAATCCGATGGGCGAGGAGTTCGATTACGCCAAGGAATTCGAGAGTCTCGACCTCGGCGCCGTCGTCAAGGACCTTCGCGCGTTGATGACGCACTCGCAGGAATGGTGGCCGGCCGACTTTGGCCACTACGGGCCGCTGCTCATTCGGATGGCGTGGCACGCCGCCGGCACCTACCGCATCGGCGACGGCCGCGGCGGCGCGGGCTCCGCCCAGCAGCGCTTCGCGCCGCTCAATAGCTGGCCGGACAACGTCCTTCTCGACAGGGCGCGTCGGCTGCTGTGGCCGATCAAGGAAAAATACGGCAGGAAGATCTCCTGGGGCGACCTCATGATTCTCTCGGGCAACGTCGCCCTGGAGTCGATGGGGTTCCAGACCTTCGGTTTTGGCGGCGGGCGGGTGGACGGGTGGGAGCCCGACGAGTCTGTCTACTGGGGTCCCGAAGGCCAGTGGCTGGCGGACCAGCGCTACAGCGGCGACCGCGATCTGCAGAATCCGCTCGCCGCGGTGCAAATGGGGCTGATCTACGTGAATCCGGAAGGGCCGAACGGCAAGCCGGATCCCATCGCGGCGGCCAAGGACATTCGCGAAACCTTCCGCCGCATGGCGATGAACGACGAAGAAACGGTCGCGCTGATCGCCGGGGGTCACACCTTCGGCAAAACCCACGGCGCGGGCGACGCGTCGCTGGTGGGCCCGGCTCCGGAAGCCGCGGGCATCGAGGAGCAGGGACTCGGCTGGAAGGGTCATTTCGGCACGGGCAAAGGGGACGACACGATCGGCAGCGGCTTGGAAGTCATTTGGACCTCCTCGCCCACGAAGTGGGGCAACGGCTACTTTGCCAACCTCTTCGGCTACGAGTGGGAACTCACCAAGAGCCCGGCAGGCGCCTACCAGTGGAAGCCGAAGAACAACGCCGGCACCGGCACGGTGCCGGATCCGCACGATCGGTCGAAGCGCCGGGCGCCCTCCATGCTGACCACCGATCTTTCCCTGCGGTACGACCCTGTGTACGAAAAGATTTCCCGGCGCTTCTACGAACATCCCGATCAGTTCGCCGATGCGTTTGCCCGGGCGTGGTTCAAGCTGACGCACCGCGACATGGGCCCGATCTCCCGGTATCTCGGTCCGCTGGTTCCGAAGGAGCAGTTGCCGTGGCAAGACCCGATCCCCGCCCTCAACCATCCGCCGATCGGGGAGAAGGAAATTGCCGCCCTGAAGGGGAAAATCCTCGCCGCGGGGCTCTCCGTTTCCCAGTTGGTTTCGACGGCTTGGGCTTCGGCGTCAACCTTTCGCGGCTCCGACAAGCGCGGGGGAGCGAACGGCGCGCGGATTCGCCTGGCGCCGCAGAAGGACTGGGGCGTGAACCAGCCGGCACAACTGGCGAAGGTGCTGAAGAAGCTCGAAGCGGTCCAAAAGGCGTTCAATGCTTCCGCGTCCGCCGGGAAGAGGGTTTCCCTCGCCGACCTGATCGTCCTCGGCGGCTGCGCGGCAATCGAGAAAGCGGCGAAAGCCGCCGGTCACAACGTGAAAGTCCCGTTCACGCCGGGGCGCATGGACGCGTCGCAAGAGCAAACCGACGTGGAATCCTTCGCGCCGCTCGAACCGGCCGCGGATGGGTTCCGGAATTACCTCAGCGGCAAGCAGCACCTGCCGGCGGAGGAGCTGCTCGTGGATCGGGCGCAGTTGCTGAAGCTGACCGCGCCGGAGATGACGGCGCTCGTCGGAGGCCTGCGCGTCTTGGGCGCCAATCACGGTAACTCGAAACACGGCGTCTTCACGAAGCGGCCGGAGACGCTGACAAACGACTTCTTCGTCAACCTGCTCGACATGGGGACGGAATGGCAGCCGCTGGCCGGCGCGGAAGGGGTGTACGAGGGACGCGACCGGAAGACGCACCAGGCCAGGTGGACGGGTACCCGCGTGGACCTGATCTTCGGTTCCGACTCGCAACTTCGCGCCCTCGCGGAAGTTTATGCGTCGGCGGACGCGAAGGAAAAGTTCGCCGAAGACTTCGTGGCGGCGTGGAATAAGGTGATGAACCTCGACCGCTTCGACCTCGCCCGAAAGGGGCGAGAGAAGAGCGCCGCAAGCGCCGCTTCCCGCTCGAAGCGTGTGGCGCCAGCCCTCGCTCGCCGCGGCGCGAAGCCGCAACGGCGGTCAGCGCCAGCCAGATGAGCCGCGGCGGGTAGTCACGACGCGCGCGGGCGCCGGAATTCCTCGGCCACGAGCGAGCGGAGGACGAAGAGCGTGTTCGCCGGCCGCTCCACCAGCCGCCGCATGAAGTAGGGAAACCACTCGGTGCCGAAGGGGACGTAGATGCGGAGCGGATGCCCCTGGGCGCGCAGCTTGCTCTGCAGATCCCGCCGCACGCCGAACAGCATCTGGAATTCGTACCGGTCGGGCGCGAGCTTCCGCTCGCGGATACGCCGTTCCGCGTAGTCGACCAGTTGCGGATCGTGCGTGCCGATGGCGGGGAAGAACGGCCCGTCGAAGAGGCGATCGAGCAGCCGCCGGAAGCTGGCGTCGACCTCCTCCTTCGTCGGGAAAGCGAGCTCCGGCGGCTCGCGATAGGCTCCTTTCACCAGCCGGATCTTCGGCGCGAGCGGCGCGAGCCGCTCGAGATCGGCTTCGCTCCGCCGCAGGTAGCACTGGATGGCCAAGGCGACGTTTTCGAATTTGCGCCGCACCGCCTCGAACACGTCGAGGGTGGCCGAGGTGTAGGCCGAGGCTTCCATGTCTATTTCGACGCCGAGCCCCAACTCACGCGCCCGCGCGGCGACGGCCGCCGTGAGTTCGGTGGCCAGTTCGCGGCCGAGGTCGAGCCCGAGATGGGTCAGCTTGAGCGCGATATGGGCGTCGATCGAGCTGGCGCGTATCCGGCCCAGCATTTCGACGTAGGCGGCGGCCGCCGCCCGCGCCTGCGCCTCGCTCGCGACGTTTTCTCCGAGATGATTCAGGATGACGCGCCGGCCGCCGGCGCCGAGGTTACGGCTGGCCGCCAGGGCTTCCTCGATCGTTTCTCCCGCGACGAATCTTCGCGCGAATCCCGCGCGCATCCCCGCTCGCCCCAGGGTGCGGCCTACGGCCGGTTTGGACAACACCCAATAAACGAAATCCCGCACGTCTTTTGGCATGGTGGGAATCTCCCGGTATGGTGAACGGCTGGCGGAAGCGAAACCTGCGATGGCGGGTAGCGCCCTGGATCGGAAATGGGATCGGAAATTTCCATTCGGATTTCCGACGGATGGGTAGAATACGCCCGGCGGCTTCTTCAGGCAACGGCTTGCTGGTCTTCGGCACGGAGTTTCACGGAGACGACCGGGAGAATCGGTGCGTTGACCGGACTGGATTCCCGCTGGAGGCGAAAGCCTTGAGGTGACCCACCATCGTGTTGATCGTCTCGGCCATTTGAAGGAAAGCGCCCTTCACCGGCCGGCTCTCGATTGCCATGGGCATGGTGCGGGAGAGATTGCCTTTGGCCACCTCTCCAATCACACGCGCCACTTCGATGGTGGCCTGGACGAGGTCGCCGATCAGGGTGTTAACCGAGGAGACGGAAGTCCCCCAGGAGCCGCGCGCACCCTTCACCGAGGCTCGCGCCATCAATTTGCCTTCCTTGCCCACCACGCGGCTGACGCGTTCGAATTTGCCCGCCTCCCGCTCGTTCATGGCAATGACGTTGTTCAGCGACCGCACCACCTCGCTGGGCGAGCCGGGCGTCGAGGCGCGCACCGTGAGATCGCCTCTTTCCACGGCGCGAAGCGTTTTGCGAACCTCCGCGCGCTCCCGGCGGAGTTCTTCCAGCTCCCGCGTCAATCGCGCCTTGGCTTTGAGGTGGAGTGCTTCTCCCAGGCCACCCGTCGCGGGGACACACGCGTCGCGCGGAAGTAGCTAGCGCCCGCGATTTTTGCTAGGATTCGCGCGCGGGCATTTCCCTTCCATGATCGGCAAACAACTGGGCCGCTACCAGGTGCTGGAAGAAGCCGGAGCCGGCGGTATGGGCACCGTCTACCGGGCGCACGATGGGCGACTCGACCGGGACGTCGCGCTCAAAATTCTGAATCCGGCGGCGGTGGGCGGCGACCAGGGGCGAGCGCGATTCCGGAAAGAGGCCGTGGCCCTGGCGCGGCTGAACCACCCCAATATCGGCGCCATCTACGACTTCGATACCCAGGAGGGAATCGATTTCCTGGTGATGGAATACGTCGCCGGACCCACGCTCGGGGCGCGAATTGCTTCGGGATTTCTGCCGGAAAAGCAGGCGGCGACGCTGGGCTTGCAGATTGCCTCGGCGCTCGAAGAAGCCCACAGCCACGGGGTGATTCATCGCGACCTGAAGCCGGGAAACGTGATGCTGACGCCAAAGGGCACGGCGAAGGTGCTCGACTTCGGCTTGGCGAAGCTGCTTCACCCGGTGGGAGACGAGGGCGTCACCCAGGATGTGACGGCGACTCGCGGCGCGTTGGGCACGCCCGCCTATATGGCGCCGGAGCAGTTCACCGGGGAAGAGGTGGACTCGCGGATCGACATCTACGCGCTCGGGCTGATTCTTTACGAGATAACGACCGGGCGCCGCGCATTTCAGGAGAAGTCGGCGCCGCGACTGGTCCAGGCGATCTTGCAGCGGCCGCCCGTCTCCCCGCGGGCCATCGAAGGGAGTCTGTCGCCGGAATTCGAGCGCATCGTCCTCAAGTGCCTGGAAAAAGATCCCCAAGACCGATACCAATCCGCGCGGGAGTTGGAGGTGGATTTGCGGCGGCTGGCCTCGCCCCGCACCGAGACCGTGGCCGAGCCGGTCGCCCTTCCCCCGCGCTCGCGGAAGAAGCTCTGGTACGCCCTCGCGGCCGGCGTGGCCGTGGCGGCGGCCGTGGCCGCGGCAGCCCTCCTGCTGTTTCGGTCTGGAACCGCGCCGCTGCCCGCCGCGCGCCCCGCCGGGCAGGCCATCCACTCGATTGCCGTCCTGCCGCTGGAAAATCTCTCGGGCGATCCTCACCAGCTATATTTCGCCGACGGCATGACCGACGAGCTGATCACCACGCTTTCCGAGATCGGCGGGCTGCGGGTGATCGCACGAACGTCGGTGATGCGCTTCCGAAACACCACCGAACCGGTGGCGCGCATCGCGAAGGACCTGGGGGTTTCAGCCATCGTCGAGGGCACGGTGCTGAGCGCGGGCGGTGAGGTGCGCATCTCGGCGCAATTGATCCAGCCCTCGACCGACGAGAACCTGTGGGCCGAGAGCTACGACGGCAACCTGAAAGACGTGATCGCCCTGCAAAACCGCGTGGCGGGCGACATCGCCCGCCAGATTCGCGCTCAGCTCGAGCCGGACGTGCAGGCGCGGCTCGGCAGCGCGAAGGCGGTCGATCCCCGGGCCTTCGAAGCCTATCTCAAGGGCCGCTACTACTCGCAAATGGTGAATCGGGAAGGGGCGTTGGTGGGCCTCAATTACCTCCAGCAGGCCGTGAAGGACGATCCGAAATACGCGCAGGGGTACGCGGGTTTGGCGCAAGCGTACGTGGAGGCGGCGGGCGACGGCTGGATGGATCAGGAGGAAGGCCTGCGGAAGGCGAAGGCGGCGGCGCAAGCGGCGCTAGCTATCGACCCGAACCAAGCCGGAGCCTATGCCGCGCTGGCCTTCATCGATCAGACCCGCTGGGATTGGAGCCAGGCGGAAGCCGATTTTCAGCGGGCGCTCGCACTCGATCCCGGCGACGCCGGGGCCCGGGAATGGCATTCGTTCATGCTGGTGGAAATAGGCCGAACCGAGGAGGCGGTGGCGGAGGCGAAGCGCGCGGCGCGGCTCGATCCCCTATCCGCGCTGGCGGGCGCCTACGTTGGCCAGATACTCTACTGGGCGCGGCAGTATCCTGAGGCGGGAGAGGCGCTGCGGAAAACGCTCGCGGCCAATCCGAGCTATTTCGCGGCTGAATACCGAGCCGGTACCGTGGAGGTGGAGGAAGGGAACCTGGCGGAGGGCATCGCCATGCTGGAGAAGGCCAACGCCCTAGTTTCCGGGAATGAGGATGCGTTGGCCGCGCTCACTTTCGCCTACGCGCGCGCGGGAAAGCGGGCCGAGGCCCAACGCACTTTCGGCGCCTTGAAGCGCGGCCCGGCCGGCATTCCCCCGTCGCCCTACTTCCTCGCTCTGGCCGAATTGGGTCTCGGGGAGAAAGACCAAGCGATTGCCTCGCTCGAATTGGCTTACCAGCGGCACGACTTGCTGCTGCCCCTGATACGTCCGGAGCCGATGTTCGACGGCCTGCGATCCGATCCGCGATTCCAGGCGCTTCTGGCCAAGATGGGCCTGCTGGGCGGCACGAGTTTGGAGCACTGAGTTGGGGTTGCGGCGCCAGGGAACCAAGCCGAGCGCGCGGCCCGGCCGGCGCGGAGGGCGCCGCGTGAATGGCCGCGCGCGGAAACGCCGGTTTCTCGAGGAGGCGCTCGCCGAAACCCTGGGCGAGGCCGACGTCCTGCTCATCGTTCCTCCCTTCGCCGGGTTGCGCCATCCCGCGCTCGGCATTCATCTGCTCCAGGCCTGCTGCCGCGAGGCCGGCTGGCGCGTCAAAATCCTTTACGCCAATTTCCTTCTCGCTGCCGTGCTGGGCGAGGAGGTTTACGGCCGCATTGCCGACGCGCCAACCGGCTCGCTCGCCGGCGAACGCTTCTTCGCCCGCGCGGCGTTTGGAGCCCCGCCACTGGGCCGACGCGCCGGGAGGATGTTCGATCCTCCCTGGAAGATACCTGGAGATGCCGACGTCGACCTCGGGCCCGCTACCGCCTCGCGCGACGCGCTCACACTCGGGAACCTGCGCCGGCAGGAGCCGTGGGCGGCGGAGCTTGCCCGCGCCGTGGCCGCGGCGGCAGCGGCGCGGGGATACCCGGTGGTCGGCTGCACGACGGTATTCGAGCAGACAGCGGCCAGCATAGCGATTCTGCGGCGGGTGAAGCGGCGAAACGCGGCGATCGTCACGGTGCTTGGCGGAGCCAACTGCGAAGGAGAGATGGGCCGCGGGCTGGCGCGGCTCGACGCGGGAATCGATTACGTCTTTTCCGGGGAGAGCGAAGAGGCGTTTCCCGCGTTCCTGCGGGCGGCGCTCGGTGGAACGCTGCCGGCCGAGCGAATCCTCCCCGGACAACTTTGCCGCGACCTCGATCGCCTGCCGCTCCCCGACTTCGCCGAGTTTTTCGAGCAGCGCAGGCGGTTCCTACCGGACAGCTTGACCCCGGAGAGCGAGACCGTGCTGCTGTACGAGACGAGCCGGGGATGCTGGTGGGGCGAGAAACACCACTGCACGTTTTGCGGGCTGAACGGCGAGGGGATGGCCTTCCGGCAAAAATCGCCCGAGCGCGTGCTCGAAGACTTGCGGCGGCTCGGGGCGTACCCGACGCGGCACGTCTCCATGACCGACAACATCATGCCCCACCGCTACTTCCAGACGCTCGTTCCGCGTTTGGCGGGGGAAAGCAGGCAGCTCCAGATTTTTTACGAGCAGAAGGCGAACCTGTCTCTCGCACAGATGGTGGCGCTCGCGCAAGCGGGTGTGCGGTCGATTCAGCCGGGAATCGAAGCGCTGTCGACGCGGCTTCTCGAGCGGATGAGGAAGGGTGTCTCGGCGCGACAAAACGTGGCGTTGCTGCGCTACGCGCGCGCTACGGGCATCGCGATTGCCTGGAACCTGCTCTGGGGATTTCCCGGCGACGAAGCCGAAGCGTACGAGGAGACTCTCGGGCTCGTTCCCCTGCTTCACCACCTGCCTCCTCCCGAGGCGCTTTGGCATATCAGCATCGACCGGTTCAGCCCCTACTTCGACGACGCCAAACAGTTTGGAGTGAAGAATCTGCGGCCAGTTCCCGACTACGCCGATTTTCTCCCGAAACAGGCGGACGTTGCCCGCATCGCTTACCACTTTACCGGGGAGTACGCCAGCGGGTCGCACCGCCGCGTGGACGTGATCGAGCGGTTGCTCGGCGCCGTCGCCCGCTGGCGCAGCTCGTGGAGCGACGGGAAACAGCCTGGGGAGGAGTTACGGATTTCGGAAGCGGATGGAAAATACGTTTTGGTCGACACCCGGCAGGTGGCGCGAATCCAAAGCCCGCGAAAACTGACGCGAGACGAGGCGGCGCTGCTGCTCACGCCGCAGCCGCGCGCTTCGAATGCCGTCGCCGCACGGGCCATCGAAGATCGGCTGGCCGTGATACTGGACGGCTGGTTCGTGCCCTTGGCGGTGGCGAAGCCGGCACTGATGGCGGAACTGGCGACGCCGAATTCGCCGCTGACCGCCGGGCGCGAGTGGATCCGCCCGGAGCCGGCCTTGAACGTCCTGCCCTGACCCGCGCCACCCGTGCGTTGCAGTTGTAGCCCCGGCACGTTGCCCGCGGTCTTTTGCCGTCTACTCGCCTGGCGTCCCGGCCCCCTTCTTCCCATCTCTCAAAATCCGCACGACCGCAACGATGGTGTTCCAATTCCGCGTTGTCGCCGGTACTCCGAAGATCTTGTCCAGTTGACCTAGATACCCGATCGTCTTCATATGGCGGCGATACTCCCCCAGAACGAATCGGTCCTTTCGCGCGAGGACTCGCAGCAGCCACTCGCCGCCGGGCGGAAGCGCGAGGGGAAGGGCCGGATGGAGGCGGGCGGCTTTCGCCAACAGGCTTACAAAGCGAACTCTACCGGGCGGCGCCGGCTCGGCCCCAAAGGGATTCTCCGCAGCGAGGCGGAGGATTTCCCGGCCCTCGCACAGCACTACTTCCGCCACGAAGGGCAACTCCCGCCGCAAGGTGGCGGCGAATTTCGCCTTCGATGGGGGTCGGCGGACGACGAAGGTGCCGGCAGCGCCGATATTGACGACGTCGTAAGCGCGCAGTTTCTTGGCGAGGAGACTGGGGCGAAACGTTCGGTGACCTCCGACGTTCACGCCGCGCAGGAAAATCACAAGTGCCATCATTCGCGGGAGAAATCTCCACTCCCTTTCTGGCAGCGGCGCCTATCAGGAGGCATAGGCCACCGCCAAAATATGAGCGCTGGCGCCCTTAGCAGACGGCTCCCTCACCGCTCCTCGGCCCCGCCGCCGATCTCGTATTCGCTCTGCACGAGTCCATCCTTGTAAGCACGCGTGGCCACATGCCGTAGCGTGATGTCGCCTGGCACCGAGCCAAACAGCGGAATCCCCGCGCCGATCAAAACCGGTACCCGCGTGACCGTCAAGCGGTCGACGAGACCGGCCGCGAGGAATCGCTGGATGGTGACGCCGCCGTCGATATAGGCGTGCTGGAATCCGCGCGCTTCGAGCCGCTTTACGATATCGGTGGGTTCCCCCGACATCTGTTCGACCGCGGCGTTCTTGACCGTCGAGAAATCGAGCGGATGGCTGCTCAACACGACCACCGGCTTCTTGCCGTAAAGCGACATATGGCCGAGCTTCAGCACGACTTCGAAGGTCCTGCGCCCGAGGACCACGACGTCGACGCTGGCGTAGAATTCCTCGAAATCATGGGGCTTGGCCCCGCCTGCAAACAAGAAGTCGAACGAGTCGTTTGGCCGGGCCAGGAAGCCGTCAAGGCTCACGCCGCAGAATACGGATCGCTTCATGGCAATTCCCCCTGGGGGTTGCGCAAGTGTAGATGTCCAGGACGGCGTGCGCAAGCGCCTTGCCTCTGCGCTCCGAATTCTCCGAATTCTCTTGACAATTTGCGGTAACCTCCCTATAGAAAGGGCCAGTTTTGGATGGAGCAGTTTGCCGAGGCCATCTCGCAACTTGGGTGGCGAACGGGAAGAGGGAGGAATCACAAGATGCCGGAAAACTTCATTGGCCCCGCCTTTGGCCGCGCGGCCGTCGTAAAGAAGAAGAAGGCGAAGAAACCAAAGAAAAAGGCGGCAAAGGGGAAGGGTCGGAAGAAGAAGGCGAAGAGGAAGTAAGCACCGAGACGGTCATTTCCCCCGGCGCGTAGCGCGCCGCTCGCCGCCGGTGGGGCGCGGCGGCAAGAGTCGGAGGCTGACCTGGGCCGGGGAATCGCGCGTTGGCCGGCGCCGAGAGGTATTATCGGCTCCGCTCGGACGAAGATCAGCCCCAGTCCGGGCGCTGGTCGTGTGTCCGGCTACAGGAATCCAGGAGCTTTCGTGCTTTGGCAGGCGCCGGGACGAATCGCGCGTTTCGGCGCAAGGAATTTCCGAAGGGACCGCAAGGAGTGGGCGTGCGAACCGTCTTAGTTCTGGCCTTGGCGGCCGCGATTGGGGTTTCCGTTCGAGCACCGGAATCCGCTCCTCTGCACCTCGTCGGGGTGATCCCTCTGCCCAATGTGCGAGGGCGAATCGACCATTACGGAATCGACCTCGAAGGCCGAAGACTGTTTCTCTCAGCGCTCGGCAACAATACCGTGGAAGTGCTCGACCTGCGAACCAATCGGCTGCTTCGCACCCTCACCGGCCTTCACGAACCGCAAGGCGTGACCTACGCCCCCGACTCCAACAAAATCTTCGTGGCCAACGCCGACGGCGGCAAGGTCAGGATTTTCGACGGCACGACGTACAGGCTCCTCTCTACGCTGGATTTTGGGGACGACGCCGACGACACGCGGTACGACGCCGCCAGCGGCCGGGTGTACGTGGGCTACGGCGACGGCGGCATCGGAGTCTTGGATTCCCGGACGGGAAAACTGCTGGGCAAAATTCCGGTCCCAGCCCATCCCGAGGCGTTCGAAGTGGAGAAGGGCGGCGGAAAAATCTACATCAACATTCCGGATGCGGGCGAAATCGCCGTAGCGAGTTGGCCGAAGCGCGCGATCGTCGCCCGGTGGCCCATGCAGGAATACCGGTCGAATTTCCCCATGGCGCTCGACGCCAAGGATCAACGGCTCTTCGTCGTCACTCGCCGGCCCCCGCAGTTTCTGGCTCTCGATGCGGCCACCGGCCGCATTGTGGCGCACCTCACGGCGGTTGGCGATTCGGACGACCTCTGGTACGACTCCGCGCGAAAGCGGATTTACATCTCGGGCGGCGGGGGTTTCCTCAGCGTCATCGAGCAGCTAGACCGGGACCATTATCGAAGCCTAGGCAGTATTCCCACCGCCCCCGGAGCGCGGACTTCGTTCTTCGCGCCGGAACTCGGCCGACTCTACGTGGCCGTTCCGCGCCGGCCCGGTCACGGAGCCGAAGTGCGGGTGTACGAGGTGCCGGGGCGTTAGCGGCCAAGCGCGCCGGCGGCTTCGAGGCGCAGGCGGTCTTCTTCGGAATAGACAACCACCTTGCGCGGCTCGATGAACAGGAAGCAAACCGCGGCGATGAAGAACATTGCGCCGTAGTAATAAAGCGACACCTGCCAGTTCAAATGGCCTCGTTTACCCGCCCAGACGGCCAGGTAAGCGACGACGGGCACCGAGATCACCTGAGCCATATTGCCGAAGGAATTCATCAGCCCGGAAACCGTTCCGCTGTAGCGGTGGCCGACGTCGATGGCGATCGCCCAGGTGGCGGCCATTCCCAAGTCCTTGGCAAAAGAGGAGAGGCAAATGGCGGCCAGGGCCCAGTCGCGGTGGTGAGCCGTGGTTTTGAACGCGACGAGCATGAGGGTTCCCGCCACTCCGTAGCCGACGGCGCCGATCAGCGTACGGCCCCAGCGCCGGCCCCAGCCGCGGACCATCCGGTCCGTCAGAAATCCGCCGAGGAAGCAGGCGATTCCACCGAAGAAGAGCGGGGAACCCGACGCCAGGGCCAGGGCCATGCCATTCAAGCGCAGGTCGCTTTCGACGTACGGCGTGATCCAACTGGCGAAGAACGACCAGCCGGCGTTGCTCGCGAAATACATCACCAGCAGGAACCAGATCGTCGGGCTCAGGAGCATGGTGCGCCAGGAGAGAGGAGCCAATTTCGCGGTTTCGCCCCGGCCCTCGGAGATCAGGGCCAGCTCGGCTGCGTTCACTTTCGGATCTTGCGCCGGCCTGTCGCGGAATCGCTTCCAGAACGCCCAGGCCCAGAGGACGCCGATCGCCCCGATGGAGACGAAAGCCCAGCGCCAGCCCAGCACCCAAGTCAGCGCCAACAGAGCAGGGAACGTGATGGCGCCGCCCAGTCGCGCCAGCATCCAGACGTAGCCCTGCGCCAGGCCGCGCTCGCGGTACGGAAACCACTCGCGCGTCGCGCGCGCGATGTTGGGAAACGCGCCCGCTTCCCCTACCCCGATCATGAAGCGGAAAAAGATCAAGCTGGCCAGGTTCCAAGCGGCGCCCGTGAGCGCGGTGAAAACCATCCAGCAAACCACCACGCGCATCAGGACCTTGCGCGGGCCGAGCCGGTCACCCAGCCAGCCGAAGGGCAACTCGAACAGCGCGTAAGAGAGGGTAAAGGCGGCGATGGCGTAGGCGGTGAGGGAAGGAATCAGGTGCAGATCGCGTTCGATGTTTTCGCGGATTTGGCTGCTGATGCCGATTCGCCCGATGTAGGTGAAGACGGAAAGGCAGCAGAGCCAGGCGAGGACCTTCCAGCGCTCCCCCGTGGGTTTCATGGACACATGAGCCGCATTCAGGAACCGATCTCTGGGCGCCAGCGCTCCATCATGGCGCGGAGCGCGGCGGCGTCTTCCGCGCGCAAGTGCGGCAGCGGAGGCCGCACGGGCCCGGCAGGAAGGCCAGCAAGATTCATCATTTCCTTCATGACACTGACTTCGTAGCCCTTCCGCCTCGAGCGAAGGGCGTAGAGAGGGATCACGAATTCGCGCATCAAGCGGCCGAGCGCAACGGAATCTCCGGCGGCGGCTTCGTGCAGCTCGAGGGAAAGCTTCGGCGCGACATTGGCGATGCTGGAAGTGTAGACGCGAATACCGATGCTGTAATAGCCGGGCACGGCGTCATCTCCCACGCCGCCGATCCAGTGCAGACGATCACCCAGCCGGTCGATGATCTGCTGGTAGCGCCGCAGGTCGCCCTGGCCGTCCTTCCAGCCAAGGAGCGTGGGAACGCGAAGGGCCAATTTCTCGACCCAGGCCGGGGAGGGATTAACCCAGTCGCGACTGTAGACGAACAAGGGCAGCGCAGTCGCCGCGCCGATGGTGGCGTAGTAGTCGGCCAGAGCTTCCTCGTCGGCATTCGGAAAGTAGGGCGGGAAGGCGAGAACGGCGCCGGCGCCGAGGCGAGCGGATTGCTTTGCCAATTCCGTGGCGATGGCACAATTGAATCCCGCCCCGGCGAAAACGGGCACTTGGCCGGCGGCTTCCTCGACGACGGCCCTCACCACTTCCGCATGTTCGGCGGGGGAGAGGGAATAGAGTTCGCCAGTGCCGCCGGCGGCAACGATCCCGCAAATCGGATAGCGCAGCAGCCGGCGGATATTCTGCCGGAGGCCTCCGAGGTCCAGGGAAAGATCGGGCGCGAACGGCGTCACGGGAAACGCGATCACTCCGCGAAGCCTCGCTCGCAATTCTTCGGGTTTCATGGCGTTCACCATCGCGGCAGGATACGCCGCCAATTCGGGTCCACGTGCTTGCGCATTTCCGCTTCGTCGTCACGGCGCCGGTACGCGCAGCGGGCGTAGCGCTCGCGGCCCCGCGCCAGCCGGTCGTAATCGAGTTCCACGCCCAGCCCCGGCTTGTCGGGAATTCGCACTCGGCCCTTCACGATGGGCACGCGGCCTCCCGCCACGACTTCATCCTCCTCCGCTTGCCACGGGTAATGCGTATCGCAAGCGTACGAGAGGTGGGGAGTAGCGGCGGCGGCGTGGGTCATGGCCATGAGCGAGACGCCGAGGTGGGTGTTCGAGTGCATGGAAAGTCCCAAGCCGAAAACGCGGCAGATTTTGCCGAGGTGCTGCACCTGCCGGATGCCGCCCCAGTAATGCGGATCGCAAAGAACGATCTGCACCGCGTCTCTCGGGATGCTCTCGGGGATGTCGGCGAACCCGGTGACCGCCACGTTGCTCGCCAAGGGCGCCGGCACTCCTTCGGCCAGCAGCCGCCGGCGCACCTCCGCCATTCCCGCCAGGCCGGCCGTGGGATCCTCGAGGTAGCCTCCGCCGGCCAATTCGCCGGCCAGCGCCTTCCCCAGGCGCACCGACGTTTCGACCGACCACGCGCAGTTCGGGTCCAGGCGCAGGGGAACGGCCGGGCCCAGCGCGGCGCGAAGCTGGCGGATCGTTTCGATTTCGAGTTCGGGATCGAGGACGCCGGCTTTCAGCTTCACCTCTTCGTAGCCGTATTCGGCGATCATCCGTTCGACTTGCCGGACCAGCGCGGGCGGCGTGAGGGCTTCGCCGTAGCGATCTTCGCGCGCGTCATCGGCCTCGCCGCCGCCTCCCGCGTGCTTGTAAAACGCGTAGGCGCAAAAGGGGACTTCGTCGCGCGCGCGGCCGCCCAGCAGGTCGCAAACGGGGATGCCGACCGCTTTGCCGACCAGATCCAGGCTGGCGATCTCGAGAGCCGCATAGAGGCGAGCGCCGATGTCCAGCGGATTTTCGCCGGGAACGAAATGCGTTTGGGAGCGGCCTTCATTCGTGCTTTCGGCGGGAGGCTCGAGCATCGGCAGCAGATCCCCCGCCAGCCGGTACGGATCCATTCCGATAACCCGCGGGCGGAGGGAGTGAAATGCTCCGGCGATGGCTTCGCCGCCGTGCGTTTCCGCGATGCCGGTGATTCCGGCGTCGCTTCGAAGCTCGACGATCGTGCGCAACGCGTAGGGTTGGTGGCGGCCATAGGAGCTGCGAAGCGGCGGATCGGCGATGGCGATGGAGTGAACGACGAGATCGGTGACGCGAATGGCGCCCTGCATATTGAGGGAGGCGGGTTCGAGGCCGCTCGTTTTCACTGGGCGTTCGGTCCCCGGCGTGACCCGCCCATGATACCGGATTTCCGCACAGCCGCACGGCTGCGACGCCGTCTGCTGCGCCGCGGGGACGGCGCCGGAACCGCGGGAGGCGCATTTTGACTACTTCACTCGAAGCAGGACGACTCCGTGTGCCGGGACCGTTGCCGTGTAGGCGGGTAGGGAGACACGGACGTTCGTGTGTTCCCATAGGTCCCGCGCGCGGAGTTTCTTCCCGCTAATGCCTGCTGCGCTCCAGTTTACGGTGATGCTTTGCGGCTGGTCGGCAAGATTGAATAGGCCCACCGCGTGCGAGCCATCGGCGAGCGGGCGCGTCAAAACCAACTGGGTCGATTGCGGGTCGGTGAGTCTATCCACCGGTTTCCCGGCCGGATCCTGGTCGATGGCGATGACTTCGCGATTGGTGAGGATGGCCTTGATGTCGGGCGTCATACTGCGCAAATCGTTGCCTGCAATCAAGGGCGCGGCGAGCATGGACCACAGACTCATGTGCGTGCGGTATTCCTCGTCCGTCATGTGGCCATTGCCGATTTCGAGCATGTCGGGATCGTTCCAGTGTCCCGGCCGCGTGTATTTCGAGAGGTTGACTCCCCCAAGGCCGTTGCGGATCATGGAATTCCAGTTGTCGCCGATGTCTCCGGTGATGCGCCAGAGGTTCCCGCCGACCGTGGCGCCCCAGTTCCAGACGTCGTCCCAGCCGTATTCGCAGAGGCTGAAGACGATGGGCCGGCCGGTTTTCAGCAAGGCGTCGCCCATCTCCTGGTAGACGCCGCGCATCTCGTCCACCGTGGGATACCCGTGGCCGCCGACAGGGTAGATTTCGGTTTCGCTGCACCAGTCGTATTTCAAATAGTCGACTCCCCACTTGGCGTAGGTATCGGCGTCCTGCTGCACGTGGCCGTAGGTGCCCGTATACCCGGCGCAGGTGGTGGGACCCGGCGAGGAATAGATTCCGAATTTCAAGCCGAGGGAATGAACGTAGTCGGCCAGTGCCTTCATGTCCGGGAACTTGTTGTTTGTAGTGATCTCGCCCTTGGCGTCGCGCGGGCCTTCCCACGTGTCGTCAATGTTGACGTAGGTGTAGCCGGCGGCTTTCATGCCGCTCGTCACCATGGCCTTGGCCATTCCGCGAACGTCTTGATCGTTGACTTGGCCGGCGAACTTATTCCAACTGTTCCAGCCCATCGGCGGCGTCTTCGCCAAGCCGTTGTACCGCACGTGGTGCAAGGCGGGCAGGGGAAGCCGAGGCGGCGGCTGCAGCGCTTTCAAATCCTCTGCGCTCGCCCGCTCGGCAACGGCTGTGCGCGGCGGCTGGCCGCGAAACCCCGGAAGAGTCAGATACAGCTTGCCGTCTTTCAAAGTGCCGTCGTAGGGGATCTGGCGCGACTGCGGCGCCCGGCCGAACGTCATCACGAAGTGCAGCTTGCCATCCTTAAAGTTCCCATCACTGATCGGGCGGCCGCGGCCGGGACCGAACATCATCTGGCCGGTGACCGCTTCGCCAACTTGTTTGAATTCGAAATAGAGGCTGCGGACGTTGCCATCGGGCGCGGTGGTCTTGATCACCCACACCCCGGAAATATTCGTTTGCGCGTGGGAAGCAGGCACCCAACCGGGCGCGAACGCCAGCGCCAGAAGGACCAGCAATGCGGACACGAGGGTTTTGACCAACGACGGGCCTGCTCGTCCAGCAATTTGTGAAGGCTTCATAAGGGACTTCCACCCCCTATCGAAATCGAACTCTTGTTTCAGCAGCCACCCGGTCGGGATTCCTTTCCTCCGGTCGGATGTTCCGGCGGTTCCGAGCAGCGTACAGGGCGCTTCGGGACACACCGAACCGTCTATTCCATCACTGTAGACCCCGTGAAACAAGTATGGGTTTCGATTGGACCAGGCGCAGGCCCGGAGGGTGTCCGGAGAATGGGAGTCACTCAAGGCCCACAGACTGAAGTTTGTGCTCTCGTTGGGGTCGGGCGCGCCGGGTCGCGGCCGCATGGCCGCGCTGTGTAACGGTCATTCCCTCAAGCAGGAATCCAGTTTCAGCGGCGGGGCATCGACAGGACTGGATTCCCGCTTGCGCGGGAATGACCCGGTGAGGAGCCGGAGAACTTGAGAGGTCCGATGCCGGCCGCGCGGTGCCGCGGCACAGACTTTAGAGTCTGTGTGGCAACTGGCGGATACAGCCCTCAGCGGCTAAAGCCGCGTTGATGGGCAAGGACTTTCGGCACGGCTGAAGCCGTGCCCTTTCGTAAGACCCGGGTTGCCACACAGATTCTTTAGTCTGTGCTCGTTTAGCAGCGTAGGGCTGGCCGCGGACCGAAGACCTTGCGACTTGGCGTCTGGCGGGGTGTGTTCCATTGCAACTTCTTATGGATGTGCGAGTTGCGATAGGGATGGAGAAATACCCTACAAACAGTAGAATTAGCTTGCGACCTCCTTCTTTATCAGGTAACGTAGCGGCTATGAGTTTCGACGCACGCAAGAGTGCCCCAGCGAACCGGTGCTGTCGCGGCGCGATGTGTAGCGCCTGGGTGCGCTCTGGCGTGGGGAGGCGCGTGATCTAAGAGATCCCGTTCCGAACGAGGGGTAGTGAAGCCCGCCGCCAGAGTGCCTGGCCGGTGGGCTTTTTGTTTTTCGAGGACCAGACGACCTGAGAAGGGAGAGAGAGCGAATGACGCGCGAATGGGAAAATAGCCAGTATCTCGAGGGTAGGAGCGCGGAAGAGATTGTGGAACTGGCATTCGAGGCAGCCGGGAACTTCCGGGCATGCCTCACCTGCAGTTTCCAGGCGGAAGGCATCGTCGTACTGCATCTGGTTCGCAAGCGCCTGCCGAACGTTCCCGTCCTGTTCCTCGACACCGGCTACCATTTCGCCGAGACGTACGCGTTCCGGGACAGACTCGTTCGCGAGTGGGGTCTGAAACTCGTGAATCTGACGGCGAAGCAGACGGTGGCGCAGCAGGAGTCCGAGTTCGGAATCCTCTACCAGCAGAACCCCACGCGCTGCTGCCAGTTGCGCAAGGTCGAGCCGCTCATGGCGGGCCTCGATCCTTACGACATTTGGTTCACCGGCTTGCGCCGGGAGCAATCACCGACGAGGAGGGACCTGAAGAAAATCGAGCAGCACCGGCTGCCCGGCGGAAAGAGCCTGCTGAAGGTGAATCCGCTGGCCGATTGGAGCCGGGAGCGCGTCTGGGAATATACGCGGGCGCACGGGCTCAGCTACTTGCCTCAATACGATCGCGGCTACACCAGCATCGGTTGCGAGCCCTGCACCACGCTGCCGACCGACCCCGCGAATCCCCGCTCGGGTCGCTGGGGCGGGCAGAAACTCGAGTGCGGCATCCACACGTTCTCGGAGCAATCTCCCGTGTCCGGCTAACGGCTCCGGCTCCAGCCACCGGCCAGCTAGCCAATTGCCACTGCCTGTCTCATTCCTGGCGCAGGGCGACCACGGGATCGACGCGCGCGGCCCGGCGCGCGGGAACAAAACTTGCCAGAAGAGCCACTGCCGCTAGAATCATCGAAACAGCAGCGAAGATCACCGGATCGGTTGGGGCCACGCCGTAGAGCAAGCTCTCCAGGAAGTGAGTCAGACCCAGCGCGCCGGCAATCCCGATAGCCGCGCCGAGCATCGTCAGCCTCATACCTTCCGCGAGGACGTGTTTCAAGATGTCACCCCTCCCGGCTCCGAGCGCCACGCGAATGCCGATATCGTGCGTTCGCTGGGCGACGGAATACGACATGACGCCGTAGATTCCGACCGCCGCCAAAACAAGCGCAAGTCCACTGAATGCGCCAAGCAGAACCAACGTGATCCGTCTCGGCCCGGTCGAGTTGCTCACCAAGTCTTCCATAGTTGAAATATCAGACACGGGCTGGCTCCGATCAATCGAGGCCACGGCGCGGCGAATCTCAGAAATCAGCAGTGGCGGCCCGGTTGCCGACTTCACCAGCAGCTCCATATGGCTCTGCGGGGCCTGGGCCAGAGGAACGTAGACCTCGAGGCGCGCCGGGTTTGCGAGCCCGTACAGTTTCGTATCGCCCACCACGCCGACGATGGTTATCCAGGAGGGCGGATGTTCCGGCGACGGATGGCCGAACATGAATCGCTTGCCAACGGCATCCCCATGGGGAAAGAACTTCCTGGCAAGCATCTCGTTTACCAGCGCCACGGCGGGCGCCTTCGCGCTATCAGCATCCGCAAAAGCACGGCCGCGTAGGAGTGGCACCTCGAGGGTGCGCACGTAGCCCGGAGTAATGACGTGGACGTCGGGGTGCGGCCACGCCCCCAGGCCCGGCAGGCGCATCCCTTCGATGGTAACGTCCGTACGGCTGTGATCGCCGGTGAACGGAACGACGGTGCCCAGCGCGGCGCCTCTCGCTCCCGGCAGCGAGCGCACGTGGTCTAAGAGCCGCCGCCAAAAGCCGAGCACAGCTGCATCCGTCGAATATTGCGGCGCGCGCAGGCCGATTCCGACCGTCACCACGCGGCTCGGTTGAAAGCCGGGGCTAACCAAAAGCAAAAGATAAAGGCTCTTCATCATCAGACCCGCCCCCGCCAGTAGGACGAGCGCCAGCGAAATTTCCGCCACGACAAGCGCACCGCGCAGCCGCCCCTGTGCCACGCCCGCGCTAGCCGTTCGCGCGCTCGTCCTGAGCTCAGCGTGTGCGTCGGGACCTGCCCACTGGACCAGGGGGACAAGCCCCAAAAGGGTTGCTGCCAGCAAGTCCACGCCGGCTGTGACCAGCAGCACCGTGCTGCTTAGGTTCACGCGCGCGCCTAGCAGGATATCCCCCGGAATCAGCCGGGCCATTGATTGAATTGCCGCGACCGCAAGCGCCAAGCCTAGCCCGCCGCCTAGAAGGGCAAGTACAAAGCTCTCGGTAAGCATCTGGCGGAGGATCCGCCCGCGGCTGGCGCCGAGGGCGACGCGCAGGGCAATTTCCTTCGTGCGGACCGCGCCGCGCACAAGAAACAGATTCGCTACATTGGCGCAGGCAATCAACAGCACAAGCGCGACGGCAGCGAACAGCACCAGCAACGCCGGCCGGAGGTTGCTGACGAACGCGTCGCGCATCGGCCGGAGTCGTACACCGAATTGGTCGTTGGTTTCCGGAAATTCTTCCGCCAGCCGTTGCGCAATTCCCTGCATTTCGACGCGGGCCTGCGTCAGAGAAACCCCCGGCGCCAGCCGGCCAACCACAACCATGTCTCCACGATCGCCGCGGTCCGTCACCTCAGAATTCCCCGCTGCCCAGACGCCAATCGGTTCGAGGACGTCAGTCTTCTCGACCCAGCGATAGTTTGCGGGGAGCACGCCGACAACCGTAAAACCGCGGCCATCGAGCTGAATGATTTGGCCAATGGCATTCCGATCGCCATGGAACTGCGATTGCCACAGCGAATAACTCAGCAGAATCACCGGCGCTGCGCCGGGCGCCGCTTCCGACGGTTCAAAATCGCGGCCCAAAATTGGGTGCACGCCGAGCATCGGAAGGAAATTGGGCGAAACGGCCTCCCCGCTGATGCTTTCCGGCTGGGGGACGTCCGAAAGATTGAAGCCTACAGAGTGAACTGCATCCATTTCTGCGAAAGCGTGGCTCTGGGCACGCCAATCGAGGAAATCAGGGTAGGAAACGCTGACGGTGCCAACCTTGGGCGTGGTCTCGTTGAGCACGACCAACCTTGAAGCATGGTCGTAGGGCAACGGCCGGAGGAGCACAGCGTACACCAGCGAGAAAATGGCCGTGTTTGCGCCGATGCCGAGGGCGAGGGTGAGGATGGCGACGGTGGTGAAGCCGGGGGATTTGCGCAGGATGCGCAAGCCGTAGCGGGTGTCGCGGAAGAAGGATTCGAGCCAGGGCAGGCCGTGCTGGGCGCGATAGCGCTCCTTGGTTTGCTCGACGCCGCCGAGCTGGATGAGGGCCTGGCGGCGCGCTTCTTCGGGCGCGAGGCCGCGCCGCTCGTTTTCCTCGGCGAGCATTTGGATGTGGAGATCGAGTTCGGCGCGGAGGCGATCATCAGCGCGGCGGCGGCCGAAGAGGCCGGCGAAACGCGCGAGCCAGGTTCGGAGGGATGGCATGACACCTCCTATTGATTATCAATAGGATTGAAGTATGCCAGACGTTCTGTGGGTGGTCAATAGGGATGAGCCGATCGGGATGACCGGTGCTGATGACGCCAGACGCGAAGACGAACGGGTGGCCTTCGTCGGTTATCGATTGCGGGCGGCCGATGCAGCCGAATCGGCCAGGGAAGCGGGGCCGGCGGTTTGGCCAGCCGGACTGAGCGCCGAGGCGGCGCAACCCATGCGGGCGGCTGCCGCGGCGAGTGGCACACGCTGGTTGGTAGTAGTATCGAGAATACCGGAGAGCGCCCAGACGTACGGCGGCGGATCGCCGATCTTCGCTCCTCCACCCGGCACGAAGTCGAATTGGAGATGCTTGCCGGCGTATTCGAGAACGCGGAAGGGAATGGGCGGGCGCGGATCGCTGTTGGCGGTTGAGAAGTCGCGCTCGGGTGCGCCGCAGCGCGCGATCAGCGCTTCGGCCTGATCGACTGCCGGCGCTTGCTCGACCGGCGCGGCATGAACGACGGCACGAGTTGCGCCTACCTTCTCGATCTGGCTGCGGAGCTGACCGGCGATGACCCAGGCGCAAGGCGAACCGAAAATCAGCGAAACGCCGAGGAGGAGTGCCGCCGTGCTCGGCTGCCGGCGGCGCACGGGGAGCGCGATTGGAACGAGGCATTTCGGGCAGTAGAGGGCGTTCTCGCCAACCCCGCCGCCGCAGTAGGAGCAGAGATTTGTCGCTTGGCCCACGGATTTGGATTCTAACCGAGGTGAGGGCAGGGGTGGGAACGAAATTTACCTGGACGCCACGCTACGGAATCCGGGGCTGCGGACCAGCGGGAGGTAGGCGGGGCAGGCATCCCTGTACGCGATTGTTGCTAAAGGGGTTATCCTATACGGACTCGTGGAGGAGATAGTTACTAACTAGTATACAAGGCGATAGATTTTGCCCTTGCCCAGGGGGCAAGACGGCGGGAGGGCCGGCGAGACTTCTGGCTGGGTAAGGAAGCGAGTCAACGAGCGCAGTGCGATGCAACCGTCATTCTTGATATCGACGAGACGCGCACGCCCAGGCTTGGCCTCGGCCGAGCGGTGCGCAGGCAAGCAGCCAAGGTGCGGCGAGCAAGAGAATGCCCGCGCTCGCGCCGGCTGGCGCCTGCGGGCCAGCTTTTGGGGGATGAACGTAGCGGCGCTCGGGGGCGCCGCGCTTTTGATGGCCGGGCTGGCGGCGGGTCATGCCACGCAAGCCAAGCCGGAGCAGCGTCAACCGCCGCGAGTCTTCCTGAAAGTGAACCCGGCGGACGAGGCGACCGAGGACGGCTTCCTGCACTTTTACAACATGGACTACGATGCGGCGACGCGTGATTTCGAGGAGTCGCTGCGGAAGCATCCGGCAAATCCATTTTGCGTCAACCATCTGCTCGAGGCGGTGCTATTCCACGAGTTGCATCGCGAGGGCAAGCTCGACGCTCAACTCTACCTGAGCAACGAATTCGTTCACATGCCCAAGGTCGCGCCCGATCCGAAGGCGATGGCGCGGGTGGCGGAACTCATGCAGCGGGCCAGATCGCTCGAGCAGGAGCAGCTCGCCGAGAACCCCAACGACGTGGAAGCGCTCTACGCGCAGAGCGTGACGCGGGGGCTGCGGGCGGCGGAAGAGGCTCTGGTAGGCAAGGACTGGTTTGCGGCGCTGCGCAGCGGACTCGCCGCGTATGACGATTCCAAGCGCGTGCTCGCCCTGGACCCCAACTACAGCGATGCGAAGCTGATCGTGGGCATCTACAACTACATCGTGGGGAGCTTGCCGTGGCTGGTGAAGGCAGCCATGCTGCTGGTAACGATCCACGGCAGCCGATCGAAAGGGCTGGCGCTGATGCGGGAGGCGCTGGCGGGCGGAGGCGAGGCCAGCATCGATGCGCGAACCACTCTCGCGCTCTTCCTCGCGCGCGAGCATCACTACGGCCAAGCGCTCGAATTGATCGGGTGGCTCTACGCGAATTTCCCGCATAACTTTCTCTACGGCCTCTCCGAGGCGGACCTGCTGAGAGGGGCGGGAAAGACCCGCGAGGCGATCGGCGTGGACCGTCAATTGATCGCAGACGGCCAGCAGGGCCTGTTCCCGTACGACCGGCCGGGCCTCGCGGCGATGAATTTGGGCGACACGCTGCGGTCCCAACAGGATTGGCGCGGCGCCGCGGGAGCTTACCACGAGGTGGAGAAGCTGCCGAATTCCACTCCGGACCTGGTAGCGGAGGCGCGGCTCGATGCGGGAGAGATGTACGACCGGGCCGGCGACCGCGCTCAGGCCGTGAAATGCTATCGGCAAGTGATTGCGGAAAGCGGCGATAAGGGCCTGGCGAGCGAAGCGAAGAAATGGCTGAAGCGGCCGTACGGCGGGAACTGACGGCCAGAGTTTGTTCCTCACAACGCGTACTCCGAGGCGCTGCGGGGAGGTTCGCGCGCCTGGGACCCTTCGGCCACCGCGGCGGAGCACCCGGAGTGCCCGGCTCAGGAGTTGGGGCGCCCCACCCGCCGGGGTCGCGGGTGGGGCGCCACGCCCCCGCTTCCAGGCGCAATTACGGCGCCTGGGGCACCCGGCGCAAAGCGTGGGGTTGCCACCCGCTACCTGTCCTTGGCGAGGAGGGATTCGAGCCGAGCGGCGAGATGAGACAGATGGTTGAGCGAAGGGAGATGCGTCCGGCCGGCCTGGAGCGGGGTAATCGACGCGTCGCCCGCGTCGAGCGCGGCGTAATCGCTATCCGGTTCGAGCGAATCGAGCACCTTGATCTCCTGAAGCCAGAACACGGGCCCGCGTTCCCCCCGTTCCTCGCGCAAGAGGTTCCGCGTGATCTTTTCCGATTGCCGGGTGAAGCGGACGCGCCCGTTCCAGGATTCCGGCACGTTGACGTTGAGCAGGGTACCTTCCGGCAGCGCCTCATCGAGCAGGAGGCGAACCAACTCGCGGCCCAGCCGCGCGGCGGGAGCGAAATCGCATTCCGGGTTGCGCGTAGCGATGGAAAGCGCGAAGGCGGGAACGCGGTTGAGCACGGCTTCCATCGCCGCGCCCACGGTGCCGGAGTAATGAACGTTCTGGCCGACGTTGGCGCCGAGATTGATGCCCGATACCGCCAGAGCCGGCTTGCGCTCGAGCAGTTTGTGCAGGGCGACGATCACGGCGTCGGCGGGCGTGCCGTCCACCGACCACCGGCGCTCTCCCAGGGCTTCGCAGGAGACGGCGCGGCGGACGCTGATGGAATGCGACGCGCCGCTGCGCTCGCCGGCCGGCGCGGCGACGGCAACCTCGGTGAGATCACCGAGCGCTTCCCCGAGCGCGCGGAGTCCCGGAGCCTCGATGCCATCGTCGTTGGTGAGCAGAACGCAAGGCCGCATTTTCGAAGTTGTCACTCGCGGACCCGGAGGGAAATGGTCGGGACGACTGGATTTGAACCAGCGACCTCACGCACCCCAAGCGTGCGCGCTACCAGGCTGCGCCACGTCCCGACGCGCAAATGCCAGCCTATCACCCGCTTTTGAGCAGCGTCAAGATGGCTTCGAGTTCCTCTTCGAGGTCGACGAGCAGCTTGCGCGCGGCGGAGGAGCCCGCCGGCAAGCCGGCTGGCTGAGCGGGCTCGGCGGCCGGTGCAGCCTCGCCGCGGGATTCGAGTGCGCGGCGCGCGCCGGCAATCGTAAATCCCTGTTCGTAAAGCAGCCGCTTGATTTCGAGCACCATGTCCACGTCTTCGCGGCGGTAGAGCCGGTGGCCCTTGGGGCTCTTGTGCGGCGCGAGCATGGGAAACTCCGTCTCCCAATACCGAAGCACGAAGGCTTTGGTTCCGGTGAGCCGGCACACCTCGCCGATCCGGTAGGCGCGCGCGCTGGAAGCCTCGGGATCGCCGCCCGCGGCGGCTTCGCCGGAAGGCGGTGCGGGCTCGGGGAAGAGGTTCTGGCTCATCGTTAGGACTCTATCGTATGCCGAGCGCGGGAAGTGTCAACCCGCCTCCGCTCGCTTGCGCGATCCCGAAGCTTCGGGACGGCACGGCCGGCCCGCCAGCGCTTGCTTGCGCGAGCCACCCCTTGACTCCGCCGAGGGCCGTGAGCCTGTGGCTCGGCTGAGCTCACCACGGAACGAACGGCGGCGCGGCCGGCCCGGCACAGATGGTTGGGGCGACCCAGAAGCTTCGGCAGGGCGCCTGGGGCGCCCGGCCCACTACCCACGATGGCGGCGGGCAGGTTGGCGGCGGCGCGCGCGAACGTGGAAGCGGATGGGCGCGCCGGTGAAGTCGTACCGGTCGCGGAGCCGGTTCTGAAGGAAACGCTCGAAGCTGAAATGGAGGCGGCTCGCCTTGCGGGTGAACAGGGCGAAGGTGGGCGGCTGGGTAGCCGTCTGAGTGAGGTAGAGGATTTCAGGCACTTGGGCGGCGGGCGCTCCCGACCGGCCGAGATCGATCTCCGCCAGCCAGCGATTCAACTCGGCGGTGGGCACGCGGAGCAGGCGAGCGCGGGCCACGCGGTCGATCAGGGCAAAGAGCGTATCGACTTTCGAGCCGGTGAGCGCGGAGAGGAAAACGATTGGAGCGTAATGGACGAACCCGAGCCGCTCGCGCACGAGAGTTTCGTAGTCCCCGAGCAATTTCTGCTCGACGACGCTCTTTCCTCCCGCGCGCGCTTTCTCGAGGGCGAGATCCCACTTGTTCATCACCACGATGAGCGAGCAGCCAGCCTGGCTGGCGTAGCCGGCGATAGCCGCGTCCTGGGTGGTGACGCCGAGCGAGGCGTCGGCAACGAGCAGCGCCAAATCCGCGCGCTCGAGATGGCGGCGGGCCATCACCACACTCAGCTTTTCGGCAGCCAGCTTCGTGCGCGCCTTGCGGCGAATGCCCGCCGTGTCGATGAACACGAGCGACCGGCCATCGCGCTCGATGCGCGTATCCACCGCATCACGCGTCGTACCCGGCTCGGCCGCCACGATAGCGCGCTCGGCGCCGGCCAGGCGGTTGAGCAAGGTGGATTTCCCCACGTTGGGCCGGCCGATGATCGCGATGCGGACGGCGGGGGCAGGGGCCTCGTGCGGCGCGGCGGGGAATTCGCGGGTGAGGTGGTCGAGGAGGTCGTCCACGCCGAGGCCGTGCTCGGCGGAGACGGGGAAAACGGCTGCGCCCCATTCCGCGAAAGCGGCGGAAGCCATGGCGGCGAGAGCGGCCGTATCGACTTTATTGGCCGCGACGGTGATCGGCTTCCCAAAGGTTCGGAGGCGCCGCAAGAGGTCGGCGTCGGCGGGCATGGGACCGGTGCGGCTATCGGCGACGAACACCACCGCGGCCGCTTCGGCCAGCGCCAGGCGCGCCTGCCGGAAAATCTCGGCCGGGATTCCCGTTTTTTCGTCCGGCACGAGGCCGCCCGTATCCACGACTTCGAAAGCCCGGCCGCGCCACTCCGCCGTTCCATAGATGCGATCGCGGGTGATCCCCGGCTCGTCGGTGACGATCGACCGGCGGCGGCCGACCAGGCGATTGAACAGCGTCGATTTGCCGACGTTGGGTCGGCCGACGATGGCGACCAGAGGGAGTTTCGCGCTCAAATCTGTGTTATTTTACCCGCAAGCCGGCGATTTCGCCTGCCGCAGCGCTGCCCATGGACAACTCTCGCGCTTCGAAGGATCCCCCCGCGCCCACGCTCCGCGAGGTTTTCTCCCCTGGCGGGTTCCTCGAGCGATGCCACGAAGGATACGAATTCCGCCCTTCCCAGCTCGAAATGGCGGAACTCGTCGAGCAGGCTTTCGCCCAGCGGCGCCACCTGGTGGTGGAAGCCGGCACAGGCACGGGGAAGACGCTGGCATATTTGCTGCCCGCGATCCGCAGCGGACGGAGTGTGGTGGTTTCGACGGCCACGAAATCGCTCCAAGAGCAGTTATTCCACAAGGACATTCCCTTCCTCCAACGCTTTTTCGCGCCGGAGCTGAAAGTAGCGGTGATGAAAGGCCGGGGCAATTTCCTCTGCCGGCAGAAACTGCATCAGCTCGGCCAGCGGCCGCTGCTCAAGGATCTGGACGAAGTGGATTGGCTCGAACGCATCCGGCGCTGGGAGCCGGAGACGGAAACAGGCGACCGGGCGGAGCTGGATTTCCTGCCGGACGACGCCGACCTATGGGCCAAGCTGGACGCGCGAAGCGAGACGTGCACGGGGCGCAAATGTCCGGAATTCAACCGCTGCTTCGTGACGTGGATGCATCAGCGCGCGAGCGAAGCCGATCTGGTGATCGTCAACCACCACCTCTTCTTCGCCGATTTGGCGCTTCGGCAGGGAGACTTCGGATCCATTTTGCCGGACTATGCGGCGGTGGTATTCGACGAAGCGCACGAGATCGAAGATGTGGCCAGCGCCTATTTCGGCCGCGAGATCTCCAATTACCGTCTGGAAGAGCTGGCGCGCGACACCGAGCAGGCGGTGCGGCTCGACGCAGGCGGCTCGCCGGAGCTGCTGCGGAGTGTGGGGCGCGTGCGGGAAAAGGCGCGGGAGCTTTTCAGCCGGTTCCCGGAGCGGGAAGGCCGGTTTGGGTTCGATGCGGGAGCGCGATCGCGGTTCCTCGAGGAGAATCGCGACGCCTACGACGGGCTTGGGAAGGCGCTGCGCCGAGCCGAAGCGGAACTGGCCGGAGTGAAGGAGCGGCCGGAAGAGCTTTTGGCGCTGGCGCGGCGAGCGGGGGAACTGCGGGGCGAACTGGCGTTCCTCGTGGAAAGCGACGAGGGCGGGTACGTGTATTGGTACGAGCGGCGAAAGAAGGGTGTTTTCCTGGCCGCGACGCCCATCGACGTGAGTCCCATCCTGCGCGAGAAGCTTTTCGAGGCGTTCGACACCGTGGTTCTGACGTCGGCGACGCTGGCCGTGGGCGGGAATTTTGATTTTCTGAAGCAGCGGCTGGGGGTGAGCGGCGGGCAGGAGCGCATCCTCGCCCACGAATTCGACTACCCAAGCCAGGCGATGCTCTATGTCCCGGGTGACTTGCCGGACGTTCGCGAGCCGGGTTTCGCCGAGCGGGCCGCGGAGGAGATCGAGCGGGTGCTGCGGGTGACGCGCGGGCGCGCGTTTTGCCTCTTCACCAGCTACGCGCAGATGCGGGAGGTGTACGAGCGGCTCTCGGACCGCCTGGACTTTCCGCTGCTCTTGCAGGGCAAGGCGCCGCGCTCGGCGCTGCTCGAGCGGTTCCGGCGAACGCCGGGCGCGGTACTCTTCGCCACGGCGAGCTTCTGGCAGGGAGTGGATGTGCCTGGCGAGCAGCTCTCGTGCGTGATCGTGGACCGGCTGCCTTTTGCGGTGCCTACCGATCCGGTGGTGGCCGCCCGGGTGCGGGCGCTCGGCGAGGAGGGGCGAAACGCCTTCATGGAATACCAGGTTCCGGAAGCGGTTCTGGCGCTCAAACAGGGCTTCGGCCGGCTGGTGCGGTCGCGCAGCGATCGCGGCGTGCTCGTGATCCTCGACAACCGGATTCACCGGAAAGCGTACGGGAAGATTTTTTTGGAATCGCTGCCGGATTACCGGAAAACAGCGGCGCTCGGCGACGTGGAGGCGTTCCTCAACGGCGGCGAGCCGAAACACACGACGGCCGAAGCGAGCCAGCCCCCGGACAGGCGCGGCCCCTGAATCTCGACGGCGTTGGCTGCCGCCGGCGTGGGGTTAGCGCGTGAAGGGGTGTGACGACGGATCTCGAGAGAAGGCAGTGGCGGGCAAGCCGCTCCTCACGGATCGAAGGCAGGCGATCCCGGTGCAAGTGGGAACGGTATCGAGCCCGCCGACCGCGGGAGCACCGGGAGTAGAGCTATCGCTAGGTCTCAGCCCCCAGTCGCTTGCCTTTCAAAAGGCGCAGGGGAGGCATGTGGACCGTGTGGAGATGATTGGCGCCTTGTTTGGGCCGGGAGGGAAATTCGTCACCGGCGAGGAGGCCCTTCTGGACATGGACATAAGCAAGGAAACGCTGGCCAACCTGATCCGAAGCGGGCTTCACATCACAGTCACTTTGAGAGCGCCCCGGGGACACTACCTCTTGCGCTTCGTCCTGGAGGACGGCGGAAGCGGGAAGCTGTTTGCCACAACCCTGCCCGCGGCAGTGCCGTAGCGTAGCGCGGAGCCAGCCAAACCGTAGGGAACCCGTGACGACGGGCCCCGGCCGCCCGGCAAGGCCTATGGTAAGATTTTGCTGGAATCGCGGCCGGACGAGCAGGTTGCTGCAAAAGGCCAAGGTGCCATTCCGAGGCCGCCGCCGTTTGACAAGCTCACGGCCCTGAGCGAGGTCGAAGGGCGGCGGCCGAAGCCTCCCGTCAATTCCGCGGAAGGGAGGTCGGGATCCTTCGCTGCGCTCAGGATGGCAGCCCTAGGAAGGCCTTTTGCAGCGCCCTGCCAGAGGCTGGCGGCGAGCCTGGGGGACGTGGAAGAGTTTCTCGACGGCGGGCCTCCCGGGCGCGTAGGTTGCGGGCCGAGCCCGAATCGGGCGAGCGAGGCCGCTGGAACCGGCGATGTTTGAGATCTACGTAGAAGGCAGTTTCTCGGCAGGGCATGCCCTGCGCGGCTACCGGGGCAAGTGCGAGAACCCGCACGGACACAACTACAAGGTGCGGCTGACCCTGGAAGGGCCATCGCTCGACGAGGTGGGCCTCCTCTGCGACTTCGTCAAGTTGAAGCAGTCGATGCGGGAGGCTCTGGCCGCGCTCGACCACCGCTACCTCAACGATCAGGCTCCCTTCGACCATCTGAACCCCTCGGCGGAGAATCTGGCGAAATATTTCTACGAAGAGGCCGCGGGACACTTCCCCGGCGGCGGCCCGCGGATCAAGAACGTCACCGTCTGGGAGACCGACACCACGGCAGCCACTTACTGGCCCGATGGCGAAGCCGGCGGAGACGGGAAAGCGCGATGAATCGCGCGTTGCTCATCATCGGCGTGGCCGCGGTGGCGGTCACCGTCTTTTACGTTACGGCGCTGTGGGGCGCGTGGGCCGGCGCCCTGGCAGCGGCCGTTCTCTCGCTGGCGCTGGCCGCGACGGCCATCGTCGATCGCCGGCGGCGCGAGGCGCGCCGCGCGGCAGCCGCCGGCCGCGGCTGAGCCGAAGGCCATGCCATGGTGGTGACCGAAATCTTCCGCTCGATTCAAGGCGAAAGCAGCTATGCGGGCCGGCCGTGCATTTTCGTGCGGCTGACGGGCTGCAACTTGCGCTGCCGCTGGTGCGACACCGCCTACGCTTTCCACGGCGGCCGGAAAATGACGATTGATGAGGTTCTCGACGAGGTGGGCCGGCTCGCCGGGGGTAACGGCTCCCGCATCCCGCTGGTCGAAATCACGGGCGGCGAACCGCTGCTGCAGCCGGAGGCCGTGCCCTTGGCCGAGCGCCTGGTAAGGGAGGGCTACGAAGTGCTTGTGGAGACGAGCGGCGAGCGGGACATCGCGGCGCTCCCGAGGGAAGTGGTGAAGATCGTCGACGTCAAATGCCCCGATTCAGGCGAAGGCGGAACGTTCCGAATGACCAATCTGGAGGTGATGAACCAAAAGGACGAAGTCAAATTCGTCATTGCCAGCCGAGGCGATTACGAGTTTGCGCGGGAGTTCTCGCGCGCACACCGGCTCGCGGAGCGGGTGGGGCACGTCATTTTTTCGCCGGTAGCGGCAGACTCCGCCGGGGCGTGGGAGGGCATGGAAGCGAAATCGCTCGCGGAGTGGATTCTGGCCGACCGGCTGCCGGTGCGTTTCGGCGGGCAGCTGCACAAGCAGATTTGGGGTGCGGCGGCGAGAGGGGTATGAAGGGGGCATGGCGAGCGGCGCGTCGTGAAGGGGACCGCACCCGGTCGCGTAACGCCGGGGTGGTACGCCGCCCCTCGATGCGCAATCGCTGCAAGTTAAATTGGCTGCAGGGGCGGCGCCCGGGCCCACCGGTCTGGCGAGCACTGGTAGCCTCTGCCGGAGAGTAGAATAGCCTTCTGTGGCAGGCGAGGCGCCCAAGGCGGTGGTTCTGGTCAGCGGCGGAATGGATTCCTGCGTCACCGCGGCGATCGCCCGGCTGACGCACCGGCTGGCGATGCTGCACGTGAGCTACGGGCAGCTCACCGAGCGCCGCGAGCGGCGGGCGTTCGAGCAGATCGCGGATTTCTATGGGGTGAGCGAGCGGCTGGTGGCGCGCATGGATCATTTCCGGCAAATCGGCGGCTCGGCGCTCGTGGACCCCTCGATTCCCGTGCCGGAAGCGGGGCTGGTCCCGGGAATCCCGGTGACGTACGTACCCTTCCGCAACGCGCATCTGCTCGCGGTGGCCGTGAGCTGGGCGGAAGCGATGGGCGCGCGGGCGGTCTTCATTGGCGCGGTGGCCGAGGATTCTTCCGGCTACCCCGACTGCCGGCCCGAGTATTACGAAGCGTTCGCCGAAGTGGTGCGGAGAGGCACCCGGCCGGAAAGCGGAATCGAGATTCGGACTCCCGTCATTGGGATGCGGAAAGAGGAGATCGTACGGAGGGGGATGGATCTGGGCGCGCCACTCGATCGCACCTGGTCTTGCTATCAAGCGGAGGAGCAGGCCTGCGGCGTGTGTGACAGTTGCTTGTTGCGACTCGGCGCCTTCGCTCGAGCCGGCTTCGCCGATCCCATTCCCTACCGCGCGCGGCCGGCGGTTGCGTCGGCGCGCGTGGCCCCATGATCGAGCGACCGAGGAATTGGAGGAGGAATTCAAAATGAGGCACTGGAAGACGTTGGGGTTGGTAGCGGCACTGGCCGGGGCGCTGGCCGTCGCAGCCGCAGCGCAGGCGACCAGCAAGGTTCAGGGTACGGTAAAGGACCAGGACGGCAAGCCGTGGGCCGGCATCGCCATCGTCATCACGAACACCGATACGAAGGCGCAGTCCACGCTGACCACCGATGCCCATGGCGCGTATAGCAAATCGGGGCTGGTTCCCGGCAATTACACCATCGAGTTCAAGACCCCGGGTTTTCCCATCGCTCCCATCCAGATGAAAGTCCAGCCGGGAACGACGATCACGCAAGACGTCGACTTGAAAGAAATCCTGGCGAAGAACCCACAGTTCCTGGAACAGCTCAAGAAAGCGCAATCGGCGAAGAACCAGTTTGCCCAGATGAAGCAGCAATTCGAGGCGGGCACCAAGGCCGTTACGCAGGCGAAATCGCTTCAGGCGCAGATGGCGAGCGAGCCCGCGGCCCAGCAGGCGCAAACGCAGCAACAAATCACCCAACTCGGCCAGCAGGCGGTGGGCGACTTTTCGCAGGCGGCACAAACTGCCGGGCCGAAGGACTCGAACCTGCCGACGATCATCGGCAACCTGGCCAATGCTTACGAACTCGCCGGGAATCACGAAGCCGCCGCCGAACAGTATGCCAAGGCGGCGGCCTTGAACCCCGCCGATGCGAATCTGTTGCAGGGCGCCGCCACGAATCTGGCGTACGTTGGCAAGATTCCCGAAGCGAGCGCCGATTGCGAGAAGATAGCGGCCATTCCCCAGGCCAATAGCTCCGCCTGCTGGGGCAATATCGGGGTGGTGTTGTACAACACCAACCAACTCCAAGCCGCTGTCGCTCCCCTTGAGAAAGCGACGCAGGTCGACCCTAAAAACGCCGACTACTGGTATCTGCTGGGCACGGCCCTGATGAACACGATGCAGAGCAAGATGGTGAACGGGAAGCTGACGGCCGTCGTAGCGCCGGGCACCGCCGAGGCCTACCAGAAGTACCTCGACTTGATGCCCAGCGGGCCTCACGCCGCGGAAGCGAAATCCGCGCTCCAGGTGTTGCAACAACTGGGTGTGGGCGTGAGCACGAAGTACGTCGCGCCGAAGAAGCACTGAGCGGCGAGTTCTGACCGGACTGACACTTAGGGGCAGGAGCGAGATAGGCGGGACTTTTCCGCGCCTACGGTGGGATAATGCCGCGCTTCGTGTGCTTTGGGAATAGAAGTCTTTGGAATTCCGCCTTTCTAACCCAACTTTGACAACTGGACGTTCTTTTCTGGGATTTTTGGCGGTTTCCGCTCGATAAGCGTTTTGCTTTCAGCAGAGCCCTTCAAGAAAGATGTTGTCGTGAAGACCTTTTGAAATCCCGAGCACAGAATCAAAAACTTACGAGAAAATCAGGCCCCAAAAGTCGGGATAGGCCAACTCATTTTCGCCGGCGTGGGCGGAACGGGTCCCAACCCGCCGGGGCTAGCGGGCGCGCTCGCCCGGCGATGTCGACGGCGAGGAGCCGGCGGCCGGGAACGATTTCGCCGATGTGGGTGATTGGCGTGCCGCGGAAGGAAGAGGGAACCTCGGCGGCGCGTGAGGCGGGAACGGAGAAGAGCAGGCCGTAATCCTCGCCGCCGTGGAGGGCGAGTTCCAGGGGATCGATCCCCAGGCGCGCGAGCGATGCGGGAACGCGGGCGAGGGGAAGGCGATCGAGGTATATCCTCGCGCCGACGCCGCTCGATCGGGCGAGCCGCGCGAGATCGGAAGAAAGTCCATCGGAGAGATCGATCATCGCCGATGGCAAGCGGCGTTCGGCGAGATGGATACCGAGATCGAGTGGAATGGAGGGGTAGAGCTGCGGCCGAAGCAGCCGACGTTCCTGACTCTTGCCGAGGCCGCGAGAGCGGGAGGGGCGGCGGCGAGCGCGGCCGAGGATCAGAGTCAACCCCAGCGCGGCCGCGCCGAGGCGGCCGCTGACGTAGAGCGCGTCGCTTGGCCGGGCGCCATCCCGGCGGAGCGCGCGGCCGCGAGCGATGCGGCCCAGGACGGTGATGGCGAGCACCAGTTTCGGCGAACGCGTGGTGTCGCCGCCGACGAGCCGCAGGCGCAGTGCCCCCGCGGCGCGCGCCATTCCTTCCAGCATGCGGTCGAGCCAGCGGCCGTCGCGACCCGGGGGAAGCGCCAGGGACAGGAGGAAAAACTCGGGCCGGGCGCCCATCGCGCCGAGATCGCTCGCTGCGCGCGCGAGTGCGTGGAAGCCGATGGCCTGGGGCGGCAGTGCCGCGGAGAGGAAGTGCACTCCTTCGAGCGAGAAATCCGCGCTGATCACCCAATCCTCGCCGGAGCGGGGGCGAAGGATGGCGGCGTCGTCGCCGACGCCGAGCACCAGGCTGCGGTCGCTCGCCGCGGCCGCCCGCGCAAACCGGCGCGCGATGCGCTCGATGAGCCGGGTTTCGGCGGTGGCCGTGGCTCTCCTCACAGGCCGTGGCGGCGCGGGCATGACGACCCAAGATACTGCCACCGCGCCCGGAGGGGAAGCCTCGAGAGGCGCGAGGGAGTTCCGACGGGGGGAGGATCATGAGCAATTTGGGGAGCATTTTGGGGTGCAATTTGGGGTTGACAAGGAGGGGGAGTCTGCCTAGACTTCACGAAGGTTTCGAACCAAAGCTCTCGGTTCAAACCCTTTTCGAGTTTTCGTGGGACTGCCGGGCAGGGCGGTCGTTCCTCAGGGCGTTCGGTTGATGTGACGGAAATGAAGCCTCATTTTTACACGGTATTTCTTGCCAGCAGCGACGCAAGAAGCATTCGCAAGATTCGCGTCCCTTCCTACGCCATTCACGTGCTGGCGTTGCTCGCGCTCGTGGGCGCGGTGACGCTGACCGCTGCGCTGGCTTCCTATAGCCGCATGATCCTGAAAGTGGCCAACTACAACGCGTTGCGAAGCGAAAAGAGCAGCTTGCAGCAGCAGAACGTTCAACTCCAGGCGCAGGCCAAGAACGCGCGGCAACAACTTGCCTCGCTCCAATCCCTCGCCACGGAAGTGGCGATGACCTACGGCATCCTTCGCTGGCAGAACACGCCGTTCCGTGCGGCCAGCGAGACACTGCGGGGAACGCAAAGCTTGCAGACGAGCTTGAGCCAATTTCACTTCCTCGTGCAGAACGCCAGCATCGTGTCCATGGCGAGCGCCGACGGTCTCCGGCTGCTGCCGGGAGCCGTGCCTGTGAATTCGCGATTGGTGCCGGCGCTTTGGCCGGTGATCGGCCCGATCACCGCCAGCTTCGGGGAGCGCGAGGATCCCTTCAGCGGAGAGCCCGCGTTCCATCCGGGAGTGGATATCGGCGCGCCATACGGTACTCCCGTGTTGGCGGCGGCGAGTGGCGTGGTCGTCTTTGCCGGCCGCGAAGAGGGTTACGGCCGCTTGGTGGTTATCGACCACGGGTTTGGAATTTCCACCGTCTACGCGCACCTTTCCTCGTACACCTTGGAGGCGAGCGAGCAGGTGGATCGTGGGCAGGTGATCGGGTACGTGGGGGATAGCGGCCGGTCCACAGGCCCTCACTTGCATTACGAGGTGAGGATCGACAACACGCCAGTGAATCCCTGGCGCTACCTGCGGGCCACCCTGCCGGCTGGGGTTGTGGCGGAAGCAAGAGGGAATTAGTACTGTCCCAGCTTGAGTCGCCCGGATTGCTCGATCCGCAGGGGCTTTGCCTGCGGCCCTACTACCGGTCGCCTCTTTCGGCGAGCCAAGCGGGAAGGGCACCAGGGGAGCGAGCGGCGCGGCGGCGATGGCCGAGCGCGGCGGTTGCACGCTGGTGTGGCTCGTGGTAGGATTATGCTGTTTCTCTCTGCGCTGGCGTAGCTCAGCGGTAGAGCATCTGATTTGTAATCAGAGGGTCGGGGGTTCAAATCCCTCCGCCAGCTGTGCATGGTGAGAGCGAAAAGCGCGCGGCCGCGGGTTTGTGCCTCTGGCAAACAGGTTTCCAAAGAATTCGAGGGAGCCGAGCCGGAAGGGTGTCTTTCCGCCGGCATATTTTTTTGCCAGCGGTGTGTCTGACCGCGGACGGGTGGGTGAGTGGCTAAAACCAGCAGACTGTAAATCTGCCGCTCCTTGCGGGCTACGGAGGTTCGAATCCTCCCCCGTCCACCACGCACGCCGGCCAGTGAGGCACAGGATTTGATGGCTGCACGACGAGCGAACCGGTTGCCGGTAGTCTGGCGGGGAGGGAGCGGACGAGGCCCGGCGGCAGCGGCAGGGTTTTTGCGCCCGACGCGGAGCCGGGCCTGGGTAGCTCAGACGGCAGAGCGCGTCCTTGGTAAGGACGAGGTCACCGGTTCGATCCCGGTCCCAGGCTCCAGCCTTTCGAGCGCGGGCGGGGGTAACTCAGCGGTAGAGTCTCGGCCTTCCAAGCCGATGGTCGCGGGTTCGAATCCCGTCCCCCGCTCCACTTTGGCGGAGGGGCGGAACCAGGAAGTGGTGCCAGGGCGATGAGAGAAATCATCACGCTGCAATGCGGCGAGTGCAAGAACCGGAATTACACAACGACCAAAAACCGGAAAAAGCACTCGGACCGGTTGGAGACAAAGAAATATTGCCGGGCATGCCGGCGACATACGCCGCACCGCGAAGTGAAATAAGCTGCGGGCGGACATATGCTTTCCACTCGCCGTCCGGAGCGCGGCGCCGGGCGGGAGCAAAAGGGGAGTAGGTTCAACGGTAGACCGCCGGTCTCCAAAACCGGATGTGGGGGTTCGAATCCCTCCTCCCCTGCCAGTTTTGGCACCGGGACCGCCGGAAGTTTGAAAGATGGCGCAAGCAACGCGAGTGAGAGACGAACAGGCAGCACGGGCCGGCTTGAAGCCGGCGCCAGGGGCTTTCGGGCGGATTGCCACCTGGCCGGGCCGGGCGAGGCAGTTTCTGCACGAGACGCGGAGCCAGCTACGCCTGGTGACGTGGCCGGGTTGGCGCGAGGTGCGGTCGACGACGGTGGTCGTTGTGGTCACGGTGGCCTTTTTCGCGGCCTTCTTTTGGGTGACCGACAGCATTTTCAGCTACGCGAGCCAATGGGTGATCAGCCATTTCAAGCACTGAAGCGGCGGGACGAACGAGTATGCAGAAGCAGTGGTACATCATCCACACCTACTCGGGATTCGAGCGGAAGGTGAAAGAGAGCCTGGAGGGCCGGGCGCGGGCGTTCGGCCTCGAAGAGCGGATCAGCCGGGTGGCGATCCCTACCGAGGACGTGGTGGAGGTGCGCGGCGGGAAGAAGGTGACCTCCACGCGCCTGTGCTATCCCGGTTACGTCCTGGTGGAGATGGACATGGACGACCACACCTGGCACGTGGTCCGCTCCACCCCCTGGGTGACCGGTTTCGTGGGATCGGGCCAGACGCCGACCCCGCTGGGCGAAGAGGAAGTGCAAAACATCCTGTACCGTGCGGCGGCGACGGCGGAACGGCCGCGCCCGAAGCTGACCTTCGACCGGAACGAGCAGGTGCGGATCATCGAGGGGCCCTTCGCCAATTTCACGGGCGTGGTCGAGGAAGTCAATCCCGACCGCAGCACGTTGAAGGTTTCGGTGACGATTTTCGGCCGGTCGACGCCGGTCGAACTGGACTTCGCCCAGGTGGAAAAGATCGCCTGAGGCGAGACGGGACGGACGGGAGAAAGGAAACAGGGATCGGTCATGGCTGCGCCAGCGCCCAAGGGTAAGAAAGTCGCCGCACAGGTGAAGCTGCAACTGCCTGCGGCGAAAGCAACTCCCGCCCCGCCGGTGGGCACGATGCTGGGTCCACACGGCGTCAACATCATGGAATTCTGCAAGCAGTTTAACGCGCGCACCGCGAAGGAACCGGACGGCATGATCATTCCGGTCCTCATCACGATCTTCAGCGACCGCAGTTTCACCTTCATCCAGAAGACGCCGCCCGCCGCCGAACTGCTCAAGCGCGCCGCGTCGATCGCGAAGGGTTCGGCGGAGCCGAACCGGTCGAAGGTGGGGAAAGTGACGCGGAAGCAGGTGGAAGATATCGCGCGAATCAAGATGCCGGACCTGAACACCTCGCGGCTGGAATCGGCGGTGCGCACGGTGATGGGCACGGCGCGAAACATGGGAATCGAGGTGGAGGGTTAGCGAAATGGGCTCGGGAGGAGAGGGGAAAAACATCGATCGCGCCCGGAAGCAGGTGGAAGCGCGCTTCTACCGCCTGGGCGACGCCGCGGAACTGCTCAAGAAGGTCCATTACGTCAAATTCGACGAGACCGTCGAGCTGGCGGTGAACCTGGGCGTAGACGCCAAGCAGAGCGACCAGATGGTGCGCGGGACGGTGGTGCTGCCGCACGGCCTGGGCACCTCGAAGCGGGTGCTGGCCATCGCGGGAGGCGAGAAGATTCGCGAGGCGCAGGAGGCGGGCGCCGATTTCGCCGGCGGCGACGATCTGGTGCAGAAGATTCAGGAGGGCTGGACCGACTACGACGCGGTGGTGGCCACGCCCGACATGATGAAGTCGCTGGGCCGGTTGGGCAAGATCCTCGGACCGCGAGGGCTGATGCCCAACCCGAAGACGGGAACCGTGACCTTCGAGATCGGCCGGGCGGTGAAAGAGATCAAGGCGGGCAAAGTGGAGTTCCGAATCGACAAGACCGGCATCATCCACGTCCCGATCGGCAAGATCCGTTTCGCGGCCAGCCAACTCGCCGAGAACGCCCAAGCGGTGATCGCCGCGATTGCCAAGGCGCGGCCCGCCGCCGCGAAGGGGAGATACATCCAGCGGGTCACGCTGACTTCGACGATGGGTCCGGGGATCGGCATCGATCCCGCGGAGATCGATGTGGCCGCCGCGGCCGCCTGAGGAACACTTCATGAAGACGCGCAAGGAAAAAGAGGAACAATCGCGGAAGCTGCGCGAAGAGCTGGCCCACGTCTCCACCGTCATTCTGAGCACGTTTCAGGGCTTGAACGTCGAGGACGAGACGCGGCTGCGCCGCACGGTCGAATCGGCGGGCGGGCGCTACCTGGTCGTCAAGAATTCGGTGGGGGAGCGTGCCGCGGAAGGAACGGCGGCCCAGCCCCTGCTCCAGGGACTCGTCGGACCGAATTCGATAGCGTACACAGCCGCCGACCCGGTGGCCTTCGCCAAGGCGCTCACCAAGCTGGCAAAGGAAATTCCCGCCCTGACCTTCAAGGCGGGATTGGTCGAGGGCCGGGTGGTTTCCGTGGACGAGCTGATCGCGTTCGGGGCGCTGCCGTCCCGGGAAGAGCTGCTCAGCCGGATCCTGTACCTGCTCCAGAGCCCGGCGCAGCGCCTGGCCGGAACCCTGGCCGGGGTAGCGCGGAATCTAGCGGTGGTTGCGAACGAAGCGGCGAAAGCCGGCAAGTTTGGCGGGGAAGGCGAGGGCAGCGTTCCCGCCCAGTCGGAGTAGGTTTCCAGGAAGAGGCCCAGGCGGAAAAGTTTGCCGAAGAAAGAGGAGGAACACCGAGTCATGCCGAGCAAGGTGGAAGCGATTCTCGAGGAGATCAAGGGGCTGACGCTGCTCGAAGCGGCCGAACTGGTCAAGCAGATGGAAGCGGCTTTCGGCGTTTCGGCGGCGGCCGCGGCCCCGGTCGTGGTGGCGGCGGGCGGCGCTGCCGCGGCGGCGGCCCCGGCGGAAGAGAAAACGGAATTCAACGTCGTGTTGTCGGAAGTCGGCCCGAACAAGATCAACGTGATCAAAGCCGTTCGGGAAGTCACCAACCTGGGCTTGAAAGAGGCCAAGGACCTGGTGGATGGGGCGCCGAAGCCGGTGAAGGAAGGCGTCAACAAGGAAGAAGCGGCAACGATCAAGAAGAAGTTTGAAGAGGCTGGAGCCAAGGTCGAGATCAAGTAAGCGCTCGGTCCGCAGCGTGATTCTCCGCGGGCGTTGCGGTGTGGGGGTGTGTCCAGTAGTTGCCTCAAACCGGCTCGGCGGCCGGCATTCGGCCGCAGGGGCTGAGGGAAGGAAGCCATGAGTTCACGCACTGATCACCCCCAGGCGAGGGAGACCCCTCGCCTGGATTTTTCGCGCATTAAAACCTCTCTGCCGATCCCGAATCTGATCGAAGTGCAGAAGAAGTCCTACGACCGGTTCCTGCAGATGGACAAGCTGGCCGCCGAGCGCGAGGACAACGGGCTGCAGGCGGTTTTCGCGTCGGTATTCCCCATCCAGGATTTCCGCGGGCTTTCCCAGCTCGAGTTCGTCGACTATTCCATCGGGAACTGGGAATGCAAGTGCGGCCACCTGCGCGGCCTGCACCATCTGCGCGCCACCTGCCGGAACTGCGGCAGCTCGGTGGTCACCGACCCGTACCGCAGCGGGGACGTGATCTGCCCGAAGTGCGGCACGTTCAACCGGAACACGCCGACGTTCTGCAACAAGTGCGGCGACCCGGTGAGCCTCCAGCTCAAATACGACGTGAACGAGTGCCAGGAGCGCGGCATGACGTATGCCGCCCCGCTCCGCGTCACCATCCGCCTCACCACCTACGACAAGGATCCGGACACCGGGACGAAGTCGGTGCGGGACATCAAGGAGCAGGAAGTCTACTTCGGCGATATCCCGCTCATGACCGACAACGGCACCTTCATCATCAACGGCACCGAGCGCGTGATCGTCAGCCAGTTGCACCGCTCGCCCGGCGTCTTCTACGAGACCGCGAACAATCGCACCTACTTCCTGGGCAAGATCATTCCCTACCGCGGCTCGTGGGTCGAATTCGAGTACGACACCAAGAACCTGCTCTACGTGCGGATCGACCGGAAGCGCAAATTCCTCGGCTCGATTTTCCTGCGCGCGCTGGGAATGAAGACGAACGAGGATATCCTCCGCGCTTTCTACCGCATCGAGCGGATCACGCTCCGCGGCGGCGAGCTGTGGTGGAACCTTTCGGAAGGCGCGATCGACCGGAAATTCAGCCACGAGATCCGGCATCCGCGCTCGAATGAACCGCTCGTCGCCGCCCACAAGCGGGTGACGGAAGGCGCCTACAAGGAGCTGGCCAAGGCCCGCGTGGAGCGCTTGCAGGCCGCCCCCGCCGATCTCGAAGGGGCGTACACGGTCGCCGACGTGGTCAACAAGGAGACCGGGGAAGTGGTGGTCGAGTCGAACAAGCCGGTCACCGCGGACCTGTGGACCAAGCTGGCCGAAGCCGGGGCAGCGGAGGTGGACATCTTCTTCCCCGAGCGGGACGAGGTCGGTCCCATCCTCAGCCGCACGCTCGAGAAGGATGACAAGCACAGCCAGAGGGAAGCGCTGATCGAAATCTACCGGAAGCTGCGGCCGGGCGATCCGCCCACGCTCGAGACGGCCACCGCGCTCTTCCAGGGGATGTTCTTCGACGCGCGGAAATACGACTTCAGCAAGGTGGGCCGGCTGAAATTCAACACCAAGCTCGGCTTGGATACCCCGCTCGACCGCCGGACCCTCGATTCGCCCGACTTCATCTCCGCCATCAAGTACTTGCTGAAACTGCGCCGGAACATCGGCACGGTGGACGACATCGACCACCTGGGCAATCGCCGGGTGCGGGCGGTGGGCGAGTTGCTGGAAAACCAGTTCCGGATCGGCTTGGTGCGCATGGAGCGGGCCATCAAGGAGAAGATGTCGGTCTACCAGGAGATGTCGACGGCGATGCCGCACGACCTGGTGAACGCGAAGCCGGTGATGGCGGCGATTCGGGAGTTCTTCGGGTCGAGCCAGCTCAGCCAGTTCATGGACCAGACGAATCCCTTGAGCGAGGTGACGCACAAGCGGCGGCTCTCGGCTCTGGGGCCGGGCGGGTTGTCGCGGGAGCGCGCGGGATTCGAAGTTCGCGACGTCCATCCGACGCACTACGGCCGCATCTGCCCGATCGAGACGCCCGAAGGGCCGAACATCGGATTGATCAGCTCGCTTTCCTGCTACGCCCGCATCAACGAATTCGGATTCATCGAGTCGCCCTACCGCAAGGTGAGGGATGGGCGCGTGATCGATTACCTGCGCGTGTTGAACACCGGGGAAAGCGAATTCAAGACCGGCGAGATCGTCGAACGGGAGAAGGTGGAAAGCGTCAATAAGGAGATGAAGCGTCATCCGGTGGTCGCCGAGCCCTACTGCTTTTACCTGTCGGCTTGGGAAGAGGACCGCTACGTGGTGGCGCAGGCCAACGCGTCGCTCGACGAGCGCGGCCGCATCACCACCGACCTAGTCAACTGCCGCCAGGCCGGCAACTTCGTTCTCAAGAGCCGCGGCGAGGTTGATTACATCGACGTATCGCCGAAGCAGCTCGTCTCGGTCGCGGCGAGCCTGGTGCCCTTCCTCGAGAATGACGACGCGAACCGGGCGCTGATGGGCGCGAACATGCAGCGGCAAGCCGTGCCGTTGCTGCGCGCGGAAGCGCCGCTGGTGGGCACGGGGATGGAACGGGTCACCGCGCGGGATTCGGGCGCGGTGGTGCTGTGCAAACGCGAAGGGATCGTGGACCAGGTGGATAGCGAGCGGATCATCGTCCGCGTCGAATCCGACCAGTCAGGCGTGCTCAGCCGGGAAGTGGGCGCCGACATCTACCAGCTCATCAAGTTCCGGCGGTCGAACCAGAACACCTGCATGAACCAGAAGCCGCTGGTGCGCGCCGGCGACCGCGTCCGGCAAGGGCAGGTGCTGGCCGACGGCCCCTGCACCGACAAGGGGGAACTCGCCCTGGGCCGCAACGTCCTGGTGGCGTTCCTCCCCTGGCGCGGGTACAACTTCGAAGACGCCATCGTCGTCAGCGAGCGGCTGGTGAAGGATGACTACTACACCTCCGTCCACATCGAAGAGCTGGAAATCGAGGCGCGCGACACCAAGCTCGGCCCCGAAGAGGTGACGCGAGATATCCCCAACATCAGCGAGAGCTTCCTGCGCAATCTCGACGAAGCGGGAATCATCCGCATCGGCGCTACCGTCCGGCCGGGAGACATCCTGGTGGGTAAGGTGACGCCCAAGGGCGAGACGACCCTCACCCCGGAAGAGAAGCTGCTGCGGGCGATTTTCGGGGAGAAGGCCGGCGACGTCCGCGACGCTTCGCTCTACTGCCCGCCCGGCATCGAAGGGACGGTGGTCGACGTCAAGGTATTCTGCCGGAAGGGGGCGGAGAAGGACGAGCGGCACAAGGCGATCGAGGCGGCGCAAGTGGCCAAGCTGGAGCGCAACCTCGCCGACGAAATCCGCATCCTGACCGACGAAAGACTCAAGCGACTCACCGAGCTGGTGGGCGGGCGGAAGCTGGCCGCCGACCTCCACGACGAGAAAACCAACAAGCGGCTGCTCACCAAGGGCACGGTGCTCACGCGCGAGCTGCTCGAAAAGGTATCGACCCGGAACCTGAAGCGGCTCCGCCTGGCGGAAAAGGATCCGCTGCTCATCGAGAAGATCGACGAGGTCGAAGAGATGACCTCGCGCCAGATCGAAGTGCTCCGCAAGATCACCGAGGAGCGGATCGGAAAACTCAAGAAGGGCGACGAGCTGCCGCCCGGCGTGATCAAGCTGGTGAAGGTATTCGTCGCGATGAAGCGGAAACTGTCGGTGGGCGACAAGATGGCCGGCCGGCACGGCAACAAAGGCGTCATCGCCACCATCGTTCCCGAAGAGGACATGCCCTACCTGCCCGACGGCACCCCCGTCGAGATCGTGCTCAACCCCCTGGGCGTTCCTTCGCGCATGAACGTGGGCCAGATCCTGGAAACCCATCTTGGTTGGGCCGCCAAGGAGCTGGGAACGAGCGTCGCGCGCCTGCTCGACGACAGCGTTCGCGCCGAAGCCTTCCGCAAATGGCTGAAGGACATCTTCGGGCCGACGCCCGTATGGCGTTCCCTCGCCGACCTGCCCGATGACGAACTGGTGGACCTCGCGCAGGGGTTCCGCGGCGGCATCCATCTCGCCTCGCCGGTATTCGACGGCGCTCGGGAAACCGAGATCCGCCACCTGCTCGACCAGGCCCAGCTACCCAGCGCGGGCAAGACCACGCTCCGCGACGGCCTTACGGGCGTGCCGTTCGGCGAGCCCATCACCGTGGGGTACATCTACATGCTGAAGCTCGCTCACCTCGTCGACGACAAAATCCACGCGCGCTCCATCGGACCCTATTCCCTCATCACCCAGCAGCCGCTCGGCGGCAAGGCGCAGTTCGGCGGGCAGCGGTTCGGCGAGATGGAGGTGTGGGCGCTCGAAGCCTACGGCGCCGCCCACACGCTCCAGGAACTGCTCACCTGCAAATCGGACGACGTCTACGGCCGGGCCAAGATGTACGAAGCCATCGTGAAGGGCGAGCCCGGCATCGAGCCGGGCGTGCCGGAATCCTTCAACGTCCTCGTGCGGGAGCTGCAGGCGCTCTGCCTGGACGTCGAGCTGATGAAGCGGCAGAAGCCGCAGGAACCCGTGGCCGACTGAGAGCGGCCCAAGCGAAACGTTTCATTCCCGGAATTCCGGGAGGGGAGGACAAGCCTTGTATCGCAGCAGCCCCTACGATCGCGCCAATCAGATCGCCGATTTCGATTCGATTCGCATCTCTCTGGCCAGCCCGGAGAAGATCCGCTCCTGGTCTCACGGCGAGGTGACCAAGCCGGAGACGATCAATTACCGCACCTTCAAGCCGGAGCGCGACGGCCTCTTCTGCGCGCGCATCTTCGGCCCCATCGCCGACTGGGAATGCCTGTGCGGGAAGTACAAGCGCATGAAGCACCGTGGCGTGATTTGCGACAAGTGCGGCGTCGAAGTCACCCTCAGCAAGGTGCGGCGCGAGCGCCTGGGCCACATCGATCTCGCCTCGCCCTGTTCCCACGTCTGGTTCTTCAAGGGCGTGCCCAGCCGCATCGGTTACCTGCTCGATATCTCCATGCGCGATCTCGAGCGGATCCTCTACTTCGAGACCTACGTCACCATCGAAGCCGGCGAGGCCTCGCTCAAGGACCGCGAATTGATCGACGAGCAGAAATACCGCGACCTGCAAAAGGAGTTTGCGGGCCGGTTCCGCGCCGGAATGGGCGCCGAGGCCATCAAGGAACTCCTGCGCCAGGTGGACATCGATAAGCTCAGCGACGAGTTGCGGGACAAGATGAAGTCGGACCCGAGCCTTCAGAAGCGGATCAAGTACGCCAAGCGCCTCAAGGTGGTCGAGGCCTTCCGCAAGAGCGGCAACAAGCCCGAGTGGATGATTCTCGGCGTCGTTCCGGTCCTGCCGCCCGAGTTGCGCCCGCTCGTGCCGCTCGATGGCGGCCGCTTCGCCACCTCCGATCTGAACGACCTCTACCGGCGCGTGATCAATCGCAACAACCGGCTGAAGAAACTGATGGAGCTGCACGCTCCCGACGTGATCGTCCGGAACGAGAAGCGCATGCTCCAGGAGGCCGTGGACGCTCTGTTCGATAACGGGCGGCGGGGCCGCGTGCTCCGCGGCACCAACAACCGGCCGCTGAAATCGCTTTCCGACGCCCTCAAGGGCAAGCAGGGCCGCTTCCGCCAGAACCTGCTCGGCAAGCGCGTCGATTATTCCGGCCGGTCGGTGATCGTCGTAGGGCCGGAGCTGAAGCTGCACCAGTGCGGCTTGCCGAAACGGATGGCGCTCGAGCTGTTCAAGCCGTTCATCTACCACAATCTCGAATCCGCGGGCCACTGCACCACCATCAAGCAGGCCAAGGAGGCGGTCGAGCGGCAAGACCCCGTGGTTTGGGACATCCTCGAAGACGTGACGCGGGAACACCCCGTTCTCCTCAATCGCGCCCCCACGCTCCACCGGCTGGGCATCCAGGCGTTCGAGCCGGTGCTGATCGAGGGCAAGGCCATCCGCATCCATCCCCTGGTTTGCCCGGCGTTCAACGCCGATTTCGACGGCGACCAGATGGCGGTGCACGTGCCGCTCTCGCCCGAAGCGCAGATCGAAGCCCAGGTGCTGATGCTCAGCTCGAACAACATCCTCTCCCCGGCCAACGGCATGCCGCTCGCCGTGCCCACGCAGGACATGGTGCTGGGACTGTACTACATGACCAAAGCCAAACCGGGGTCGAAAGGCGAAGGCCGCGCGTTCGGCGCACCGGAAGAGATCTACCTGGCTCTCGAGGCCGGTGAAGTCGAGCTGCTCACCCCCATCCGGTTCCGCTACAGCGGCGAAGTGATCGATCTCACCACCGCTTACGACGACCAGGACGTGCAGCACACCGAGCCCATCCGGCTCGACCGCCAGTTCCTCAATACCACCGTGGGTCGCGTGATCTTCAACGATCATCTGCCCAGCGACATGCCGTACATCAACGGCTTGCTGAAGAAGAAGGGCGCGCAGATGCTCGTGCAGTATTGCTACCTGCGGTTCGGCTTGGAAACGACCGTGCGGGCGCTCGACCAATTGAAGGCGCTCGGATTCTCCTACGCCACGCGCTCGGGCATCTCCATCGGAATCGACGACATGTTGATTCCCCCGGACAAGGCCCGGCTGGTCGCCAGCGCCGAGCGCGAGGTGGTGAAGGTGCAGCAGCAATACCTGGACGGCGCCATCACCAACGGCGAGCGCTACAACAAGGTCATCGCCATCTGGAGCGAAGTGACCGAGAGCGTCGCCGACGAGATGTTCAAGGCGATGGAAGAGCAGGACAAGCAGGGCGTGATCAATCCCATCTACGTCATGGCCGATTCCGGAGCCCGCGGATCGAAACAGCAGATTCGCCAGCTCTCCGGCATGCGCGGCTTGATGGCCAAGCCCTCGGGCGAGATCATCGAGACCCCCATCACCTCGAACTTCCGCGAAGGACTCACCGTGCTGCAGTACTTCATCTCGACCCACGGCGCGCGCAAGGGCTTGGCGGATACCGCGCTCAAGACCGCCGATTCCGGCTACCTGACGCGCCGCCTGGTCGACGTCGCGCAAGACGTCATCGTCGCCGAGCGCGATTGCGGCACGACGGACGGCATCGTGGTCGAGCCGCTGCTCGAGGCGGGCGTGGAAGTCGAGGCGCTGCGCGACCGCGTGGTCGGCCGCGTCTCCCTGGAGCGCATCCGCGATTACGAAGGCAATCTCATCGTCGACGTCAACCAGGAGATCACCGAGGAGCTGGCCAACGCCATCCAGGAAGCGGGCATCGAGCGGGTGAAGATCCGCTCGGTCTTGACCTGCGAATCGCACCGCGGCACGTGCGAGCTGTGCTACGGGCGCAACCTGGCCACCGGCCGCATGGCGGAACTGGGCGAGGCGGTTGGTGTGATCGCCGCGCAGTCCATCGGCGAGCCCGGCACCCAGCTCACCATGCGCACGTTCCACATCGGCGGCACGGCCACCCGCGTGGGCGAGCAGTCGAAGGTGGAGGCGCGGAACGCGGGATTCGCCCGCTTCCTCGAGTTGAATGTCGTCGAAGGCCGCTCGAAGACCCTCATCGCGATGAACCGGTCGGGTTTGATCGCCGTCGTCGACGAGAAGGGCCGGGAAAAAGAGCGTCACCACGTGGTCTACGGCGCGCGGCTCATGGTGCGCGAGGGCGATCCCGTGCAGGTGGGCCAGACGCTGCTCGAATGGGATCCCTACACCTTCTCGATTCTCACCGAGAGCGGCGGCATCGTGCAGTTCAAGGACCTCGTCGCCGGCCTCACGATCGAGGAGCAGGTGGACGAAGTCACCGGCCTCGCCCAGCTCGTGGTGACGCTGCCGCCGGGCGACGAAAAGCACCAGCCCATGATCCAGATCCGCGACGCGAGCGGCAAGGTGCGCAAGAAGTACCTGATGCCGTCGCGCGCGCACTTGATGGTGGCCGAAGGCGACGAAGTCGAGCCGGGCGACGTCTTGGCCAAAATCCCCCGCGAGACCACTCGCACCAAGGACATCACGGGCGGCTTGCCTCGCGTCGTCGAGCTGTTCGAGACGCGCCGGCCGCACGATTCCGCGGTCATCAGCGAGATCGACGGCATCGTCAAGTACGGCGAAATCTCCAAGGGCACGCGCAAGGTCTACGTCCAGAGCGAAGACGGCCGCACTACCAAGGAATACGCCATCCCGCGCGGCATCCATATCAACGTGCAGGAAGGCGAGCGCGTGCGCGCGGGCGAGCCGCTCATCGACGGTCCCCTCAACCCCCACGATTTGCTGGCCGTGCTCGGCGAGAAGTTCACCCAGGCCTATCTGGTGAACGCCATCCAGGAGGTCTACCGCCTCCAGGGCGTCAACATCAACGACAAGCACATCGAAACGATCGTGCGGCAGATGATGCGCTGGGTGAAGGTCGAGGACGTCGGCGATACCAGCTTCCTGCTCGACGAGCAGGTGGACAAATTCCGCTTCCGCGAGGAAAACGAGCGAGCCATGCACGGCGGGGGCCGGCCTGCCACCGGCCGGCCGCTGCTGCTCGGCATCACCAAGGCGTCGCTTTCCACCGATTCCTTCATCTCGGCGGCGAGCTTCCAGGAAACCACGCGCGTGCTGACCGAAGCCGCGATCGCCGGCAAGGTGGACTACCTGCGCGGCCTCAAGGAAAACGTCATCGTCGGCCGGCTGATCCCCGCCGGCACCGGCTTCCATCACTACCGCGGCATCAAGCTCCTGACCGAAGTGCCGAAGGAGGAAGTCGCCGCCGCCGAACTCAGCCCGGAGGAAGCGGCGACGCTCGATTACCTGCGCAAGGACACCGGCGCCGTCGCGGAAAGCTAGCGGGATGCTGCAAGAGCCAAGAATGTCATGCTGAGGCCGCCGCCGCGGCGGCCGAAGCATCCCGTCAATTTCGCCGAAACTTGGGTCAGGTCCTTCGCTGCGCTCAGGATGACGGTGGAAAGAGGCCGTGTGCTCACCCCGCTAGCCCAACTTCGTCACGGGAGTCCGATTTCTGATTATTTTCGCGCCTAGTGATGTGCCAAGCTGTTTGTTTTCAAGCCGGCGTCTCCGAAATCACG
>JAJYLB010000050.1 GCA_021788095.1 Acidobacteriota bacterium | reverse complement strand
GCAGCGCCTCTTCCAACTGCCGACGCAGTCGCTCGATCTCCGATTCAAGTTGCGCGATTTTGCGTTCCAGGCGGGCGATCTTTTCGGCGTCGGTTTCTTGCGGCACGTTCCAGCATATCCAGGGAGCGGCCGCAAGCAAGGACAATCAAGCGAGGGTTTCCATCACGCTAAACAAATACGTTGGAAAGAGCTTTTGCCCTCGGGGCCATCTCGGGTACGCGATATGGCGTGACCCACAAAGCGATGCTTGAGCCGACAACGCTTGTGGGCGACGAAAACCCGCCTGGCCCGGGGCGCCCCGATGGCTGGGTTTGCCCGCCTTCCAGCAGGACACACATCGAAGCGGAGGGGTTGTAGCGGCATCCGTCCACGCAGACCAGTGCCGAAGGTGCGGGCCGCGCGCCGCGATACCTCCCAGCACGTGACCGGGAATCGCTACGTTCCCTTCCCGTGACGGCCGTCACCAGGAGCGGCCTATATACTTTAGCGAAGTATATGAGCGGGCGCCGGGCCCTCACCAACTCGCCTCGTGTCCCGCCACCGGGGAGACCAACTCGCTGAAGAAACTGGGCTTGGACGAAGTGCATCTCGACACCTGTCCCGCCCCTTACCCCCGCGCCGGCTCGCCGGCCAGGCCCGCGATAGGGAGGGCAACAGCAGATCCCTCCCGACCCAAGGCGTCGAGACTCCTGTCGGTCGTCACCAAGCCGCCAGCAGCCAGACCCCAGAAGACGGCGAGCCCGGGAAGACGGCGAGCCCGAATGCGGGCGAGCCCGGGTCTCCGACAGTGATCGTCGGGGCGGGACGCCTATGCCACTGCCAAACGGGGACACTACCGACGGATGGCAATCCTTGCCTTGGGAAGTGGGGGTGAATAGAATCTAGCTTGTTTTGCGGTCTGAATCCGCCCATCTGGCTGAAGATTCCGTGTCCGCCTCACCCCAAGCAAGCCAGCCCCCCAACGAGCGGGGAATCGTCTATTGGCGCGTCGAAGGCAGCTTGCTGAACCTGAGCGCGGTGCGGCCCCTCGGCTATTTCACTTGGAACTGCCAGACGTTCAACGAGCGCTGGGCCAGGCGAGGCTTCCTCGCCGCCTCGGCCCTGGTGCGGCCGCTGCTGTACGCCGGAAACCGCGTCTTTGCTACGCGGGCTTTGCACACCCTGCTGCGCGGCGTTTCGCGCGACCGGCTCGACCTGTTGGGCGAGGAATTCTTCTTCTATGTGTTGAAGCCCCGCCTCCGGCCCGCGAGCGTGGATCTGCTTCGACAGGCGGCGGGTTCGGGCGGACGTGTGGTGCTCGTCGGCCAGGCGCTGGACCACGTGCTGGGGCCGATGGCCCGGCACTTGGGCGTGGATGGGATCATCGCCAACCGGCTCGAGTTTCGCGACGGCCTTGCGACGGGGCGCCTGCTCGATCCCGTGATTCGCCCGCGCGGGGCGCTGGCGCTGCTCCTCGGCGAGGATCCGGATGGCCGCGTCTCGTTCGAGAAGCTGGCGCGCGATCTGGGCTACGGCAAGCGCCCGGAGGAATTGCGCAACGCGGTTCGGCCCGCTGCGCGCAAGGTGAAGCCGGTGGTTCGCCCGCTGCTCGAATTCGATTCCCAGCGGCCGCCCGACCGGCTCGAGGTCCGGCGAGCCTTCGAAGGCAAGCATATCCTGTTGACCGGGGCGACCGGGTTCATCGGCAAGGTGTGGCTTGCCGAAGTGCTCGAGCAGCTTCCCAATATCGGAAGAATCTCGCTGCTGCTGCGGCCGCGGCGCTCGACCAGCGCGCTCCGGCGCTTCGAAAAACTGGTTTCCGATTCGCCCGTTTTCGACCCGCTGGCCCAGCGCTTCGGGCCGGAGCTCGGCCGCTTCCTGGCCGATCGGGTGGAAGTGATCGAAGGCGACACGAGCGAGCCGGGCCTCGGCCTCGAGGCCGAGACGAGAAGGCGGCTCGAGCGCTCGGTGGACCTGGTGGTGAACAGCTCCGGCCTGACGGATTTCAATCCTGACCTGCGGGATGCGCTGGCGGCGAACGTGCGCGCGGCGGTGCATCTCGCCGGCTTTCTCCGCGCCTCGGACCACGCCGCGCTCCTCCATCTTTCCTCCTGCTACGTGGCCGGCAAGCGTGACGGCCGCATCCCCGAAACCCTCCTTCCCCACTACACGCCGGCGGGCGTAGGCGCGTTCGATGCCGAGTGCGAATGGCAGGCGCTCGAAGAGCGCGCCGCGGAAATCGAGCGGAAAGCGGAGGAGCCCGCCGTGACGGAGCTGCTGCGCCGGGAAGCCGCGGGCAAGCCCGGGGCGGCGAAAGAGCTTTCCGGCTCGGCGCTGGAAAACCAGATCCGCAAGAACCGTCTGCGCTGGGTTCGGCAGCGCCTGGTCGAGGAAGGCAAGCGCCGGGCCGCCGAGCTGGGCTGGCCCAACACGTACACGTTCACCAAGAGCCTGGCCGAATCGCTCCTCCTGCGCCATGCCGCCGGTTGTCCGGTGGCCATCGTGCGTCCTGCTATCGTCGAGTCGTCGATCGAGCGGCCGTTTCGGGGCTGGAACGAAGGGGTGAACACCTCCGCATCGCTCAGTTATTTGCTGGGGACGTATTTCCGGCAGTTTCCCAGCGACGAGCGGAAGCGGCTCGATCTGATACCGGTCGATCTGGTGACGCGCGGGATGACGTTGGTGGGAGCCGCGCTCCTGGCGCGGCGCCACGCAGCCGTCTACCACCTGGCGACTTCGGTCTCGAATCCTTGCGATATGCGCCGCTCGATCGAGCTGACGGGCCTGGCGCATCGCAAGCATTTGCGCGCGCAGCCCGATCTCGATTCCCAGGTTCGGCTCCGCCTGGACGCCATTTCCGTTTCCAAGAAGCGCTATCAGCGCCTCTCCGCCCCGGCGCAGAGGGCGGTGGTGCAGCGAATCAATCGCGCGATCGAGCCCCTTTTTCACCGCTCGCCCCTGGCGCGGCACGAACGGGACTTGACCTGGGTGGAAAACCTGATCGCGCTGTTCGAGCCCTTCGTCCTCGAGAATCAACACGCTTTCGAGGCGGAGAATGTGCGGCAACTCTCCGCCGCGCTGACGGAGGAGGAAAAGGCGGTTTTCGGTTACGATCCCTTCGCCATCGATTGGTGGGATTACTGGATCAACATCCACGTCCCGGCGCTGCGCCGATGGAGTTATCCGTTGATCGAGGGCCGGCCCATCGAGCTGGCGAGCCGCGATTTTCACTGGCCGGGCCTCGCCGAAAATCCCGCCGACGAGCCTCTGCCCGCCGGCCCCGCGCGGCCGGGTCCCGGCCGCGGGCGGTGATCCCGTGGCCACGCTGCTGACCGGCTCGACCGGTTACCTCGGTTCCTACGTCGCCGCGCGGCTGCTCGCCGAAGGCGAGCGGTTGAACGTTCTGGTCCGCGCGCCCGGCAAGAGCGAAGCTGCCGAGCGGCTCTGGCTTGCCTGGCAGATGCACTTTCCCGAGTTCCCGCCCTTCGCCGAGCGTTTGCGCTCCCAAGTCGAAATATTTCCCGGCGACGTGACCCAGCCGAATTTTGGCCTCGACGCGGCCGCCTACGGGCGGCTGGTGACGACCACCGAATCCGCAATCCACGCCGCGGCCACGCTCAACCGCCGCTCGGAAAAGAGCTGCCTGAACGTGAACCTGCGCGGCACGCTCGAGGTGATCCAGTTGGCGCGCCGCGCCCGCGAGCTGCATGGGCTCCGGCGCTTCAGCCACGTGAGCACCGTGGCCGTCGCCGGCCACCGCGCGCACGAAGTGGTTGGCGAAGACGAAGCCATTGACTGGGAGCGGCGCGATTACGATCCCTACGCGCGCACGAAGAAGTTTTCCGAGCTGCTCGTGCGCCAGCTCGTCGAAGGCGCGCCCGTCACCATCTTCCGGCCGAGCATCGTGCTCGGCGATAGCCGCAGGCCCGAAACGACGCAGTTCGATATGGCGCGCGCCTTCGCCTTCCTCGCGCGACTGCCCGTTCTGCCTTTCCGGCCCGAGGATAAAATCGACATCGTGCCCGCGGACTACGTGGCCGACGCCATCGCCATGCTCCACCGGCGTGACGACACGCCGCACGCGGTCTACCACCTCTCCGCCGGCCGCGCTTCGGAAACCTATCGCCAGATCACCCGCGCGCTGGCGCAAGCGACGGGCGGCCGCGAGCCGGTGTTCCTGCCCGCGCTCGAGCGCTCGTTCCGCGGTTTGGTCGGCCTCGCCACCAGGCTTGGCCGAAACCCGGTGGGTCGCGGCGCGGCGCTGCTCCAGGTGTTTTTTCCGTATCTCGTTTGGGACACGGTGTTCGACAATAGCCGGGTGGTGGCGGAGCTTGGCCGGGAGCCGGCGCCCTTCTCCTCGTACGGCTACGGCTTGCTGCGCTTCAGCCGCGAGCACCAGTTCCGCTATCCGTATCGGGAATGGCCTCGGGAGATGGGGGTTCTCGTTCCATGATGGATCTCGTGCTGGAATTGTGGGTCAGCGGACTGGTGGAAGCGTCGAAACTCAACTGGATGTTCGGCGCGGGCGAGCCTTGGAAACCGGGCCAAAAGCTGCGGTTGCTCTTCGCCGGGTACAACGGCACGCGGAATACCGGCTCCGACGTTCGCGTCGAGGAGATGCTGCGGCAGGTGCGGCAGGTCCTCGGCCCGGAAAACGTCGAGCTGACGGTCATGACCCAAAATTTCGATTTCACGCGCGGCTATTTCGGCGACGCGAGGCAGGTGAAGCTGCCTGACGTCTTTCCTCCGTTCCTCTTCCGCGAAGTGCCCCGGCACCACGGCGTGGTGGCCTGCGAAGGCTCCATGTTCAAGAGCAAATTCGCCAACGCGCTCACCACGATGATGATCGGCTCGCTGGGCATCGCCGCGGCTCGGAACGGCCTTTCGGTGGGCTACGGCGCCGAAGCCGGAGCGATGGATCGGATGCTCGAAGCGATGGTCCGCCGCTTCTGCCAGCACTCGCTGGTGATCACGCGTAACGAGGAGTCGCGCGAGCGCCTCCACCAGCTCAACGTCCCCACCGAGCTGGGCACGGACACCGCGTGGACGTTCGTGCCGCAAGCGCCGGAGTGGGGCCGCCAGGCGCTCGAGGCCGCAGGCTGGGATGGGCGGAAGCCGGTGCTCGCGCTCTGCCCGATTCATCCGTTTCTCTGGCCGGTGAAGGCCTCGGTGGGCAAATACCTGGCCGCGAAAGTATCGAAGCGCTACGCCGGCAGCCAGTACCGCACGATCTATTTCTTTCGTTCCGGGCCCCAAGTGGATGCGGCGTTCGAAAACTACATCGGCGCCATCGCGCGCGCCGCGCGCGGGTTCGCCGAGCGGACTGGGGCGTTCCCCATCTGCGTGGCCATGGAGCGGCTCGATCGGTTCGCTTGCCGGAAGCTGGCGGAGCGGCTGGGTGGCGCGCCGGTGTTCACCTCCGAAGCGCAGACGATGTACGAGTTGGTCAGCATCCTACGGCAGGCAACCTGGCTGGTCAGCTCCCGCTACCACGCCATCGTTACCTCGATGCCCGGGCTGGTCGCCTCGGCGGGAATCACGATGGACGAGCGCATCCGCAATCTGCTGCACGAACGGGGCCACGAGCGCCTCCTGATGGAGGTCGACGACACCGAACTCGAATGGAAGCTTGGCGAAGCGCTCGAACTGCTGCGGACTGACGCCGACGCCATCCGCGATGGGATCGGACGCGCCGTCGCGCGCAACTTGCAAACCATGGCGCGCATGGGCGTCTATTTCGAAGAGGAGGTCCAGCGGCGCTTCCCCGAATTCCCCGTGCGACAGGGCCGGGCGTGCTGGGAAGATTATTTGCCGCCGCTCAGCCCCGACCTCCAGCGCTTGCTGGCTGCCCACGGCGCATGAGTTTCCTCGAAGACATCTGGAACCGGCTGGGGGAAGGGAAGGACCAGACGGTTTTGCAGGAGGCGCGCCCGGAAGAGTTCACTCGCGCCACGGGTGGCGAGCTGCTCGCGCTTATCCAGTCGGCTCGCGAATTCCTGCGCGCGGCTGGCGTGCGGCCGGGCGACCGCGTCGCCCTGATCGGGCCGAACGGGATTCGGTGGACGGCGGCCGATCTCGCCGTCCTTGCCGAGCGAGCCATTGCCGTGCCGCTGTACGTGCGGCAGGCGCCGGCCGAACTCGGTGCGATCGTCCGCGACAGCTCGCCGAAGCTGGTCCTCGCGGCCGATGGCGCGACGCCTCTGGCGGGCGGGGGCGGAGCGCCCACCGCGCTCTTCGACGAACTCTTCGCGGCAAAGCGCGGGGAGGAAAGCGAGCCGCCGCTCCCGCTCGCGCCCGGCGATCCCGTCACTCTCATCTATACCTCCGGCACTTCGGGCGCGCCGAAGGGCGTGCCGCTGACGGCGGCGAATGTGGACTTCATGCTCCCGCGAACGCGCGCCCGGCTCGACCAGCTGATGCGCACGGTAAAACGCCCGCCCGGCGGCGATGACGTGGAAACGGGCGAGGGTGAAAGCGTCTTCCACTATCTCCCGTGTTGCTTTGCCGGCTCGTGGATTCTTCTGCACAGCGTGCTCGGCCGTTGCGCGGTGCTCACGTTTTCGACCGATCTCCAGCGCCTTGCCGAGGAGCTTGCCGACTCTGAACCGGATTATTTCCTCAACGTGCCCATCCTGCTCGAGCGCATGCGCTCGAACGTGGAAAAGCAGATCGCCGAGCGGGGTGGCATCGCCGCAAAACTGTTCCGCGCGGGCCGCGATGCCTATTTCCGCCGGCAGGCGGGAAGGCCAGAGGCGTTCGACGGAGCGCGCTTGGCCCTGGCCAGCAGAACGATTTTCCCGGCCATTCGCCGGCGGCTCGGGCCTCGTTTGCGCGCGCTGATTTGCGGCTCCGCGCCTCTCGCGGTCGATACCCAACTCTTCTTCGCCATGCTCGGCATCCCCGTTTTGCAGGTCTACGGCCTCACGGAAACCACGGCCATCTGCACGCTCGACGATCCCGCGCGCGTCGTTGCCGGGCGCGTGGGCCCGGCGATTCCCGGGGTCGAGATGGAGCGAGGCGAAGATGGCGAGGTTCTCGTGCGCGGCCCGCACATCTTCCCCGGCTACTGGAACCGGCCGGAAGAGACGGCTCGCGTGCTGCGCGACGGATGGTTTCATACGGGAGACCAAGGCGAAGCGGACGCTCGTGGGAACTGGCGGATCGCCGGCCGGCTGAAGAACCTGCTGATTCTCAGCTCCGGCCACAACGTTCCGCCCGAGCCGATCGAAGAGATGCTCCTGCGCGCCATCCCCAGCGCGCAGCAAGTCATGCTGGTTGGCAACGACCGCCCTTCGCTCGCCGCGATCGTTACCGGCGCGGTGACGGCGGAAACGGTCCAAGCGGCGCTCGACGAAATCAATTCGCGCCTGCCGCACTACGAGCGCATTCGCGCCTTCCATCTATGCCCGGAGCCTTTCACCATCGAAAGCGGGCTCATCACCGCCAATGGCAAGCTCCGCCGCGACGCTATCCTCGCCGCCCTGCGCGACACCATCGACCAGCTCTACGCGGCAGATAACCCCCGGGCCGCGTCCGCCTGAGCCCTCCCTGACGCTCAATCCGTCACCCGGAGCGAAGGGCCAGTCTCGACCGGTCAAATGGATGGCTTTGTGTGGGCCGGTTGGATACCATAGCGCCAAGGAACCCGAAGATGATCAAGCGTCTCAAGGTGCAGAACTTTAAGAGCCTCCGCAGCTTCGAACTCGAGCTCGGACCGGTCAATTTACTCGTTGGCCCGAACATGGCGGGCAAAAGCAACGTCATCGACGCCTTCAAATTCCTTTTTGACTCCCTACACCCCACCGCGGGGCAGCCCTCCGGCCTCTGGAGTGCCCTGAATGCCCGCGGACCCGCCGGCGACGTGCTTTGGAACGGGCCCGCAAGTCGCGCTTTCAGCATCTCACTGGAAGGTGACCGTGACGAGGAGCCGTCCACGGCCTGGAAGTACAGCATGTCGGTCGCCGTTCTGCCGCAGGGACAAATCCAGGTCCAGGGGGAGGCGTTCACGCTCACTCGGGGAGGGGAAGAGCGGGAGCTATTGACGCCGAGCCCCGCGGCCGGCGGGGTCATGCGCTTCCTAAAGAATTATGACGGCACGGATAAGGGGGGGGTCCCCGGCGATAACGCCTCTGCTCTCCAGGGGCTTGGCCGAACTGGAGATTGGGACGGGCGGTTCTTGGTCCCGTTCATCGAGAGCTGGAGGTTTTATCAGTTCGTTCCACCCCTTATGAGGTCAGCAAACCAGACTGGCGCCGGGGCTGTTCTTGACCCCCTCGGAAGTAACGTCAGCGCTTGGCTCATGTGGCTGCAAACGAACCACCCGGACCGGTTCGCCAGGATATCCCAGGCCGCTCGCGACTTGCTGCCAGGGTTTGCAGGGCTTTTCGCTACCCCGACCTCGCAGGGCACCGTCTTCCTTTCCTCGCAAGAAGTGGGCCTGAGAACCCGCATTAACCTCTGGCAGATGTCTGATGGTGAACTGGCCGTTCTCGCTGTGCTCTCCCTCATCTACTCGCCGCCGGAGTGGACGGGAAGCCTTTACTGTATAGAGGAGCCGGAGAGCCACCTCTACCCGAAGGTGCTGAGCGGTATTGTCAGATTGCTCCGGCAGGTGCGCGAAGAAGCGTCGGCGGCCGGGCTTCCTCTCTCGCAACTCATCATTACCACTCAGTCGCCGGAACTGGTGGACCTTTTCTCGCTGGACGAGGTGATCTGGTTGCAAAAGAAAGAGGGCGCCACAGTGCCTCTCCGGCCGAGGGACAAGAAACATCTGCGGGAACTAGTCACCGACAACGATCTGGGCCTCGCCGATATCGTCTACTCTGGGATTCTCAGCGAGCCGGAATGAACGTCGGGATTGTCGTTGAGGGGCCCGACGACGTAGCCGTGTATCCCGTTTTGGTCAAAAGGATTGACCGGGGCATCGAAAGGGTCCATCCGCGCGAGTGCGGGGGCCGACGGAAGCTCGGAGACAAATTTGTGGTGTTCCTGAGGGAATTCGCCGGCAACCCTGCAGCCTTCGGGATCAGAAAAGTATTCGTTATCCTGGACTCCGACTGCGCGGACGCGGGGCATATTGAAGGCGGATTGCGGGAGATCTTCGATCGCTCGGGTCTGAGGCCGCCGTTCGAGGTTTCGTTCCACGCGACCAAGTGCAAGATCGAGTCGTGGCTCCTCGCCGACGAGGAGGCGATAAACCGCGTCTCCACGCGCCGGGGAGGGTGCGACGGCGTGGGCCGGATCGATACCGACCTTGAAGAACTCAAGGAGGCGGACAGGGTATACGGGCAGGTGCTCTCCCGGGTTGGCCTTCAGGACACGGTCTCCGTGATGAGAGAGATAGCCAGCAGCGCGGACCTCGATCGCATCGCGCAGCGCTGTCCCGGCTTCAATAGCTTCCGACGGAAAGCGGCTGTCCCCTGACGCGCCGTTCGGGTGCGGCGGGAGCGGATGGCCGCTTGCAGGGAAACGTCCCGTAGCTTCGGGGCGCCGGTCCGTTTTGCTTGGCGGCGGACGCCGGGTCGGGTAGGATTCTCCCGAGTTATGAGATCCTTTCAAGGCGAAACGCTCTCCTGGAACCTTGCCGAAGGGGTGCTCGACGTTTCCCTGCATCGCCGGCCTTGCAACGAAATCGGCCGCGCAACGCTTGCCGAACTCGAGCGGCTGGTCGAGGCGCTCGCCGGCCTCGGGGACGAAGTGGCTGCGGTGGTCGTTTCGAGCGCGCTCGACTGCGGGTTCTCCGCCGGGGCCGATCTGCGCGAACTCTATCGCGGCATGCAGGAACTGGAGGGCGCGGCGCGCGCGGCAGGCTTGCGCGATTTCCTCGAGCGAATCCATCGCGCCTTCAACGCGCTCGACGCCGCTCCCGCGGTCACCATCGCCGCCGTAGAGGGCATCTGCTTCGGTGGTGGGCTGGAGCTGGCGCTCGTCTGCGATCTAAGAATCGCCGCTCGCAGCGCCCGTTTCTGCTTCCCCGAGCTGCGTTTGGGCTTGGTACCGGGCTTCGGCGGGATTCCGCGGCTCAAACGCGATGTGGGCAACGGCTTGGTGCGCGACATGCTTTTTACCGGCCGCAGCCTCAACGCGGCGAAAGCGCTCGAAGCGGGCCTGGTGAACCAGGTGGTGGCGGAGGGGAAGGCGGCCGAAGTCGCCCGGCTTACGGCGCGGCAAGCAGCGAAATTCGATCGGGAAACCGTGCGCGCCGCCAAGCGCTTCGCCAAGCCCGTTCCCTACGCCGAGTTGCGCCAGGAAATCGAGCTGTTCTGCGAGCTGTTTGCGCGCCCGGCGGTGGAAGCCGGCCTGAGGAAATTCGTCGAGAGCAGCGAAGCGCTGCCGTACCTGCCGTGAAGTTCGGCTACAATGGACGCCGACCATGGCGGCCCGAAGTTTGGATGAGATCGCGGCGGAAATTCTCGATTTGGCGGCGGCGAAATTTCGCGTGCCTCGCGCCGGGCTTTCCCCTGGCGACGATTTCTTCAAGAAACTCGGGATCGACAGCCTCCAGGCGCTCGACCTGCTCACCGGCCTGGAACGCCATTTCGGCATCGAACTTCCCGATTACGAGCTGCAGGGAGTCACCGACTTCCGCGCGCTCGCCGAGCGCATTCAAGCTCGCATCGGATAGCCGGCACCGGCGGTTCCCGCTCCTCCCGCCATGCTCGATCTGAGCCAATACGATTCACTCGGCGCCGCGCTGCGCGACGCCCTCGACCGCTTCGCCGACCAACTCTGCCTCATCGAAGCCGATCGCGACCGCGAAAATCACCGGCTCACCTATCGCCAGTTCCGCGCGCAGGCCATGCCCATCGCCTGCGACCTCGAAGCCCTTGCCTTCGGCGCGGGGAGCCGCGCCGCCATCCTCATATCCAACCAGTCGAAATGGCTGATTGCCGCCTACGCCGTGCTCTATCGCGGCGGCGCGATCGTGCCGCTCGACTACAAACTCGGCGCGGCGGAGCAAGCTGCCTTGCTCGCCCACTCCCGGGCCGAGATCCTGTTCATCGAGTATCCTCTCTGGCGGCTGCTCAAGGCCGAGCCGGTTTTCGCCGAATTGCGATTGCACGCGGTATTCGTCACGGAAGCGCCCGCAGGCGCTGAAATCGCGCCCGCGCGGCGGTGGGAGGAATGCCGGAGCGGGGATGAGCCGGGATTTGTTCCCCGCGGGCGGCAGGACTGTGCGGGGATCGTCTACTCGTCGGGAACCGGCGGGCGACCGAAGGGTTGCATCCTTACGCACGAGAATTACCTCGAGCAGTGCCGCTCGCTCACCGCTTGGTATCCCTTCTGGCCCGGCGTGCGCTACCTGAGCATTCTGCCTACCAATCACGCGATCGATTTCATGGTCGGCTTCATCGGCCCGTTTGTCTGCGGCGCGACGGTGGTGCATCTGCGGACGCTGCGGCCGGAATACATTCGCGAGGCGTTCCCGCGCTTCCAGATCACCTACGCCAGCGTCGTGCCGTTGCTCCTCGAAAACGTCAAGCGGGGGCTCGTCGCGCGGTTCGACGAACTCGCTCCCGCGCGCCGCCGCGTGCTTGGCTGGCTCGTCGCGCTCAATCGCGCGGCCACGCGCAGCCGGCCTCGCCCGTGGCTGAGCCGGCTGCTCCTCCCCCAAGTGCATCGGGCGTTTGGCAATCGGCTGCTCGCCCTGATAGTCGGCGGCGCATTTACTCAGCCGGCTACCCTCCAGTTCCTTTACGATCTCGGCATTCCCGTCGCCAACGGCTACGGCCTGACCGAGGCTTCGACGGCCATCACGGTGAACGATCTGCGCCCGTTTCGCCCCGATACCGTGGGCAAGCCCCTGCCAGGCATCGAGCTGCGGATCGCGGAAGCGGGAGAAGACGGCGTTGGCGAAGTCCTCGTGCGCGGGAAAACGGTGATGGCCGGCTATCTCGACGATCCCGAACTGACGGAGGAAACGATCGTGGATGGCTGGCTGCGCACCGGCGACCTCGGCTGGGTCGACGGCCAAGGCCATCTGCATTTGGTGGGCCGGAAAAAGAACATGATCGTGACGGCAGGCGGGAAAAACGTCTATCCGGAAGACGTCGAGCGCGCGTTCGAGGATCTGCCGGCGAAGGAATTCTGCATCTTCGCCGCCGGCTACCTCTGGCCGGCGCCCCCAAGTCGGGCAGGCGGGCTGGAGGCCGGCGAGGAACTCGTGCTGGTGCTCCGCGGGGCGGGCGAACCGGCCGGCCCCGACGGCCTGCGGCAGCTCGTGGCCGACCGCAATCGTCGCCTGGCGGCTTACCAGCGCGTTTCCGGCTTGCTCGTTTGGGAAAGCGAGTTCCCGCGAACCGCATCGCTCAAGATCAAGCGGCCGGAACTGGCGCGGCAGATCGCCGTGCGCGTGGACCGCGGCGCGGTGATGGGGCTGTGAGCGAGCAGGATTTTCTCGCCATCGTGAATCCGGCGGCGGGGAACGGCCGCTGCCGCAAGCTCGCCCCGCGAGCGCTCGATCGCTTGCGCGCGGCGGGCGTCGCCTTCGATGTGGTCGAGAGCCTCGGCCCCGGGCACGCCTCCGAGCTCGCGCGCATTGCCCGTCAAGCCGGCCGCTCCCGCTTCCTCTCGGTGGGCGGTGACGGCACGGCTTTCGAAGTCGTCAACGGGCTTTTCCCGGCCGCGGAGACGGCCGAGCCGCCTACCCTGGCCTTTCTTCCTCTCGGCACCGGCAACTCCTTTCTCCGTGATTTCACCCGCACTCCCACCGAACACACCTTGGAAGTCTTGCGCTTGGGGCGCACGCGCCGCTCGGACGTCCTCCGCCTCGAGCATTCCGGCGGAGTGCTCCACTTCATCAATTTGCTTAGCCTGGGCTTCGCCGCCGACGTCGCCGCCTTCCGCAACCGCCACTTTCGCCACGGCGGCCAGTTGGGCTACCTGGCGAGCCTGGTCGTCACCCTCGCGCGCCTGCGACCCCAGTCGTTTCCCCTCCGCGTCGACGACGACCCCGATTTCGATCGCCGCAACTGCCTCTTCCTCAGCTTCAACAACAGCAAATTCACCGGCGGTACAATGATGATCGCTCCCCAGGCCGATCCCGGCGATGGCCGCATCGAACTGGTGCGCTGGGGACCGATTGGGCGCGCGGGACTCCTTGGGAATCTTCCGGGCCTCTATACGGGGACGCACATCCGGCACCGGCTGGCGTCTCGGCGGCCGGCGGCCCGGATCGAGTTCGAGCGCCAGGGTCCGGTGAACGCGATGGTAGACGGCGAGAGCCTACGCTTGGAATGTCTCCGCATGGACGTGCTCGCGGGCGCTCTCGTGGTGGCCGTGTGAAGTCCGCCTGGCTTGCCTTGCGCGCCGTGGCCCGCTGGCTGGCCTGCGGCTTGCTCTTCTTCACAATCACCCCGGTGTTGGTCTTCCTGGGAATCTTCGTCGATCCCCGGCGGAACGACTGGCCGCAGCGCTGGCTGTTTCGCAACGTGCTGCGGGCCGCAGGCGTGGAATTCGAAGTGCGGTGGGCGCCGGGATTCGACGCGAGCCGCACGTGCCTGTTCGTCTCCAATCACATCAATATCTTCGACGCCTTCGTGGTCTATTCGGCCATTCCTCAGTTCCTGCGCGGCCTCGAACTCGAATCCCATTTCCGGATTCCCGCCTATGGGTGGATGATGCGCCGGTTTGGGAATATTCCCGTTTACAAGAACCCCACGGCAACGCAGATACGCGAACTCTACCAACGCACTCGCGCCGCCCTCGACGACGGCATCAGCATCGTAGTCTTTCCCGAAGGCGGCCGCACGCTCGATGGCCACCTCCGGCCATTCAAGGACGGCGTTTTTCGGATGGCCGTGCAATTCGGCTATCCCATCGTCCCCGTCGCCATCACCGGCTCGTTTGAATTCAACCGGAAAGGGAGCTGGATGCTGTATCCCGGCAAAATCGTGGTTTACCTGCTCGACCCCATCGAAACAAGAGGCTTGGACAAGAATGACGTTCAGACGCTTCGCGCCCGCGTCCGCGCCGCCATCTCGGAAAAAATCGAGCTGTCGCTAAGCGCCGCAGGCCGCGGCGCCTGACCTCCCGCCGGTCCGGATAAGCGCGGATCGCGCCAGATAACCCCCCTGATTTCCTCCGCGCCCATCCGCGAGCATCCGCGGCTGGGGAATTCATCACTGCCTTTGGGGGCCCAGCGGGACGCCGGACAGGGTGCGACCGGCGCGGATCTCGCGCCAGGTGTAGACCATGCGATGGACCACGGTGAGGGTGGCGAGCGTGGCGATCGCCCACAGCGCGGGCACCATCCGGTCGAAGGCGCCGCCTAGAATCAACAGCACCAGCCGCTCGGGGCGTTCCATGAAGCCCACCTTGCAGGTGGGAATTACGGCTTCAGCGCGCGCGCGCGCGTAACTCACCATGAACGAGCTGGACATCGCGATGGCCGCCAGAATCACGTAATACAAGCGGTCCACGATCGCGAAATGGGCCACCAAGCCCAGATAGAGCATGATGTCGGAATAGCGATCGAGCGTCGAATCGAGGAACGCGCCGAAGGGAGTCACGCGGTTCGACCGCCGCGCTACTTGGCCGTCGAGCATATCCAGGAAACCGGACAGGAAGATCCCCGCCGCCCCCCAGCCGAACCGGCCCACGCCGAAAGCCAGCGCGGCGAGCAGCGTCACCACGAAGCCCAGCACCGTCAAGACGTTCGGATTTACCCCGGCGGCGCCAAGGGGCTTGACGATGCGTACCAGCAGCCAGCGCCCGCCTTCACCCACCCAGCGTGTCCACATCCTAGGCTCCGCAGTCTCGGAACGCGACTATGATAGCCGCTCTCCACGGCGCGAGGAAGCCTCACGCTTCCGATTGCTACGCTTCAAATCGATAGGATGGCGTGCGGGTCGTTGAACTGGTCGACGCCGGCGAAGGGCTCGTTGATGAACAGAGTCGCCTTATTGCACAGGATCGTGCCATCGGCCTGCTTGGCGATCCAGCAGCGGTCCATCGGCCGCGGCGCGGGACCGGCGAAATTGATTCCGTCGATATCGTATTCGCTGCCGTGGCAGGGGCAGTGGAAGATGTTCTGCATCGGCTCCCAATCCGGCGTGCACCCAAGATGCGTGCATTTCGCGTGGATCACGAAAAGTGTTCCGGGATCCTTGCGCACCCAGATCCGGTGACTCTGCAAGAACCGCTGGTTGACGCCGATCTCGAAATCCGACGGATAGCCGATATTGAACTGAGTTTCGGGTTCGAAGAGCGTCCGTGGAAAGAAATACCGAAGGAACATCAGGAAATTCACGCCCAGGTATCCCCAGACGCAGGCGAGGACCAGCCGGCGCCGGCCGAGATTCACGGCTTCCGGGGTCTTCCCCTTGCCGGGCTCCGGCGCGCCAGTTGCCTGCGGCGGCGAAGCCGGTTTGGGCGCTGCTTCCTTGCTTGGCTCGGTCATAACTCTCCCTGGGAAGGACGGGAAAACGAAAGGATAGCAAAGGAAGTGATGGCCTGCGTACTCCGCCGTTCCCCAATCATACGATGAAGCGGCCGCTCGCCCCGGTGCAAGGGAAATTCTCCTCTGGAGGATTTCCCATTCGCTCCCTCACATAACCAATCCGGCGCTGGAGTGTACACCGGCAGCGTTTCTCGCGCAAACGTCCACGAAGCGTCTTCCGTGGGCTGCGCTTCGCCCTGCGCAAGGCCCATGGCGGGGCCACGACCGGCAGCCAGAGGGGACTGGCCTCCGCTGCCGAACCTCAGCGGAGGCCTTCCCCAACTCGGCCGGCGGTGCTACTGCTCTAGGATCGAGATCCTGGGGCAGTCCTCCTCGGAGGGATCCGTTACAAGGAGGATTCTGGTCGGTGACACGAAGTAGAGAACTCCAGGCGAGGACGAGATTTCCAGTCCTCTTCCGGTGGCGTTGATCGCAAAATTCAGCGACGCGCTCTGGCCGCCGAGAACGAGTGAACTGGCGTCGCTTCTGTCCAGGGTCAGGCTCAATGTGCCGTCTCCGACAGATGCTCCCGTTCCGGAGGCAACGGCGGAGCAGGTGACCGCCGGCGCCACCGTGCCGAGGAAGTAGTTCCCAAAGAGGACCGCGTTCGAGAATGGCCCTCCCATTTGCGGTTCGAAGAACCCGGCGGTGCTTTCGCCATCGGCGCTCATCGAGAATCCCTTGTTGGCGTCCACAAGATAGTCAATTGCCGCCAGTTGCCCATCCGCGTCGGTAAGGCTTACGCGGCCATTCGGCGAGACCGAGTAGCGCCAGCTTGCAGCCATCGGGCCAAGCGTTTCAAACCAGCCCTGCCAGGCGGCCATCCAGCCCTCCGTCCAGTCCAACCTGGAGGAAGCGCTGCCTGCTCCGTTGAAGGTCCACAGACCGACGCTGGCCGAAGAGTCCTGCAAGTAGAACATGGGGCTCAGCCCGGCAGAGTACGCGACGGCAGTGCCTTGGAGCGAGGCGAGGGAGAAAGAAGTCGAAGCCTGGGCGAGCACATCGCCCGCCACGAGGCCCCAGGTGGCTTCCGGATCGACACTGAGCGCCAGGAGCCTGTCTCTCGCTACGACATAAGCCACGAAGCTGGGCATGGAGGCGCCGGTCGACGAGGCTGTCAAGCGCCCGAACGACGCCGTATGACTATCGGCGGAGATCGTGGCGGTGAAGTTTCCGCCGGCCATGATGCCGCCGACATTGGCGTCGACCTGGCCGCTCGTTACGTTGCCGCTCTCGTCGGCGGTGAAGGCGCCCGCCAGGGCGATGCGTGAGCCGGGCCCCTTGCCCTGACCGACGAACTCAAAGGCGTGCGGTCCCGCCGCGCTCGAGAGGTTAAAGGCGCCCGGTTCCTGCCGGTAAGCGAAACCGGAACCGCGCTGGCCGTCGCCGCCCGTGTCGTCGAACTTGATGAGACTGGCTTTCGTGGCGATGTTGTCCGAGTTCAGCGAGCCAACAGCCAAGGCAAGCTTGATCGACCCACCTTCAGGACTGGTGAAGGTGGCCAATCCGCGATTGTCCGAGCCGAGGCTGTAGGTGCCGGTGAACGGAACTGCAGGCAGATAACCACCCGGACCGTTGCTATCTACCAGCCCGCTGGTGACGTTGCCCCGGCCATCGGCGGTGAAGCTGCCCGCGATGGCAAACTGGCTTCCGGTGGCGTCGTCGAATCCCTGCAGCAGGAACGCGTAGGAACCGCTCAACGACGGATTGCTAACTTGGCCGGGGGCGGCTGCAATCGAGAGCGAAAGCTCTTGAGTGTCGCTGGCGCCGTGGGCCGTGAGGTTGTCGGTAACCTCGACGGTGAAGGTAGACGTATCGGCAGAGTCCGGAATTCCGTGAATGATCCCGGTCGTGGAATCCAAGTTGGCCCAGCCGGGCCACGATCCCCCAGAGAGGGCCCATGAGTAAGGCGCAATTCCACCGGTGGCGGCGAGTCTCGTACCATACGGAACTCCAATGGCTCCGTCTGGCAGCGAGGTCGTAGAGATCGCGAGCGCGGGATTGACCACGAGCGAAAGCGTCGGGCTGGCCGAGACATGTTCGTCCTCATCGGTCACCTTTATCGAAAAATTCGTAATGGCGTCCGCATCGGGCATTCCTGTGATCGCGCCGGTTGCGGCGTCTAACGAGGCCCAGGCGGGAAGCGACCCGGACGAGACGCTCCAGGTGTAGGAGCCCTTACCGCCGGAAGCCTGAAGGGTAAAAGAATAGGCTAGTCCGACCTCGGCGGGGCTCAAGGCCACTGTCGTAACTGCGAGCGCGGGTGTAGCGGGGTTGGGACCTCCACCCTGGCGGCTGCTATTGCCGTTGCATCCGATGGCGACCAGGGCGAACAGCAGCGTCAAGGCCTGAAGCGGCCAGGCTGCTTTCGCCGGCCATTGATCGTTATCGGGGCCTGAATTGTGTCTCATCATTTCGACCTCCTCCTGCTCACGTTCTCCTGTCCCCTAGCCTTCCTCGGAGGCGCGAGGGAATGTGACGAACCTTGCGCAGATTTTCACCGCGAGGCGAATCGTTGTAAACAAACGCGGTATGGATTTCCTGTTAAATTTTCCTTGCCGTCTTTCCCTATGATCCTGTTATAGTTAGGGCACTCGATCGCGGTGGCTTGGTGCGATTTGCGGGGATGGCTGAGGTGGCCAACAACCCCAGGTTCGGTCCTTACGAAGTCGACCTGGCGGCGGGCTTTCCGGCGAGTCGGCCGCGACGTTGGGCTGGCTCGGCCTTGCACTTGGGGTCGCCGGGCGGCGCACCGACGCCCACGCCCTCCTCGACCGGGTTCACGCCAGGACCGGGGAAAGCTACGTGCCGCCGACGAGCTTTGCTTGGATCCATATCGGACTCTCGGAATTCGATGAAGCCTTCGAGTGGCTGGACCAAGCTGTCGACGGCTGCGACCAGTACATGATGCCGATCAGGAGTTACGCCTTTCTCGATCCCCTCCGATCCGATCCCCGTTTCACCGCAGTCCTGCGCAAAATGAATCTGGAACCCGAGCCGGATCCCTCTCGCGCGTCTTGACTCGGGCGCAGCGATTGCATAGAGTCAGTTTTTCTTATGCGGTCACAGTATTTTTGGCGCGTTCTTTCGCGCCGGGCGTGGCTGGGCCTGCTGGCGGTATGCGTCGCCGGCGGCGTGGCTGCCCGCCGTCCCGAAGCTTCGGGACGGGATTCGGGACGGAATTCGGGACGGGCTCGCCCACAATCCATCGAACTTGGCCAATTGGCGAAGCCGGCGCGCCGCGCGATGGTGTCCTGGCCCGAGCATGCCGTCCGCGGGCGCCACGCGATGGTGGTGACGGACGATCCTCTCGCTTCCCGAGTGGGCGAACAGATTCTGAAGAGCGGCGGAAACGCGGTGGATGCGGCGGTCGCCGTCGCCTTCGCTTTGGCGGTGGTATACCCGGAAGCGGGGAACCTCGGCGGTGGCGGCTTCCTGCTGATCCGGCAAAGCAACGGGAAGACCGCCTTCATCGACTACCGCGAAGTCGCCCCGAAGAAAGCCACCGCCAAGATGTATCTCTCCCCTGACGGCAAACTCATTCCCGGCGCGTCGACCGTGGGTTACCGGGCCGTAGGCGTGCCCGGAACGGTAGCCGGCATGGCGCTCGCACTCCACCGCTACGGCACCATGACGCTCGCGCGGGTGATGGCGCCGGCGATTCGCTTGGCGAAGGATGGCTTCCCGGTGAGCGACCGGCTGGCTAAGGACATCGCCGCCGGTCGCAAGCGCTTGGCCCAGTTCCCGACGAGCCGCCGCATCTTCTTGCGCGACGGCAAGCTCTACAAGCCCGGCGAGGTGTTTCGGCAGCCGGAACTCGCCGCCACGCTCCAGCGCATCTCCCGGAAGGGTCCCGAGGATTTTTACCGCGGCCGCACTGCGCATCTCCTGGCGGCGGCCATGGCGCGTCACGGCGGTCTCATTTCGCTCGCCGACCTTCGCGATTACCAGGCGAAGATGCGGCGCCCGCTCGAAGCTACCTACCACTACGGCGGCCACACTTGGCAGGTGATTACCTCGCCTCCGCCAAGTTCGGGTGGCGTCGCCATAATCGAAACGCTCAACATCCTCGATACGCTGCCGCTCGTCCCCGTGCTGGCGCGGCCGGAGGAGGCCTGGGACAAGGCCGAAAACGTTCACTACGTCGCCGAAGCGATGCGGCGCGCTTTCGCCGACCGCGCCGCGTGGCTGGCGGATCCCGATTTCAGCCACGTGCCGGTGCGCGGACTCACCAGCATGGCCTACGCCGCGAAATGGCGCGCCGGCATCGGTCCTTCCCGGGCGACACCGTCGAGCGCCATCAACCCCGGCGATCCCAAGCCTTACGATCGGGCCGCGGCGGCGGCATGGTCCGTTTGGAGCGCGACGCGCGGCTATACCACCCATTTCTCGATTGTCGATGCCGCCGGAAATGCCGTCTCCAACACCTACACCATCAATGATTTCTTCGGCTCCGGCGTTACCACCGCTGCGGGGTTTCTGCTCAACGACGAAATGGACGACTTCACTACCGATCCCGGCCATCCCAACGTCTTGTTCCATCTGCTGCAATCGGCGGCCAACGAAGTCGCTCCCGACAAACGGCCGTTAAGCTCGATGACGCCCACCCTCGTGGTGCGCGACGGCGCGCTCAGCTTCGTGACGGGCTCTCCCGGCGGCCCGCGCATCATCAGCGCCACCCTGCTCACCGTACTCGACTGGATGCGGATGGGGATGAGCGCCCTGGAGGCGATTGACGCGCCTCGCTTCCATTTGCAGTGGATGCCCGACGTCCTCTACGTCGAGCCCACCATGCCCGATTCGACCGTGCACCAGCTCCTGCTCCGCGGCTATACCATCGATGCGCGCCGGTGGATCGGCCAGGTGAACGCCGTCGCCATCGACCCGGCCACCGGCGACCGGCTAGGCGTGGGCGATCCGCGCCGTGGAGGCGTAGCCGAGGGCTACTGAAGGCGGAATAACCGGCATGCAAAGCGTCCTCTCCACCTACCTCTTCTCCAGTCAGCCGCTCGGCCGCGAGATGCTCGTGGCGACGGCGGGGAAGGGATTTGGCGCGATCGAGCTGTTCGCGGCGACCGGGCACTTCAACTGCCGCTCTCCCGAGCAGCTTCGCGAGTTCGCCGGCTGGCTCGATAGCGCGGGCCTGAGGCTCCATTCCGTTCACGGACCGCAGGAGCGCAGTGGTGGGCGCGGGCGCGAAGGCAGCGCCCCCATCTCCATCGCCGAAATCGACAAGCTCCGCCGCATCGAAGCTGTCGACGAAATGAAGTGGGCGATGGAACTGGCCGAGACGATTCCCTACCGGTACCTCGTGGTCCATCTCGGTATCGGCCACGAACCGCTCGATCCCCGCCACCAGGAGGCTGCCTTCAATTCCCTCGAGTATTTGGTGCTCTTTGCCAAGCCGCGCGGCATTACCATCGCCCTGGAAAACACGCCGGGCGAGCTTGCCGCTCCCGAGGCTCTCGTCGATTTCCTGCGCCAGACCCGGCTGCACGACCTGCGCCTGTGCTTCGACGTGGGCCACGCGCACCTGGGCGAGGGCGTCGAAGCCGGCTTCGATTGGATGGCGCCCTACGCCGTCACCACCCACATCCACGATAATCGCGGCGAACACGACGATCATCTGGTTCCCTTCGATGGCGCGATTCCCTGGGAGGCGACGGTGCGCAAGCTGCGCACCGCGCCCGTCGAGTTGCCGTTCGTATTGGAATTGAAGGAGCCGGCGCCCGGCGCCTGGAGCGGGGTGCTCGACCGCGCCGGAGCGGCGCGGGAACGCCTGGAGAGGCTGGCGGCCTCGGCCTGAAAGGCCATTGCCAGCCGTGCACCCTCACGGCTCGCGGCATCGTTCGCGCAGCCAGAAAAGTCGATAATAGCGAATGCGGTTCCGAACCGGCTGCTGTGGCCGCCAGTTGGCGCGCCGAGGGTAGGGAAGGAACGCAAGCAAGGAGATTCATGGCTGTCGTCACGATCGCGGAAGTGGCCAATCACGAGGGACAGGAAATCCGCCTGCGCGGCTGGCTCTACAACCTTCGGGAATCCGGCAAGCTGCTCTTCCCGCAGTTCCGCGATGGGACCGGAGTCTTGCAGGGCGTCGTCTCGCAAAAGGAGAATCCCGAGGCGTTCCAGGCCTTGACGGGTCTCACGCAGGAATCGAGCGTCGAGGTGACGGGCGTGGTTCGCGCCGATGCGCGCGCGCCCGGCGGCTACGAATTGCAGGTTACCGGAGTCGCCGCCGTGCAGAAGATTCCCGAAGGGGACCCCTACCCCATCCAGCTCAAGGAGCACGGTGTCGATTTCCTGCTCGAGAACCGCCATCTCTGGATCCGCACGCCGCGGCAGGCGGCGATCCTTCGCGTGCGCGACGAAGCGATCTTCGCTGCCCGCGAGTTCATGCACCAGCAAGGCTACGTCCTCACCGATGCGCCGGTCTTTACCCCCTCGGCTTGCGAAGGCACCACCAATCTTTTCGAGGTCGACTACCTGGACGACCGCAAAGCCTACCTGACGCAATCCGGCCAGCTCTACGTCGAAGCCACCGCGGCGGCGCTCGGCAAGGTCTACTGCTTCGGTCCCGCGTTCCGCGCCGAGCGGTCCAAGACCCGGCGCCACCTCACCGAGTTCTGGATGCTCGAGCCGGAAGCGGCTTACGCCGGCATGGAAGACATGATCGCCCTTGCCGAAGGCCTGATCACCTACATGGTGCAAAGCGCGATCGCGCGCTGCCCCCAGCAGCTCGCCGTCCTCGGCCGCGACGTCGCCCGGCTCGAAACCGTGCGCCCGCCCTTTCCCCGGCTCAGCTACGACGATGCCATCGAGCTGCTCCATCGCCAGGGCAACGCCACCGCCTGGGGCGAGGATTTCGGCGGCGACGAAGAAACGATCCTCTCGAGCCAACACGACCGCCCGGTGATCGTGCACCGCTTCCCCACCGCCATCAAGGCTTTCTACATGCAGCCCGATCCGCAGCGGCCGGAATTGGCGCTGGGGTTCGACATTCTGGCGCCGGAAGGCTACGGAGAGATCGTGGGCGGCGGCGAGCGCATCTCGAGTTACGACCTGCTGCGCGAACGGCTCCGCCAGCACGATTTGCCGGAAGAGCCCTTTCGCTGGTATCTCGATCTGCGCCGCTATGGCAGCGTGCCGCACGCCGGCTTCGGCCTGGGAATCGAGCGCACCATCGCCTGGATCACCGGCGCCGAGCACATTCGCGAAACGATTCCTTTCCCCCGGACCATCTATCGCCTCTGGCCGTGACCGAAGCCCTACACTGACGGGGGAAGCGAGCAAAGCGAGCGAAGCGAAAGCCAATGGCGCACAAAGTTCGCATTATCGGCGTTCCCATGGACTTGGGAGCGAGCCGACGCGGAGTGGATATGGGGCCCTCGGCTCTCCGTGTCGCCGGCCTCCAATCCCGCCTCAAGCAGATCCATCCCCAGATCGAAGATGCGGGCAACGTGCCGGTCCGGCAGGCGGAAGAACAGCACTACGGCGACAAACACACCAAGTATCTGAAGGAAATCGCCGAAACCTGTCGCGGGCTCGCCGCGATCGTCGAGCAGGCCCTCGCCGACGGCTGTTTTCCCCTAGTCCTCGGCGGAGACCATTCGCTCGCCGTAGGGTCGATTGGCGGCGTCGCTCGCAGCTTCGAGAAGCAAGGCCGGCGCATCGGCTTGCTTTGGCTCGATGCCCATGGCGACATGAATACTCCCGAGTCCAGCCCTTCCGGCAACGTGCATGGCATGCCGCTGGCCGCCATCGCCGGATATGGAGCGCCGGAACTCACCGACCTGGTGGGCGTGCGGCCGATCGTCGAGCCGCGCCAGATTTCGCTGGTGGGGATCCGCGATCTCGACGGGAAGGAGCAGCGGTTGATGAAGCAGTCGGGCGTGCACGTCTTCACCATGCGCGATATCGACGAGCGGGGCATGCGCGAGGTGATGAGCGAGGCGCTGCGCTTCTCGAGCGACGATACCGCGGGCGTGGCCGTGAGCCTCGACATGGATTTCGTCGATCCCGGCGAGGCGCCCGGCGTCGGCACGCCCGTGCGCGGCGGCGCCACCTATCGCGAGGCGCACTTGGCCATGGAGATGATCGCCGACTCCCGCGCCATGGTTTCGCTCGAAATCGTCGAGATCAATCCCGTAATCGATCTGCACAACAAAACGGGCAATTTCGGGGTCGAGCTGGCCCTTTCGGCCCTCGGAAAGAGGATCCTCTAATGACCAAACGCCTGCGCGTTGCCGTGCTCTTCGGAGGCCGCTCGGCCGAGCATGAAGTTTCCATCGCCTCGGCGAATTCCGTCATTCGCGCGCTCGATCCGGCGAGGTACGAGGTCGTGCCGATAGGCATCGGCAAGGACGGCCGCTGGCTCGTCGGCGATTCGGCCCAGAAACTGCTGGCTGATACGCTTCGCAAGGGCCGCCACGTGCTCCTCCCGCCGGAGCCTGGCGGGCGAGGCTTGCTCCCTTTCGAAGCGAAAGCCGGCGGCCGCGCGGTGGGCATCGACGTCGTTTTCCCCGTGCTGCACGGCACCTACGGCGAGGATGGCACGATGCAGGGCCTGCTCGATCTCGCCGGCCTGCCCTACGTCGGCTGCGGCGTTCTCGCCTCCGCCGTGGGCATGGACAAGGAGGTGCAAAAGCGCCTGTTCGAATTCGCGAGCTTGCCGGTGGTGAAGTATCTATCGGTGCCGCGATCCCGCTGGGAAGCCAAGAGGGAAGAGGTGCTCGAACAGGTGCAATCGCACTTCGGGTTTCCGGTGTTCGTCAAGCCGGCCACGCTCGGCTCGTCGGTAGGCATGACGAAAGCGCATGACGCGGCCCAGCTCTCCACCGGGCTGGATCTCGCCGCCGAGTTCGCACAGAAGATCCTGATCGAGCGCGCGATCGACGGCCGCGAAATCGAGGTGGCGGTCCTCGGCAACCGGCAGCCTCGCGCCTCCGTCCCCGGAGAGATCGTTCCCCACCGGGAATTCTACGATTACGTTGCCAAATACACCGAGGAAGGCACCCAACTCGTCGTTCCCGCTCCCCTCCATCCGCGCCAGACCACCAGGGTGCAGGAATTCGCCGTGCGCGCTTTTCAGGCCGTCGAGGGTCGCGGCATGGCTCGCGTGGATTTCTTCCTCGAACGCCGCACCGGCCGCCTCTATCTGAGCGAAATCAACACCATTCCCGGCTTCACGTCCATCAGCATGTATCCCCGCCTGTGGCAGGCTTCCGGCGTTCCCTACGGCGAGCTGATCGATCGCCTCATCGAGCTTGCCCTCGAGGAGCATCAGGAGAAGCAGCGCACCCGATTCTCCTTCGATCCCCCACCCGGCGGCGGCGTCCTCTCCGGCTGATGGCGGAGCCGGCCGTCGCAGCATCCGAACCAAGTAGCACAGGCTTCAGAATCTGTGTGGCAACGCGAAAGGGTGCGAATTCCACAGCCCTGGCGCAAATTTCGTGCGTTGTCCGCAAACGACTTGCGCGAATCTATGAAAAATACAAACT